>PKUO01000002.1 GCA_002869585.1 Sedimenticola sp.
CTAATTGCGCCGATCGCTATGGAAGAAGGTCTGCGCTTTGCAATCCGCGAAGGTGGTCGTACAGTTGGCGCCGGCGTGGTTTCCAAGATCATTGAGTAAATAAGATATGGCCAACCAGAGAATTCGTATTCGACTGAAGGCTTTCGATCATCGTTTGATCGATCAGTCTGCGCGTGAAATCGTCGATACTGCTAAGCGCACAGGTGCGCAGGTCCGCGGCCCTATTCCGCTGCCGACCAAGCAGGAGCGGTATACCATTTTGATTTCACCGCATGTAAACAAAGATGCACGTGACCAGTATGAGATTCGTACGCACAAACGTCTGATGGACATAGTTGATCCAACAGATAAGACGGTTGATGCGCTGATGAAGCTCGATCTTGCTGCTGGCGTGGATGTTCAGATTAAGCTGAACTGAGGTTAAGAAAATGGCGATTGGAATTGTCGGACGTAAGGTAGGCATGACTCGGGTATTTACCGAGGATGGTGCCTCTGTCCCTGTAACTGTCATCGAGGCAGAGCCAAATCGTGTTACCCAGCTTCGCTCCAGCGAAGTGGATGGCTATAACGCCGTTCAGGTAACAACCGGTAAGCGCAAGGCGTCTCGTGTTAATAAGGCAACGGCTGGCCACTATGCGAAAGCAGGTGTTGAGGCGGGTCGTGGCGCTTGGGAATTTCGTTTGGCTGAAGGCGAAGGCGAAGGCATCGAGGTTGGTGGTGATATCAAAGTTGATATCTTCGCGGCCGGTCAGATTGTCGACGTGCGTGGGACCAGCAAGGGTAAGGGTTTTCAGGGTGCGGTGAAGCGTCACAATTTCCGCACTCAGGATGCCACCCACGGTAACTCGCTGTCGCATCGTGCACCTGGTTCCATCGGTCAGTGTCAAACGCCTGGTCGTGTCTTCAAAGGCAAGAAGATGGCGGGTCACATGGGTGATGTTCAGTGCGCTGTCCAGAATCTGGAAATCGTGCGTGTTGATGCCGACCGGAATCTTTTGTTGGTGCGGGGGCCGGTACCTGGTGCTCCTGGCGGTGATGTCATCATCACGCCTGCCATCAAGATGAAGAATAAGGGGTAATGTCGATGGACCTCAATGTACAGACCAATGGCAGCAATACTGGATCGATTCAGGTTTCTGATGATGTGTTCGCTACCAAGTATAATGAATCACTGATTCATCAGGTTGTTTCGGCCTACATGAATGGCGCACGCGCTGGAAGTAAGGCACAGAAAAACCGTTCGGATGTCAGTGGTGGCGGGGCCAAGCCCTGGCGTCAAAAAGGTACAGGCCGTGCGCGTTCCGGCTCAAGCCGTAGTCCAATCTGGCGTTCTGGTGGTGTTACGTTTGCTGCTAAGCCACGTGACTATACCCAGAAGGTAAATCGGAAGATGTATCGTGTTGCGCTGCGCTCGATTCTGTCCGAACTGGTGCGCCAGGAGCGTCTGCTGGTGGTTGACGAATTTGCACTCAGCGCGCCAAAAACCAAAGAATTGGTTGGCAAGTTGAATCAGATGGGGCTGAAAGAGGCCTTGGTTATCACCGAAAATCCGGATGAAAACCTCTATCTGGCTTCGCGCAACCTCTATGGAGTCGATATGCGCGATGTGAATGAAGTGGATCCTGTCAGCCTGATTGGCTACGAAAGGATTGTAATCACTTCTTCGGCCATCAAACGTCTTGAGGAGCGTCTGTCATGAATAAAGAGCGTTTGATGCAAGTGCTGCTTGGGCCGGTGGTTTCGGAAAAAAGTACCATAGCTGCGGATGCAAACAGACAGTTCGTATTTCGCGTTGTTAGTGATGCTACCAAGCCCGAAATAAAAAAGGCTGTGGAGATGATGTTTGAAGTCAAGGTGGATAACATCCGCGTTGTAAACATAAAGGGCAAAACGAAGCGGTTCGGCACGATTCATGGTAAGCGCAGCGGTGTACGCAAGGCTTACGTAAAGCTGGCCGAAGGCAGCGACATCGATTTCGGTGCGGGTGCCTGATCGTTTCTGGGCACGATAAAGTATTAGGGCGGAAGAAATACAATGGCAATCGTTAAAACCAAACCCACATCGGCCGGCAGACGGTTCGTGGTCAAGGTGGTTAACTCGGAGCTTCACAAGGGACAGCCTTACAGTCCTTTGGTTGAGCAAAAGAGTCGGACCGGCGGCCGTAACAATAATGGTCGCATAACCACTCGTCACATTGGTGGTGGGCATAAACAACGCTATCGTCTGATTGATTTAAAGCGTAACAAAGATGGCATCCCAGGTGTTGTCGAGCGTTTGGAGTACGATCCCAATCGTACTGCGAATATTGCGCTGATTAAGTATGCTGATGGTGAGCGCCGCTACATCATTGCACCGAAAGGTGTCAGTGCTGGAAGTAAGATTATTTCTGGCGAGCAGGCAGACATCCGTCCGGGTAACTGTATGCCGCTGAGAAACATTCCGCTCGGTTCGGTTATCCACTGTGTCGAACTGAAGCCGGGCAAGGGCGCGCAACTTGCGAGATCTGCTGGTACTTCAATCCAGTTGGTTGCAAGAGAGGGTGAATATGCTACCCTGCGCCTCCGCTCAGGCGAGATGAGAAAAGTGCGTTACGAATGTCGCGGTGTTATCGGCGAAGTCAGTAATGCAGAACATAGCTTGCGCAAACTGGGCAAGGCCGGTGCAGTCCGCTGGCGTGGTGTTCGTCCGACCGTTCGTGGTGTTGCCATGAACCCGGTAGATCATCCGCATGGTGGTGGTGAAGGTCGTACCTCAGGTGGTCGTCATCCAGTGAGTCCTTGGGGTGTGCCAACCAAAGGCTATAAGACACGTACCAACAAGCGTACAAATAAGATGATTGTGCGTCGTCGCAATCGTAAGTAAACGGAACTGAGGTAAGAACTGTGCCACGTTCAATTAAAAAAGGCCCGTTTGTAGACCATCATTTGATCAAGAAGGTCGATGAAGCGGTAGCAAGCAATAGCAAGCGTCCAATTAAAACCTGGTCGCGCCGTTCAATGATCCTGCCTGAGATGGTCGGTCTCACGATCGCGGTCTACAACGGACGTCAGCATGTGCCTGTTCTGGTTACCGAAAATATGGTCGGCCACAAGCTAGGTGAGTTTGCACTGACCCGCACTTATCGCGGTCATGCGGCTGATAAGAAAGCAAAACGTTAATCGGGGTTTGAACCATGCAGGCAGTCGCTAAATTACGTCACGCGCGCCTATCGGCCCAAAAAGGCCGACTGGTTGCAGATCAGATCAGAGGACTCTCGGTCGAGCAGGCTCTGAATATTCTGGTATTCAGCAATAAGAAGGGCGCGGTACTGATGAAAAAGGTACTGGACTCGGCTATTGCAAACGCCGAGAACAATGAAGGCGCGGATATTGATGAGCTGAAAATCTCTGCTGTGACCGTTGATGAAGGTCCCACCATGAAGAGAATTCGCGCACGGGCAAAAGGGCGTGCGGCTCGTATTTTGAAGCGTACCAGTCACATTACCGTGACTGTGTCGGACAAGTAAGGTAGAGAGGCCAACATGGGTCAAAAAGTACATCCAAATGGCATTCGGTTAGGTATTGTCAAACAGTGGACATCCAAATGGTATGCCGACTCAAAAGACTATGCCGATTTACTGAATACCGACTTAGAAGTTCGGGACTACCTGAAACAACGTCTCTCGCAGGCTTCGGTTAGTCGTATTCAGATCGACCGACCAGCCAAGAACGCCCACATCACCATTCATACCGCGCGTCCGGGCCTGGTGATTGGTAAGAAGGGTGAAGATATTGATTCACTGCGTGCTGAGGTTTCCAAGCGTATGGGAATACCAGTACACATCAGTGTAGAAGAGATCCGCAAACCGGAGCTTGATGCACAACTGGTTGCAGAGGGTATCACTCAGCAGCTTGAGCGCCGTGTCATGTTCCGTCGTGCAATGAAAAGATCTGTACAGACCGCTATGCGTCTGGGTGCCGAAGGCATCAAGGTAAACATTGCTGGACGTTTGAATGGTGCAGAGATCGCTCGTAGCGAGTGGTATCGTGAAGGTCGCGTACCGCTGCATACCCTGCGTGCTGATATCGACTACGGCTTTGCGGAAGCAAAAACAACCTACGGAATCATAGGTGTGAAGGTCTGTATCTTCAAGGGCGAGGTTTTCGAAGGCGCTGATACTGCAGCTTCCGTAGCCCAGGAAGAGGAGAAGGCACCTAAGCGCAAGTCCGGGAAGAGGGGCTAAATCATGTTGTTGCCAAAACGGACAAAATTTCGCAAACAGATGAAGGGTCGCAACCGGGGCCTTGCTACTACGGGTAGTAAAGTAAGCTTCGGTGATTTTGGTCTTCAGGCTGTTGCGCGTGGACAGATTACCTCGCGTCAGATCGAAGCAGCGCGTCGTACGATCAGTCGTACCGTAAAGCGTGGTGGTAAAATCTGGATTAGTGTATTTCCAGACAAGCCAATCACGAAAAAGCCGCTCGAAGTACGCCAGGGTAAAGGTAAGGGTAATGTTGAATACTGGGTGTGTCTGATACAGCCAGGACGCATGCTCTATGAAATTGAAGGCGTTTCGGAAGAGCTCGCTCGCGAGGCTTTCAAGCTGGCAGCAGCGAAACTGCCGTTTAAGACCACTTTCGCAAAACGGACGGTACTGTGATGAAGGCGAGTGAACTTCGGGAAAAATCTCCAGCTGAGATCGAAGAGTCTCTGCTTGAGTTGCGTAAAGAGCAGTTTAATCTGCGTATGCAGCAGGGTACCGGTCAGCTTTCTCGGCCATCTGAGATCAATCGGGTGCGTAAAGAGATTGCCCGGGCTAAGACCGTGTTGAATCAATTGAAAGCAGGTGAAAAGAAATGAGCGAGCAGACTTCTAGCAACCGCACGCTCCAGGGTCGAGTCGTTAGCGACAAGATGGATAAAACCATCACGATACTTGTCGAGCGCCGGGTTAAACATCCGATTTACGGTAAGTTTGTACGTCGCTCAACCAAAGTACATGCACATGACGAGACCAATGAATGCGGTGTCGGTGATGTGGTGATGGTCGAGCAGTGCCGTCCGTTGTCCAAGAGCAAAACCTGGCGATTGGTCAAGGTGTTGGAAAAGGCTTCCTGATTCGGCCACGAGGTTCTGGCAGTATTCGGATAACTGAATTTTAGAGTTGGAATAGACCAATGATCCAGATGCAGACAATGCTGAATGTCGCCGACAACAGCGGTGCGAAGAGAGTCCAGTGCATAAAAGTACTGGGTGGTTCTCACCGTCGTTATGCCGGTATCGGGGACATTATTAAAGTGAGCGTAAAAGACGCTATTCCCCGCGGTAAGGTGAAAAAAGGCGACGTATTCAATGCGGTAGTGGTCCGCACCAAGAAGGGCGTTCGTCGTCCTGATGGTTCCTTAATCCGTTTCGATGGCAATGCAGCGGTACTGTTGAACAACCAGTTGCAGCCTATCGGTACACGTATCTTCGGTCCGGTTACCCGCGAATTGCGTAGCGAGCGTTTCATGAAAATCATTTCGCTTGCACCAGAAGTTCTTTAAGGGGTGAATCATGGCCACACGAAAGATTAAAAAAGGTGACCAGGTCGTTGTTCTTACAGGTAAGGACAAGGGCAAGCAGGGATCGGTCCTGCAGGTTCTCGATGGCGAAAAGGTCATCGTGGAAAACATTAACATAGCGAAGAAGCACGCCAAGGCAAACCCGATGAAGGGTGAGCCCGGTGGTATTCTTGATAAAGAGATGCCGATCCATATCTCCAACGTTGCGATCTATAATCCAACCACGGGTAAGGCTGACCGCGTTGGTATGAAAACGCTGGATGATGGACGCAAGGTGCGCTACTTCAAGTCCAACGGCGAAGTCGTGGATATCTGAGGCGATAAGCAAGATGGCAAGATTACAGCAACAATACCGCGATGAAATCGTAGGTCAGCTGAAAGAGAAGTTCAGCTATAAAAGCGTTATGGAAGTACCGAGAATCACCAAAATCACCCTCAATATGGGTGTCGGTGAAGCGGTAGGTGACAAGAAAGTCATGGATAACGCGGTGAGCGACCTCGAGAAGATTACTGGCCAGAAAGTGGTTGTCACTATGGCGAGAAAATCGGTTGCAGCATTCAAGATCCGCGAAGGCTGGCCAGTGGGGTGCAAAGTTACCCTGCGTCGCGAGCGCATGTACGAGTTTCTTGATCGCCTGATCAATATCTCGATTCCACGTATACGTGACTTCCGGGGAATTAACGGTAAGTCCTTTGACGGCCGCGGCAACTATTCTATTGGTGTCAAGGAACAGATTATCTTTCCTGAGATCGACTATGATAAAGTAGATGCCCTGCGTGGACTGGATATTACCATCACGACAACGGCGAAAACTGACGAAGAAGGACGCGCTCTTCTGGAAGCGTTCAACTTTCCGTTCAAGAACTGAGTAGATCTGATATGGCAAAAAAGAGCATGATCGCGCGCGAAGTAAAGCGGGCTAAACTGGCAACTAAATATTCAAACAGACGTAACGAGCTCAAGGCGGTTATCAATAATCCTGAAAGCACGTCTGAACAGGTGGATGATGCAGTCTTGAAACTGCAGAAGATGCCGCGTGATGCCAGTCCGTCCCGTCAGCAGCGCCGCTGCCGTGTGAGTGGTCGTCCTCATGCTGTATACCGTAAATTCGGCCTGTGCAGAAATAAGCTGCGCGAAGCTGCCATGCGCGGAGATGTACCAGGGCTTGTAAAGGCTAGCTGGTAAGTATATAATTCGCGCCCCACTGTAGAGGTGGGGCTGAATTCATTAAGAATCCGCCCATGGGCGGATTTTCTACAATCGTTTGGGTATCGCACTGTTTTGATAGTGGGCTGACCCCGAGGGTTTACAATATGAGTATGTCTGATCCGATCGCGGATATGCTGACCCGTATTCGTAACGGTCAACAAGTTGGAAAAGTCGCGGTTTCCATGCCGAGTTCCAAGAAGAAAATCGCTATAGCCAAACTGCTTGAGAGTGAAGGTTATATCGCCGGTTTCTCTGTCGATGAGTCCGCAAAAAGCGTTCTCAGTATCGATCTCAAATATTTCCAGGGTAAGCCTGTTATTGAAATGGTCCAGCGCGTTAGCCGGCCAGGTCTTCGCATCTATAAAGGATGCAAGGACTTGCCTAAGGTGCGCGGTGGTCTGGGCATTGCCATTGTATCCACTTCCCAGGGCCTGATGTCTGACCGTGCCGCGCGTGTCGCGGGTCATGGCGGTGAGATTCTGGCGTATCTGGCATAATCGGAGGCGAGAGCAATGTCACGTATAGCAAAAGCTCAAATCAATCTGCCTGCCGGTGTCAATGTCACCCTTTCGGGCAGTGAGATTGCTGTAAAGGGCGCAAAGGGCAATATGTCTCTTGCACTGCATGACTTTGTTACTGTCGTGCAGGAAGATGGGGCAATCCAGGTCGCTCCGAAAGATGCAAATGTTCAGGCGCAATGGGCGATGGCAGGTACCTTTCGTGCCTTGATCAATAATATGGTAACTGGCGTCAGCGACGGCTTTCAAAAGAAGTTGCAATTGATCGGTGTTGGATATCGTGCGCAGGCTAAGGGTAATGTATTGAACCTGAGTCTGGGTTTTTCCCATCCTGTCGATTACCCGATTCCTGAGGGAATCACTATAGAAACCCCTACTCAGACTGAGATCCTCGTTTCAGGCTGCGACAAGCAGAAGGTAGGCCAGGTGTCTTCAGAAATTCGCGCTTACCGCCCACCAGAGCCATACAAGGGCAAGGGTGTCAGGTATTCGGACGAGTATGTCGTCCGTAAAGAAGCGAAGAATAAATAAAGGGTAATATGATGGATAAGAAAGCCGCACGTATACGCAGAGCGCGCCGCTCTCGTGCAAAGATTCGCGAACTGGGTGTTAATCGACTGACCATCTTTCGTACCCCGCGTCACATCTATGCTCAGGTCATTGCGCCAAATGGATCGGAAGTGCTGGCAAGCGCTTCTACTGTTGAGAAAAACATCAAATCCGAGTTGAGCGGACATGCAGGTAATACAGCTTCTGCTGCATTAGTTGGCAAGGCTATCGCTGAACGCGCAAAAGCCGTTGGCGTTGAGACGGTAGCATTTGATCGCGCAGGATTTAAATATCACGGGCGGGTAAAGGCGTTAGCTGACGCTGCCCGCGAAAACGGTCTTCAGTTCTAAGGGGCTCTGGGTATGTCGAACTATGATGCAAACCCGCAAGGCGATGATCTGATTGAAAAATTGATCAACGTTAATCGCGTCGCCAAGGTTGTTAAAGGTGGTCGTATTTTCGGTTTCTCAGCCATTACAGTGGTTGGTGACGGTAACGGAAATGTTGGCTTTGGAACAGGCAAGGCGCGCGAAGTGCCGATTGCCATTCAGAAAGCGATGGAAACCGCACGTCGCAACATGAAGAAGGTAAAGCTGAATGAAGGCACTGTTCAGTATCCTCTGATTGGCCGTCACGGTGCAGCGAAAGTCTACATGCAGCCGGCATCTGAAGGTACCGGTATCATCGCCGGCGGTGCAATGCGCGCCGTGTGCGAGGTGGTCGGTGTGCAGAACGTATTGGCCAAATGTATCGGAACCAACAACCCGATTAATGTGGTTCGGGCTACTATCAATGCTTTGACTGATATGACGGATCCTGAAGCTGTAGCTGCCAAGCGTGGCAAAACTGTTGATGAGATTCTGGGGTAAGTCATGGCTGAGAAGAAAATGATGAAAGTCACTCTGGTGCGCAGTCTGAATGGCCGTCTGGCCTCCCATCAGGCCTGTGTGCGTGGTCTCGGATTGCGCCGCATACACCAGTCAGTTCTCGTTGAGGATACCCAGGCCACGCGTGGCATGGCCAACAAGGTGTCCTACATGGTCAAGGTTGAGGAAGCCTAAAATGCGACTGAATTCCATTAAACCTGCAGAAGGTTCAAAGAAGTCAGCCAAGCGCGTCGGTCGTGGTATCGGCAGCGGTCTGGGTAAAACCTGTGGGCGTGGCCATAAAGGTCAGAGTTCACGCTCCGGTGGCTATCACAAGGTCGGTTTTGAAGGCGGTCAGATGCCTTTGCAGCGTCGCCTGCCGAAGGTTGGTTTTACCTCACGCAAGGCAAAATATACCGCTGAGGTCAGACTTGACGAGTTGGCCAAGGTCAGCGCTGATGTTGTGGATTTGCAGGCATTGCAGGATGCAGACGTTCTCTCAACTGCAATCAAGCGTGCCAAAGTGATCCTTTCCGGCAAGATCGAAAAGGCTGTCACCGTAAAGGGCCTTGGTGTAACCAAGGGCGCCCGGGCTGCAATTGAAGCCGCCGGCGGGAAAGTCGAGGAATAAATGGCTTCTAAGGGTTCAGGTGCCGGTGCTCTCGCCGGAATGGGGAAGTTCACGGAGCTGCGTCAGCGTCTGCTGTTCGTGATCGGTGCGTTGCTGGTGTTCCGAATTGGAACATTTATACCCGTTCCTGGTGTGAACCCTGCGGCACTCGCTGTGCTCTTCGATCAGCAGCAGGGCACGATTCTGGACATGTTCAACATGTTCTCGGGTGGCGCGCTGAAGCGGGCCAGTCTGTTTGCATTGGGTATCATGCCCTACATCTCTGCTTCTATCATTATGCAGCTGATGTCTACCGTGATCCCGAAGCTGGAACAGCTGAAGAAAGAGGGTGAGCAGGGGCGTCGAAAGATCACCCAGTACACCCGTTACGGAACAGTGTTGCTCGCCACCTTTCAGGCGATCGGCATCTCGGTTGCCTTGCAGGCGCAGACGGCAGGTGGAATGCCCATCGTTGTTCAGGCCGGCCCGGGTTTCGTGTTTACCTCGGCGGTAAGTCTGGTGACCGGAACCATGTTTCTGATGTGGCTGGGTGAGCAGATCACCGAGCGCGGTCTCGGTAACGGTATCTCGCTGATCATTTTTGCGGGTATTGTTGCCGGTCTGCCATCGGCAATAGGCGGAACCCTTGAGCTGGTTAGAACGGGTGAAATGAACGCAATTACCGTTCTGACGCTGTTTGTACTGGCGGCGCTGGTGACGGCATTTGTTGTCTTCGTCGAGCGCGGGCAGCGCAGGATTACGGTGAATTACGCCAAGCGTCAGCAGGGCAGAAAGATGTTTGCTGCGCATACCAGTCATTTACCCCTGAAGCTGAACATGGCGGGTGTAATTCCACCAATTTTTGCCTCCAGTATTATTTTGTTCCCATCAACACTGGGACAGTGGCTGGGGACACAGGAAAATATGCGCTGGTTGCAGGATATCGTTGCCAAGATATCCCCGGGGGAGCCGATTTATGTACTCCTGTATGCAATGGCGATTATTTTCTTCTGTTTCTTTTATACCGCCTTGGTGTTCAATTCCAAGGAGACGGCGGATAATCTGAAACGTTCAGGTGCATTCATTCCAGGTTATCGGCCTGGTGAGCAGACGGCAAAATACATCGACAATGTGATGTCACGTCTGACTCTGGCTGGTGCGATATATATAACATCGGTCTGCCTGTTGCCTGAGTTTCTGATCGTTGGCTGGAATGTGCCGTTCTACTTTGGTGGAACATCATTGCTGATTATTGTGGTTGTGGTTATGGATTTTATGGCCCAGATACAAGCGCATTTGATGTCGCACCAGTATGAAGGGTTGATGAAAAAAGCGAATCTTAAGGGTGGTGGTGCAGGTCTGCTGCGCTGAGCCTGGTGCTAGTTAAAGAATTGTGGAGATACACCCATGAAAGTTAGGGCTTCAGTTAAAAAGATCTGCCGTAACTGCAAGATCATCAAACGCAACGGTGTTGTGCGCGTGATCTGCAAGGAACCCCGGCACAAGCAACGTCAAGGCTGATAAAAACGTAAGTTTTATCCCTTGAATTAAGCAAACAATACAGATATGATTACGCGTTTTCCGCGCGTGTCGTGGATGAGTTTTATTTTTTCAGGAGTTACCAGATGGCCCGTATTGCAGGCGTCAATATTCCAGATCGAAAGCACGCCGTCATTGCGTTGACCTCGATCTATGGGGTTGGTCGTACCCGAGCCGCCAACATCTGTAAGGCTGCAGGCATCGCAGAGACTGCAAAGATTATCGATCTTAGCGAAGGCGAAGTTGAGTCACTGCGTACAGAAGTTGCGAAGTTCACTGTAGAAGGTGATCTGCGGCGTGAAATATCCATGAACATCAAACGTCTCATGGATCTTGGTTGCAATCGGGGTATCCGTCATCGTCGTGGCTTGCCGCTACGTGGTCAACGGACCCGTACCAATGCGCGCACACGCAAGGGCCCACGTCGCCCAATTAAGAGATAGATCCAGTCTCCGGCCCGTCCGGTAGGTGTTTTAGATTAAAAGTTCGCAGGAACAAGCTAATGGCAAAACCGAGCAGCCGTTCGCGGAAAAAGGTTAAAAAAGTAGTAACGGATGGTGTGGCGCATATCCACGCATCTTTCAATAATACTATTATCACCATCTCTGATCGCCAGGGGAACGTATTGTCCTGGGCAACAGCAGGTGGTTCCGGTTTCCGTGGATCACGTAAAAGTACACCCTTCGCAGCACAGGTTGCGGCGGATCGTTGTGGTGAGAAAGCTAAGGAATATGGTGTTAGGAGCCTGGATGTCAACGTCAAAGGCCCAGGCCCGGGACGTGAATCCGCAGTGCGCGCACTGAACAACGCGGGGTTCAAGATCACCAGTATTTCTGATGTCACCCCGATTCCCCACAATGGTTGCCGTCCGCCCAAAAAGCGTCGCGTCTGATCTGGAGTTAAAACATCATGGCAAGATATCTCGGACCAAAGTGTAAACTCAGTCGTCGTGAAGGAACTGACCTGTTCCTGAAGAGCCGGGTTCGTTCGCTTGATTCAAAATGTAATATGGAGAAGGTACCCGGTCAGACCACCGATCGCCGTCGCCGTCTCTCTGATTACGGTTTGCAGCTGCGCGAAAAACAGAAAATGCGCCGCATCTATGGAATTATGGAAAACCAATTCCGTAACTACTATAAAAAGGCCGCTCAGCAGAAGGGTGCGACAGGTGATAACCTGCTGCGCCTGCTCGAACAGCGCCTGGACAACGTCGTGTACAGAATGGGCTTCGGTAGTACCCGTGCTGAATCGCGTCAATTGGTCAGCCACAAATCAATTTTGGTTAATGGCAAGGTGATCAATGTTCCTTCCTACCAGATCACGGCGGAAGATGTCGTAGAAGTACGTGAAAAGGCCAAGAAGCAGCTGCGTATTCAGAGTGCCTTGGCTCTGGCTGAACAATACGGTCTTGTTGATTGGATAGAAGTCGATGCCAAGGGTATGAAAGGTACCTTCAAGCGTGTTCCAGATCGCTCCGAACTGCCGGCTGAGATCAATGAGCAGCTGGTTGTCGAGCTGTACTCCAAATAAGGGATAGCATAAGAGGTCTTCGATGCCGGAGTTCGTCACCGAGTTTTTAAAGCCAAGACTGGTCAACGTCCAGTCTATTAGCGAAAATCGCGCCCGGGTCTCTTTGGAGCCTATGGAGCGAGGTTTCGGGCATACATTGGGCAATGCCCTGCGTCGGATTTTGCTGTCGTCCATGCCAGGATGTGCAGTGATTGAGGCTGAGATTGAAGGGGTTCTTCACGAGTACACCACTATTGAAGGTGTGCAGGAAGATGTCCTGGAGATCCTTTTGAATCTGAAAGAGCTGGCACTCGTGATGCACGCGCGCCACGAAGCCACCCTGACGCTAAAGAAGAAAGGACCTGGGGCGGTGCTGGCAAGCGACATCACCTTGGATCACGATGTAGAGATCGCCAATCCGGATCACATCATCGCCAATCTCACCAAAGATGGCGAATTGAACATGACCCTCAAGGTCTCTCGTGGAATTGGTTATCAGCCTGCGACTGCCCGGCAGAGCGCCGCCGGGGATGATCGTCCTATCGGCCGGTTGCAGCTTGATGCTTCATTCGCACCGATTCTAAGTGTGGCTTATACGGTTGAAGCAGCGCGTGTTGAGCAGCGCACGGACCTGGATAGTCTGGTTATTGATCTCGAGACCAATGGAACTATTGATCCTGAAGAGGCGATTCGCAATGCCGCGACCATCCTTCAGGACCAGCTGTCTGCATTCGTAAAACTGGATGAGACAGCATCGACAGATAAACCTGTTGAGGAAAAAGGGCCCTCTGTGGACCCGATACTGCTGCGCCCGGTTGATGATCTGGAACTGACGGTTCGATCAGCCAACTGTTTGAAAGCAGAGAATATTTTTCTGATTGGTGATTTGATTCAACGTACTGAAGTCGAGTTGTTGAAGACCCCTAACCTGGGTAAAAAATCGCTGACAGAAATCAAGGATGTTTTAGCAACGCGTGGTCTTTCTCTGGGAATGCGGCTGGAAAACTGGCCTCCCGAGGGTATGGACGGCGCTACTCGCTGAACATCTGAACAACGAACCCTAGTTAGTAACTTTTTGATTTAAGGAAGTCGATCCATGCGACACCGCAAATCCGGACGGCAATTGAACCGTGACAGCGCACACCGTAAGGCCATGTTCCGTAACATGACTTGTTCTCTGTTACGTCATGAGCTGATCAAGACCACATTGCCAAAAGCCAAAGAGTTGCGCTCAGTTGCCGAGCCTATTATCACCATGGGCAAAAGCGACAGTGTTGCTGCTCGTCGGTTGGCCTTCTCCCGTCTCAGGGATAATGAAGTCGTTGGCAAGCTGTTCAACGAGCTGGGCCCCCGTTACCAGGAACGCCCAGGTGGTTACCTGCGTATTCTGAAGTGCGGCTACCGTCCCGGTGACAAGGCCCCGATGGCCTATGTTGAACTGGTTGATCGCCCAAAGCCTGTTGAAGAAGAGGCTGTAGAGACAGAATAGCAACGGGTTGTTATCCGTTGATCAAAAAAGCCGGGCAATTCAGTCCGGCTTTTTTGTTGTCTGAACAAACCTTGTGCTTTAATTCTGGAATGGGGCCAGCACGCCAAAAACCTGAACTGATTGCACTATTTACCGATTTTGGTTCAGATGGAATCTATACCGGGCAGATGCATATCGCATTGGCAGGCGCCGGTGTGCCGGTAATCGACCTCCTTTCCAATGCCCCGGCTTTCAATCCTCGGGCATCTGCCCATCTCCTCTCAGCGCTAATAGCCTCTCAGAAACCTGGAATTCTCTATCTCTGTGTTGTCGATCCAGGGGTTGGCTCTGATCGTCTGCCATTACTGATAGCCACCGGCAGAAACTGGTTTGTCGGGCCTGATAATGGCCTGTTTTCGCAGATTCTCAAGGGTAACACTGATGCCCAGGTGAGAAGTATCGAGTGGCGCAGACAAGGCATCTCCAACAGCTTTCACGGGCGGGATCTGTTCGCGCCGGTGGCCGAAAGGGTTTGCCAGGGGTTGGCGGTAGCCTCGAAACCGCTAGATGCGGCAGATCTTGTCGGCAGCGATTGGCCTTCTGATCTTGCCGAGATTATCTATATCGATAGTTTTGGCAATTTGATGACGGGAATCCGCGCCGGAGATGTGGCACAGGATAGGACCATCAAAATCCACAATGTGAATGTTCCCTACGCCAGGACCTTCAGCCTGGTGGAGGAAGATCAGCTATTCTGGTATGAGAACTCCATTGGGCTGGTAGAGATTGCCGCCAACAAGTGCAGTGCGGCAACTATGTTGGATGCGTTGATCGGTACGCCGCTAGTGATCGGCTAACTGTATCAGCCCGTGTTTCTCGCCTGGCCAGTGCTATCCAGGTGCAGCAGTGGTTTTAGATACCTGCCGGTGTGGGAGTTCTCAATCTGGCAAACCATTTCAGGGGTTCCCTCGCAGATGATCATTCCCCCCTTGTCACCCCCTTCCGGTCCCAGGTCGATGACCCAGTCGGCGGTTTTGATAACATCCAGATTATGCTCAATCACCACCACGGTATTGCCATGGTCGCGCAGACGATGCAGTACCTCCAGAAGGTGTTTCACATCATGAAAATGCAGCCCGGTGGTGGGCTCGTCCAGGATATAAAGCGTGTTGCCGGTATCCCGCTTTGATAGCTCCCGCGACAGTTTCACGCGTTGGGCCTCGCCGCCGGAAAGGGTAGTGGCATTTTGTCCGAGTGTGATATAGGAGAGACCGACATCCATCAGCGTCTGTAATTTACGCTTGAGCGCTGGGATGGCGTCAAAGAACGCCAGGGCATCCTCCACGGTCATGGCCAGAACCTGATCGATGCTTTTCCCCTTGTACTTGATGTCGAGGGTTTCGCGGTTGTAGCGTTTACCCTTGCATACATCGCACTGCACATAGATGTCCGGAAGAAAATGCATCTCGACCTTGATTACGCCGTCGCCCTTGCAGGCCTCGCAGCGGCCTCCCTTGATATTGAAACTGAAGCGGCCGACATTGTACCCCCGCAAGCGTGATTCCTGGGTTCCGGCGAAAAGTTCACGGATGGCGGTAAACAGGCCGGTATAGGTGGCGGGATTGGAGCGTGGCGTGCGTCCGATGGGGCTCTGGTCGATATCCACCACCTTATCAAAATGCTCGAGCCCGAAGATCTTTTCGTAAGGGGCGACATCCTGGCTGGCATGGTTGAGGGCATTGGCCGCTAATGGATAGAGGGTGTCGTTGATCAGGGTGGATTTCCCTGAGCCGGAGACCCCGGTGATGCAGGTAAACAGCCCGACCGGGATCTTCAGGTCCACCTGTTTCAGATTGTTGCCGCTGGCCCCCTGCAGGTTCAGGGTCTTTTCAAAAAGCTCGTCTGAACGGCGTCGCGGCAGCTCTATGGTCAGCCTGCCGGAGAGGTATTGGCCGGTCAGCGATTCAGGATTTTGGCTGATCTGATCGGCCGTTCCCTGGGCGATGACACGCCCACCATGCACCCCGGCGCCCGGGCCGATATCGATCACGTGGTCGGCGCTGCGGATGGCCTCCTCATCATGTTCCACGACAATAACCGTGTTACCCAGGTCGCGCAGATAGGTGAGGGTATTGAGCAGGCGGGAATTGTCGCGCTGGTGCAGGCCGATGGAGGGTTCATCGAGGATGTACATCACACCCACCAACCCGGCGCCAATCTGGCTGGCCAGGCGTATACGCTGGGCCTCGCCGCCGGAGAGGGTATCGGCGCTGCGATCCAGGGTGAGGTAGTCGAGGCCGACATTGACCAGAAACTCCAGCCGTTGGGCGATCTCCTTGATCACCTTGGCCGCGATCTTGCCGCGTTTGCCGGGCAGGGTCAGGTTGTTGAAATAATCGAGTGCGCGATTGACCGGCAGGCGGGTGATCTCCGGTAGATTATGGCTGCCGACAAACACATGCCTGGCGGCTTGGTTGAGGCGGCTGCCTCCACAGCTGCGGCAGGTATGGGTGGAGATGTAGCGCGACAGCTCCTCCCGGACCGCGTTCGACTCAGTCTCGCGATAACGGCGCTCCATGTTCGGGATGATGCCCTCAAACGGGTGGGTCTTGCTGTAGCTCGAGCCTTTTTCATTGATGTACTTGAACTGGATCGGCTGCTCGCCACTACCGTGGAGAATTACCTGCGTCACGCTGTCCGGCAGATTCTCCCAGGAGGTTTCGACATCAAAGCCGTAGTGCCGCCCCAGGGAGGAGATCATGCCAAAGTAATAGGCGTTGCGCCGGTCCCAGCTGCGAATAGCGCCGGCCGCCAGGCTCAGGTGAGGATCTATCACCACCCGCTGGGGATCGAAAAACTGCTCCACGCCCAGACCATCGCAGGCGGGGCAGGCGCCAACCGGATTGTTGAAGGAGAACAGGCGCGGTTCCAACTCCTGCAGGCTGTAGCCGCACTCGCGGCAGGCGAACTTGGCGGAAAAGACCATATCCTGCTGACCGGGTTCAGGTTCCATCCAGGCAACCCGCGCCAGACCGCCGGAGAGGTTGAGGGCGGTTTCGAACGACTCCGCCAGACGCTGCTCCATGCCCTCGCGGACCTTGAAGCGGTCGATTACCACCTCGATGCTGTGCTTCTTGTGCAGATCGAGCGGCGGTGGCTGATCCAGTTCAAACACCTCGCCATCGATTCTGGCGCGGATGAACCCCTGGGCATTCAGCTCCTGCAACAGCTTGCTGTGTTCGCCCTTGCGCTCGGATATGACCGGCGCTACCAGCATCAGCTTGCTCTCTTCGGCCAGGGAGAGGACATGATCGACCATCTGGCTGATGGTCTGGGCCTCCAGTTCGACGTCATGCGTCGGGCAGCGTGGCGTGCCGGCCCGGGCAAACAGCAATCGGAGATAGTCATGGATTTCGGTGATGGTGCCGACCGTTGAACGGGGGTTGTGTGAGGTGGTCTTCTGCTCGATCGAGATCGCTGGCGACAGCCCCTCAATATGGTCCACATCCGGTTTTTCCATGATCGCCAGAAACTGCCGGGCATAGGCGGAGAGTGACTCGACATAGCGTCGCTGCCCCTCGGCGTAGATGGTGTCGAAGGCGAGCGAGGATTTTCCCGAACCTGACAGGCCAGTAATCACAATCAGCTTATCCCGGGGAATATCGAGATCGATATTCTTCAGATTGTGGGTGCGAGCACCGCGAATATAAATCGTGTCCATCTGCGTACCAGCCAAGAAGCGAACCTGATACTATACGCGTTCTTGAGATTTCGGGCCAAAGGCAGAGTTGAAATAGTGAGCGGAGCGTCGGTAAAACAGGATCACATGTCGGCAACAGAGAGCCGCGCCGCTATCTCCCTGGCCGGAATATTTTCCCTGCGCATGCTTGGGTTGTTTCTGATTCTGCCGGTGTTCGCCCTCTATGCGGAGAACCTGGATGGCGTGACTCCACAGTTGATCGGTGTCGCGATTGGCGCCTATGGTCTGACCCAGGCGCTGCTGCAGATCCCCTTCGGCATGCTCTCCGATCGCATTGGGCGCAAACCAGTGATTATTGGCGGCCTGCTGATCTTTGCCCTGGGCAGCGTGATTGCTGCCATGTCGGATAGCATCTGGGGCGTGATTCTGGGTCGGGCGATACAGGGCAGCGGGGCGATTGCCGCTGCGGTCATGGCCCTGGCGGCGGATCTGACCCGCGAGCAGTATCGTCTGCGCATCATGGCGGTGATCGGTATCAGTATTGGTGTCGCCTTCGCCATAGCGCTGGTGCTGGGGCCTATTCTCAACAGCCTGATCGGTGTGAAGGGGATTTTCTGGCTGACGGCCGTGCTGGCAATCTCCGGTATTTACATCACCATCGTGCTGGTGCCCAATCCTGAGCGCAGCACCTTTCACCGGGATGCCGAGCCTGTGCCCGCGCTTTTTGGCCGGGTGCTGACCAATGCCAATCTGTTGAGGCTGGATGCCGGTATCCTGATTCTCCACATGATCCTGACATCGGTGTTCATCGTTGTCCCCTTTGCCCTGCGCGATGCCATCGGCTTGACCAGCGATCATCACTGGATGGTTTACCTGCCGGTGCTGCTGCTGGCGATGGTCATGATGATTCCTTTCGTCGTGATTGCGGAAAAACGCCGCCAGATGAAACCGGTGTTCCTGGCCGGGGTTGCCGCGCTGATGCTCTCGCTGCTTGGTTTCAGCCAGTTTTATCAATCCCTTGTCGGGCTCAGTCTGATGCTGTTTCTGTTCTTCACCGCATTCAATCTGCTCGAGGCGACACTGCCGTCTCTGATCGCCAAGGTGGCGCCTGCCGACAGCAAGGGTACGGCGATGGGGGTCTATTCAACCTCGCAGTTTATGGGCGCCTTTTTGGGCGGTGTGGTTGGCGGCTGGATTTATACCCACCACGACATGCCGGGTGTGTTCCTGTTTGCCGCCCTGGCGGCGCTGGTCTGGCTGATCATTGCCTCCGGTATGGCACAACCCAGCTATGTCAGCAGCCATGTGTTGCGGGTGGGCGCGATGGATGAGGCCCAGGCCAGTGAACTGCGCGCAGCCCTGCTGGATATTGCAGGTGTCGCCGACGCAGCGGTTGATGAGGTGGAGGGTATGGCCTACCTGAAGATAGATCCCCAGGTGATCGATCTGACAAAACTCGATCAGTTCGCCGAGGTATCCTGAACTCGGTTCTTCTTCTTTCTCTTGGCTTTCTTTCGCCAGAGCCCAAAGGCGAGCAGATATCCCACAGCTGCAACGATCACATGCTCCAGATTCAGACTGGCCTGTTGTGCGGGAGTGTTGAGTGCCGGGAAGGCAGCCAGATAGCGTACCTTGAACTCCTTTCCGCCGTAGCCGGCAGGCAATGAAAAAGGGCTGCCCACCACATGGGTAAATCCTTCCACAGTCTCTTCGTTGGCCAAGGTGAAGCGATAGCTGACGACATAGTTGTAGCGGTTGGGCAGTGCCTCGTCACGTTCTCCGCCCTGCCTGCGAGCATGGGTTACAGTGGCATCGGCTGTCTCCCCGATCAGTCCCAGTAGCGGAATGCCCAAGCCCCAGGCCATCAGTAGCAGGCCGAGCAGCGTGAGAAATATTCTGGGTAATTGTTGCTTTACTGTGTTCAACCGGTCGTACACCCTTCCGCTTTGAGTCTATCCGCGCTCCACTGAATTATAAGACTTCGGTGCGTGGGCATTTGTTCTTTTTCAACGGTGACTGGAGAAACAGGGTTTAAGTTGATAGGGGTCAACGTTGGGACAATTCTCTGGTACTAGTATTCTGATTATCGATGCGAACGAGGCGAATGATGTCGACTAAACAACCACCGCTGGAGTGGGAGATCAATATCCCGTTGGTTACCAACCCGCTGATGCTGGGTGCCTGGGTCAAGGCCATGGGGGCCACCTACCTGGTCTCCATGCTGATCCTCTCGGCGATATTCATTGGCACCGGTGAGGTGGATGGCCTGCCTCTGCTGGCCGGCTGGTTTGCCCTGATCACCGCGGGTCTGACAGTCGCGGGTCTGTTGATCATGCTGGTGGTGTTTGGAAATCGTTTTCGGGCACGTTTCACGGTTTCCGATAAAGGCATCGGCTACGAGGGCATAGATACCCGTGCGCGTGCCCTGGCGCGGATGTCGGTGGTCGCTGGTGCGCTCGGGGGCAGTCCGCGCACGGCGGGCGCGGGGCTGCTGGCAATCTCCAATGAGCGCGTCGATCTTGCCTGGTCCGGCGCCTTTGCGGCACGCTATCGCCCCAGACAACATACCGTTGTCCTGCGAAATCAGTGGCGCGATCTGTTGCATGTTTACTGCACGGCAGACAACTACGAGGCGGTCAAGTCCAGGGTCAGTTCAATGCTTTCGACACGGGGAACAGAGACAAGGCTGGAGAAGCACGGTTCTCCTCTGCCGGGGGCGCTGTTTTCCACGCTGCTGGTCGTGGCGGCCTGTCTGCCTCTGTTTGCCCTTAATGAGATCACCGGGCTGGATATCTTTGTGCCACTGCTGGTCATGCTATTCAGTCTGGCCACGGTCTGGCTGATTCCGCTGTTTGGCTGGGTCATATTGCCGTTATTGGGGTATATCCTGATACACCTGGTTGTGGCGCTGTCCGGGGTGCGAGAGTTGAAACTGGTCAGCACCTACCGTTTCCGGGCCTTCGAACTTTTGGATGGGGGTGAGTGGATGGTCCTGATTCTTGGTTTGGTGGGTATCAGCTACCTGGCGGTGATCTCTGTCAGGGCACTGCGCGGACGGTTGGTGCCGGTTTTATTTCAGGATTATCAAGGCCATGGCCAGTGACTGGATGTATTCTGGCTAGAGATATGCCGACTAGCGAAAAAAATCCTCAGATATGGTTTAATCCCCCACTGGTTTACGAGAAAATTCAAAAAATCATTCGGGTTTCCGGACGGTTCAGTTCGGAAGACATCACTGAATAATCTGGACACAGCCTGTCCAGCCGTTTTTTGTTGAGTGCTGTGTGTGTCGGCACTTGGTGGTTTAGGAGGAGTCATGGCCAAAGGTATTAACAAAGTAATCCTGATCGGTAATCTGGGCGTCGACCCGGAAACCCGCTTTATGCCCAGTGGTGGTGCGGTGACCAACATTCGGCTGGCGACATCAGAGACCTGGAAGGACAAGAATACTGGCGAAACGCAGGAGCGTACCGAGTGGCATCGCGTGGTGTTTTTTAACCGCCTGGCGGAAATCGCCGGTGAATACCTGAAAAAGGGTTCAAAGGTCTATGTGGAAGGGAGTCTGAGGACACGCAAGTGGCAGGACAAGGATGGACAGGACCGCTATACCACCGAGATCGTCGGCAACGAAATGCAGATGCTGGATTCGCGTGGCGCCGGCGGCAGTGCCGATTTTGCACCCAGTTCGCGTTCGGAGCAGGGGGGATCATCCTCATCTTTATCATCTTCCTACTCTGGTTCTCAATCCATGCCTGACCAAGGGTTTGATGACGACATACCCTTCTGAGTTTACCATAGACATTGGTTGTAAATTAAGCCCGAAGTCTCTTGCGGATTCCGGGCTTTTTGTTTTGATTGCCCATTCAAACAAGATCAGCTCAGGAGTTCAGTAGAATCTGTTCCAGCTCATCAGCGGTGATCGGTCTGCTGTAGAGGTATCCCTGGGCCTCCTGGCAGCCTGCGGCTTTCAGGAAATTGGCCTGCTCCTGTGTCTCCACCCCTTCGGCGATAACGGTCAACCCAAGGCTCTTGCCCATGGCGATTATCGCATCGGCAATCGCCATGTCATTCGGGTCTTCCGGTATGTCGCGGACAAAAGACTGGTCGATTTTGAGTTTGTGTATCGGCAGCTGTTTCAGATAGCTCAGCGACGAGTAACCGGTACCAAAGTCATCGATGGCCAGGGTCACGCCCATCTGCCGTAGCGTCATCAATTGGCGAATCGCAAAATCCGCTTGCTGCATGATGAACCCCTCGGTGACCTCGAGTTCCAGTTGCGAGGAGGGGAACCGGGTTTCGGCCAGGATCTTTTTGACATCCTCGGGTAAGTTTCCACGCTGAATCTGGTGTCCGGCCACGTTCACCGCAATACTGCCGAAATCTATACCCCGTTCCAGCCAGTCCCTGCCCTGCCGGCAGGCGGTGCGCAGCACCCACTCGCCAATGGAGTGGATCAGGCCGGACTCTTCGGCAAGGGGAATGAATTTTATCGGGGAGATAATTCCCAGTTCCGGGTGTTGCCAGCGTATCAGCGCCTCGACGCCGATAATCTGGCCGCTTTGTAGATCAACCTGGGGCTGGTAGACCAAGCGCAGTTCCTCTCGACTGATCGCCTGCCTCAGGTTGTTTTCCAGCAGTACGCGCTCGAAGGCGTTACGGGTCAGCTCCTCGGTGTAGAACTGGTAGGTGTTGCGCCCTTCCTCCTTGGCGCGATACATGGCTGCATCGGCGTTGCGCAGCAGGCTGGCTGAATCCTTGCCATCCCGTGGGTAGAGGGTGATGCCGAGGCTGGCGGTAATGCGGATTCCCTGGTCTCCCAACTGGAAGGGTTCAGCGAAGATTGCCATCAGTTTTTCTGCTGCGACGACGACATTATCGGCAATGTCGATCTCCTCCAGCAGCAGCACGAACTCATCCCCACCGATACGCGCGACGGTATCGCCCTGACGCACTGTCTGCACCAGTTTGGCTGCTACCTTCTGCAACAGGCTGTCCCCGGCGGGGTGGCCGAGACTGTCATTGATATGCTTGAAGAGGTCGAGATCGAGGAAGATCACCGCCAGTTTGCTGGCGTTGCGCTCGGCGTGCCGGATCGCCTGTTCCAGGCGTTCATTCAACAACAGGCGATTGGGCAGGTCGGTCAGGGCATCATGGTGGGCCAGGTGATCCAACTGTTCCTGGGAGTGCTTGATCTGGCTGATGTCCGAGAAAACGCCGACATAATGGGTCAGCCGGCCCTCTTCGTCGGTAACGCTGCTGATGGTCTGCCACTCCGGGAATACCGAGCCGTCCTTGCGCCGGTTCCATAGTTCGCCGCGCCACTGGCCGGTTTCGGTGAGAGATAACCACATGTTCCGGTAAAAACTCTCGTCATGGCGTAATGATTGCCACAAGCGCGGGTTGCGCCCTATGACCTCATCTCTTGTGTAGCCGAGAATCTCCGTAAAGGCGCGGTTGACCTCAAGGATTTTGCCCTGGGCATCGGTGATTACTACGCCTTCATCGGTATTTTCAAACACACTGGCGGCCAGGCGCAGGGTTTCCTCGACCTGGCGCGCCCGGCTCAGGTCATGCAGACTGACCAGCATGCTGGTGGCCTGTCCACTGTTATCCCTGACCAGTTTCTGCCTCAGCTCGAGGGGTTTGTCGCTAGGGTTGTTGAAGTCATCCGGTTCCAGGGTGATTACCACTTCACGCTGTGCCTCCTGGGCCTGACAGACCGGGCAGGCCTCCTTTTCGCCTTCGGGATGGATGAGATCGACGATATGCCGGCCTATGCAGTGCTTGGGGTCAGAGTTGACCATTCGGTAGAACGCCTGATTCGCTCGCATCAAGCGGCGCTGCATATCCAGCAGATAGATAACGTCATCAATCTGGTCCATGGCCAGGGTCCACTCGACATTGGCAAGGGCCAGTTGATCTTCGATGTGTTTTTGTTCGGTGATATCCGAAATGACCGAGATAAAACCGGTAACTGCCCCTGCATCATTGCGCTGGTAGTTCCAGTTGATCTCGAGTGTCACCTCGCGGCCATCGTCACGGAAGTTACGTGTTACATAGGGTTCGGGTTGGGGTTGTTCGGCAACCAGGTAGCGCAGATAGTCGCGCAGTTTCTGCCGGTTCTGCTCGTTGATCTCGGCATGCCAGATGGGCTGCCCAAGCAGGCTTCCCGGTGCCTTGCCAAGGATGCGGTGGTGGGCGCTGTTACTGTAGGTGATCACGCCCTCGACATTGTTTTCCTGGATGCCATAGGGGATGGTATTCAGCAGCAGGGTGAGTTGTTGCTTTTTATCCTCCAGGCTTTTCTGGGTTTTGTACTGCTCGGTAATATCGCGCGCAATACCGAATATTCCCTCAATCTGACCATTAATGATCAGAGGACCTTTGGTGGTCATGTAGGGGAGGGTTTTATCACCGGCAATCACCGGCTCCTCATACGTCAGTGTCTTGCCTTGGGCGATGATTTTCTGATCGTCCGCCTGGAATTGCTCGGCCAGCGCCTTGGGAAACAAGGCGAAGTCATCCCTGCCTATCATCTCATCGGGTGTTTTACCCAGGAGATCGCTGAGCGCACGATTGCTGGTCAGGTAACGGCCTTGCCTGTCTTTGACAAAAATGGCGTCGGTGGTGTTGCTGGTGATCGATTCGAGCATGGCGAGGGTATGCAACTGCTCGGCATGCATTTTTCCCTCACGACGGTAGCCCTCGGTTATCTCTTCGATCAATCGCTTTAGCAGAAAGTAGAGCAGTAGAGATGTGACGCCCACAAAGAACCAGCCCTTGAGTGCGCTGACGATGGTGATGGTGGCTGGATCATGGAAGATGAGACCGACCAGTGCGTCGGAGAAGAGAATCCACAGGACCGAGAGGAATGCATAGAGTATGACAATTCTGGACAGGCGAGTACCCGCGTTGCCGCTGACCGGGTGCGTTGGTGAAGGTGAATTCTCTTTTTTCACGATAGCTTATCTGGCCGGTATCGCGATAGTGATGGCTTCCATACTTGAAATGATAATAACCCTGTTCGCAGCAGAATCTACTCAGAAGGACAGTATATGCGAGTCTTTTAGGGATATCCCCATGAACATAAACGGGTTTTTAGTCTTGTGTGCGCAATCCGCTGAATAGGGGCAGCAGCAGGCGATTGCCGAATTCGCTCAGATGGTCATCATCAAAATAGAGTGGACGACCATTAAGTGAGCCGTAACAGACCGTTTCATCACAGAGATGAGGCGTAGGGTCAAGCACCCGGATGCCGCATTCGTCGGATGCCCGGTTCAGTGCGGCAAGTGCGACATCATTGCGGGAATAGTAGTCGGCGAGTGGGAGAGTGATATCCACAACCTGACCAGAGGCCATGGCGCGCCGCGCCATGGTTTGCGGGACTTCAGTCCCTATTTCCGGGATGGGCGCAACGGTGTACACCTTGTGTGACTGTCCGATCCGGCATAACGACCCGACCAATCGCTGGCTGTAGAGCGTCGCAGCGTCTTCGATTGGCGCATCCGGGGCACGGTCTGTGTAGATGATGCCCCAGCGTTTGTGCAACCCTTCGTTCGGGCCTTTGATATGCACCGAGTAGCGGTTGATGATAATCACGCCAACATCGCCGGGGAGCTGTTCAATCTGCTCCAGCACCTTGCGATTGAATTCAACGCAGTGGTTATTCTGCGCCTTGGCTTTCAGTTCGGTATTGAACAGGGTGGCGCACTGGTGGGTATAAAAACGTACACCGGCCTGGGTGGCGGCCTGTACGGCGCTGACAATCGAGCCGGCATGACTGTCTCCCCATACCACCCAGCGGATGTTGTTCTCATCGCCCAGGGTGCAGGGGACCAAAGTCTGGGTCTCGCGGGCGAATCCACAGGGCGTGTTGAATCCCTGGAGGCGATTGTCAGCCTCACGATCGATCAGTAGCAGTTGATCGGAAACCCGCGACTCGAACCCCTGCTTGAGCACTATCAGGGTGCCGCCTGCAGCGATGACCAGAATCGCTGCCAGGCTGGCGATCGTTGCCCGCCGCCGCGAGGCGAAGATGTGCCGGGCCGGGTTTTCAACCAGTGCATAGGAGATCGCGCCCAGCAGGATAGCCAGCAGAAAACCACCAACGACATAGGGCAGGGTTCGCAGTGAGAAATACCCCAGGGTCACCACAATCGGCCAATGCCACAGGTAGATGGAGTAGGACCAGCGGCCCAGGGCGCTGATCGCCGGGCTGGCGGTTAGTGCGGAATCCTGTCGCGCCGCGACCATGATCAGCACCGCGCCGGCAACCGGCAACAGGGCATAGGCGCCGGGCCAGTTCATCTCCGGCTGGAACAGCCCGGCAGCCAGAATGATGCAGCCAAGGCCAGCCAGTTCGATAGTTTTTGCTGCGGTTGCAGAAGATCTGACACGGGGGTTGAGCAGAAATACCAGACCCCCGGCGAGCATCTCCCAGGCACGGGTGGGCAGCATGTAGAAGGCAAAGCTGCCATCTTCCCGGGAGATGTCGATGCAGGCGCCCAGGGAGAGGAGGGCGAGGATGATCAGCACAATCATCATCGTCCGTGGGCTGGGTGACAGGGTTTTTGCCACGGCCGCGAGCAGCAATGGATAGAGCAGATAAAACTGCCATTCCACGGAGAGTGACCAGGTATGCAGCAGCCACTTGGTCTGTGAAGGTGCGTCGAAATAACCCTCCTCGTCCATGAAGGTGAAGTTCGAGAAGAACCCCATGGCCGAAGCGGCATGTTCGCCCAGTTTGCGGTAGTCCGAAGGGGTCAGCCAGGCCCAGCCGAGGGCCAGCAGAACCAGGCACAACACTGCCAGGGCCGGAATGATCCGGCGTGCGCGTGACAGGTAGAAGTCAGTCACCGAGAATCGCCCCTGTTCGATGCCGCGCATGATAATGCCGGTCATCAGAAACCCGGAAATCACGAAGAAGACATCAACCCCGATGAATCCACCGCTGAAGCCGTCTATGCTGAAGTGGTAGAGCATCACGGCGATCACCGCGTAGGCGCGCAGGCCGTTGATATCCTGACGAAAGCGCACTATGTCTCAGTCCCTTGGTAGAGGCCGGGCAGTTGGCTGGCTGGTGTGGGCTTCAGGTGTTGACGGGACTACAGCATACCGGTTGATCATCGTTGCCATCACTTCTCCAGCTGACCAGAGCGCTTCGGGGAAAGATCAATAGGATACCAGTCAAATGGCAACCCCGGTCAGTTTACACCCCTGAAAAAACACGAAGCCGCCTGGTGGCGGCTTCGTGGGTGGACAGGTATCGTCCCGGAATGGCAGGGATTCCGCTATTTGTCTTCTGCGGCAGGCGCCTGAGGTGCTACGGGTGCTACCGGAGCATAGGGATAGCCGTAGCCATAGCCGCCATAGTAGGGATAGCCATAACCATAGCCGCCATAGTACGGATAGCCATAACCGTAGCCACGACCATAGCCGTAGCCGCGTCCGTAGCCTGAGCCGCGTCCGCTGAAGTTCATGTTGAAGTCACCCCAGCCGTCACCCCAGAAGTCGTCGCCCCAGCCACCGGGGCCGCCCCAGCCTGAACCGGGACCCCAGCCCCACCAGGCATTTGCAGAAGAGGAGAGGCCGATCAGCGCGGCGATGGCAGCAGTCTTGATAATGGTTTTCATATTCTATTCTCCCTAAACAAACGAGTAATCTGTCTGCAGTTCGAAAAGCGGTTTTAAACCCTGAACCCAGAGCGCTCTTCGTAAGAAAAGAATATTAGTGGTTCCTTAATTTGACAAATAAGGATTATCTATAGATATCCATAATTTCAAATTATAGGAATCTAATGCCGTTTACTTTTTGGCAAACAGCAAGGGCGCCACATCCTCGAAGGTGGAGGCAAAATGGACCTTCAGCCCCTTTTTGATGTGATCCGGTACCTCGTCGAAATCGCCGCGATTCTCATCGGGTAGAATCAGCTCTTTAAGGCCTGCACGGCGGGCGGCGATCACCTTTTCCCGGATGCCGCCGACCGGGAACACCTGCCCGGTCAGGGTCAGCTCGCCGGTCATGGCGATATCCCGGACTGGCCGGTTGGTGGCCAGGGAGAGCAGGGCAGAGGCCATGGTGATGCCTGCGCTCGGGCCATCTTTCGGGGTGGCGCCGGCGGGGACATGCAGGTGGATGAAGCTCTTTTCGAAGAACTCGGAACTGGCCCCAAACTGCTCGGCGTGACCGACGATGTAACCGTAGGCGATTTCGGCGGATTCCCGCATCACCTCGCCCAGTTGTCCGGTCAGCTTGAAACCGCGGGTGAAGCTGTGGGTTCTCGCCGCCTCGATGCTCAGGGTTGCGCCGCCCATGGCGGTCCAGGCCAGGCCGGTCACCACTCCCGGACCGCTGAGGTTCCGCTCATCGCGGAAGATCGGGCTGCCCAGGTACTCCTTGAGATCCTCTTTGTTGACACTGATCGGGGTCTTGGCGCCGTCGAGAATCTTGATCACCGCCTTGCGCACGATCTTGCCCAGCTGCTTTTCCAGCCTGCGCACGCCGGCGTCGCGGGCATAACCATCGATAATGGCGCGCAGGGTGGCGGCGTTGATCTTCACCTGGCTGCGTTTCAGTCCGGCGCGATCCAGCTGCCGCGGTAGCAGATAGCGACGGGCGATCTGCAGCTTCTCCTCGGCGATATAGCCGGAGAGGGAGATCACCTCCATGCGGTCCAGCAGCGGGCCTGGAATGGTATCGAGCTGGTTGGCGGTACAGACAAACAGCACCTTGGAGAGGTCGAAGCGCAGATCCAGGTAGTGGTCGAGAAAGTCGTTGTTCTGTTCCGGGTCCAGGGCTTCCAGCAGCGCCGAGGCCGGATCGCCGTGATAGGAGGCGCCGATCTTGTCGATCTCGTCGAGCATGATCACCGGGTTCTCGGTGCCGGCCTCTTTCATCGACTGGATGAACTTGCCGGGCATGGCGCCGATGTAGGTGCGCCGGTGGCCCTTGATCTCGGCCTCGTCACGCATGCCGCCCACTGAGAAGCGGTAAAAGCTGCGACCCAGGGCCTCGGCGATGGATTTGCCGATCGAGGTCTTGCCCACGCCGGGCGGACCGACCAGCAGGATGATCGAGCCGTTGACCTCGCCCTTCATGATGCCCACCGCGAGGAATTCCAGGATGCGCGACTTGACGTCATCCAGGCCGTAATGGTCCTTGTCCAGGGCGCTGCGCGCGGTGCTGATGTCCAGCTTGTCCTGGGAGTGCCGGCCCCAGGGCAGCAGGGTGATCCAGTCGATATAGTTGCGGGTCAGGGCGTACTCGGGTGACCCGGTTTCGAGAATCGAGAGCTTGTCCATCTCCTCGTCGAGGCGCTTCTGGGCCTGGGCGGGAAGGGTCAGGCTCTCCAGGCGTTCACGGAATTTCTCCAGTTCGGCGGTGCGGTCATCCTTCTCCAGCCCCAGCTCCTTCTGGATGGTCTTGAGCTGCTCCCTGAGCATGAACTCGCGCTGCTGGGTCTCCATGCGCTCTTCCACCGAACGGCGGATATCGTGCTGGGTTCTGGCCAGTTCCAGCTCGTTGTTGAGCAGCACCAGCACCTTCTCCATACGTGGCATCAGGTTGATCGCCTCCAGCACTTCCTGTAGCTGAAAGCGGTTGGCGGTGGTCAGGCTGGCGGCGAAATCGGCCAGGTGCGAGGGGTCGTCCGGCCCCATCCGGTCGAGGAACATGCGCAACTCTTCGCCATACAAGGGATTCAGCGGCACCAACTCCTTGATGGTGTTGATCACCGCCATGGCATACGCCTTGATCTCGCCTTTGGCCGCCTCTGCCGGTTCGTCGAAATAGCGCACCTGGGCGGTGAATGGCGGTTTGTCGGTGAGCAGCTTCTCGATACGAAAGCGCTTCAGGCACTCGACCAGCACCTGCAAGCGTCCGTCCACCTTCTGAACACGGTGAATGCGGCAGGCCGTGCCCACCATGCGCAGGTCTTTCGCCCCCGCATCCTCGGAGGTGGCGGTATTCGCCAGAATGATGCCGAGGATGCTGTTGCTCGATTCCCCGGCCGCCTTGATGGTGTTGCTCCAGTGCTTGGCGTTCATCACCAGCGGCACCGCCTGGCCCGGAAAAAACGGCCGGGTGGAGACCGGCAGCAGGTGAATAATTCCGGGCAGCAGCTCGCCCGGTTTGGCCAGGGCGTGGTCAGTGATGATGTCGATTGCGTCTTCGTATATATCGTCGTTCATTGTTTCTGTGTTCACCCTGACGGATTGTGTCTGATGGTTTCGGCGGGAATGCCGCCGTTATGCTCAACAATATCAGGTCGATTGTCGGGTTTTCCAAGCGAGATTGGATAATTTCACGAACTCTGCGAGGGAGAGGCGCTCTGCGCGCAACGCCGGATCTATCTCTGCCGCTGCGAAAATCTCGTCACTGATCAGCTCCCGGAGGCTGTTGCGCAGGGTCTTGCGGCGCTGTCCAAAGGCCTGGGTGACTATCTGGCTGAACAGGGCCTGGTCTTCGATCTTCAGCGGGGGCGAGGAGAAAGGGATCAGGCGCACGAAGGCCGAGTCCACCTTCGGGGCCGGGGTGAAGGCACCGGGTCCGATATCGAACAGGGGTTCGACCTTGCACAGGGCCTGGAGCATGACCGACAGGCGGCCGTAGATCTTGCTGCCCGGGCCGGCGGCCATGCGCTCCACCACCTCTTTCTGCAACATGAAGTGCATATCCTTGATGCAGCGGGATTGCTCAAGCAGATGAAACAGGATGGGGGTGGAGATGTTGTAGGGCAGGTTTCCCACCAGTCTCAGCTGGGCGGGGCGCTCCTCGGTCTGCAGCTGGCAGAAGTCAAACTTCAGGGCGTCGGCGTTATAGATCTGCAGGCTGCCGAGCTCGGCGCACATCTGCGCCAGGGGGCGGAGCAGGTCGCGGTCCAGTTCGATCGCCTCCAGCCGGCCGGTGGCTTTCAACAGCTCTCGGGTGATGGCACCCTGTCCCGGGCCAATCTCAATCAGATGGTCCTCCGCTGTCGGGCGGATACTGTGAACTATCCGGCTGATCACCCCCTGGTCGTGCAGAAAGTTCTGACCGAAGCGTTTTTTGGCCTTGTGGGTCAATGGTATCCCCTAATATTTTATTGATTGCAGTAATGCTCGATTCGGCAGGTGGGACGCTTTTGTGTGCCAGTTCCCCCGCTTCATGAGTAGTCTCTCAATTTCAGTGCCCGGTTGGAAATAAAGTTTTGATTAAGAATTACTGAATCTTTCGAAATTGCCGTGCCCGCACACTGTATTCCAGGGGAGCGAATTTCGGGAACATCTTCTCTATTCAGGGTTGGGTCACAGCCGGTTCCAGGAGCGGGATGCCGAGACAGGTCGCCCGCGGGTTACCGGCTGGGAGTATCCGCCGCGAATCTATGCCGCGCTGACTGGCGCATTCAGCGTCTGCCTCTTGCCCTCCTCGGATATTGCAGATATAAAATCGGCAGATACGCGCCCGCTGCAGGCGTCTGACAGCCGGTCGGTATTTCCCATCTGTATTTATCTATCTATAGGGTCTCGGTGAGACAGGAGTCAAAATGAAGTATGCAATGATCGCGATTTTGTCTTTTGGGTTTAGCGGCGTTCCCTATGCAGCGGATGCGCCCGCCGCGCCGGAGAGTGAGAACGACAAGGCCATCTACAGCCTGGGGTACGAGCTGGGCCGCGAGGTGAAGGGCAATAAGCTGGAAATGAATCAGAATGTGCTGATGCAGGGGGCGAAAGATGCCATGGAGGGTAACCGGCCGCTGGTCGATGCCCGCCAGCGCCAGAAGGCGCTGAACAAGATCAAGGAGCAGCGCGAACAGGAAAACCAGGAGAAGTCCCAGGCCTACCTGGCGGAGAATGCCAAGAAAGAGGGTGTGGTGACCCTGCCCAGCGGCCTGCAGTACCGGGTGATTCAGGCCGGCGAAGGCAAGATGCCGGGTGGTGCCGACAGCGTCACGGTGCATTACCGCGGCAGTTTCATCAACGGGGTCGAATTCGACAGCTCTTACCAGCGCGACAAGCCTTCGACCTTTCAGGTGAAAAAGGTGATCAAGGGCTGGACCGAGGCGCTGCAACTGATGAAGGAGGGCGCCAAGTGGGAGCTGGTCATTCCACCGGAACTGGCCTACGGGAAAAATGGCCGCGGCAAGCGCATCCCACCCAACAGCGCCCTGGTGTTTGAGGTCGAGCTTCTTTCGGTCAAGTGAGCGCCGGGTGCTTGAAATTCAGATGAGACGAAAACAGCGGGCCACCTTTCGATGGCCCGCCGTCTCTTCGCACGCCTTATCGTGCGTTGTCAGGAGAGAGATCTTTTATTCAGAATCGGTCCCTCCACTGGTTCCCGGCAATGTCCAGGCATTTTCGTCTGAAGGAATGTAATCCTCAATCCACCAGACTCTCCGTGCCATGGCATCAGACTCGATCTCTTCCTCGCCGGCCTCGTCGAACACCCACTGTGTCCAGACGCCATACAGCTTGGAAGCGTTAGAGTTGCCAGCCAGACTGGCTTCACTGGAGTGTGTATCTCCGCCGGTGTTCATGTTGTCGAACTCGTTACAGAAGCCTGAGTCAATGATTACTTCCGAAACATCATCCACTAAGTGTGGATCACTCGGATAGCAGACACTCAAATCAGTCTCTTCCGCCCAAACTGCATAGTCGTCACCAAAGTTGATGCCGCGGCTGTAGTTGAGGTCAAGAGGCTCTGCTTCGCCTTCGCTCACGGTGCTGTTGTCACCGGTCTCGAAGACCATGAAGTAACGGGATGGATCACGCAGGTCGGTGTCATCAAGCTCTGAACCGTCGTCACAGGTCATTGCATCACCCGTGGTTGGGTCAAGTGCATCAAAGCAATCTTCTGCCGGGATGCCCACGCCTGTTGTAGATCCGCTGATTGCATAGCGCGGATCCAGGGTGGTGATGCGCATGGACTTGTGCTGGGTCACGTTGCGTGCATGCTCTGCGCCGCCAGCCGGGAAGTCGTAGCAGACCTTTGGTTCAGTGACTTCACCACTTGTACCACTATCGGCACTGCGGTAACTCTCGCAGGTAACCGTACCGTCGCCCGAATAGTCCTCGCCATTGCTGGCCTTGAATGAGCTCGGGGTTGTGGTCCAGGTGTTGCCGCCGTCAAATGAGCGTCTTACATAGAGCTCGTAGCGGTCGTGGCCGTCCTTGTTCAGGCGCCAGTTGGGTGACCAGGCATAAAGTATCATGACGAAGTCGCCGTCGATGAAACCCCTGTGGCCCTTGGAAACATCCAACGGGTTGTACCAGGACTGATCGGCCAGGTTGCTGTCACCTGATTCACAGGATACCAGTGTGGCGTCAATATCAGACCCTGGTTGTGCAACGCCACCGGATGGGCACTGATGCCAGGTGAGTACCTTGGTGGTAACCGGCTCTTCGATCTCCTTACCCTGAATGATCGGGTTAAGACTGCCGACACCGAACGTCCCTTGGTTGTAGTCCATAACCGGGCACTCCAGTGTTGAACCATCGGCTGAGTCGACACAAGTATCAGGCACCACGGCTGACAGATTGGTAGCCGGAGTTCCGCAGACACCGCCTGGGTAGTAGGGGTTTTCACCCGGTCCGACCAGCCAGGTGTCACACACCATGTTTTCAAAGTCATACGGATTGACAAGAGTACCTGTGGGTGTTGCGGCCAATGTTGCTATATCGTCGCTGCATGCCGTCGGGATTGCTCCGACACAGCCACCAGGTATCGCATTAGGGTTGGAAATGGCGATCCATGGTCCATACTGAGGAGTTCCGTCCCAATCCGCTGCCTGTATGGCACAAGGGATCTCTGTCCATGTATCAGCATTGATGGCGTAGGCGATGAAATCGCCTGTTTCATCGACTGACCGTGCATAGCCATAGTCATCCAGGTTTACCGCATTGCGAAGCCGAATCTTGGTGGCGGCATCGCCATCATAACCCGTGACGGTGACTATAAGGCGTGCTGCACCGGTAGATGTGGTTTTATAGAAGGCATCGGTAACTACCGGTTGGGCCACATCTATATTCTCATCTATCGAGCATACACCACCCGTGTCATCACCATAGCCATCTGGCAACACGATGCGACGCAGCATGGTATCTGCCGGTCCACCCTGGTTCATGGCGCCCTGTTTCCAGCTGGACATAACCAGCAGGCCGTTTTCGCTGGCCTGTGCCTTTCCGATGCCCTGGATCAGCAGGCTGGCGCGACGGGCGATTTCGGTGTTGTACATGTCGAAATCGGTTCCGCCATTCGCACTGAAGTTCCACATGTTGACGGTATTGAGCACTGGATAGTACTCACCGGTGCGCCAGTCAACTTCGGGTTGGTTCAGCAGGTTACCCTGGCTGACGACATTCGCGACCAGGCTGTATTTGCCATATTTCTCCAGGTTGGCAGAGGTAGCCGGTTCACCCATGTTGTAGCTGTAGTACCACTGGTTCTTGCCTATATCCGCCTCTTCGCAGAGGTATGTATAGTCTCCAACCGTCCTGGCTGGATCGCCTTCAGTACAAGCTTCACCAGTATCTGCGTAGAAGAAGAATGCACCCAGTCCCTTGGACTCTTCAGATGCAAAGACCGCCCAGGCAGAATCAACCGCGCCATCGCCATCGGAGTCAAAGCCCTTCAGGCCAAGACGTGGACGGGTTGAGGCGGTGTTGGCTACCAGCGGTATGCCATCTTCGGTAACGCAAATGGTATTGACTTTGTCTTTACTGGTTACTGTATCCACGGTAGTTGCACAGTTGTTCTTCAGACCATAGCTTGCAGCGACTGCGTAATTACAGTAGCTGAAGTAATTAGGGTCTGTGGGATCGGTCGGGATCGGGGCAACGCACTTGGCGTTGTTGGTGATCCGTACCGGCACTGCCATGGGTACGCCAGGCTGGGCTTTGGTGAGCTGTTCTTCTGCTGCAACGCTTGCCTCGATGTAATCAGCAAGATTGATGGGTTCTGACCAGGTATCATCCTCGGTCTCTACTTCAACCAGATCAAAGTTTTCCCAGTTGATGAAGCTGTACCATACATCTGTCTTGTGATGGGCAACAGCGCCGCTCCAGCCTTCGCCGGGGCCTTCACCATCGCCGGGCCGCAGACCTTCAGGGTCTTCCTGCCAGGTAATTGCAAAACCGGCGCCTTCCACGCCCTTAACCTCGATGCGGTTCGGGTCGCGTTTGCCGGAGGTGAGACGTTCGGCCTTGAACCATTCCATGTGAGTGGCTTCCTCGACATCAGTGGTTCTTGGATCGTCGCCGTCAACCAGCACGCCACGGGCCGTCCATACACAGCGGAACGGCACTTCACCGGCCTGGGGGTAACCCTCTTCAGCAAAGTCAGAGGAGAGCTGAGAGCCGGAAACATCGAACAGGTCGGTGAGATACAGGTCCTTGGCTACGTCGATACCCAGATACCCAGCAAGGCCTTCACGTTTGGCGAGCAGCTTTGCATCGAGATCGGTATCATCACCGCCATCATAGGCAAATGAGTAGGCGGGCTGACCAACCTTGCAATATGTGCTTGGCCAGGCGACCAGCACCTTGTTGCCCACAACAGCGTGGAAGACGTTGGATACGCCACCGGGGTATTCGGTCAGGTCGTAAGACCCTTCTGATCCTCCAGGGTGTCCAACACAGTCTGCCGGTGCATTTTCAACATGCACCGCAGGGCTGATGTCCTCTCCTACTTTCGCCGATACAGTGCAGGGTAGCTCGGAAACCCTTGTTTCGGCTTCAAACTCGCCATCTGTATCCGCGCGGACCTTGAACAGCAGCGCTTGGGTTTCACCATTGATGATTTCGATCATCGCCGGTAAGAGTGCTCCTTCGCCTTCCACTTTCAGCTTGGTGCTGAGCGGACGAACGATCAGTTCGGCTTCTTCAATTCTCAAGCCTCCGTCATCGGCATCGTCTGCGTCGTTATCATCAGAGCTGACGGTGCTGCTGGTTGATGCCAGGTTGAAAGAGCTCTTGTCAGCGGATTCGGACAGGTTGACTGTCTTCCAGGTTACGCCGTCGTCCAGGCTGACTGAACCAAAGGTGTCCATGAAGCTGTGGCCGAACGGGGTGCCATCGACACCGATGGTGGGGCCATAGATAAAGACACTGACCAGCGGTTGGGCTACGTCGAGGGTCTCTACCAGTTCTTCATCGATGTTGTAGTAGTCGCGAGGGTCTTTGTCAGCTTCTAATTCATCCAGAAGGGTACCGTTATCACCACTCGCGGATTGCATGGGCACGTAAAATTTCATCGTATCGATGAAGGCGTGCTCGGCTTCGGAAATTGTCTCGCCCACCTCTTCGGGCGTGACGGTTAGTTTAGCGTTGCGCGACATATTCTTGTTGTTGATCGCACCGTCGTCTGAGAACGCCTGGCTGGTCGCTAGGATCAGACCAAGTGTGAACGGGAGAATGCGTAGTTTCATGATATTCTCTCCATGATTTCCTTCATTGCAAATTTTGCTCCCAAGTCAGGCGTGTGTTTGTGGTTGCAATTTTGCCGCAAGCACCACGCCGTAAATCAATTAAAGTCAGTCACCTCCGATAATCTGTGTGGGGTCGATCAGGACCGTTGCTGATAAGTTTTTGAGCTTGGAATAACATCCCCGGAAATACTTTACTTCTGATTAATGTGAGCCAGTTAACAGTTTTCCCGTATATAAAAGTATAGAGAGTCAATTCTGTTTGTCAGTTGATTTAGACCTTTTTTAAAACATGTTTCTTGATTGAAATCAGTTAAATATCTTTTGTAATATTTGACGGCATAAAATTGACACGTACGCATTTTTTGTTATTTGCGACGCCTATCGTTTCTGAGGTTTTCATTTATTTTGACTAACTGTCGTGCTGTATATCAGTGCAGAGAGCGATAAAAACATCAGGGTTTCACTATGTCTTTGCGGCTGTTTTTTTCTTAGTGCGAGCCTATTTGTCTGTTTTATCCGGTAGATGACTGGATAACTGATTTCAAAATCTCTATGCTTAAGCAAGCTTCGCGATAAAAGAAAGATAATGCGAGACAATCTGACCTATTCTGAACTCCTTGATGTCCTCACCGGCCTGGTCGATGAAAAGACCAGTGGCACACTGTTTATCCGTACGGATAGTAATCATGTGATCACCATTGCGCTGGATGCCGGCCAGATCTACGCCATGTTCTACAGCGCCAGGCGTGGCCGGAAGGCGATTCCCCTGATCAGCAACATAGCGGGTGGCAGCTACAAACTGGAGAGTTCGGGACTGAAGGGGATATCCCACGATCTGCCCAGCACCCCGGAGATTCTGAATCTGCTGAGAAATCCCCATGTGGCCGAAGAGTCCGGGCCGGATTCCGGTGCCGGCGCGAGTGGCGGGGAGATAACCGATAAGAACAAGACGATTCTCTGTCAGGAATTAAAAAACCTGCTGGCCGAACACCTGGGGCCAATCGCCGAGATGGTATTCGATGATACCGTGGATGAGGCTGGTGATTTCTGTGCTACCCCTGAGTTGGCCCAGGCACTGGTCAGCAAGCTGGCCGCTGATATTGACGATGCCGACGAGGTGGAGCAGTTCAAGTCCAGGGCCTATGCGGCCATCAACCGGATGTTGAGAATCTGATCGTCTGACGAGCAACGAACGGGGCGCACCAGGGTGCGCCCCGTTCGTTTTCAGGGTTTGCGTTTTATTCGTTTCATGGCGGTAACCAGACTGCGGCGCATCAGTTCAAAGGCGTTGGCCAGGTCCGAGATCTCATCGTTGCGGTGGCGCACAATCACCTCGCGGCTGATGTCACCATGGCTGACCGCCTTCGCCACCGTGGTGATGTCCACGATCGGCTCCAGGATCAGACGCCGCACCAGCAGATTCACCACGATGAACAGGATGGTGAACAGGGCCGTGATGCCGCCCAATATCATCAGGCTGCGAGAGAGGGTCAGGGTTTGCACGTCATCCAGGGGCACGCCCACCACGCTCACGCCGACAACTTCATCGGGCCGGTAGCCATAACAGGAAGTCGTGCCGTAGGCGACTTTGACGTCGTCCGGGGCGGCTTCCGGTTTCCCGTGGCAGCGCAGGCAGCCTTTTGTGCTGATCTTCGGGGCGGAGCTGACCAGGTAGGTTTGTCCGTCGATGGTGCCCACGGTGTTCAGCGTCTCCAGGTTGCGATCGCCGCGAAAGGTCTCCAGCAGGTTCTGCTCAATGCCACGCACCTGGTTCTGCGGGTTGAGCGGGTTGTCGGAGGCGTTATTGATATAGTATTGCGGCTGCTTCTCTTTCAGATATTTTGCAATGCGCGATGTCGCCACGATGCCGGAGAAGGCGGGCGAGTATAAGATCTGCTCCTTCATGAAATGGGGGCGAAGATCGGTGGCGACAAAGTCCTGGATCGATTTGACCACATCGACCAGCAGCACCAGGTCCTTTTCGGCCAGATCGTAGACCTGTTTCTGGGTGACGAAATAGATTGTCGGTGCCGTCACCAGAACCGTGACGATGTACATAATGATAAGTGACAGGTTGAAGCGCTTCGCCAGGCTGCGACGGGCGCCCTGTCCGGTCGATTGTTTTTCCATCCCCTTCCCTCATTCCTGAATCAGTTATTAGAGTTTTCTGCCTGGGCGTCGCCCGGGTTAGCTTTTGATGGCAAATGCCCAGGGACGCCCAAGTCTTCTCAGTATCAACCAGGCCATTGAATAATAAAAGGGTCTGGGTCGATGAATCTTAGCAGGGTGTTAACAGATACTGGGATAGATATAGCCCTGAACGGCTGACGGCTTTACACCAAACCCCGGTGATTGGCTGCATCTCTCTTGTCGGTTTTTTCTCCGCACTATTCCTCGCCCTCCGCGAGATGGTGATCACGGTGCTCAGTCGGGCTTTGCTCATCGACGGTGCCATGGGCAGAATCCGGGGCATGGATATGCAGATGCGAATGGGTGTGGGTATGTGGGTGGCTGTGCAGCAGCGCATCACTCAGCTGTCCCTGTTGCAACAGTATCGCACGCGTTGCCAGTCGCTCCACGAAGCGGCGGTCATGGGAGACGAACAGCATCGCCTGGGGCAGGCCTTCCAGGTGTTCGATCAGGAGACGCTCGCTTTTTTCATCCAGCCCGCTGGTGGGTTCGTCCAGTAGCAGCACCTCAGGCTGCATCGCCAGCACCGTGGCGAGTGACACCAGGCGTTTCTCGCCGCCGGACAGCTTGTGGGTAACCCGTTCTGCGAAATTCTCAATGCCGAGGGTGGCAAGGGTCGCTTGGGCGATCGCCTCGGCCTGTTGCCTTGAATTCCCCTGGTTCAGGGGGCCGAAGGCGACATCCTCCAGCACCGTCGGGCAGAACAGCTGGTCATCCGGGTCCTGGAACAGCAGCCCGACCCTTAGCCGCAGGTCACGAAACGCCTTTTCCTCGCGGCGATCCTGTCCGAATGCGGTGATGTGCCCCGTGGTGCAGGGGTGCAGACCGACCAGCAGCTGCAGCAGGGTGGATTTACCCGCACCGTTGTCTCCAACCAGGGCCACCCGCTCACCGGCATGCAGGGCGAAATCCACGCGATTGAGTATCGGGCGGCCGGGATAGGCAAAACTGACCTGGTGCAGGGCGAGCAGGGGAGTGTTCATGACTGATGCTCCAGGAGCAGAAGGCCCAACAGCAGGGAGGCTGCGATCACTCCAAAATAGCTGTCCATGGCCTGCCAGTGATAACGCCCGAGCAGGTAGAGACGGCCATCAAACCCCCGACACTTCATGGCCGCGAGGATACGCCGTGAGCGCTCCAGGCTGCGCACCAGCAGCATGCCGGTCAGCCAGCCGAGGGTTCGCCAGGTGTGGAGATCGCTGCGGGGAACGAAGGCGCGGGCACGCATCGCCTGGCGCAGGCGCTGGTACTCTCTGTGGACCACGTCGATGTAGCGCACGGTGAACAGAAACAGGTGGACCAGCTTGTCCGGCACCCCCAGCCGCGACAGGGCATGGCCGAGCACCACCGGCTCCAGGGTGCCGAGCAGGGCCAGCAGGGAGATCACCACGGCGTTGGCCCTGAGCAGAGTCAGGAGAGCGTGGTTCATGCCCTCCTGGCTGGCCATGAACGGCCCGAGCTGGAAGAGCGTCTCGCCGGGAACGCTGAACGGCAGGAACAGCAAAAGCACCAGCATGAAGCCCTCGAGCAACAGCAATCGCCGCGCCAGCTGCCGCGGCTCTATTCCTGCCGCCATGGCGAGTGCGGCGGCCCCGCCCAAGGCCAGCAGCAGTATGGGAGGATGGTGCAGATTGACCACCACCAGGGCGAACCCCAGCGCGGCGAGGATCCTCAATCTTGGATCGCGGTCGCTGAGCCAGCCAGCGGCGCTTGAGGAACTGGAGAGCAGTTCGCCGCTCATGGCTTTTTCGCCGGTTGCCGGCTACGCCACCACAACGCCAGTCCTGCAAGGCCGAGGATGTAGCCGATGCCCCCGATGATATCCAGCCAGCGCCGCCTATCCTCGTAGGCGATCAACGCCTCGCGCAGGGGGCGTATCTGGCGCGCCACGGCCTGTTCAACATGCGCTGATAATTGTAGTTCATTGAGGGTTATAGTGACGTCAGTGGCACTCGCCGCTGGTGGCGTGGGCGCAACCCTGGGGGAGGGCTCTGTTGCCTGCTCTTCCACTGGTGCGGGGAGTTCGCCAGGGAGTTGATCCGCGCTGACCATCCACTTTGCCAGGTGGCCGTCACCACTGTCGGCCAATACCAGGTGATCCATGCGTCGGGTGGCAGTAAAGTTGAACTGGCCCTCGGCATCGGGCGCCAGTTCCGCAAGCGTCACCCCGTCGGGATCACGGATGCTGATGTTCGCCCCGGACGCCTTGGCGCCACCCACGAAATAGGCCGAACCCTGGATATGACTGCCCTCGGCAAACGCGAATACCTTCAGCCGGTGCGCCTGCAAGGGGGCGCTGAACAGCAGGGTCATGCCCAGCAGGAAACCGAAAACAGCCCTAGCCATGTTGCTCCTCCGGGACAAACAGCAATTCAGGGGCCACGCGCCAGACGAAACTGACCGCTGCGCCGGTGACCACCGCCTCGCCAATCACCAGGGGCAGATAGGTGAACGGGATCACCTTGGCCGCCGGCAGGAAGGCCGGTCCGCTGAGCGCCAGCGAGAGAGCCACCAGCACGCCGGTCAATAATACCCCCAGCCCCCCGGCGGCGGCACCCAGCAGAAAGGGGCGCGGTATCTGCTTTTGCCTCAACCGCCGCCCGAACAGCGCGGCGCAGACCAGTGCCGGCAGGGCAATGTTCAGGGTGTTCACCCCGAGCACCAGCAGACCGCCAAATCCGAAAAAGACCGCTTGCAGCAACAGCTCCACGAAAATGGCCGGGACTGCCGCCCAGCCCAGCACCATGCCCATCAGCCCGTTGAGAATCAGGTGCACGCTGCTGGGCCCGACCGGGACGCTGATCAGCGACGAGACGAACAGGGCAGAGGAGAGCACCGCCGCCTGGGGGATGCGCTCGTACTCGAGCCGTCGCACGGCATAGGCCAGGGCGCTCGCGCTCAGCAGCGCCCCGCCGATCAGCAGGGGTGCGCTCAGTACGCCGTCGGGAATGTGTGCGATGGGGAGATTCTCCTGTGGTTATCGCATGTCGCGGGTATGGACCCAGATCAGGCCGCCGGTCTCCACCGGCACCTGTTTACCATCGGGGTTGAGCATGGTCTCATTCCCCTCCGGCAGAGCGGCGAAACCCCACCAGCCGGCGCGCGGCATGGCGTAGACGAAGACGCCGTTGGCGTCGGTCTTTATCACCTGGGTGATATAGGCATCCGCCGGGGGTGTCAGCGAGCCGTCGTTGCGCCACTCCACTTCGATTCGCGTGTTGGGGGCCGGTTTGCCGTTGCGCTTGACTACACCACGGAACAGATTGCCGCTCCACAGGCCGTAGGGGCGGGTCAGCGGGGCGATCTCGACCGGCAGGCCAATCTCACTGTCCCAGCCCTGCTCGGCTCCGTAGGCGCCGACGATCACCTTGGTGTAGTGGACGATCATCACCCCCTCCGCCGGCTCCCAGTAGGCCGAAGGCTCGATAAAGAAGAGGTAGTCGCCGGGCCGTTTGAAGGTGTAGTCGGCGCGGTAGGCACGTTTGCCATCCAGCTCAATCGGTTGCAGGCTGGCCCTGAGGTCCTGTTCGCCTTCCGGACCGATCACGCCAAAGCGCCGTGGCTCGCCCATTGCCATCACCGGACCACCCTGCATGGGGTGGGTGAAGGCCAGGCTCAGGCCAGCGCGGTTGCCGGTTTCATGGGTGATCAGATCGCTGTCCGGGATCAACTCCTGGAAATGGGCCTGAGCCTGCCATGAGATTGTCCAGAGCAGCAACGCCATAGATAGGGCGGTGGATTTAACCGGTGTCACTTGGATTTCCTGCCTCCAAATTGATTTTGCGCTGGGAGGATGTGAGTAATACTTTTGTAAATTAAATAATATTTGCTTCGGATTGTGAAGCAGGGATTGCCGTTTTCCCTGGCCAACGCGCCAAACGATGTGGGATAGGCCGGTTTCGAGGAGGGGGTGTTGCGATATTTTTATTACAATTTAAGCGGTTAAAATCCCGGAATGCGCCCACCTTCGCTGGAAAAAGGCTACTATAGGGGGTAAGCTAGCGCGCCCTTTTTGACTGTATTAGATTTCCATGCCCGGCAAACTTTATATCAAAACCTTCGGTTGTCAGATGAACGAGTACGATTCGGCGAAAATGTCCGATCTGCTGCGTGAATCACATGGTCTGGAGTTGACTGAGCACCCCGAGCAGGCAGATGTGCTGCTGCTCAACACCTGCTCGATCCGCGAAAAGGCCCAGGAGAAGGTCTTTTCCCAGTTGGGTCGCTGGCGCCCCTGGAAAGAGCGGCGCGAGGATCTGATCATTGGCGTCGGCGGCTGTGTCGCCAGTCAGGAGGGCGAGGCGATCAGAAGCCGTGCGCCCTACGTCGACCTGGTCTTCGGGCCTCAGACCCTGCATCGCCTGCCGGAGATGATCAACGCCGCCCGCAACCGCGAGGGTGTGGTGGTGGATGTCTCCTTCCCGGAGATCGAAAAATTCGACCGCCTGCCGGAGCCGCGCGCCGAGGGACCGACCGCCTTTGTCTCGATCATGGAGGGGTGTTCGAAATACTGCACCTTCTGCGTGGTGCCCTACACCCGTGGCGAGGAGATCAGCCGGCCGTTTGACGATGTGATCGCCGAGGTGGCCGCCCTGGCGGAGCAGGGGGTGCGCGAGGTCAATCTGCTCGGGCAGAACGTCAATGCCTTCCGGGGCGTGATGCACGATGGCGAAGTGGCCGATCTGGCCTTGCTGATCCAGTATGTCGCGGCCATCGAGGGTATCGAACGCATCCGCTTCACCACCTCCCATCCGGTGGAGTTTTCCGATCGCCTGATCGATGTCTACGCCGAGGTGCCGGAGCTGGTCAGTCATCTGCACCTGCCGGTGCAGAGCGGCTCCGACCGAATTCTGACGCTGATGAAGCGCGGCCACACCGCCTTCGACTACAAGGCGAAAATACGCCGCCTGCGCGAGATCCGGCCCAACCTGAGCCTCTCCTCCGATTTCATTATCGGCTTTCCCGGCGAGACCGAGCAGGATTTTCAGCGCACCCTGGAGCTGATCGAATCCATCGGTTTCGATCACTCCTTCAGTTTTATCTACAGCGCCCGTCCCGGTACCCCGGCGGCGGAGCTGCCGGACGATGTGCCCCTGGCGGAGAAACAGCAGCGCCTGGAACAGTTGCAGCAGCGCATCAACGCCATGGCCCAGCAGATCAGCCGGCGCATGGTCGGCACGGTCGAGCGCATCCTGGTGGAGCGCCCCTCGCGCAAGGACCCCGGGCAGTTGGCAGGGCGCACCGAGAACAACCGGGTGGTCAATTTTGACGGACCGGCTGAGTTGATCGGCCAGTTCGTTGACCTGCGCATCACCGAGGCGCTGCCTAATTCACTGCGCGGGGAGCTTATCCCGGAATCACTGGCCGCATCGGCATGACGCAACAACCCAATCTGACCAAAACATTGTCCGACCACCCCGAATCTCTCGATCTGACCCTGCTGCCGGAAGACAATCACCGGCTGGCGAATCTGTGCGGCCAGTTGGATGAGCATCTGCGCCAGATCGAGCGCCGCCTGGGGATCGAGATCAATTACCGCGGCAACCATTTCAGGCTGCTGGGTGAACCCCACGCGATACATGCCGGCGACAAGTTTATGCGTTGGCTCTACGACGAGGCGCGCAACGAGGTGCTTTCACCGGAGCGCATCCATCTCTATCTCCAGGAGTCGGGTGTTGAGTCGCTGCTAAGGGCAGAGGCCGAGCATGAGGTCCCCGAGGTGGTGATCAAGACCCGCCGCGGTCTGGTCAGGCCACGCGGCCCGAATCAGCGCGAGTACCTGCACAAGGTGGTGACTCACGACATCAATTTCGGGGTCGGGCCGGCTGGTACCGGCAAGACCTATCTGGCAGTGGCCTGCGCTGTGGACGCCCTGGAGAGGGATCAGGTGCGGCGCATCCTGCTGGTGCGCCCGGCGGTCGAGGCCGGGGAGCGCCTGGGCTTTTTGCCCGGCGATCTGGCCCAGAAGATAGACCCTTACCTGCGGCCTCTGTATGACGCGCTGTATGAGATGCTCGGCTTTGAGCGGGTCGCCAAGCTGATCGAGCGCAATGTGATCGAGGTCGCGCCTCTGGCCTACATGCGCGGGCGGACGCTGAACGAGTCCTTTATCATCCTCGACGAGGCGCAAAATACCACCCCGGAGCAGATGAAGATGTTTCTGACCCGCATCGGCTTCGGCTCGACCGCGGTGATCACCGGCGATGTGACCCAGGTGGATCTGCCTCGCGGGCAGACCTCCGGCCTGCGGCAGGCGGTTGAAGTGCTGGCGCGGGTCGAGGGTATCAGTTTCACCTTCTTCAACGCCCGTGATGTGGTGCGTCATCCCCTGGTGCAGCGTATCGTTGGCGCCTACGACAACTTCACCCGAGAGTCGGACGGAAAGGGCAAGTGAGCTACGAAATCGATATCCAGCGCGTGATAGACGCCGATCATCTGCCCTCTGACCAGGAGTTTCGCATCTGGGTGGAGGCGGTGCTCAAGCCCCGTCTGCCCGCCGCTGAACTGGTGATCCGCATCGTCAGTGAGCAGGAGAGTCAGGCCTTGAATCTAGAGTACCGGGGCAAGGACTGTCCCACCAATGTACTGTCGTTCCCCTTTGAAACCCCGGATGTGGTGGAGACCGACCTGCTCGGCGATCTGGTAATCTGCGCGCCGGTGGTTGTGCAGGAGGCCCTTGATCAGGGAAAATCCCTGGATGCCCACTGGGCACACATGGTCGTGCATGGGTTAATGCATCTGCTGGGGTTCGACCATCAGAATGACGAACAGGCCGCTGAGATGGAACACCTCGAGGTGGAGATCCTCACCGGTCTGGGTTTTCCGGATCCCTATGCCGATCCTTCAGACGTTGAAAGGACAACATGAGTAACGATGACTCGAGTAGCGGTTCGCTTCCGCGCGCGTGGATCAAGAATTTTCTGCGCACCTTCGGAAATGAACCGGAAAACAAAGAACAACTGTTAGAACTCCTGCGCGATGCGAAGAAGCGCGCCCTGCTGGATACCGAGGCACTCTCGATGATGGAGGGTGTGCTGCAGGTCTCGGAGATGCGGGTGCGCGATATCATGATCCCGCGCGCCCACATGGCCGTGATCGAGAGCGACAGCCCATTTGACGAGATCCTGCCGGTGGCGATCGAGTCAGCCCACTCACGGTTTCCGGTGATCGGCGACGATCGCGGTGAAGTGGTCGGCATCCTGCTCGCCAAAGACCTTCTGGCGTACTGTGGTGACAGCCGGGGCCGGCGCTTTGATATCCGCGATGTGCTGCGCGCCGCGGTGTTTGTCCCCGAGAGCAAGCGCCTGAATGTGCTGCTTAACGAATTTCGGGCGAACCGCAACCACATGGCGATCGTGGTCGATGAGTTCGGCGCCGCCGCCGGGCTGGTGACCATTGAGGATGTACTGGAGCAGATCGTCGGTGAAATCGAGGACGAACATGACTTCGACGAGGGAACCGATATCCTGCGTCGCGGCGAACGCGAGTTTACCGTCAAGGCGCATACCACCATCGAAGAGTTCAACGACTACTTCGATACTGACTTCTCCGATGAGGAGTTCGATACCATCGCCGGGCTGGTGACCAATGCCCTGGGGCATCTCCCCAAACGTGGCGAAAAGGTGGATATCGATGGTTTCAGCTTCAAGGTGTTGCGCGCCGACAGCCGCCGCATTTATCTGCTCAACATCCGCCTGCTCTCATCGAGTGAGGCGCACCCTGACTGAGGGTCACTGAGTTGCTGCGCAGGCATTTGTCCCGGCTTGAGAGTTACTGGCGCGCGCTGTTTGCCCTTGCCGCCGGGCTGTTGACGCTGTTCGCCTTTGCCCCCTACTCCTTCTATCCCTTTGCCGTGCTGGGGCCGGCGCTGCTGTTTCTGCTCTGGCTGGACGCCACACCGAGGCAGGCGCTTGCTGAAGGCTGGTCCTTTGGCATTGGCCTGCTCGGATTCGGTGTGTTCTGGATGCACATCAGCATCGACCAGTTCGGCAATGTCGGCACAGTGTTGGCCATGCTGATCACCCTGCTATTCATCATCGCCGTCTCCGGTTTTTACGGTCTCGCCGGCTGGCTGGGCAGGCGGCTGATGGCCAACGCCCGACCGGCGGTGTTGCTGATTCTGGTATTCCCCCTGACCTGGGTGCTGGGGGAATGGCTGCGCGGCTGGTTTCTCACCGGTTTTCCCTGGCTGGCCCTGGGCTACTCCCAGATTGATTCACTCCTCTCCGGTTTCGCGCCGGTGTTTGGGGTCTACGGTGTGTCGCTGGCGGTGGCGGTCAGCTCCGGGCTGCTGGTGTTGGCCTACTCCGACCGGCGAATCGAACCGCTGATGGCGCTGGTGCTGGCCATCGTCATCTGGGGTGACGGCTATCTCCTCGGCCGGGTGCAGTGGACTGAGGACACCGGGGAGACGCTCAAGGTGAGCCTGATTCAGGGCAACATCGATCAGGCGGAGAAGTGGAAGCGTGAGAACCTTGAGTCCACCCTGGCCCTTTACCGCGATCTGAGTCGGGAAAGCCGTGAGAGTGATGTGATCATCTGGCCGGAAACCGCCGTGCCGGCATTTCTGCATCAGCTTGACGAGACGTTTCTGACGCCCCTCGAGGAGGAGTTTCAGGCGCAGGAGTCCCAGGGTAAAAAAAGCGCCCTGCTGATGGGTATCCCGGTCTGGCAGCCGGAAGGCAAACACTACTACAACGCCTTGCTGGCGCTGGATGGGGAGCGCGACGAATACTACAAGCGCCATCTGGTCCCGTTCGGTGAATTCATGCCGCTCAAGTCGCTGATCGGCCCCTTGCTGGAGTGGATAGAGATTCCCATGTCAGATTTCTCCGCCGGCGCGGCGGTGCGGCCGCTGATACGTCTGGCCGGGCGCCCGGTGGGGGTCTCCATCTGTTACGAGGACGCCTTCGGCGAGGAGATGATCCAGGCATTGCCCGATGCCCAGTACCTGGTCAACGTCAGCAATGATGCCTGGTTCGGGGATTCACTGGCGCTGCCTCAGCACCTGGAGATCGCCCGGATGCGCGCCCTGGAGACCGGTCGCTATCTGCTGCGCTCGACCAATACTGGCATCTCGGCGTTGATCGATCAGCGCGGGCAGCTGATGGGTCGTTCACCCAAATTCCAGCAGCATGTCTTGTCCGGGGATATCCAGGCGATGCAGGGGATGACACCCTATGCCCGCTATGGCAACTGGCTGGTGGTGGCTTTCTCGGTTGCAGGGTTGCTGCTGACGTTGATCATCTGTCGCTACAGGAACTGCAGGCACACCTGATTGCCTGGGATCATTGGGCTGGTACGCTTTGCAGGGAATTCAGTTGCTCCTGTTCCAGTTGCTGCAGGGCATCCACATAGCGGATCACCTCACGGGTCTGGTGCAGCACCTCGGTCTGTATCTCCAACTGCTTCTCCGGTGATTGACGATCGCTCTCGTCAAGTGTTCGACCGCAGGCGGTGAGCGCAACCATCACAGCGAGTGCGAGGCCTGGTACGGCGGTGGAGTAGGTCATCATTGCTGGATTGCCCGGCTATCTTGCCGGGTTATGCCGGGATAAATAAATTGTCATAAAACCCACTGACTAAGATGCTAGTCTTAGCAAAAAATAATAGAACCATTTAATCCACAGACAACTATTCAGGAGTAGTAAGTATGGCCAAAGAGAGCGGCAAGTCCAAGGCTAAGAAAGATGAAAAGGATGCAGGCAAAAAGGCTGAAAAAACGACTAAACCCGCCACCAAGGTTGCTGTAAAGAAAACCGCGACCCCTGCCACGACGGTGAAGAAAAAGGTCGCCAAGAAGAAGGCGGCGCCTCGAAAAAAGGCAGTGACAAAGGCCCCGGCGGCCAGATCCAGAACCAGTCCGGCGAGCGTCTCCCCGGTCGGTGTCTCTATGGAAGAGCGCTGGCGCATGATTGCCACAGCCGCCTATTACAAGGCTGAAAAGCGTGGTTTCGCACCGGGTAATGAGCTTCAGGATTGGATTGATTCAGAGGCGGAAATCACCGCGCTGCTCTCCAAGCAGTAAACAAAGCATGACTGACCGGGCGGCAATCGCCCGGTCAGCTTTACTCCGTTGCCGGCTGCAGCGCCAACACCCCGTTCACCACCGCCGGCCGCTGTCTGCCCTCAAGGACTTCCAGCAATCCCTTGCCCGCCAGCGCGCGGCGCCAGCCGTGAAGAATCTCCAGATCGCGGTCACCGCTGATCAGTCTCTCCAGCTCTTTGCGCGTGCACAGTGCGCTAGGGGTGATGTTGTGATGATCCGCCTGCAGGCGCAGGGCCGCCATCAGCAGATCGGTCAGGGCATCCTGGTTGGCGTTGAGTTTCTGGGGTATGCGCTTTTCCCGTGGCCACTGCTCCTTGGGCAGTTGTTTCGACTCCCGGATCAGCTCGAGGATCAGCTCTCCCCAGCGCTTTACCGCGCCGGGCTCCAGGCCGCGAATCTGCTGCATTTTCTGCAGATCAGCCGGTTGGCGGCGCGCCAGGTCGACCAGAACCTCATCCTTGAGAATCCAGCGCTTGGGACGGTTATGGGTCTGCGCCTCGGTCTCGCGCCAGGCGGTCAGACGCTGCAGCACCGCGAGTTGCACGCCGCGCAGATGTTGGCGTCCCTTGATGCGCTGCCAGAGCGTGTCCGGATCGACGTTGTAGGTCGCCGGGTCAGTCAGCCCGCTGAAATCCTCCGCCAGCCAGCTTTCTCGGCCCTGGTCGATCAGCTGCTGTCGGAGTTTATGATAGATCTCCCCGAGATAGATGACATCGTCGAGGGCGTATCTGAGCTGGGCCTTCTCCAGGGGGCGGCGTGACCAGTCGGTGCGGGTGAGGCCCTTGTCCAGTTCATGCTTGAGCAGGGTCTGTACCAGGTTGCCGTAGCCCACCTGGTCACCCAGGCCGAGCAGGGTGGCGGCGAGCTGGGTGTCGAACACCGGAGAGGGCAGGCTGCCCCAGATCTGATGAAAGATCTCGAGATCCTGGCGCCCGGCATGAAAGACCTTGACGATCGACGGGTCGTAGATGATCTCCACCAGCGGGCCGAGATCTTCCAGGGCGATGGGGTCGATGCAGGCGGCCAACTGGCCGTTGCTGATCTGCAGCAGGCAGAATTGCGGGTAGTAGGTCTTTTCCCGGACGAATTCGGTGTCCAGCGCCAGCCATTCGCTGCCGCGGATCTGCTCGCAGAACTCAATGAGCGCCGCGGGTGAGTCGATATAGAGTTCCTGCATAAATCCCTGCCAGGCAATGGTTGTGGTCGTGCAGGATAACACCGAATAGCCATCAATGTTTTTCTGCGGCGCTCAAGACAGGGTATTATGCAGGCATTCAAGGGGCGGCTCTCTTCTCCGGGGTCTGATTGCGATCCATGCCCCGGATTGGCGCAAGATGCAAGCGGAAACTTTTGTGAATAAACTGGTCAACGCATTTGTGGATATCTGCCTGCTGCGCGCAGGCCCGCAGGATCTGCCTGCCTCGGGTTTTCTGCTGGTGTTGACCGCCGTGCTGGGGGTGATAACCGGCACGGTGGTCTTGTATGACAGTTTCGGCGATGCCGGACAGGCATTGATGGCGCAGTTGCTGGACCTGGCGTTCATGCTGCTGTTTCTGCGTCTGGGGCTGAGCTACCGGCGCAAGGAAGCACGCCTGCTGCAGTCGGCCACCGCCGTATTCGGCAGCGGTGTGGTGATGAACCTGGTGTCGATGCCGGTTCAGTTGCTGATCGGCAACGATCCAGCGGGATCGGTGCTGGGTGAATTGGGCGTGCTGCTCTACCTGTTTCTACTGGTCTGGGTGATCGTGGTCATTGCGCATATCCTGCGACACGCCTTCGAGATCAAATTCGTGGCCGGTTCGCTGTTGGCGATCGGCTATTTTCTTGTTATCAACTGGCTGGTTCAGCTGTTTTTCCCGGTGGCCTGATGCATATTCACATCCTCGGTATCTGTGGCACTTTCATGGGCGGTATTGCCCTGATGGCGCGCGCCATGGGTCATCAGGTGAGCGGGTCGGACGCGAATGTCTACCCGCCGATGAGTACCCAGCTGGAGGCGGCCGGCATCGAACTGCTGGAGGGGTATCTGCCGGAACACCTGCAGCCGGCGCCGGATTGCGTGGTGGTGGGCAATGCCCTGTCACGCGGTAATGCGGCCGTGGAGTACATGCTGGACGCCGGTCTGGTCTATACCTCGGGGCCTCAATGGCTCTCCGAACAGGTGCTGCAACAGCGCTGGGTGTTGGCGGTAGCGGGCACTCATGGCAAGACCAGCACCGCCAGTCTGTTGGCCTGGATACTCGAGGATGCCGGTCTCTCGCCCGGGTTTCTGATCGGTGGCGTGCCGGAGAACTTCGGCCTCTCCGCCCGCCTGGGCGAGACCCCTTTCTTCGTGGTGGAGGCGGATGAGTATGACACCGCCTTTTTCGATAAGCGCTCCAAATTCGTCCACTACCACCCGCGTACCCTGGTGCTGAACAACCTGGAGTTCGATCACGCCGATATCTTCGATGATCTGGCAATGATCCAGCGGCAGTTTCACCACCTCGTGCGCACCGTTCCAGGCGCAGGATTGATCATCGCGCCTGCAGCCGAGCGGGCCATGGACGAGGTGCTGGGGATGGGTTGCTGGACGCCACTGGAGCGCTTTGCCGTTGATGCCGCGAAACAGTGGCACTGTGCGCGGGTCTCCGGGGACAGCAGTGAATTTGATGTCTGTTTCGATCAGACCAACTATGGGCGTGTGAGCTGGGATCTGACCGGGCGGCACAGCGCCAACAATGCACTGGCGGCGATTGCCGCCGCACGCCACGCCGGCGTGCCGCCCCAGGCGGCGATCGAGGCCCTGGGCCGCTTCAAGAACGTCAAGCGACGCATGGAGCTGCGCGGCAAGCGCCGGGGGGTGAGGGTCTATGATGATTTCGCCCACCATCCCACCGCCATCGCCACAACCCTGCAGGGGCTGCGCGCCCGGGTCGGCGGCGGACGCATCATTGCGGTGCTGGAGCCGCGCTCCAATACCATGCGCATGGGCACCCAAGCGGCACAGTTGCCGAATGCCCTCGAGCAGGCCGACCAGGTACTGGTCTACTCCCCCTCGGAACTGGCCTGGGATGCAGAGGGGGTATTTGCACCGCTGGGGTTGAAAGGGCGGGTGTTCCGGCGGATTCAGGATATCGTCGCGGCGGTGTGTGACAGTGCTGAACAGGGCACCCATGTGCTGGTGATGAGCAATGGTGGATTTGACAACATCCACCAGCAGATTCTTGACGCCCTGGAGGTGGATGGTGGCTGAGCAGAACAGCATTTCGGGTCCGGTGGCGCTGGCCATTACCGGGGCCTCGGGCAGTCTTTATGGCCTGCGTCTGCTGGAGTGCCTGATTCGCGCCGAGCGCCAGGTCTATCTGATGATCTCCAAGGCAGGCCAGGTGGTTATCCCGATCGAGACGGCTCTGAATGTCCCTTCACGCGCCGGCGATGCGGAGGTCTATCTTTCCCGGCATTTCGGCGCCGCCGAAGGGCAGTTGCGGGTGTTTGGCCGGGAGCAGTGGACAGCGCCGGTGGCCAGCGGATCAAATGCACCCCAGGCGATGGTGGTCTGCCCCTGTTCCACCGGGACGCTGTCGGCGATTGCCACCGGGGCCAGTAACAACCTGATCGAACGCGCCGCCGATGTGGCGCTGAAAGAGCAGCGCAAGCTGATATTGATGGTCCGGGAGACGCCCTTTTCCGCGGTGCATCTGGAGAACATGCTGAAGCTGGCGCGGCTGGGGGTGGTGATTATGCCGGCCAGTCCCGGATTCTATCATCGCCCCGAGAGCGTCGATGATCTGGTCGATTTCATGGTTGCGCGGGTGCTGGACCACCTCGGTATCGATGCCGGGCTGGCCAGGCGCTGGGGGGAGGATTGATGGCCGATTGGGACGATCAGGAGATTCCGCTGTTTCCCCTGAATACCGTGTTGTTTCCCGGCGGCCTGTTGCCGCTGCGGATTTTCGAACCACGCTATGTCGATATGATCAGCGCCTGCATGAAAGGCAAGGGTGAGTTCGGCGTGGTGCTGATCCGCGAGGGCGAGGAGACCGGCGAGGCCCCTACCGTGCATGAGGTCGGTACGCTGGCGCGCATCATCGACTGGGAGATGCTGGAGGACGGACTGCTCGGCATCAGCTGTATCGGCACCCGCCGCTTCAGGGTGCACTCCAGCCGGGTCACCCGGTCGCAGCTGACCATTGCCCGGATTGAACTCATCGAAGCCCCCCCGTGCCTGCCCGTCCCGGTGGAATATCAATCGCTGGTTGAGCTGCTGCAAAGGTTGTGGGAACAGGAGGGGGCGCAACTGGCCGAGCTGCCCACCGCGTTCGATAATGCCGCCTGGGTGAGCGCCCGCCTGTTTGAATTCCTGCCCCTGCCGCTGGCGGAGAAACAGCAGTTCCTTGCGGGCAATGACCCGCTCGCAGCGCTGCACCATCTGGCGCCGCTGATCACGGTTTCGGGATCGGCCTGATCAGGAGCCTGTTGTCTCTGCGGTTCAGCTCTAGCTGTGGCTGCAGCACTTCTGGCCGGGACAACGCATCGACCAATCTCTCCAGGGGTTGCTGAAAGGCCGGCTCGGTTCTGGCAAAGGCGATCATGCCGAGGATTTCAGAGCGGGTCTGATCGGAGATGTTGCCTATCCACAACGGCGTGCCGACCGGTGTCAGGGTTACGTGGGCTGGCCACAGGCGCAGCACCTGTCGGCTATTCGGATCGTCGCTTTTTTCCAGAACCAGTGATTCGTGCAGACCATCGTGAACCTGAGGCAGGATCGGCAACTCCGCCAGTGGCAGCCGGGTGGCCAGCAGGCGCAGGGCATTGCTCCAGTCCAGCAGCTGCGCCGGATGCCATCCCTGTTCGCCAAGCACACGGGCCAAGGTTTCCAGTGATCCGGCATACTGGATGTTGAGGGGGTGGTTCTGGCGATTGCGGGTATCCAGGCGACTGTCGGGCAGGTCAGTTTTGTCTGCCTGCCACCAGGCATCGGCCGCGATCTCGCTGACGAGCGGAGCGGGTGTGTAGTGCGCCAGTTTCAGCCTGTGATGCAGGGTGCTCTCGGTGATCATCGACAGGCTGAGTGCCAGCAGCAGGGTGATCGCCAGTCCCCGCAAGTGTGTTTCCGGTATGCTGTGGCGGCGGTAGGCGATGCCCAGGGATGCGACCCAGGCCAGTCCCAGGGTCAGACTGGCGAGTACATCCGACAGCCAGTGTACCCCGAGATAGAGCCGTGAAACGGCCACCCCGAGGATGATCAATCCGGCGCTGCTGTAGGGTATCCAGCGCCACTTTTCCGCAACACTCCAGGCGATCACCACCGACAGATAGCCGTACAGCACCATCGCCTTCAGGGTGTGTCCACTGGGGAAGGAGTAGCTGGTCTCCGGGTAGGGAATGATATCCGGGCGGGGGATCTGTAATGCGTATTTCAGCAGGGGAGGAACGGCGATGGCAAAGGCGGCGGCGGCCAGCCAGTAGACTGCCGAGCGCGGATGTCTCTGCCAGAGAAAATAGAGCAGGACCGCGATCATCAGCGGGTAGATCACCTCGGCGTCGGCCAGCCGGGTCAGGCTGACCATAAGGTGATCGGTCCAGGGCGTGCGCAGGCTCTGCAAGGCCAGCAACAGCGTCTGGTCAACCCCGGTCAACGCCCCGCCCTGGAGTACCGCACCGAAGATCAGCACCGTCAGTCCGGTGGTGACCACCAGCAGGGTAGCCAGTATCGAGAGCCCCTTGGCTTCGGGGTGGTCCCGGTCGGCCAGCGCGGCGGCGATGGCGCCGAGCTTTGGGTGGATTTCGCTCCAGTTCAACAGGGATTGGATAATCGCCGAGGAGTGGGGCTGGATCAGGCGGAATACCAGCTTGATGGCCCAGAGTGCAAACCAGATCAATGCCGCCAGCAGTACAATCAGGGTCACCAGTCGCAGCGCCACCTCGGAGGCCAACTCCAGTGAGGCGCCGAAGACCATGCCGGGCAGCAGATAGGCCGGGGCCCAGGCCAGCGCCGAGAGGATATTGGCCACCAGAAAGCGCCGGGTGGACATGCCCAGCATGCCTGCAACCAGGGGTATGACCGCCCGCACCGGCCCGAAGAAGCGCCCGAAGGCCACGCTCTTGCCGCCGTATTTGTGAAAGAAGCGGACACCCCGGTCGAGGGTGTGCGGGTGCTTGCTGAAAGGCCAGGTATGCTGCAGTCGATCCCGATAATGATACCCGAGCCAGAAGCTGAGGCCGTCGCCGACTACCGCCCCGGCGACCGCCCAGCCCATGGCGGACCAGAAGGGGATGGCGCCGGTGGCTATCAGCGCGCCGATGCCGAACATGATCACCACGCCAGGGACGAGCAGGCCGATGATGGCCAGGGACTCGGACATGGCAACCACAAAGATCACCATGCCCGCCCATAGCGGGTGGAGCGTCACCCAATCAAGTATCTGCTGAAAAAGTTCTGTCATCTGTCGGCTGGTGTTCGGGCAGTGGCTGGATGGTCAGGTTCCAATCATAGGCTGTTTTTGCTGCAGGGTGATAAACCGTGCGAGCGGGAGAGCAGCCATGTGACCGATGGGCGAGCTTGGGAGACAGTACCTAGCCGTTCTCCGATATCGATGGTTGGCCTTCACGGAAAACCACCCGGTAGCCGCGCTTGATCTGCGCGTCACGGAATTTGATCATCGCCGCTTCGGCGGCATCCCAGCTGTCGAAGTGGGTCTTGGTCAACTGTCCGCGCCCGCCCTGCGGCCCCGATTCCCTGACCAGGGTCCAGCCACCCAGAAGATCCTTCTGCAGGTGCAGGTGGTAAAACCGCATCGGATTGGGCGGAATGTAGGGTGTCTGCATGTAGATGCGCATAGGGGGTCAGGGCGGTGCTCTATACTTTCAAGTGGTCGGAAAACGGCGCCAGATTGCCCATTTGGCCGAAAAATGTGCATTTTTTCAATAGCCGCGTGTAATTAAATCCACAGTTTGGCGTGGTAGTATGAACTTTCCGGAGGGCGGATTACTCGAACGCTATGCGCAGTGGGTGGCCGGTCCGGTTCAACTCGCAAAATAGCTTGGCTAATCTTCTGGCCTTTCCTAGTCTTTAATGATCTAACAATAATTGATCCAGGTATTTTTTTGTGCTGACCAGGCCCCTGTTGATGTTTCTTCTTCCTCTGCTTTGCCTGCTCTGGGTGCCTGCTGCACTCACGGCAACGCCTGCCACTAATTTACAACTGGTAGCTGCGGTCAGCGAAAGCATTTCAGCTGCAGATATCGAGGAGCGGCTCAAGGAGCTTGAGGCGGTTGCCGAGAAGGATGCCGCAACCACCAAGGCGATAGAGCTCTATCGGGAATCCTTGGGGTTTATCAAACAGGCTGGCGAAGACCGGCTTCTGGCGGCCAGCTACAAGGCGGCGATCGATGAGGCGCCGCAACGGCTGAAGCAGATGCAGGACGATCTGGAATCGGCCAAGAGGCTGGCTCAGCAGGAGCCCAAGGTTGACGGTGATCAGTCACTCACTGAGCTGGAGCAGTTGTATGCTCAAATTGCCGCCGACCTCCAGGTGGCGGTGCGCAAGGTGACGGTGCTGGAGGAGCAGGCGGGCAAGGAGAGGTTGCGCCCTGAGCTGAGTGGCAGCGATCTCTCGGCCGCTCGCAAGAAGCTGGAAGAGCTGGAGGCGAAGAGCAAGGTGGCAATCACCGGTGATGATGTCGAGGGACGGGCCAGGCAGATTCATCAGACTACCTCATTGGATGCGATCAAGAGCCGGATCAATCGTCTGGAGATGGAACGCCTCAGCTATGCGCCGCGTCAGGAGCAGATGGCCCTGACTCTGGAGCGCGAGCGTGAACTATCCAAGCAGATTGAAAGGCGTCAGCAGGCACTGCAAACGCTGCTGAACCAACGCAGGAGCGCCGAGGTTGAAAAGGCTCGCCAGGAGACCCAGCTGGCCCAGCAAGAGGTCCACGATAAACACCCGCTATTACGCGATGCAGCCCAGCTGAATGCCGGTCTTTCGGAACAGTTGGCAAGAGCCAGCCGGGAGATCGACAAGGTGATTCTGGCGCGTGAGAGCGTCTCCTCGCAGCTCAAGCTGGTGCAGCAGAATCTCGATCGCATCCAGCAACAGCTGGATATCGTCGGGTTGGATGCCAAGCTGGGCATGGTGCTGCGCAAGCAGCGTCAGGAGCTGCCCGATCTGAACAGGATCGAGGAGAGAATCAGCCAGCGCCGCCAGGAGATATCCGAAGCCAGGCTGGTGCAGTTTCAGATCGAGGAGCAGCGCCAGCAGCTGCTCATCGAGGAGCAGGAGGCCGCGGCCCTGGGAGCGGTCCGGCTGCCTGACATGAACAGCGAAGAGCGTCAGACGCTGACGACCGAACTGGCCAAGCTGCTGTCCGACCGGCGTGACCTGCTGGACAAACTCAAGACGGTCTACTCGCGCTACGAGTCGGAATTGAGCGACATCATTCTCGACCGGCTGCAGCTGAGTGACAAGGTGGATCAGTACGGCAGGCTGCTTGATCGCCATCTGGTGTGGACCCCCAGCACAGGTCGGATGGACCTCTCCACCTTCGGTGGGGCCTTGTTGACCTTCGGCTGGTTTCTGTCAGCGGACAACTGGATGAGTGCGGTCAACGGCATGATCGGCAGTGCCACGCAGAATCCGGTCAGAACCACACTGCTGGTGCTGCTTGTGTTGGCCCTGTTTCGGGCGAGAAAGCGCCTTATGGCTGTACTTGAAGAGATCTCGCAATCCATCGGCAACGTTACCCGGGACAGCTTCTTCCTGACCGTCAAAGCGACGGTCTATACCTTTCTGCTGGCCTTGCCGTGGGTGATTCTGGTCGCCATGGTGGCGCTGCTGCTGGTACGCAGCGATCCCGAGGCGTTTATCGATGCGGTGGCCGTCGGGGTGCGCCGGATTGCGGTGTTTTTCCTGCTGATGCAGCTGCTACGCTACTTCTTCGTTCAGCATGGTCTGGCCGAGGCGCATTTCCGCTGGAAGGCGCAGACCATTACCATCTACCGGCGCAATCTCAATTGGCTGGTGCCGTTGCTGATGCCGCTGGTGTTCATCGTGGGCATCACCGAGTGGCAGCTGGACGAGGCATACAAGAACACCCTTGGGCGTCTTGCCTACCTGGTCAGCGTGCTGCTGGTCGGGGTGTTCTTTCATCGTGTACTCAACCCCTGGAGCGGGGTGATACGCCGCGAGGCCGGTCAGGACTGGCGGCCCAGCCTGCTCTGGTACCCGTTGGCCATGGGTTTTTGCCTGTTACTGTTCGGGCTGGCGTTTGAGGGCTATTACTTCAGTGCGCTGACCCTGGAGAGCCTGCTGTTCTGGTCAATTATCATCGCCAGCGGCAGCTATTTTATCTACAACCTCTCCATCCGCTGGGTGCTGGTGACCGATCGGCGCCTTGCCTTTTCCCGTGCGCTGGCCAAGCGTCAGGCGGCGCTGGAGGCGCGGGCGGCAAAAGAGGCGTCAGGCGGCGCTGCAGGCGGCGAGGGGATTCCAGATATCCACGAACTGGAAGAGGTCAAGCTGGCGGCGATCAGCGAACAGACCCGCCGTATCCTGCATATCATTGCCTTTGCCTCAGCGGTGGTTGTACTCGGTCTGCTTTGGGCGCAATTGATGCCTGCCCTGGCGAAGCTCGACGATTTGGTCCTGTGGGAACACCTGGGTGGAAGCGGGCAGGTTGTTCCGGTCTCCCTCTGGGATGGGATAATGGCGATACTGGTGTTTGGGCTTACCCTTGCCGCGGGCCGAAATCTGCCGGGCCTGCTGGAGTTCGCGTTGCTCCAGCCCCTGTCCCTGTCGGCCGGCAACCGCTATGCCATCTCCATGATCAGCAGCTATGTGATCTACGGGACCGGCACCTTCGCCTTCTTCAGTATGGTGGGCATGAGCTGGGGCGATGTGCAGTGGCTGGTCGCCGCCATGGGCGTGGGTCTCGGCTTTGGCTTGAAGGAGATATTCTCCAGTTTCTTCTCGGGACTGATCCTGCTGTTCGAACGGCCGTTGCGGGTAGGCGATACCGTTACAGTGGGTGACATCAGCGGGACCGTGTCGCGCATCAGGATGCGCGCGACCACCATCACCGACTGGGACAACAAGGAGTTGGTGGTACCGAATGTGAAATTTCTCACCGATGCGCTGGTCAACTGGACGCTCACCGACACCGTCACCCGGGTCGTGATCAAGGTGGGTATCGCCTATGGTTCGGATGCAGAACAGGCCTATCAGGTGATCAGGGATACCGTGGTGTCGCGGCCGGATGTCATGCAGGAACCGCCACCGGCGGTGTTCTTTGTCGGGTTTGGCGATAGTTCTCTGGATTATTCGATCTATGTCTTTGTCAACGATCGCAGTAAACGCCTGCCGGTCACTCATGATATCCATATCTCGCTGCATAAGGCGCTGAAGGCGGCGGGCATAGAGATTCCGTTTCCCCAACGCGATCTCCATCTGCGATCCGTCGATCCGGCCCTGGCCGCGAAATTTTCAGACCCTGGAGAGCGCCCTGATTGATTGGATAATCAGTTTTAAATCAGCGCGTTGTAAGGTTCTGATTAAGAAATAATCTGGTCGGGATAAGCACTTCTGATTTGACCGTTGGGCCCCGGCTCTGGTATATATGCACGGCTTTTTTTGCCCAGGTGTGGGCGGTTATGCCTCAAAAAATGTGGATTGGGCGGCCGATTTTCGGATTTTTGGACTCGCAGGATCAGGCATCTACTGGTTATTCGTGCTGAGACCCGGCCTGACGCGCATTTCTCGAATTCTGCTCGGGGAAAGAGCAGGATCGTTTTGCAGGTGAATTTTTTTCAGTCAATTTCAGTAGGTTTGACCATGAACAAGTGGCTTGTTTCAGTTTCCATAGTTTTGGCACTCACAGTAAACGGCGTTCAGGCGGCAGGAGATGCGGAGGCAGGTAAGACCAAGTCTGCCACTTGTCTGGCCTGCCACGGTCCCGACGGCAACAGTCCCAATCCAATCTGGCCCAAGCTGGCCGGTCAGCACCCCGCCTACATCATCAAGCAATTGACCGATTTCAAGGCGGGTGCGCGCAAGAATGACCTGATGAGCCCGATGGCCACACCGCTGACCGACCAGGACGTTCTGGATCTTGCCGCCTATTTCAGCAGCCAGAGCCAATCCACAGGCACCGCCGCTGCAGATCAGGTGGAACTGGGCGAGCAGATGTACCGCGCCGGCAACACCACCACCGGTGTCGCGGCCTGTATGGCCTGCCACGGCCCCACCGGAATCGGCAATCCAGCGGCCAACTTCCCGCGTATCAGCGGTCAGCATGCCGCTTATCTGGAAAAGGCGCTGAAGGACTTCCGCTCCGGTGAGCGCAATAACGATACCGCCAAGATGATGCAGGGTGTCGCAGCCCAAATGACCGATGCGGAAATCGCCGCTGTCGCGCAGTATGTGCAGGGTCTGCACTAGGCGCTGACCGATTCCGGCAATCGTGTGTAAAGGGGTGGCCTCTGGCCACCCTTTTTTATTACGGCATAGTGTCAATAGGCTATCAGGGTATCCCGGGATTTTTTGAACCCTTTGCCCTGGCCTTTGTCACAATTTGGGTGTCTTGCCCCCTACGCAAGCCGCAGGTGTGTTGTTAGACTCAAGATTCGTGGCCCAACGGCCGCAAACCCACTTTAGAGGTGTGATGATGAAGAAGCGATTAGTCGCGTTGGCATTGATGTTGCTGGCACTGTTGGTATCAACGGTGCTTGTGCAGGCCCAGGAAGTCAGTCAGTTTGAGGAGGAGTTGCACTACTTCTCGATCATTCCAGAACAACCGGGCGGGGAAGGCGACCGTGTGCAGGTTGTCGAGTTCTTCTGGTATGCCTGCCCACATTGCTATCAGCTCGAGCCGCACTTGAACAAGTGGCTGGAGAAAAAGCCCGATAATGTCGATTACGTGTCAATTCCTGCGATGTTCAATCGGCCGAACGTGATCATGCATGCAAAAACCTTCTATGCTTTGAAATTGATGGGCCTTGCAGAGCAACTGCATGATAAGATTTTCAGTGCCATTCACACCGACAACATGAAGCTGAACACCCAGGAGGAGATGGAATCCTTTCTGGCGTCGCAAGATGTCGATATAGAGGCCTACCGCAAGGCGATGAAGTCATTCGCTGTGCAGACCCAGGCACGCCGGGCAGCGGTGCTGGCCGAGCGTTTCGACATCCGCGGGGTGCCGGCTATCGTGGTGGATGGAAAATACCGGACCGGCGGTCTCGAAGGTAACCTGATGATGCAGGTCACGGATTATTTGATCGACCGGGCTCGTGAAGAGAAGGGTGCCAAATCGCAACAATAACAACTCAGTGGGGAACTGTGATAAATCGTGCTCATCCTGACAGATTGAGGTTGCTGAGTTATAACATCCAGACCGGGGTGGATACCCAGCATTACAGTCAATATCTGACGCATAGCTGGAAGCACGTGCTGCCCAACCGGGCGCGTTTACAGAATCTGAATCAAATCGCCGACCTGATCGGCCAGTATGACATTGTCGGGCTGCAGGAGGTGGACTCCGGCAGTCTGCGCAGTGGTTTCGTCGATCAGACCGAGTACCTCGCCCACCGGGCGGGGTTTCCCCACTGGTTCAAGCAGATCAATCGCCGTATCGGCAATATCGCCCAGCACAGTAATGGTGTGCTCAGCCGCTTCAAACCTTCGGATGTGCAGGAGTATCGCCTGCCGGGACTGCGCGGTCGCGGGGTGATAGTCTGTCAGTACGGGGGTGATGACGGGCTGACAGTGTGTATTATGCATCTCGCCCTGAGCAAGCGTGCGCGCCTGCGCCAGATTTCGTTTGTCAGCCAGCTGGTGAAATCCATGCCACATGTGGTGCTGATGGGTGATCTCAACTGTGGTTGTGAATCGAGCGAGATGAAATACCTGATGGACAACATCAACCTCCAGGAGCCATCCTGCGAAAAGAGCACCTTCCCCAGTTGGCGGCCGATGCGCAAGATCGACCATATCCTGGTGTCCGAGTCGCTGCATATTGAAAATGCCCGGGTGCTGGACTATCCCTTCTCGGATCACCTGCCGATTGGGATAGATATCATCATCCCTGACAACCTCAACCTGGCAGCCTAGATGAGTAGCAGCGGCGACAACGACCGGGAATGGCAGGAACGATACCAGTCGCTGCAGCTGCAACGTGAAACGGAACTGGCCGCCCAGCAGAGTACCGAGAAACTGCTCTGCCGCACGATTATCCGCCTGACCCTTGCTGCCAGCGGTTTCAACCCGCAACTCGATCCCCATCTCAACAAGCTCCGGGATGGCGTAAAGAAGGGTGTGCAGGCCTCCCAGCTGGAGCGCCTCGAGCAGTTGTCCAACGCCATTCTGCATCCCGACGAACCCCGCGCAACCAGTCAGTCCGGCGCTGCCGATCCCTTCTCCCGGCTGCTCTCCAGAATCTCCCTGAGTGCCAGCCATAACCAGGCCCTGCAACGGCTGGTGAAGGCGTGTCTGGCACATCCTGAGGGGGTGTCTGATCAACAGCTTGATCAGCTTCTGGAGCTGATCTCGCAACCCGAGGCGGCCACAAAGGGCAAGGGCTTGCTGGGGCGATTGTTTGCCAGACAGGGGACCTCCTCTGATGCAGGCCACGAACCCAATGAACGACTGCTGACCCTGCTGGAGAGACTGAATTGGCCGGAGCAGATGGGCCAGGACATCGCGCATCTAAAGGACCGCCTGTCGGGCGCTAAGCAGCAGGATGTCTGGGGGGAGGTGCTCGAGGATCTCATGGATCTGATCTCGGCCATGCTGCGGGATATCCAGCAGGAGATTTATCACACAGAGGGATTTCTGGTTGAGCTGACCGATCGGCTGAAGGAGATCGACAGGCATATCCAGGATGGTCAGGATTGTCGTCGCGAATCCCTGGAGAGCGTCAAGCGCTTTGACCAGCAGGTGAATGATGACATTGGCAGCATCCATGCGTCGGTGAGCGGGGCCAGCAGCATCCAGCAACTCAGAAGCGATGTGGAGACACACCTGAACGTGTTGAAGCATCACATGGACAGCCACATCGCCGAGGAGATGCAACTCCACGAGCAGGCCGAACATATCGAGCTGCAGCTACGCGACCGCCTCCGGCATGTCGAGCTGGAATCAGAAGAGCTGCGCAAAAAGGTGGTGGATGCCCATCAGAAGGCGACCACCGACAGCGTGACCGGCCTGCCCAATCGTCTCGCCTATGATCAACGACTGCACCAGGAGTATGTCCGCTGGAAGCGCTTCGGCCAACCGGTCAGCCTGTTGGTCTGGGATATCGACGATTTCAAGGGGATCAACGATCGCTTTGGTCATCGTTCCGGGGACAAGGCGCTGGCGGTCATCGGCAACCTGCTCAAGCAGCGTTTGCGGGAGACGGATTTTGTCGCCCGCTATGGCGGCGAGGAGTTCGTCATGCTGCATATCGGCGCCAGCCTGAATGAGTCGAAACAACTCGCCGAATCAATTCGCCAGGCCATCGGCAAAAGCGGATTTCACAGCAACGGCAACAAGGTGCAGGTGACCATCTCCTGCGGCCTGACCGAGTTCAGGGAGGGGGACACGGTGGAGTCCATCTTTGAACGTGCAGACCAGGCGATGTACCAGGCCAAAGGCAGTGGCAAGAACTGCTGCGCCACCCTGTGAGGCAGCGTCACTCCTGAAGGTAAAAATAGTCCCAGCGGCAACCCAGAGCTTCGAGCGCGCTGATCAGCTCAGCTGAGGGAACGGCCTCGCCCGGAAACACCCCCCAGATCTAGATGAACAGTCGCCCAGTGCCCGCACTTTGGCGCCAGTTCAGGGTGGGCATGGATAGATTCGCTCCGCATCCCTCACAATTAAAACTGTCTTGTTCGGCCAGTTCCCTCCAGTGAACGTAGCGATGACGGCACACCGGACATCTGGGTGGGGTGGTGTTGGGACCAGAGCGGAAGAGCGGTTCTGCAAAGGGACCCCTGATGCGAATGTGGCTGAACTCGCTATCGTCCGGGTGTTCCGGTTCAAGGCGTACGAAGGGTGAACAGCCCAGGAAGGTGATCAGTTGCAGGAAACGGTCACCTGCGAGATAAGCCGCCTGCCCGGCTACATCGGTGGCGCGGGTTTCTCTGGTCAGACCGATGGCGCTGAGCCTCTCCACAACCTGCCCGGTAGGGGGTAAGGCGGCTTCGGGCGATGGGGTGAGAATCAGTTTTGAGTGGGGCATGGGGCAGGGTCGGTTTCTGTTCCCAGCAATCCTAGCAGATATGATGTGATCCGGTGTGCATGGATGCTTGCATTTGAATGATATGTGATAACATAACATTATTGTTTCCTGGAATATTCAATCGGGATTGTGCATGTACCCCTGGTCAAGACCTGTAACGCTTTTGCTGATGCTGTTTTGTATGCAGGGCCTCTCTTTTGCCCAAGTGGCGGAAAAGCCCACGGTGTATGTCAGTATCCTGCCACAGAAATTTCTCGTGGATCGTATTGGCGGCGGCAATTTCCAGGTCAGTGTGATGGTGGGTCCGGGGGAGAGTCCGGCGACCTACGAGCTGAAGCCGCGCCAGATGGCGGGGCTGAAAACCGCACTGCTCTATTACCGGGTAGGCGTGCACTTCGAGGATGTCTGGCTGCCGAAGGTCCTCTCGATCAATCCGCAGCTGCCGCTGCTGGATGCCCGTGAAGGGTTGGAGTTGCGGGAGATGGAACCTGCTGGCGGGCACCACCACGACTATGACGCTACGCATCATCATGGCAAGGGCGCGGATCCCCATATCTGGATGAGCCCGCGACTGTACAGCGAGATGGCCAGAAACCTGGCCAGGCGGCTGGGTGAGCTCGATCCGCAACATGCCGATCTCTACCGTGACAACTATCAACAGTTGGCCACGGAACTGGATCACTTGAATACGCAGATCCATGCCCGCCTGGAAAAGCTGCAGCATCGCCGTTTCATGGTGTTTCACCCCTCCTGGGGCTATTTCGCCGATGAGTACCATCTGCAGCAGATCCCGATCGAGGCGGAAGGCAAGCAACCGGGCGCCAGGACCCTGGCGAGACTGATCGGACAGGCGAAGGAGGAAGGTATAAAAGTGATCTTTATTCAGAAACAGTTTGACCATAGTCAGGCCGAATCGATTGCCCAGGAGATCAGCGGCAGGGTGCTCGCCATTGATCCGCTGGCGGAGGACTATCTGGATAACCTGAACCGGATTGTAGATGCCATCACGGGAGAGAGCGGTGGATAAACAGCCGGTGATACAGATCAGGAATCTCAGCTTCTCCTATGACGGTCCGCGGGTGATCGAATCGGTTGAGCTGGATATCCCGGACGGCGAATTTCTCGGGGTCGTCGGTCCCAATGCCGGGGGCAAAAGCACGCTGTTAAAGCTAATCCTCGGGTTGCTCGATCCAGTGAAAGGCGAAATCCGGGTGTTGGGTGTCAGCCCGAAAAGGGGGTGCAGGCATCTCGGCTATGTCCCCCAGTATCCAGCCTTCAGCCGCGATTTTCCGATCACGGTGGAACAGACGGTACTGATGGGCCGATTGGGGCAGGGGCGCATTCTGGGCGGTTATGGCCGGCAGGATTACCAGGTGGCTGCCCGTGCCATGCGCGAGACAGAAATATTCAGTCTGAAGGATCGCCAGTTATCGACCCTGTCAGGCGGGCAGTTGCAGCGGGTGCTGGTGGCCCGCGCCCTGGCCTGTGAACCGCGTGTGTTGATCCTGGACGAGCCGACCGCAAACATTGATATGCGGGTCGAGACCGACATCTTCGATCTGCTCAAGTAGATCAACCAGCGCATGACCATCATCGTGGTCTCCCACGATATCGGCTTCATCTCCCAGTACGTGGACCGGGTGGCCTGCCTGAACCGCACGTTGATGTGTCACCACACCGCCGCCATCGATGGCCAGATGATCAGTGATCTATACGGCTCAGATGTGCACATGGTCGAGCATGTCCATCATCACTGAAGGGAGCGGTTATGACGTTTTTTGAGGCCATCCTGCAGCACGAATTTCTCCAGCATGCGCTGATCGGTGGCGTGCTGGCCAGTATCGGCTGCGGGATTATCGGTAGCTACGTGGTTGTCATGCGCATCGGCTTTCTCGCCGGGGGCATCTCCCACACGGTGCTGGGCGGCATGGGAATTGCGCTCTATCTCGGCCTGAACCCGATTGGCGGGGCGCTGGTGACCGCCCTGCTGGCGGCGCTGCTCATCGGCTGGGTGAGCCTGCAGTGGAAGGAGCGCGAGGATACCCTGATCGGCGCCTTTTGGGCGATAGGCATGGCGACCGGTATCTTGTTTATCTCCCAGACGCCTGGCTACAACGTCAACCTGCTCAGCTATCTTTTCGGGAATATTCTGATGGTGACGACTGCCGAACTCTGGGGTATGGGGTTGATGGATCTGTTGATAGCGGGTGTCGTGCTGCTCTGTTACCGGCAGTTTCTCGCGGTCTCGTTCGATGAGGAATTCGCGCGGCTGCGCGGTGTGCCGGTCACCTTCTTTTATCTGCTGCTGCTCTGCATGGTGGCGGTGACCGTGGTGTTGCTGATCCAGGTGGTGGGACTGATTCTGGTGATCGCGCTGCTGACCCTGCCGGCTGCCATCGCCGGGCAGTATGTGAAGAGCCTGGGCAAGATGATGTTGCTGGCAACCCTGCTGGGCATCTGTTTTTCGGTCCTCGGCCTGATGATATCGTATTCGCCTGATCTGCCAGCCGGTTCGACGATCATCCTGGTTGCGGGCGCCGCCTATATCCTGTCCACCATTTTCACCATCACCTGGCAAAGAAACAGAGCCAGGTATGCCAATGGCGCCAATTGAGGTTTGGGGTTGCCCGGAGTGTCCCTATGAAACAGCATGACACGGATTACCAAACGGCCTTGTCACTGGCTGAGGGCATCTGCCGCCAGATGGATGTGCGCTTGACCAGCCAGCGCCGCCAGGTTTTGCAGATCCTTTGCCAGCAGGCCCGACCGATGGGTGCCTACGAGGTGCTTGATGTGTTGCGCCAGCAACTGCCTTCCGCGAAACCGGTGACCGTCTATCGCGCCCTCGATTTCCTGCTGCAACAGGGGCTGGTGCATCGTCTTGAGTCCCTTAACGCCTTCATCGGCTGCACCCACCCGCAATCCCCCCACGACAGCCAGTTCCTCATCTGCAGGGATTGTGGCGAGGTCGAGGAGCTGGAGGATCGCGGTATCGACCAGACGCTCGGGCAGGCCGTGGCGGCCTGTGGCTTTCAGGCCGAGGACCGGGTTGTCGAGGTCACCGGGCGATGCGCCCGTTGTTGTAATCGGACGCAGCCGTGATGAATCCGCTCAAAGGTGCACTCATCGCCCTGATTAAGGGCTACAGTTACCTCATTAGCCCCTTTCTGGGTAATAATTGCCGCTACCATCCCTCCTGTTCGAGCTATACCCAGGAGGCAATAGAGCGGCACGGGGCGGCCAAGGGACTCTGGCTGGGTATCAAACGCATCTCCCGCTGTCATCCGTTTCATGAAGGGGGCTATGATCCGGTTCCCGAGCCGAAAAAGCCGGAGCAGAAAAAATAGGTCAATATTTTCGATGGATTCATTTACCGACACTGTGCTGGATTTTGTTCTGCCTGGGGGTTTGAGGCTGGAATCGTTCCTGTGCTGACGGTTAGCGGCGGGAAGCCTCCGGACAATGTCGTCTGCTCTGTTTAACTCTCCGCAGGAGTTCCGCAGCGCCTTTGAGCACCACCTGGCGGGGATGTTGCGTGACTATGATGAGCTGGGAACCTTTATTCTGGTGCTCGCCAACGCCAGTTTCGATGCGCGGGTCTGGAAGCAGCTCGAGGGCCCACTGCGTCACAAGTACCAGCGGTTAAGGGCCGAGTTTCTCGAGCGTGAGGCCTGTGGCCTGGTGCTGGATGACGCCGGTGATGACCTGGAGGTTTTCCGGCAGCTGGTTGCGGTGGGAATCGCACGTCTGAAGCTCACCGAGTTCAGGTTTCCGGGGCGATGGGAGTTGCAGTTCAATCATCTGCGCTCGTTTCGCCCCGCACGCATCACCGCGGAGAACATCGAGGTGATCTCCACCCGCTATAATCCCGATGGCTTCAACTTTAACCGCCCCTATCTGCGCAAGGAGATCCTCTGGCGGGGTTGGCTTGCCGGGCGCAACTGTGCGCTGTTTTACAACAAATTCCCGTTTGTCGATCTGCATGGTTTGCTGGTGCCGGAGCCGCGCAAGGAGCGCCCACAACTGCTGTTCGAGGAGGATAACGAGTATATCTGGAAACTGAACGAGATCCTGGCGAAGACCCTGCCGGGCATAGGGTTCGGCTACAACAGCTATGGGGCCTGTGCGTCGGTGAATCATCTCCACTTCCACATGTTCCAGCGTGATCAGGTGCTGCCGGTCGCTGATTCACGCTGGGTGCACAACGGGGGTGAAATACTCTATCCGGCAGCCTGTTTCCGTTTTGATTCGGCCGCTTCATCCTGGCGATTTATCCGTGAACTGCACCACCGCAATGTCGGCTACAACCTGGTCTATCTGCCCGGCGTGCTCTATTGCCTGCCACGCTTGAAACAAGGCAGTGATTTAACCCCGGCGTGGAGCAGCGGATTTGCCTGGTACGAGATGGCAGGCGGTTTCACCACATTCTGCGAAAATGACTTCGCAGCCGTTGATTCTACGGCAATTGAGTCGGCGCTAAAGGCAATCTCGATTGATCCGGTCTGTGGGGGTAGTTAGCGTAGTTCTATCCACGCCTCCTCTCAACTATCCGTTTCGGCCCATGACAGAGGCTGAAGACCGGTCAAATAAGAATCCAATTCATCCATTGTCCCGCTGTTCCCCAGGGAAAAAAAATCACATCGATTGTTAAAGTTTTAATCCCCAACGCCGTTATCCATTTCACAGTCAGGTTTGCAGGGCAGTTTCATCCTGTGGGAGTGCTGCCTGGCCGGACCTGATATCAACAGATTACAGCTTTATGACTTGGCTATTTAGCATGCCAACCCGGGAGAAGAAGCATGGCAAGCATTCTTGCAGTAGATGATTCCGCCTCGATGCGTCAAATGGTCTCATTCACCCTAAAGGGTGCGGGATACGAGGTATTGGAAGCGGCAGATGGTGTGGAAGCGTTGGGTATCGCCAAAACCCGCAGTGTGGATTTGGTCATTACCGATGTGAATATGCCCAATATGGATGGCATCAGCCTGATTCAAAACCTGCGTACTCTGCCCACCTATAAATTTACCCCGCTATTGATGCTGACCACCGAGTCCAGTCCGGAAAAGAAGCAGCAGGGCAAGGCGGCCGGTGCGACCGGCTGGATTGTAAAGCCGTTCAATCCGGAGCAGTTACTCAATACCGTGAAAAAAGTCATCCGCTAGTCAGATGACTGGGTGTAAACGGCATTGCAGGGGGCGGATTAATGGTAATTGACATGGCGCGCCGACGAGGCCGCAATAGAAACCTTCGTCTGTAAATTGCAGGGGGCGGATTAATGGTAATTGACATGGCGCAGTTCCATCAGGTGTTTTTCGAGGAGAGCATCGAAGGACTTGATGTAATGGAATCCGGGTTGCTGAATATGGATCCCGGTACCGTTGATCCGGAAGAGATCAACGCCATTTTTCGTGCCGCGCATTCCATCAAGGGCGGTAGTGGAACCTTTGGTTTCAGTGAAATTGCCAGCTTCACCCATGTCATGGAGACCCTGCTGGATGAGATGCGCGACGGCCGAAGGGCGGTGACCGCCCAGGCAGTCGAGGCGTTGCTGCGTTCGGTCGATGTGCTGCGGGAGATGCTGAAGTCGGTATCGGCCGGCGATGAGATCGATGCTGACGAAGTCCGTTCCCAGCAGAATGAGCTTGAGGCCATCCTGCGTAACCAGGCAGCCGTCGATCCGCAACAGGAGACGACCACGGCCGCTGTGGACGATGTGACTCCCAGTGGCTGGCATATCGTGTTTCGGCCGCACTCACACATGATGCGTACCGGCAATGATCCACTGCGGATTATCCGCGAGTTGGCTGAGCTCGGTGATACCGAGGTCAAGGGCGATGCCTCCCTGGTGCCTCGCTTTGCGGAATTCGATCCCGAGGAGTGTTTTCTCAGTTGGGAGATCACGCTGCATGGCGAGGTGGACAGAAGCGCCGTGGCGGATGTGTTCGATTGGGTCGAGGATGATTGCGACCTGTCGGTAGCACCGATCTACCCAGAGGCCGCGACTGAAGCCCAACCCCAGGCTGCACCGCTGGCCGTTCAACCCGTGGCTGCGGCTCCGGTTCCTGAACAGGACGAGCGGCGCAAGGGTGATCGTCGTAACGACGACCGGCGCGCACCGGTTGACCGCAGGCAAGGCGACCGTCGTAATGGCCCCGCCGCCGGCGGTTCCAGCTCGATCCGGGTCGACATCAACAAGATAGATGGCCTGATCAACATGGTCGGCGAACTGGTCATTACCCAGTCCATGCTCAGTCTGCTGGGTGAGGATTTTGGTATGGATCGGGTTGAGCGCCTGCAGGACGGTCTGGCCCAGCTCGAGCGGCATACCCGGGAACTGCAGGAGAGTGTCATGCAGATTCGCATGCTGCCGATCAGTTTTACCTTCAGTCGTTTTCCGCGCCTGGTTCATGATCTGAGCACCAAGATGGGCAAAAAGATCGAACTGAAAATGAGCGGCGAACATACCGAAGTGGACAAGACGGTGATCGAAAAGATCGGCGACCCGCTGGTCCATCTGGTGCGCAACAGCCTGGATCATGGTATCGAGATGCCCGAGGTGCGCAAGGCCGCTGGCAAGCCGGAAACCGGGACTGTGCACCTGAATGCGGCCCATCGTGGCGGCAATATCATTATCGAAATACGCGATGACGGCAAAGGCCTGGACCGTGACCGGATTGCGAGCAAGGCGGTCGAGCGCGGCCTGATTCCGGAAGACCATAACCTCAGCGACCAGCAGATTTACGAACTGATTTTTCAACCCGGCTTTTCCACCGCCGACCAGGTGAGTGACGTTTCCGGGCGTGGTGTCGGTATGGACGTGGTGCGCAGAAATATCAACGAGCTGGGTGGCAATATCGAGATTGAATCCGAACTGGGCGAGGGCAGCGCGATTATTATCCGGCTGCCGCTGACCCTGGCGATTCTCGACGGTCAGACCATTTCGGTCGGGGATGAAACCTATATCGTGCCACTGGTTTCGATCATTGAATCGATTCAGCCGAAACGCGAGATGATCAACCTGGTGGCGGGCCGTGGCGAGACCTTCAAGCTGAGAAATGAGTACCTGCCGATCGTGCGCCTGCATGAGATTTTTGGCATCGACTCGGTGAACGCCTCCGAGTTGGTGGATGGCCTGTTGGTTGTGGTCGAGGGCGATGGCAAGCGCTGTGGCCTGTTTGTTGATGATCTGATTGGCCAGCAGCAGGTGGTGATCAAGTCTCTGGAAGCCAACTATCGCCGCGTTGACGGCATCTCCGGGGCAACGATTCTGGGTGATGGCTCGGTCGCGCTGATTCTGGATATCCCGGGAATCATCCGTCTGGCCAGCGAGAAAAAACCGCTGGAAAGCCTGAGAAAATCCGCATGATTAACGGATCGGAGTGAACATGTCAGAGGCATTGAAAACGCAGGGAACCAGGGTGCCCCAGCCAGAAATGGATCTCGAGTCCGTGGGGGCGGAGTACCTGACATTTCTCCTTGGTGCGGAAGACTATGGCGTGGATATTCTGCGTGTCCAGGAGATCCGGGGTTGGGAGCAGGTCACGCGCATACCCAATCAGCCTGGCTATGTGAAAGGCGTACTTAACCTGCGGGGTTCCATTGTCCCGATTTTTGATTTGCGTGAACGCCTGGGTATGCCGGGACGGGACTACGATAAGGCCACGGTGGTGATCGTGCTGAAGGTGCTCGATGAGTATTCGGAAAAGAGTGTTGGCGTGGTGGTCGATGGTGTATCCGATGTTCTCAATGCGACGGCAAAGGATATTGCGGCAACGCCTGATTTTGGCTCCCGCCTGGATACGGAATTCATCACCGGGCTGGCATCGGCCGGCGGCAAGATGATCATGCTGCTGGATGTGGATAAGTTGCAGCCGCCTGCAGGGCGGGAAAATGACGAATTTGATGAGGCCTGACACAGGGCCCGAAAGTAATACAAACTGGAGTGACAGAGCGTGAAAGTCAATCAGCCGGTAACCGACCAAGAACATTTCATGAAGGATGGGTCTATCCTGGTTTCCAAGACAGACCTGAAAGGCAGCATTACCTATTGTAATCGTGATTTCATCGAGATCAGTGGTTACGCAGAATCGGAATTGCTGGGCAAAAACCACAATATGGTTCGTCATCCCGACATGCCGCCGGAAGCCTTTCAGGATTTGTGGGATACCCTGAATTCCGGCAAGCCCTGGACGGGTATTGTCAAGAATCGCTGCAAGAACGGTGATTTTTACTGGGTAAAAGCCAATGTCACGCCGCTCTCCCAAAGCGGCAGGGTGAATGAGTATATGTCGGTGCGCACCAAACCCTCCCGCGAGGAGATTGCATCGGCAGAGGCGCTTTACCGCGATGTCAACGCCAAAAAGGCCACACTGGAAAACAGGGGTGTTGCCAGGCTTATAGAAAAATTCAAGGGCATCAGGATCAGAACACTGCTGGCGGCAACGGTGGTGCTGACGGTGGCTGCATTTGCGGCCCTGGCGGGGATGATCTATCTGGGCGTGCCCAATATCTATGTCTACGGCATCCTCGGCGCAATGTCGGTGATGACGCTGCTGTTCGGACTGTCGCTCACCTCCTATGTGACCAAGCCGCTGATTTATGCAAGAGAAAAGCTGTTGCAGATCTCCGAGGGCAACTATTTCGACTGGGTGGATGTGACCCGGAATGATGAACTGGGCGACCTGCTGCAATCGATCAAGTCGACGCAGATCAAGCTGGGCTTTGATGTAATGGATGCACGGGAACAGGCTTCGGCGGCAATCAGGATCAAAACGGCCCTGGATAACGTCTCAAGCTCGGTGATGATGGCCGATCCTGAGCTGAATATCATCTACATGAATAAGACCGTGGAGCAGCTGTTCAAGGATGCGGAAAGCGATATTCGCAAAGACCTGCCGGAGTTTGATGCCAGTGTGCTGCTGGGCAGTAACATCGACCAGTTCCACAAGAACCCCTCACATCAGCGGAAACTGCTTGAATCACTGGCGGCCAGCTATGCCTCGGAGATCAAGATTGGCGGGCGCACCCTGCGTGTGGTGGCCAATCCCGTGGTCGATGAAAGTGGTCATCGGCTTGGCACCGCCGTCGAATGGACCGATCGGACGGCAGAAGTGGCGGTCGAGGAAGAGATCGACAGTATCGTCGTCGCGGCGCAAGCGGGTGATTTGACCAAGCGTATCGACCTGATGAACAAAACCGGTTTCTTCAAGGAACTGGGTGATGGTATCAACTCCTTCATCACAGTCGTGGAGCAGGTGTTTGATGATATCGCAACGGCAATGAGCAGCATGGCCAGGGGCGACATGACCAAGCCGATCACCAATGAATACGAAGGTAAATTCGGCGCTGTGAAGCAGGATGTCAACGAGACCATGAGCCGTCTTGAGCAGATTGTCTCTGAGATGCGCGACTCGGCCGAGGTGATCACCACCGCAGCCAATGAAATATCGGCAGGCAACAACAATCTCTCGGCACGCACGGAACAGCAGGCGAGCGCCCTGGAAGAGACCGCCTCCAGCATGGAGGAACTTACCAGCACCGTTAAAAACAACGCGGATAATGCCCAGCAGGCGAATCAGCTGGCGGCCAGCGCCCGCCAGACCGCAGAGAAGGGCGGTGATGTGGTCAGTCGTGCCGTGCAGGCGATGGAGGCGATCAATTCATCCTCAGGGAAAATTGCTGAAATCATCGGTGTGATCGATGAGATTGCCTTCCAGACCAATCTGCTGGCCTTGAACGCCTCGGTTGAAGCGGCGCGTGCCGGCGAGCAGGGACGGGGATTTGCCGTGGTGGCCACTGAAGTCAGAAATCTTGCGGGGCGCAGCGCGACAGCCGCAAAAGAGATCAAGGAGTTGATCAACGACAGTGCTGAAAAGGTCAATGTTGGTGCGCAACTGGTGAATGATTCAGGCGCGACCCTGGAAGAGATCGTCAATGGTGTGAAAAAAGTGGGCGACATCATCTCCGAAATTGCCGCCGCCAGCGCCGAGCAGTCGGCCGGTATCGATCAGGTCAATCAGGCCGTTACCAGCATGGATGAAGTAACCCAGCAAAACGCGGCGCTTGCCGAGCAGACTTCCGCCGCCTCGGCTTCGATGAGCGAGAAGGCGATGGAGATGGACAAACTGATGAGCTTCTTTGCCGTTTCCCGCGCAAGCGGCAGAAGGCCGCCGGTTGAAAGCGTACATAAAGCAGTAGCACCTGCGGCCCCACGGCCTGGCAGGGTGGAGCCGCCGGCTCCGCGCCGTCCTTCGGCGCCTGCCGCAGCGGTCAAGGTGGCGGCGGTGGCGGCATCAGATGACGATGGTGATGAGTGGGAAGAGTTCTAACCAGGGTGTGATTGAGCATTGTGGTTTTCTGCAAGGGCCTGAGGTAAAGATCGATGAGTGGTGAAGTGGCAGTGGCAAAGGGTGGTCAATACCTGAGTTTTACTCTGGGCGGAGAGGATTATGGCGTGGATATCCTCAAGGTGCAGGAGATAAAAGGCTGGGAAGAGGTCAGGCCGCTCCCGGATACCCCGGAGTATGTGAAGGGGGTGCTGGATTTTCGCGGGACCATCGTGCCGATTATCGATCTCAGAAGTCGTTTCAATTTAAAGAGCATCGAGTACACGCCAACCACCGTGACAATTGTGATAGCCGCGGAAGTGAATGGCAGCTCGCACATCATTGGTATGGTGGTGGACAGTGTTTCAGACGTGCTGGATGTATCGGTCAAGGATATCCGCAACGCACCGAATCTGGGGGCCAAAATCAACACCCGCTACATTCTCGGGATGGTCAATCAGGATCAGCGTATGGTGATTCTGCTGGATACGGACAAGTTGCTCGACCCTGACGAGTTGGGTGTTCTTGACGTTATCGGCTGAGCATGGAGTCTGGGACTGCCAATGAAGTCGATTGCGGTAATCAACCAGAAAGGTGGAGTCGGTAAAACCACGGTTACTGCGAACCTCGGGCATGCGCTGGCCCAGCATGGCAAGCATGTCACCCTGATCGATCTCGATCCCCAGGGGCAGTTGTCTGCCAGTCTGGGGCTGTTTCGGCCACCCAAGCAGGGTATCGACGAGGTGATGCTCAACGCTGCGAGCATTGAGTCGGTGAGCGTCAGTACCCGCGAGGGACTGATGCTGGTGCCTGCCGGGGCTAACCTCGGCGATGTGGAAAAGCAGTCTGCCGAAGGGGTTCAGCGGGCGCTGTTGCTGCAGAAGGGGATGCAGAGATCGGGGTCTGACAAAGACTATCTGCTGATCGACTGTCCGCCATCATCCGGCCTGTTAATGGCAAACGCCATTATGGCGGTTGATGAGGTGCTGATCCCGGTCACCGGTGATTATCTGGGTCTGAATGGACTGGCGCACCTGCTGGCGACCCTCAAGCAGTTTGAGCGGCTACGCCATCGTCCCCTAGGCCGGCGTGTGCTGTTGAGCCGCCTGGTGGCCCGCAGGCGGTTGTCAAAAGAGGTGGTGGGGAAACTGAAGAACCACTTCCCCGGAAAAATCATGGCCACCGCAGTCCGGGAGGCCGCGGTGTTGGCGGAATGTCCGGGAGTGGGGCGAACCATATTTGAATACCGCCCCGGCAGCGTGTCGGCAAAAGAGTTTACTGCCCTGGCCGTGGATCTTATCGAAGGACGCATGATGTCATGACGGGAACAGACGGACAGAGCAGAAAGAGACAGAAACCCAGTGCGGTGATGAAGCACGACCCACTGGCGGAAATCGATGATTTGTCCGAGACGCCGGTTCCTGTTGATGCGGATAGGGACGCTGGCGCGATGGAGAACCCAGTGACGACCGAAGCCGTGCTGGATGCTGTGTCTGCGATGCCAAGCTCAATGAAGGAGAATGCAATGACCGATCAGACTGAACTCGACCTGGGAAGCAGCCTGACCATATTAGACGTTGGCGACTGGTACCAGAAAATGGCCGGGTTATGTGATGCCGGCGGAAGCATCTCTCTCAAGGGCGGCGATATTGATCAGATCGATGGCGCCGGAGTGCAGTTGCTGGCGGCATTCATCAAAGAGGCCGCGCACCTGCAGGTGGCGATTACCTGGACCTCGGTGTCCAAGGTGCTAGCCGAGGCGGTGCGTATCGTCGGATTGAGAGATGCCGTGCATATCAGCGCCGACAGTTAACCAGACATCGGATGGAAAAAACATGTCTAGCGATTCAATAGTACACGCGCCTTCGAATTCCAGGGCCCCGGATCTGGATTGGAGCCAGATTCGTGAAACGGTCCGGATGCTGCATCTGGCTGTCGCGCAGATCGAGATGGCGATGCGTGAAGGGGATGACTCTATAAACACACTGAGCAGCTCTTTCACAACGATGATCGAAAAGGTCAATGCAATCTCTGCGGCCTCGGCAATGATTGACGGGGAGGGGGAAGCGCGAACCATGATCCAGGAGAACTGTGCAACAGTCACTTCCGGGATGCACACCTCGATCGTTGCCTTTCAGTTTTACGACAAGCTTTCACAACGGTTGCAGCATGTGGCCGAGAGCCTGTCGGCGCTGTCCGGGCTGGTCAGTGATAATCAGCGGCTGTTCAACCCGGGTGAGTGGATGGGTCTCCAGGATCACATCCTCTCCAAATACAGCATGCAGGAAGAGGTGAACATGTTTAATGCACTGCTCAGCGGAGCGAGCATCGAAGAGGCATTGCAACTCTACCAGGTGAAGCAGTCCGATGAGAGTGGCGAACACTCGAATGATATCGAGTTGTTCTAGATAGTAGGTGAAGGTACTGGGTCGAGGGAGGCTCTGTGGACGAAAGGCAAAGGGAGTTTTCGTTTTCCCATCGTGATTTCGATTTCCTGCGCAAGGTGGCCAATCAGCGCACGGGCATAGTCGTCACTGATGAAAAATTCGATATGTTCTACTCGCGGCTTTCCCGCCGGGTCCGGGCTCTGGGTCTGCAGAGCTTCAGTGAATATTGCGATCTGATCAAGAATGAAAAAAGTGACAAGGAGGTGCTCGAACTTGTCAATGCGATCACCACCAATCTCACCGCATTTTTCCGCGAGAATCACCACTTTGAATATCTCGCCAGCACGCTGATTCCACAACTGCTGAAGCGCAATGCCGCCAGTCGCCGGATCCGTGTCTGGTCTTCCGGTTGTTCAACCGGAGAGGAACCCTACTCCCTGGCGATGACGCTGAAGGAGAATGTGCCTGCAGGCTGGCAGATCGATCTGCTGGCAACAGACATCGATTCCAATGTGCTCGCCAAAGCCGCCTCCGGCATCTATGCCCTGGATCGCGTCACCGGTATTCCCTCTCAGCGATTACGCCGCTGGTTTGTCAGGGGCAAAGGGAGTAAAGCGGGGTATGTACGCCTCAAGCCGGAGATCCGGCAGATGATCAGTTTCGGCCAGCTCAACCTGATGGAGAACTGGTCGTTTGATGAGATGTTCGATGTCATCTTCTGTCGGAATGTCATTATCTATTTCGATAAGGTATCCAAGGCGGGTCTGGTGGAGCGCTATGCCGATAACCTGACGGCTGACGGTCACCTGTTTATCGGCCACTCGGAATCCCTGTTCAAGCTGACTGAGCGGTTTTCCCTGATTGGCCACACCATTTACCGAAAGACCGGAGGCTAGGGAATGTTTACCCGCACGGCCAGTGAGTTGCCCAGAGTCCTTCAGGGGTTCGAGAGTATCAACCGCTATTGGGACAGGACTCACGCCATTCCAGCGGCGAAGATCCTGCCCGGTGAATACTATGTGACGGCCAACGATGAACTGATCACCACGGTGCTGGGTTCCTGTGTGTCGGCCTGCATCAGGGATCGCGTGTTTGGCATCGGTGGGATGAACCATTTCATGCTGCCGGCATCCGATAACGGTGGCTGGGGGAGTGGCAATGATATCGCCAGTACCGCCAACCGGTATGGCAACTACGCCATGGAACATATGATCAACGATATTCTGAAAAACGGCGGGCATCGTCGCAACCTGGAAGTGAAAATCTTCGGGGGCGGGAGGATTATCCACACCGGAACGGATGTCGGGAACAACAATATCGATTTCGTCCGGAGCTACATAAAAACCGAGGGTCTGACGCTGGTGAGTGAGGATGTCGGTGACATCTATCCGCGGAAGATTGTCTATTTCCCGGCAACCGGCCGGGTGCGGGTAAAGAAACTGAAAAACATGCACAACGATACCGTGGTGCGGCGCGAGCGCGAATACCAGAAAAACATTCTGGATGTGCCGGTTGCCGGCGAGATCGAGCTGTTTTAACGGATCGGGCGACTGGACCGAATACCAGGATGTAGAGGTTGCGACAGAATAATTATTAAAGTCCTGATAGTTGATGACTCCGCGCTGGTGCGCCAGTTGCTGACGGAGATTCTCAATTCAGCGTCTGGTATTGAAGTGGTCGGCGTGGCGTCCGATCCCTTCGTGGCCCGTGAGAAGATCAAAAAACTCAATACCGATGTCATTACCCTGGATGTCGAGATGCCGCGTATGGATGGCGTTACCTTTCTCAGCAACCTGATGCGGTTGCGGCCCATGCCGGTGGTGATGATCTCGTCACTGACCGAGCAGGGTGCAGATGTGACCCTCAGGGCGCTTGAACTGGGTGCGGTCGATTTCGTCTCCAAACCAAAACTGGATGTCGCCAAGGGTCTGGAAGCCTATTCTGATGAGATTATCGCCAAGGTTCTCGCGGCTGCCGGAGCGAGGGTGCAGGCCATTACCCGGCGACCGGACAAGCCCGCCTCCGGGATAATGGTGCAGGAGAAGTATTCCGCAGACGCCGTGTTGAGCAAGAGCGGCTCCCGCCGCCATTTCCGCACAACCGATCGCATCATCGGCATTGGCGCCTCTACCGGAGGCACAGAGGCGATCAAGGCGGTGCTGAGTGCCATGCCGCCGGATATGCCGGGCATCGTTATTTCCCAACACATACCCGAAGCCTTCAGCAAGCCGTTTGCCGCGCGGGTAAACAGTCAGAGCCAACTGACGGTGGTGGAGGCGAGCGATGGTCAGCAGATTCTCGCTGGACACGCCTATATCGCCCCAGGCAACAGGCACCTGGTTGTGCAGCGCGATGGCGCCCGTTATATCTGCAAGCTGAATGATGGTCCACCCGTCAACCGGCATAAGCCCTCGGTGGATGTCATGTTTCGTTCCTTGGCTATGAATGCCGGACCCAATGCGATAGCGGTGATGCTGACCGGTATGGGCGATGACGGCGCCGCAGGGGTGGGCGAGATGCGTGAGGCCGGGGCGCTGACCGTTGCCCAGGATGAGAAGACCAGCGTTGTCTGGGGCATGCCCGGCGAAGTGGTCAAGCGCGGTTTTGCCGATGCGGTGCTGCCGCTCAACAAAATTTCTACACACCTTGAGCAGATCGCATTTACCTAGATTCGTGGGTCGTCGTCCGGAATCGGGTATTTATGCGATTGTGGCTATATCAGATTAAAGTAAACCTCTTATTGGGCCGATAGTTGAGCATGGAAACAAAACATTCGGGCCATTGACGTTATGCTGGAGTACTTCAAGCAGTATTGGATAGTCCTGTCTGGGAGTGCGATAGTCCTGGTTCTCGCTGCTGTGACCGGTGCCGGCGCAGAAGTGCTTGGCTGGGTTGCCGCTACCTTGCTGATCTGGGTGGTGTTTACCCTGGTTACTGCCCGATTGGCGAAGATCAATGCAAGTCGTGCAAGGGGCAGTTCGATTACAGAGAAACAGGCGGTTGAGCAAGCGTTCCACGGCCTGATCGGAGATGTGGATCAGGTGGTCGGTGATCTGTCCCGGCAGCTGCGCAACGACCTGGGCCAGATCCAGGATCTGATCGCCGATGCTGTCAGCAGCCTTCAGGACGCCTTTCATGGACTGAACAGCCAGTCTATAGCCCAGCAGCAGATTGTCCTGAAAACGGTACATGACATTGGCCGGTCCCATCAGGCCGGTGAAGAGGATGAAATCGCCACCTTTCAGGATTTTGCCGACGAGATCGACACGGTTCTGCAGGTGTTCGTCAAACACGTCGTCGAGGTCAGTTCCGACGGCATAGGACTGGTGGATCAGATTGATCATATGGTCGTGCAGATGAACAAGGCCGATGATCTGCTCAAGGATGTGAAGGGTATCGCCGATCAGACCAACCTTCTAGCCCTGAATGCAGCTATTGAGGCGGCACGGGCGGGCGAGGCTGGACGCGGGTTTGCTGTAGTGGCAGAAGAGGTGCGCGCCCTCTCTCAGCGTTCGGATCGATTCAACGATGAGATCCGCACGGTGCTTAGCGAGTCGCGCCGCAATATCGAGGCGGCCCGTGATCTGGTGTCACGTTTTGCCTCCAAGGATATGAATTTCGCCATCCAGTCAAAGTCACGGGTGGATCAGATGCGCTCCCAGGTGGCGGGAATCAACCAGCAGGTCGAGCAGAATCTGGGTGAGGTTTCAACCCTGGTCGAGGGTATCAACACCACTGTTGGGCATGCCGTGAGATCCCTGCAGTTTGAGGATATCGTCAACCAGCTTGCCGGTTATGCACAAAATCACCTCAATCACCTGGAGCAGGTGGTGGGCATGCTCGATTCCGGCGTGCAACAGTTTGATTCCGCTGATGCAAATGATTGCCGGCAACTTGTCGGAACCCTGCAGAGGCTCAGGTCGCAAGTCAGTGATATGCATCACCAACATCAGGCGCAAACCCACAAACCGGTTGACCAGCAGTCGATGGATGAGGGCGGGGTTGAACTGTTCTAGGCAGGGTTTTGTGAATACTTGTAGATAAATCATTAGGTTAGGAATAGAGGATAGGTCGATGAGCGTGACAGTCAACGAGTCACAAGATAAGACAGAAGTGACAATCAATGTGAGAGGACGCTTTGACTTCTCCTGCCATCAGGATTTCATGCGTGCCTACAAAGCCTATCCGAAAGGGGATAAGCGTTTTGTTGTCGATCTGAAAGACACCGAATACATGGACAGTTCGGCAATGGGCATGCTGTTGCAGATCAGGGAATACAGTGCCCAGAATGGTGTGTTGCTGCAAAATGGCAATGACAGTGTCAAGGAGATACTGCGCATAGCGAATTTTGACAAGCTATTCACAATCACCTGAAGCCGGCCATTAATCGTTGATTTTCAAGTGATTGATCAGCAGTGGGAGCACACTTCCCCCTGAATTGCCTCTAGAATCTTGGCTGAGATTAACCTATCCTTGCCGCTTTTCTCGGCCGGGTGAGTCATCATGGGTTTCAAGTGCGGTATCGTAGGTTTGCCAAATGTCGGTAAATCCACTCTTTTCAATGCGTTAACCCAGGCCACCATTGCGGCCGAAAACTACCCTTTCTGCACCATTGACCCGAATGTGGGCGTGGTGCCGGTTGCCGATCCACGTCAGGACATCCTGGCCGAAATCGTCAAACCGCAGAATATCGTCCCCACGACCATGCAGTTTGTCGATATTGCCGGACTGGTGGAAGGTGCCTCCAAGGGCGAAGGCCTGGGTAATAAGTTTCTCGCCAATATCCGTGAAACCGACGCAATCTGCCACGTGGTCCGCTGCTTCCAGAACGACGATGTGATTCACGTTGCAGGAAAAGTCGACCCGCTGGCCGATATCGAGGTGATCAACACGGAACTGGCGCTGGCTGACATGGAGTCGGTGGAGAAAGCCCTCGACAAGGTCGCACGCCAGGCCAAAACCGGTGACAAGAAAGTGATCACTCAGAAGGAGTTGCTGGAGAAGGTGCGGGACCACCTTGATCTCGGCAATCCGGTGCGCTCAATGGATCTGTCTGAAGATCAGCGTCAGGCGCTGCGCGACCTGCATCTGCTGACCATCAAGCCGACTCTGTATATCGCCAATGTCTCTGAAGACGGATTCGAGAATAATCCCTTTCTGGACGCGGTGCGGGAGTTCGCCGCGTCTGAAGGTTCAGAGGTGGTGCCTGTTTGCGCGGCCATTGAGGCGGAGATCGTCGAGCTCGACGAGGACGAAAAACAGGAGTTTCTGGCGGATATGGGGCTTGACGAGCCCGGTCTGAACCGTGTGGTGCGCGCAGGATATAAGCTACTGGGACTCGAGACCTATTTCACTGCAGGCGTCAAAGAGGTGCGCGCCTGGACCATACCCATAGGCGCCACTGCACCCGAGGCGGCTGCGGTGATCCATACCGATTTTCAGCGTGGCTTCATCAAGGCCGAAGTGATTGCCTACAATGATTTTGTCGCCTGCAAAGGTGAGCAGGGGGCAAAAGAGGCCGGCAAACTGCGCATCGAGGGTAAAGAGTACGTGGTCAAGGATGGGGACGTCATTCATTTCCGTTTCAACGTCTGATAGGGCTAACACTTGACAGTAAAAGGGTCGGTCGTTATATTCCCCGGCTTTCCTGGCTACGTAGCTCAGTCGGTTAGAGCGACGGACTCATAACCCGTAGGTCGGTGGTTCAATTCCACCCGTAGCCACCAATTCATTATCCGATAATATCCATTATCGTCCCTAAGCCCGCATTCTAGCGGGCTTTTTTGTTGCTTTGGCGTTCTTTTGCGGCAGCAAAAAAACAGGGCGCCAAGGGGGGCGCCCTGTCTTATCGCCAGTTAGAGCACTTATTCGCTGCGGTTTGCGCCTGGGCCTGAGGATGTGGCCGAACCCGAGGGATCCTGGGTTTGTGTCACGCTACCACCCATGCTACGGGAACTAATCATTGAATCGCCGTCTTCCAGCATTTCATCGATGATCTCGATATGCATCTCACTGATCTGTCCATCTACGAAATCAAAGTTTGGGTTCATATCTTCCGACGGATGGTGAGCCCAAGTCTGCCCACTCATTGCGAAGGAACTGACGATGGCGAGCAGTGCGGTTTTAAGTAGAGTTTTATTCATAAATCATTCCTCTTTTGGAATTAACAGGTAGTTAGGTTGCAAATATGTTGATTGAATATATTTGCTAAACCTGGGGCGATTTTAGGCGCTACATGTTTCACTCGTTTTCCACTCTGTTACTGTTTTGTAGTGCAATTGTTACGAGTTGTAACGCTGTGCTATTGAGCGATTCCACGCGCTGTGAGTTGCCTAGATGTGTGCTTTGAACAAATGGTTATCGCTTTTACAGGTTATTGTTTCTTGGGGATTCTGATCATTAAAGTTTCCTGCTGCTAAGTCGCTATAGCCTAAGAGTAATAACATTGCAGATTATGTGTTAATTGGCGTTGCAAATTGGACTCAGTATTGAATGGGTGCAGACGGTCATTTCTACAAGCATCATGGGGTAGAGATCGGAATATATTTGGAGTTACTGGATGATGTCGGAGTCAACCTATGTAAAAAGGGCGGAAGTCGTTGCGCAGGATGAAAAGTCTGCTGTTGATGCGTTTGCGCAAAGAATAAGACAACCGGATATGGCGGGTGTCATATTCTTCTGCTCATCAAATTATGATCCAGCCAGACTGGGTCAGGCGTTGCGTGAACAGTTTACCTGCCCGGTTATCGGCTGCACTACTGCGGGTGGGATTGGGTCCACATACCAGCAAAACGGTATTGTAGGGCTAAGCCTCTCGGCAGAGATGTTTAGAATGCATGCAGTCGCTATAGATCCACTCAATGAGTTTAGCAACTCTGCTGCTGAGAAGCTGGCGTCTAAGCTGAGATCAGAGCTGCAATTTTCTGACTCCCTTGACAGCAAGAAAATGTTTGGCTTTATTCTGATAGATGGTCTTTCATGCATGGAAGAGCAGGTTATTGCATCCATTTACAACTCTTTTGACAGCATGCCAATAATCGGTGGTTCAGCCGGGGATGACCTGAGGTTTGAGGAGACTCGAATTTATGTCGATGGAGAATTTCGGAGTGGGGCTGCTGTATTCTCAATCATTGAAACGCATCTCCCCTTCAAGACTTTTCGACTACACCATTTTGAGCCGACAGAAAAAGATTTTGTTATCACAGGAGCAGACCCATCGCGTCGTATCGTATCCGAAATAGATGGTTCTCCGGCAGCCGAAGAATACGCAAGAATCATCGGCTTGGATATGGATAAACTTTCACCACAGGTATTCACTACACATCCCACCATGTTGCAAATCGGAAACGAGTGGTATGTAAGATCGGTCAAGAATGTCAATGAAGATGGCAGTCTGTCTTTTGCATGTGCGATTGATATTGGGCTGCCTTTAACCATAGCAAAAGGAATGGGTTTTGTGGAAACGCTTCGTCAAAAGGTTGATGAAATCGAGGCGGAATTTTCCAGTATCGAATTTACATTGGGTTGTGACTGCACCTTCCGGCTGATAGAAATGTTGGAAACAGGGGTTGAAAAAGAAGTTGAACAACAGATCAAACGGATCAATTTGATCGGTTTCTCCACCTATGGTGAACAATTCAACTCAATTCATGTTAATCAAACCCTAACCGGGGTTGTGGTTGGTAAGCTCAAGCAATGAATTCGAATAATAATCTTGAAGCCAGAATTGCCGAGCTTGAAGAACTTAATGCAAAACAAAAGAAAGTTATCGATGCTCTCAAGGAGCGTGTAAAAAGAAGTATCAACTCTTCGGGTACAGCCTATTCGTTGTTCGAACGTAATATTCAGCTACAAAACGAGGTTGACCGACAGGTTCACGGGTTAAAGATGGCGAAAGACGCTGCAGAAGCAGCTAATCGCGCCAAAAGTGAATTTCTGGCCACCATGAGCCATGAAATACGCACGCCTTTGAATGGGATCTTGGGTATGACTGAGTTGTTGCTTGGGTCAAATCTGAACGAGAAGCAGCAGCGGTTTTCTGAGATTGCCCATCGCTCAGGACAGATGTTGCTCGATGTCATCAATAATATACTGGATTTTTCGCAGATTGAGGCCGAAAAACTCGTAATAGCAGAGTCGTCATTTGACCTGCAAGAGCTTGTGGATGATGTGATGCAGGTAGTGGCAGAGCATGGTCGCGAAAAGCGCCTGGAGTTGCTTAGTGATGTCTCTCCTGAAATCAGCAAAAAATTGATAGGCGACGGGCCGCGTTTGCGCCAGGTTTTGATCAATCTGATGAGCAATGCGGTGAAATTTACTGAACAGGGTGAGATTGTAATACGCATCAAGCCAGTAGAGGAATCTGGTCAGGACATTCTGATTTATTTTGAAGTAGAGGACAGCGGTTGTGGAATTCAAGAAGAAAAACTGCTGGATATATTTGATGCCTTTGTTCAAGCCGATGGTTCAAGCACCAGGCAACATGGCGGCACGGGATTGGGGTTGACGATTTCAAAGAAACTAGTGACCTTAATGGGTGGTGTTATCGGTGCCAAAAGTAAAGTGGGGTACGGTTCAGTATTTCACTTCTCGGTTAGGCTGAAAAAGCAAGATAAGGTCAGAGATTCCGCGATTGCGCTCGACCAAGTGAAAGAAGTCAAGGTGCTGGTGGTTGATGACAATCTTCCTACCAGGCAGATTCTGGTTAAAAAAATCAATGACTGGGGTATGCAGGCAAATTGTGCTGATAGTGGAGTCAGCGCAATTAGGCAGTTGAAAGAAGCTGCGGCTGGCGGTAAGCCCTATGCACTCGCAATCCTCGATAGAATGATGCCAGGCATGGATGGTTTGACATTGGCCGGTATCATCAAGGCCGATCCAATAATAGCGGAAACTCGACTTCTGATGTATTCAGCGCTTCGTGAGAGGACTGATGATACCGTATGGCGGACGGTGGGAATAGACGCCTATTTAAGCAAGCCCGCCAGACTCACTGAACTGCAGAGTGTGCTCCTGTCTCTGTTGACTGATAATCCATCCAGAGAGAGCGGAGCAGAGTCACCAACAAAAGAAGAGATTGAGGCAGATGATGCTGTACTGCTTGGTTACCGTGTCTTGTTGGCAGAGGATAATCTGGTAAACCAAGTGGTGGCAATGGATATGCTGGAACTGCTTGGTTGTCGAACAGACTTGGCAGTGAATGGACTTGAAGCTGTTGAGGGGATCAAAAATCATCACTACGATTTGTTGTTGATGGACTGCCATATGCCAGAGATGGATGGATTCGCTGCAACGAGGGCAATTCGAGATACTGAGCTGGAGGGGAACTACATGCCGATTATTGCTTTGACTGCAGATGTAGAAGAAGGTGTGTATGAAAAGTGCCGTGCTGCAGGAATGGATGACTATCTGAGTAAACCATTTCATCAGAAGGCGTTACAGGAAATGCTATGCAAGTGGCTTGTGCCCAAAAATTAGAAGCAGGTAAGGTATGGCCGATGGAATGTTTTGCAAGTGGCAGTCAGACAATATTACATGTCCTGCCCGAATTGAATTCACGGACACCTTTGTCCCAGAATCTGGCCAAAATATTCTGTAATGTATCATCTGGCGGGAGTAGTCCTTGGTGAGTAAAGTACAGGCCGAAAAATGCAACAGCGTCAATTAGTTCGTTGAATAACTTTTGCATGGTTTATGATTGATTCTGGTAGCAGAGAAATAAAAACCCTTCCTTATGTCAATCGCTAGCGGTTTTATCAGTCGTCATACAATTTCAGATCCCCGGAATTCGAGGGCGGATCTTTTTTCTGTTATTGCCAAATACTCTGAAAAATTGACAGCGGGTGAAGGATGGCCGGATGGTGTCGACAATCTGTTGAAAGAGCTTGGTGAGCTTCTGGGTGTCAGTCGGGTCTGGATTTTTCAGATCATGAAACTTACCGACACGCATATAGTCCAGGATTACATTTTTGAGTGGTCTGCAAAACCCGAATACAGACAAATCGGCATGTCCCGTTTCAGAATGTTCACCAACAGAATTGGTAACGACGAATATCGCAACTTGCTGGAAAGCCGAAAAAGGGGGGAGTGGCAAGCTGTTCAGGCATCTAAGCTCGATTCTGGATTCTTGAAAGAAGACCAGATAAAACAAGGGATCAAGTCGATGTTGACGGTACCCCTGTTTATTGAGAATCAGTGGTGGGGGACACTGGGTTTTGATGATTGTGAAAGAGAATATGATTGGGGCATGGAGGAGATTTCGCTGCTCCGTATTGCCGCCACGGTCATCTCAAATGCAATCTTGAACAACAAACTAAAGGCAAAAAAAGAGCAGTTCGCAACACTGCAGAGTATCTCTGACGGCAGCCTGTGGTCCCTGGATCTCAACTCGTGGCATATCAGCATTACCTCTGGTTTTCTGGACATCGATCAAACGCCAAGGCAATCAGATGAGTTTCCGTTACGTGACGTGCTCAAGATGACTCATCCGGAAGACAGAAAATTTCTTCTGGATTCCTTCAGGCAGGGGGCAAAAAGCGGGCGATACCGTATTCGCTATGATACCCGGATTAAGGCTGGAGAGGGGCAGTATAGGTGGGTTGAAGTGATCGGAAATGCCCATTTCGATACAAATGGTCTGCCAACGCTTCTGGCCGGAATCGCCATCGATATTATCGACCGGAAAAAAGAGGAAGAGAAACTGCGCGAGGCCGCCTCTGTCGATCCGTTAACGGGGGTGATGAATCGCCGCGCCTTTGCAACCCGGATGGAGGGGCTGATACGCGAAGCCAGGGATAACAGCCAGCCGCTATCTCTTCTGATGATCGATATTGACCATTTCAAAGTGGTTAATGATCGCTGGGGGCACCATGTTGGTGATCAGGTGCTGATCCACATGACAGCCATTATCAACAAGATGCTGCGCAAAAAAGATTTCTTTGCCCGTTATGGCGGGGAAGAGTTCGTCGTTATTCTACCTGGGGTCGACAAGGAACTGTCTTTGCAGATTGGCGACAGAATACGGCAGTCTGTTGCAGTTTCCCCTTGTGTACTGGACGAGAGAGAGGTCGCCTTCACCATCAGCCTTGGCTGTGCATCCAGGAATAGAAATGAAGACACTTCTGCTAAAGGCCTGATGCTCGCCGCGGATGCTGCGCTGTATCAGGCAAAAAAGAACGGCCGAAATCAGATTTGCTGCTAGCTAGGATTGATTGAAGTGGAAACAGATTTTAGCCACTTTGGCGGGTGAGGGAGTGGCAATGTAATCTTTTGATTAATATGCGAAAATGGCGCGCCCGACAGGATTTGAACCTGTGACCCCCGCCTTCGGAGGGCGGTACTCTATCCAGCTGAGCTACGGGCGCATATTTTGGTATTGTACTACTTTTGACCTTTAGCCTTTGAGCCTCTGCTGAATTCTGACGAGTTTCAGGCCCAATCGGAAGACCGGCTATATTACCCTGCCCCTAGGATTGCGTCCATCTATGGAGTCGATCTTTTCCCGCTTTGCGGCTATACTGCGCGCAGTTTTTTACCGAATTCTGATATACGGAGGGCCGGAAGGTGAGCCGCAAAGAAGTTTCTATATTTCGTGGTTTGGCGGTCGCGGGTGTGGCTGCATTGATTATTTCCACCCAGGCGCAGGCGCAGGATCGTGCCGATGTGCTTGATCGTATCAAGCCTGTTGGACAGGTTGCGGTTGAGGGTCAGGCTGCTGCCCCGGCTCCTGCAGCCGCTCCAGCTGAAGCCGCTGCGCCTGCTGCTGAAGCACCGGCTGTTGCGGAAGCTCCGGCGCCAGCACCTGCGGAGCCGGCTCCGGCCGCAGCCGCACCTGCTGCTGCGGATAGCAGTGAGGGGGCTCAGCTCTATGTCGCCAAGGGTTGCGGTGCATGTCACGGTCCGAATGGCAGAAAAACTATTATGAGTGTCTATCCGAAAATCGCCGGACAGGCTGCGGGCTATATCAATAACCAGATGCTGGACATCAAAAGCGGCGCGCGTAACAACGGCCAGGCGATTGTCATGAAGGGGATCATGGCAAATGTTTCGGAAGAGGAAACGCGGATTATCGCCGACTGGCTGGCGACTCAGTAATGCCAGCAGGGGCCAGGCATCGGTAGTTGCTGGCGCCCGCACTGCACAGTATTTCTGAACAGATCAACGGGCTTGTCATCAAATGGCAGGCCCGTTTTTTGTGGTGGCAGAAGGTTCACTCACCTCCCAGCAGGGCCTTCATGCTGGCAAGGTGGGCGGTGCCGCGCTGCTGTTTCTCCTCCTTGGAGAGGTTATTGTCTCTGCCCTCCCAGATGATCTCTTGCTCAGGCAGTTCCGCGAGGAACCGGCTGGGTTCGCAGCGGGTGATCTCGCCATATTTTTTGCGTTTTTCCACATAGCTGATAGTGAGGGTGCGTTGCGCACGGGTAATGCCCACGTAGGCCAGGCGGCGCTCCTCTTCGATGTTGTCTTCTTCGATACTGCTTTTGTGGGGAAGCAGTTCTTCTTCCATGCCAACCAGAAATACGTGGGGGAATTCCAGGCCTTTTGAGGCGTGCAGTGTCATCAGGTGCACCTGGTGTTCGCTGCTCTCTTCGTCCTGGCGCTCCAGCATATCCTGCAGTGCCAGGTGATTGATCATTTCGGCCAGGCTCTCGCCCACATGGTCGCCCTTGTGCAGTTTGTCCAGCCAGTCGATCAACTCAAGCACATTCTCCCAGCGCTTTTCCGCCGCCTTGGGGTTTGTGGCGGTTTCATACAGCCAGCCCTCGTAGTCGAGGGACTTGAGCATGTCACGCACGGTTTGCACGGGGTGATCAGTTTCGGCGCGACGGTGGTAGTGATCGATCCACTGGGAAAACTCCCGGATGCGCTCCAGAGGGCGTCCACTGAGGCTCTGTTCCAGGCCCATCTCAAGACAGGCGGCCAGCAGGCTGATATGGCGTTGCCCGGTGTAGTTGCCCAGTTTTTCCAGGGTGTTCGGCCCAATCTCACGCCGCGGGGTATTGACGATGCGAAGGAAGGCTGCGTCATCGCTGGGATTTGCCAGCAGGCGCAGATAGGACATCACATCCTTGATCTCTGAGCGGCTGAAGAACGAGGTGCCCCCACTGAGAAAGTAGGGGATGTTGTTTTGCCGCAGGATGGTCTCGAACAGCCTGGCCTGGTGGTTGCCGCGATAGAGGATGGCATAGTCGCCGTGGGAGCCGCCTTTGGTGAATTTGTGGTGAATGATCTCCGAAACGACCTTTTCCGCCTCGTGGGTCTCGTTTTTGCAGACCATCACTCGCAATTGTTCTCCCGGGCCGAGTTCGCTCCAGAGTTTCTTTTCGAACACATGGGGATTGTTGGCTATCAGGTGGTTGGCGCAACGCAGGATGCGTCCGCTGGAGCGGTAGTTCTGCTCCAGTTTGATCACCTTCAGACGCGGGAAGTCCTGCTTCAGGCGTTCGAGGTTTTCCGGGCGTGCCCCCCGCCAGGCATAGATGGACTGGTCGTCGTCCCCGACCACGGTCAGCGCCTGCCGCACACCGACCAGTTGCTTGACCAGTTCGTACTGGCTCAGGTTGGTGTCCTGGTACTCGTCCACCAGCAGGTAGCGGATGCGGTTCTGCCAGCGCTCCAGGGTATCGGGAGAGTCGCGCAGCAGCTGTACTGGCAGTTGGATCAGGTCGTCGAAATCGACGGCGTTGTAGGCCTTGAGCGAGCGCTGGTAATTGGCGTAGAGCAGGGCGGTGCGGGTCTCCAGATCGTCGGTTGCCTGGGTCAGGGCCTGATCCGGGGCGATCATGTCGTTCTTCCACTCGGAGATGCGCCACTGCAGCGAGGCGGCAAGGGCGTCCTCCCCCGATCCCTTTTTCAGCAACTCCTTGAGCAGGCTTTGCCCATCCTGGGCGTCAAAAATGGTAAATCCGCTTTTCAAACCCATCAGGGCGTGTTCGCGGCGGATGATATTCAGCCCGAGGGTATGAAAAGTGGAAATACTCAGCCCCTTGTTGGCACCTTTCAGCAACCGTCCGACACGCTCGTTCATCTCCCGCGAGGCCTTGTTGGTAAAGGTGACAGCAGTGATCTGCTTCGCCTCCAGTCCCACTTTATCGATCAGATAGGCGATTTTTTCGGTGATGACCCGTGTTTTTCCCGAACCAGCGCCTGCCAGCACCAGCAGTGGGGTGTCGATATGTCGTACAGCCTCGCGCTGTCTGGGATTCATGTCAGACATTATTTTCGAAACAATCCGGGGGTTTTGCGGTATAAATGGATGGCAACTTCGTTCTGATATTATGCGTCAGAGTGTGATTGATTGCAGCAAACAATGAGAGATATATGAACGACATACCCAACAGTGAATGTGTGGATCACCTGGCCCAGAATGCCCCCCTTTCCAGGGAATCCTGGAAGGTTTTTCAGATCATGTCGGAGTTTGTTGATGGATTTGAACGACTTGCGCCGATCTGGCCGTCGGTGAGCATCTTCGGCTCAGCGCGCACCCATCGCGATAACCCCAATTATCAAAAGGCCGAGGAGATCTCCCGTCTGCTTTCGGACAGTGGCTTCGCCGTGGTCAGCGGTGGCGGGCCGGGGATTATGGAGGCGGCTAACAAGGGGGCATTTCTCGGAAAATCGCCCAGTATAGGTTTGAATATCCAACTGCCCCACGAGCAACTGTCCAATGAGTATCAGGATATATCGCTGAATTTCAAGCATTTTTTCTCCCGCAAGGTGATGTTCGTGAAGTACGCATCGGCCTACGTGGTATTGCCCGGCGGTTTCGGGACTCTGGATGAACTGGCCGAGATCCTCACCCTGGTGCAGACCGGCAAGACCCGGCGTATTCCGATCATTCTGGTGAATCAGGCTTTCTGGAGCGGTTTGCTCGACTGGTTCAAGGAAACCCTGTGCCCGGAAGGTACAATCAATCCCGAGGATCTGGATCTATTAAGAATCTGCGATGAACCTCAAGATGTGGTAAACGCGATCTTTGATCATTATGAATCGCGCGGTTTTGAACCCTCATCCAAGGAAAAAGAAATTTTGCTCGAGCTGTAATATTATTTAAGTAGGCATGATGAACAATGGTTCGTGCCGCATGGTTTTCGCATCGGTAGTAGGAAGAGGGTGCAATAATGAAAAAACAACTCTGTTTGGCAGGACTGATGCTGATCGCCTCTGCCGGTTTTGCCGCTGAAAACACCGCACCTGAGGCGGTGCCTGAGCCGCCGGATCTGCCGCCAAAGGTTGAGAGCGGCGAGGTGCTGGAACCCGAGGTGCGGATCATAGAGTCGGAAAAGGGCAAGCTGGAGGAGTACAGCATCAATGGCCGGGTCTACATGGTGAAGGTGACCCCACAGTCAGGCCCACCGTACTATCTGGTCGATTCCAATGGCGATGGAGAGCTGGACACCCGCCGTGACCACCCGTCAGAAATCTCTGTTCCACAATGGGTGATTTTGAGCTGGTAGCCCGATACGGCCAGCGCTTGAAGTCTGCAGGATCTTTACTGTTGTGTTAAATAATCTGTATTTTGTCATAAAACTGTAACGGTCCCGGGTTGTAATACACCCCAATTATCCGTGAAAAAACAGATACAGAGCGCATCAATGGCTACAAAAATACTGGTAGTGGAAGACGAGCCAGCAGTTCGGGAGATGATCTGTTTTGTGCTCAAGCAGACGGGTTACGAGACATTGGAGGCCGAGGATGCCGAAGGTGGCAGAGCCTGTTTGTCCCAGGAAACCCCTTCGCTGATTCTTATGGACTGGATGCTGCCGGGCACCAGTGGCGTAGAGCTGACGCGCGAACTCAAGCAGGACAAGCTGACCCGTGATATTCCGGTAATCATGCTCACCGCTCGTGGCGAAGAGGACGATAAGGTTCGCGGCCTCGAATGTGGCGCCGAGGATTATGTTACCAAGCCCTTCTCGCCGCGCGAACTTATCGCCCGTATCAAGGTGGTTCTGCGCCGCGTTGCCCCCCACGCCACCGAGGAGGCGGTAGAGGCCGGTGGCTTGAGGCTTGATCCCGCCTCATACCGTGTCAGTGTACAGGGCAGTGAAGTGGATCTTGGGCCGACCGAGTTTCGTCTCCTGCACTTTTTCATGACCCATCGGGATAAAGTTTACAGCCGCTCACGCCTGCTCGACACGGTGTGGGGGACCAATGTATTTATTGAAGAGCGCACTGTCGATGTCCATATCCGGCGTCTGCGCAAGGCGCTCGAACCCTTTGGTGTTGAGTCTCTGGTGCAGACGGTGCGTGGGGCAGGCTATCGCTTCTCGGAGCAAGCCTCCGGTCGATGACGTACCCCCCCGGCCTGTTCAAGGAGCTGGGATTTCTCTCCCTCTATCTGACCGGCGTCGGCCTCGTCGGTTTTCAGTTCGATCAGTTGCCCTGGATTGTGCTTGGTGCCCTTTCGATCTATTTCTTTTGGCATATCTCTCAGGCTGTCCGTCTGAATCTATGGCTGAACCAGTCGAAAAAATATAGCAAACCCTATGCGGTCGGGATCTGGCGTGGCGTGCTGTCAGCTATCGAAGCCCTGCGTGAGCGGGGACGCAAGCGCAAACGCAAACTGGGACGCATGCTGAGCGGTTTTCAGCAGTCCACCAGCGCCCTGCCGGATGCCACGGTGGTGATCGACAGCTCCGGGGAGATGGAGTGGTGGAATGATTCCGCCACCAGAATTCTCGGCCTGGATCGCAAACAGGATATGGGCCGGAATATCGAGGGGGTGATCACTGATCCGGTGTTTCTCGGCTATCTGACCGATGGCGATTATCTGCGCCCGATCCAGATCCCGGACCCGGTCGATGGCAGCGTCAGTCTCGAGGTGCGCGTGGTGCCCTACGGCAAGGGCAAGCGCCTGCTGCAGGCCCGTGACATTACCCGTCTGCAGCAGTTGGAGACTGTCCGCCGGGACTTTGTGGCGAACGTCTCTCATGAGATGCGCACACCCCTGACGGTGATCCACGGTTACCTGGAGACCATGGTCGACTCGGTGGATCCGGGGCTGGCGCCGTGGAGCCGGATTGTCATGCAGATGCAGCAACAGACCACGCGCATGCAGCGCATTGTTTGGGATTTGTTGTTGCTGTCGCGGCTGGAGACCAACCAGGATACCGAAGGGCAGGTCGAGGTGGATGTTCCGGCGCTGGTGGAAAGACTTGAGCAGGAGGCTGCCACGCTGAGCGCATCGGCCAGCCATGTCATTCATGTTGATATCGATCCTGCACTGAAGTTGTTTGCCAATCCGGACGAACTCGATAGTGCCTTTTCCAATCTGGTGTTCAACGCGGTGCGTTACACCCCTGCCGGGGGAGAGATCTTTCTGGCTTGGGCACTGACCGAACAGGGGCCCTGTTTTTCGGTGCGTGATACTGGTATCGGGATTGAGGCGGAGCATATCCCACGTCTCACTGAGCGTTTTTATCGGGTCGATGTAGGGCGCTCGCGCCAGAGTGGTGGTACCGGTCTGGGGCTGGCCATCGTCAAGCATGTGCTGACCCGGCATAACGGCAGACTCCAAATTGAGAGCCAGCCTGGAAAGGGAAGCCTGTTTCGTTGCTGTTTTCCAGCGTCGCGTATTTGCTGAAAGGCTTAACGCGTTAGCGGTCGCTTCAAAACTGTTGTAATCAAAGCGTCATATATCTCCAACAATCCTGTAATAAACACCTCCCATAATCGCGCCAGCATTTACCTATTATTTGGAGGTTTCCTGTGATTACAAATCGTCTTGCCTTGGGTGTCGCTCTTGCCCTGTCAGCATCAGCCGCGAGTGCCGCCGCAGCGCGTGACTACATCTCTATTGTCGGTTCTTCCACCGTCTACCCCTTTGCCACGGTTGTGGCGGAGAATTTTGGTAAGACCTCCAGTTTCAAGACCCCCAAAATCGAGTCGACCGGCTCCGGTGGTGGCCTGAAATTGTTCTGTTCCGGCGTGGGAGTTGAGTATCCCGATATCACCAATGCCTCACGTCGTATCAAGTCTTCAGAGGTTGAGACCTGTGCCAGTAATGGTGTGAATGACATCATTGAGGTCAAGATAGGTTATGACGGTATCGTGGTTGCCAATTCCAAGGATACCGGCCAGTTCGCGGTGACCCGCAAGGATCTGTACATGGCGCTGGCCAAGGATGTGCCCAACCCCGATGGCAGCGAAACATTCATCCCCAACCCTTTCAAGACCTGGAAGGATGTGAATGCCAGTCTGCCTGAGACCGGTATTGAGGTGCTTGGACCTCCTCCGACATCCGGTACCCGCGACGCCTTCGTTGAATTAGCCATGGAGGGTGGCTGTAAGGAGATTGGCTGGGTCAAGGGGATGAAGAAGAGCGACAAGAATGCCTATAAAGCCCGCTGTCACAGCATCCGTGAGGATGGAGCCTTCATCGAGGCTGGCGAGAATGACAATCTGATTGTCCAGAAGCTGCAGGCCAATCCGAGCGCCCTGGGTATCTTCGGATTCAGTTTTCTGGATCAGAACTCAGACAAGGTCCAGGGTTCGGAGATCGACGGCGTGGCGCCCACTTTCGAGGCCATTGCTGACGGTTCCTATCCGGTATCCCGTCCGCTCTACTTCTATGTGAAGAAGGCGCACATCGGCAGTGTTCCCGGAATTCAGGAGTACCTGTCTGAATTCACCAGTGACAAGGCATGGGGTGATGAGGGTTACCTGACCGACAAGGGCATGATTCCCATGCCCCAGGAAGAACGCGCCAAGTTTGCCTCGGATGTCAAGGCGCTGAAAAACCTGGAAATGTAATAGGTGCTGCCTATTCAGCTGCCATTGCAGGGGCGGCCGTTTTTCAACGGCTGCCCCTTGTCACTAGAGTCAGGACTTAGTCTCTGATGCAAAATTCGACACTCATCATTGTATTGTTACTGCTGATGGCAATGGCCTATCAGCTGGGACGCAGGCGGTCGCGGAGGCTGGCAATTGCCGGTGGCGGCGTTCGTTCGCTCCACTCCCTGCCAAGCTACTATGGATTCTATGCGGCGATCTGGTCAGGATTGCCGGCCTTGCTTGTGTTCGCTCTGTGGATGGCCTTCCAGTCAAGCATCATCACCGACCTGGTTATTGCTGATCTTCCGGAGAGTACCCGTCAACTGCCTGAAGCCCAGCTCGGTCTGGTGGTCAACGACATCCACAATCTGGCCTCAGGAAACATCGTTTCGAAAGATATCGATCCAGTCATGCAGTTGGCGGCTGAGCACTATCTCTCTCTTCAACAGACCGCTGATGCGGCGTTGATGGTGGTTGTAGTCTCGATGGCCTTGCTTGGTTTTAGTCTGGCTTGGCGATTTATCTCGCCGGAACTGCGTGCCCGCAACAGCGTGGAGCGGGTGGTAAAAGGGTTGCTGATTGCTAGTTCCACGATTGCGATTTTCACCACCCTGGGGATTGTGTTGTCGGTGCTTTTCGAGGCACTGCGCTTTTTCAAGGCGGTGCCGATCAGCGAGTTTCTGTTCGGCCTCGAGTGGAGCCCGCAGATGGCTATCCGTGAGGATCAGGTGGGCTCCTCGGGCGCTTTCGGCGCGATACCGCTGTTTGCCGGCACGATGCTCATATCCCTGATTGCCATGACGGTTGCGGTGCCCATCGGGCTGATGTCGGCCATCTATCTCTCTGAATATGCCAGCAGCAGGCTAAGAGCCATCGCCAAGCCGGTGCTGGAGATCCTGGCCGGCATACCAACCGTGGTCTACGGTTTTTTTGCGGCATTGACGGTCGCCCCGTTTATTCGCGATTCAGGCAGTATCCTCGGCCTGGATGTCTCCTCGGAAAGCGCGCTGGCGGCGGGTCTGGTGATGGGGGTAATGATTATCCCCTTCGTGTCGTCGCTCTCGGATGACGTGATCAACGCTGTTCCACAGGCGATGCGGGATGCCTCCTACGGCATTGGTGCCACCCAGTCGGAGACCATTCGCCAGGTGATCATTCCGGGGGCACTGCCGGGAATTGTCGGCGGTGTGTTACTGGCGGTTTCCCGCGCTATCGGCGAAACCATGATCGTGGTGATGGCGGCCGGGCTTTCGGCCAATCTCACGGCCAATCCCCTGGAGAGCGTGACAACGGTGACGGTGCAGATTGTTACGCTGCTGGTGGGCGATCAGGAGTTCGACAGTCCCAAGACATTGGCGGCCTTTGCCCTTGGTCTGTTGCTGTTTGTAGTGACCCTGGTGTTGAACGTGATCGCATTGCATGTCGTGCGCAAATATCGTGAACAGTATGAATGATAGTAATACAAATGGCTCGACCACGGTCGAGAAGGTAAACGCCTCGTTAAAGCGTCGCTATGCCAGGGAACGCCGTTTTCGTCGCATGGGTTTGTCGGCGGTAATGCTCGGCCTGGCCTTTGTCTCACTGTTGTTTCTCAGCATCATTGGCAATGGTTACAGCGCCTTTCAGCAGACCAAGGTCAGGCTCGCCATCAGTTTTGATGAGCAGTTGCTTGACCCGTCCGGGGAGCGCAACCCGAAGGTGCTCTCCAGCGCGGACTATAACGGTCTGATCAAGAACGCCCTGCGCCAGGCGTTTCCTGCGGTGCAGTCGCGCCAGGACAAAAAGGAGCTCTATCGGCTGATCAGTAATGGCGGGTCATTCCGGTTGCGGGAAATGGTACTCGATGATCCGGCGATTATCGGCACCACCCGTGATGTCTGGCTCAGCGCCGATGACGATATCGATATGCTGGTCAAGGGTCATATCGATCGCAATCTGACGGAAGATGATCGCCGCGTTAAGGACAGCGTAATTGCCTGGATCGATCAGTTGGATCAACAGGGTGCGGTTGATCTTGCTTTCAATGCCGGTTTTTTTACCTCGGGTGATTCCCGTGAACCGGAACAGGCGGGCATCGGCGGGGCGATCATGGGGTCGATCTATACCCTCCTGGTAACGCTTGTGCTCTCCTTTCCCATAGGCGTGGCGGCGGCCATCTACCTGGAGGAGTTCGCGCCCCAGAACCGCTGGACGGATCTGATCGAGGTGAATATCAATAACCTTGCGGCAGTGCCCTCGATCGTATTCGGTCTGCTGGGTCTGGCGGTATTTATCAACTTCTTCGGTCTGCCGCGCTCGGCCCCGCTGGTCGGTGGGCTGGTGCTGACGCTGATGACCCTGCCGACCATCATCATCGCCAGCCGTGCGGCACTGAAATCGGTGCCGCCGTCGATACGCGAGGCGGCGCTCGGAATTGGCGCCTCAAGGATGCAGATGGTGTTTCACCATGTGATGCCGCTGGCCATGCCGGGCATGTTGACCGGCACCATCATCGGCATGGCACAGGCCCTCGGAGAGAGTGCGCCGCTGCTAATGATAGGTATGGTGGCCTTTATCGTCGATATCCCCGGCGGACCGCTGGACCCATCGACGGTGTTGCCGGTGCAGATTTTTCTCTGGGCAGACAGCCCCGAGCGCGCCTTCGTGGAGCGCACCTCGGCAGCCATCATGGTGCTGCTGGGTTTTCTAATAGTGATGAATCTGCTGGCGGTTATCTTACGCAAGCGCTTCGAGCGCCGCTGGTAGTGCCAGGTGTGAACAGGAGTTAATGATGCTAACTGAAATAACAACACTGAATCAACGTGAGGCAGGTGCCATGGGGCATAGTGCAATCCTGAGAGATGGCGCCAATAAGGTGAAACCGGGCGCTGGGGAGTTTGCCGGCACGGTGGGGAAAATCACCCTTGCTGATCCGCGTATGAGCGCCCGCAATGTGGATGTCTTTTACGGTGATAAACACGCCATTCAGAACGTCAGCCTGGATATCGGCAAGAACGAGGTGATCTCCATGATCGGACCTTCCGGTTGTGGCAAATCGACCTTTCTGCGCTGTTTCAATCGCATGAATGACACCATCGACAGCTGCCGTGTGACCGGAGAGATTACCCTGGATGGCCAGGATATCTACGACAAGAGCAAGGATGTGGTGCCCTTGCGCGCCCAGGTGGGCATGGTGTTCCAGAAGCCCAATCCCTTTCCCAAATCGATCTATGACAACATTGCCTATGGCCCGCGCATCCATGGCCTGGCCGAAGGGCGGGATGAGATGGACGAGATCGTCGAGTCTTCCCTGCGCCGCGCCGGGTTGTGGAAAGAGGTCAAGGATCGCCTGGATCAGCCGGGCACCGGGCTGTCCGGCGGTCAGCAACAGCGCCTGTGCATTGCCCGGGCGATTGCCGTGTCGCCGGAGGTGATCCTGATGGATGAACCCTGTTCTGCACTAGATCCGATTGCCACGGCAATCATCGAGGAGTTGATCGACGAGCTGAGGGAAAACTTCACCATCGCAATTGTCACCCACTCAATGCAGCAGGCCGCGCGTGTCTCCCAGCGCACCGCTTATTTTCACCTCGGCCGTTTGATCGAGGTGGGTAATACCGACGACATATTTACCCACCCCCGCCACAAACTGACCGAGGATTACATTACCGGTCGCTTCGGCTGATTGGGTAAGAGGAAACTGTATGAACGACATGACCGACGGGCACACCGTAAAAAGTTTCAATAGCGATATGAATCGTCTGCATCAGCTGGTGCTCAGGATCAGCGAGCTGGCGCGCAATCAGATAACGGATGCCGTGCAATGTCTCGAGGATGAAGACATCAGTCTGGCGCGCGAGGTGATCAGCAAGGATCAGGAGATCAACGCCCTTGATGTGAAAGCCGATGAAGAGGTGATTCGCATCATCGCCAAACGTCAGCCGATGGCCAGGGATCTGCGCGAGATCATGACCATCAACAAGATCGTGGCGGATATCGAGCGGGTGGGTGATCTGGCGCGCCGGGTGGCGCGTCTGACCCTGCACTTCTATGACGGCAACAACAACCCACCGAACAGTCACTTGCTGAGCGATATCCCCAAGATAGCGGCCTACGCGGACCTGATGCTGGAAAAGGCAGTCAGGGCATTCGATGAACTGGATCCGGAGTTGGCGCTGGAGGTGATCAAGATGGATGCGGACCTGAATGAGGAGTTCCGATCCTCACTGCGCCGCCTCTCGACCTACCTGATGGAAGATGCCCGCAGCGTCGGCCATGTCACCGATGTGGTGCTGGGACTGCGTTCCCTGGAGCGTATCGGCAGTCACGCGAAGAACATTGCGCGCTATGTGGTGTTTCTGGTCAAGGGCAAGGATGTCAGGCACGAGAGCCTGGAAGTGGTCTCGGCAGAGGTGCTGGACAAGGGGTGAGGTTGAATTGAAACCGTGCTCAACGATGGGCGATGAGCGGTAGGGAATTAGTAGGGCTGAGCCGGTTCGGGTGTGTAGTAGGCGTTGCTGGCCCGTAAAGGTAGAGGCGTGTTGCTGAGGCGGCTGGCCTCTCTCTCCAGTTCGGGCTGAGGCGTGCGAAATATCACACCCAAACCACTCTGCTGGACGTGGACTACCAAAGCGGAAATCTGCCACTGGTGTTCACCCATGTAAAAACTCAGTTCCACCAGATTGCCGGTCGGAATGGTCAGGCGGTTGGTTTCCAGGTACATGCCTTCGCGGGTGAGATTTTTCACCACGCCATGAAATCCGCGGCGGCGATAGGCGATATGCGCGTGGAAGCAGTATTCGATGCGACTGCGATAACGTTTTTCAATATTCATCTGTTTCCTCTCTTCTATATTATTGTGGGGGCATCCTAGAAGAGAGGTGTGTCAGCGATGTTTCAGCCGCATGAAGATTGAGTGACAGGCCCCCTAACCGGAGAGCGCCTCCAGCAACTTGCGCAGCGCCTGGCCACGATGACTCAGCCGGTTTTTCGCTTCAGGGCTCAGTTGTGCAGAGCTGCAGCCCTCCATCGGGACAAAAAACAGTGGGTCGTAGCCGAAACCATTGTCCCCTTGGGGTTCGTTGAGGATGACCCCCTCCCAGGTTCCCTGGCAGATAAGCGGCGTGGGGTCTTCGGCATGGCGCATGTAGACCATCACGCATTGAAAGCGGGCGGTTCGCTGCTCCTGGGCGACCTCCGCCAGTTCTGTGAGCAGTTTTTGGTTGTTGTCCTGATCGCTCGATCCGGGACCGGCATAACGTGCGGAATAGATGCCGGGTGCGCCCTTTAGCGCATCGACCTCGATACCTGAGTCGTCGGCAATGGCTGGCAGGCCGCTGTGGCGCGCCGCGTTGCGCGCCTTGAGGATAGCGTTTTCCACGAAGGTCAGGCCCGTCTCCTCCGCCTCGGGTATGTCAAACTCTAGCTGTGGCACCACGGTTATTGCCTGTTCAGCCAGTAGTTGATTGATTTCTCTGACTTTTCCGGCATTGTTGCTGGCTAGCACTATTTTTTCACCATGATGGCTCTGTGGCATGTCTCTGTTCTCGGCTGTAGCGATAGATGCTGGGGATTTTAACCCTTCACACCGGTCTGGACCAATGCTTTGCCGGGATGTGTTTTTTGACCGGGTTTGTAGGAATGAATGACAAGCCTGTGTACAATCAGCGCTCTTTGTGTCTCGCTGGGGGTCTCTCCTTCTAATGCTGCAAGTGGTTGATCTGGAATGTGTGCGTGGTGACCGCAGGCTCTTCTCGGAGTTGAGCTTCGAGCTGTTGCCGGGCGAATTGTTGCACCTCTATGGCCATAACGGCAGTGGCAAGACAACCCTGATGCGGGCAATCTGCGGCCTGATCCAGCCGACCGCGGGCGAGGTACTGTGGAATGGCGAGTCAAGCCGAAAACTGGCCGAGGACTTCACCCAAGAGGTGATCTATGTCGGGCATAAAAACGGTATCAAGGATGACCTGAGCGGTATCGAGAACCTGCGTATTTCCTGTGCCCTGGACGGCTGTCCGATCTCCGAGCAGCAGGCCTGGGATGCCCTGGAGGAGATCGGCTTGCGCGGGCAGGAAGATCTGCCCACCCAAGTGCTCTCCCAGGGACAGAAGCGCCGGGTGGGTCTGTCCCGACTGCTGGTCCACAAGGCGAGGCTGTGGATTCTGGATGAGCCCTTCACCGCGCTGGACAAGGCGGCGGTCGGTTTTTTGCAGTCGGTGATCCGCAGGCATATCGATCAGGGTGGGATGGTGATCCTGACTACGCATCAGGAAGTGACCCTGACCGAAGGCCAGGTCAAGCGCCTGCAGCTGGGTTGGAAGGAGGAAGGGCATGTTTGAAGCCTACCTCGCGATTCTCAAGCGTGATCTGATTCTCGCCGTTCGCCGCCGTTCGGATGTATTCACCACCCTGTTTTTCTTCGTGATCGTGGTGAGTCTGTTTCCGTTGGGGATCGGCCCGGAGCTAAAAACCCTGCGTCTGATCGCGCCTGGGGTGGTTTGGGTGGCCGCGCTGCTGGCCTCGATGCTGGCCCTGGAGCGGCTGTTTGCGGTGGACTATGCCGATGGCACCCTGGAGCAGATGCTGCTGGCGCCGCAGCCCCTGTCGGTGCTGGTGCTGGGCAAGGTGACGGCCCACTGGCTAATAACCGGACTACCTCTGGTGCTAATGGCGCCGCTTTTGGGATTACAATACGATCTGTCCATCGAGGCCTTGAAGGTGTTGCTGATCTCGCTGTTGCTGGGCACTCCGGCGCTTAGCCTGATCGGCGCGATTGGTGCGGCCCTGACTCTGGGTCTGCGCGGTGGCGGGGTACTGGTGTCCCTGCTGGTGCTGCCGCTCTGTATCCCGGTGCTGATTTTCGGCGCCGGCGCTGTAGAGGCGAGCGTTTCGGGTCTTGGAGAGGTCGGGCATCTTTACATGCTGGGGGCGATTGTTTTGCTTGCCCTGTTGCTGGCGCCCCTGGCTACCTCGGCTGCCCTGAGGGTTTCTGCGGAGTAATTGAGATTCGTTGTTATTAATGTGTGCTTAATCACACTAGATTAGCCTGACGCGGTTTTACCGGGCAGGTCGGGAACAAAACCGGTCTGTCGGCATCCAATACCGAGTTATACGAGACAGATAAATATAAAATGAATTCGCGATTGATCAATTGGTTCAAATTCTCTTCGCCCGCCAGTTTCTATCCCCTGGCGGGGAAAATGGTCCCGGTTTTTACCCTGATCGCCGTGATGTTGATCGGGGTCGGGCTGTACATGAGTTTCTTTGTTGCACCCACTGACTATAAGCAGGGCGAGGGCTACCGGATCATCTTCGTGCATGTTCCCGCCGCCTGGTTATCCATGTTTATCTATCTGGTCATGGCCTTTTGGGCGGCCCTCGGGCTGGTGTTCAATACACGGCTGTCGGGCATGATGGCCAGTTCCCTGGCGCCGACCGGGGCGATGTTTACCTTTATTGCGCTCTGGACTGGCGCATTCTGGGGCAAACCGATGTGGGGCACCTGGTGGGTGTGGGACGCCCGCCTCACCTCCGAGCTGATCCTGCTGTTTCTCTATCTGGGCTTTATCGCCCTGCAGGGCGCCATCGATGACTCGCGCCGCTCAGACCGTGCCGGCGCCTTGCTGATCCTGGTCGGGGTGGTCAATATTCCGATCATTCACTACTCGGTCAAGTGGTGGAATACCCTGCATCAGGGTGCCTCGGTAAGTGTCACCCAGGGCTCGAGTATGAGCAGTATCATGCTCTGGACCATGCTGATTATGGCGCTGGGTTTTTGGGCCTACGCGATTGCGGTGGCGTTGAGCCGGGTTCGCAGCATCATTCTCGAGCGCGAGCGCGATACCACCTGGGTCAGTGAATTGGCGGAGGTGCGCCGATGAGCGTTGCTGAATTTTTTGATATGGGCGGGTACGCCCTCTATGTGTGGAGCTCCTTTGGGGTAACGGCTGTTCTGATGGTGATCGAACCGCTGTTGCTGCGCAAACGCAGGCAGTCTGTTCTGCAGCGGATCTCCCGCATAATCCGGATGAATTCTGAGGAGAAGTTATGAAGGCCAGGCATAAGCGGTTAGGGTTTGTTTTGGCAGGGTTGGTTGGCTTGGGGCTTGCCACCTGGCTGGTGATGAATGCCCTTGAAAACAATCTTTCCTATTTCTTCTCGCCGACCGAGGTCGCCGGGAATAAGGCGCCCAAGGATCATGTCTTCCGTCTGGGAGGGCTGGTGCAACCCGGTAGTCTGCAACGCGGCCAGGAGCTGACGATCCGCTTTACCGTGACGGATAATGCCCACAATGTGAATGTCGCCTATACAGGCATTCTTCCCGACCTGTTCCAGGAAGGGCAGGGAGTTATCGCCCAGGGCAGGATGGGCGCCGATGGGGTGTTCGTGGCAGATGAGGTACTGGCCAAGCATGATGAGAACTACATGCCGCCAGAGGTTGCCGATGCCCTGCAAAAGTCGCATAACGCTGCAACCGGAGCAAACTGATGATACCTGAGATCGGACATATCGCGCTGATACTCGCGCTGTGCATGTCGTTGGCACAGTCGTTTTTCCCTCTGGTGGGCGCCCACAAGGGGATTCCTTCCTGGGTGGCGCTGGCAAAACCCGCCGCACGGGCAAATCTGCTGTTCGTTCTGGTGGCCTATGGCTGCCTGACCTACTCCTTTCTGGTGCATGATTTTTCTGTCGCCTATGTGGCACAGAATTCCAATACCAAGCTGCCGACCCTCTATCAGATCTCCGGCGTCTGGGGCGCTCATGAGGGCTCTCTGCTGTTCTGGGCCCTGACCCTCTCGGTGTGGACTGCTGCCGTGAGTTTTTTCAGTCGCAGCGTGCCGGATGTCATGGTTGCCCGGGTGCTCGGCGTGATGGGGCTGGTGACGGTCGGTTTCCTGTTGTTCATGCTGCTCACATCCAATCCGTTCGATCGTCTGCTGAATCCGCCGATGGAAGGGCGTGAGCTTAACCCGCTGTTGCAGGACCCTGGCCTGGCGATCCATCCGCCGATGCTCTATATGGGGTATGTCGGTTTCTCGGTGGCCTTTGCCTTTGCCATTGCGGCCATGCTCGGTGGCCGGCTTGATGCGGCCTGGGCCCGCTGGTCGCGCCCCTGGACCAATGTTGCCTGGGTGTTTCTGACACTGGGCATCGCCTTGGGCAGCTGGTGGGCTTACTACGAACTCGGCTGGGGCGGTTGGTGGTTTTGGGATCCGGTGGAAAACGCCTCATTCATGCCCTGGATCGTTGGCACCGCGCTGATGCACTCCCTGGCCGTGACGGAAAAGCGTGGCGCCTTCAAGGCCTGGACCGTTCTGCTGGCGATCTTCGCCTTCTCGCTTAGCCTGCTGGGCACCTTCCTGGTGCGATCCGGCGTTCTGACCTCGGTGCATGCCTTTGCCACCGACCCCGCACGTGGTGTCTTCATTCTGATGTTCCTGGGCGTGGTGATCGGCGGTTCACTGATGCTTTACTCCTGGCGGGCCAATCAGATCAAGAGTACCGTCAAGTTCGATCTGGTCTCCAGGGAGACCGCCCTGCTGATGAATAATGTGATACTGGTGGTGACCGCCTGCAGTATTCTGCTGGGCACCCTCTATCCGCTGCTGCTGGACGCCTTGGGTGCGGGCAAGATCTCGGTCGGTCCCCCCTATTTCAACAGTGTCTTCGTTCCTCTGACTGTGCCACTCGCCATTCTCGTGGGTGTCGGTGCTTTGATGCGCTGGAAGCAGGATGATGCGGCACTGCTGTTTAAAAAGGTGTGGATCTATCTGGTTGTCAGTATTGTCCTTGGGCTGTTGCTGCCGGCGGTGTTTGCCCCGACCTATTCGTTCGGTGCGGCGCTGGGTGTCGGTCTGGCCATCTGGGTGCTGCTGACCAGTTTCAATTGGCTGTTGGATCGTGCATCGGGTGGCAGAGGCCTGCTGCAGGTGATACGCAACACGCCACGCGGCGCCTGGGGTATGCTCTGCGGTCATTCCGGCGTGGCGATTTTCATCATTGGTGTCAGCCTGACCTCGATATACAGCGTTGAAAAAGATGTCAGGGTCGAGGCGGGACAAAGCTATAACCTGGGCGGGTATGATTTCCTGTTTCACGGGGTGGAAAATTTCCGTGGCCCTAACTACCAGGGCGCCCGCGGCACCATCGAGATTTTCAAGGATGGAGAGCCGGTGACGACCGTCTATCCAGAGAAGCGTAATTACACGACCGGCATGCCCATGACCGAAGCGGGCATTGATGCCGGCCTGACGCGTGATCTGTTTGTCGCCTTGGGCGAACCCCTTGGTGACAGCGGCGCCTGGGCATTGCGTCTCTACCATAAGCCTTTCATCCGCTGGATCTGGCTGGGGGGTATATTCATGGCGCTCGGCGGCTTGCTGGCTGCCAGCGACCAGCGCTATTTCAGGCTGGCACGCAAGGCCAGACTGGCCGCGGCTGATCAGGTTACGGCGGGGGCAGCATGAAGGCGCGTTATCTAGTTCCGCTGGGTATTTTTATTGTCCTGGTCGTGTTTCTTGGCATCGGTCTGACCCTCAATCCGCGTGATGTGCCTTCGGTGCTGATCAACAAGAAGGCCCCGGAGTTCAGTCTGCCCGACCTGTTCGATGAAAACCGGGTGGTCTCTTCGGAGTCAATGAAGGGCAAGGTCTGGCTGCTCAATGTCTGGGGGACCTGGTGTCCGGAGTGCTGGCGCGAGCATGGTTTTCTCATGTATCTGAAGGGTGAAGGCGTGCCCATCGTCGGAATCGATTGGCGTGATGAATCCGCCGAAGCCAAAAAGATGTTGGCGCAAGAGGGTAACCCATTCCTCGCCGTGGGCGTTGATCCGGAGAGCAAGGCGATTATGGACTGGGGTGTGTATGGCGCACCCGAGACCTTTCTGATCGATAAGGAGGGCTTTATCCGCTGGAAGTACGCGGGTGGCTTGAATGCGGAATTGTGGCGCACAGAACTGAAGCCACTCATGGATCAACTGGAGGGTAGTTGATGAGAAGGCTGTGGTTTGTGTTTTTTCTGCTGGTGCCGCTGGTGTGTCAGTCGTCGATCGAAGCCTATAGTTTCGAGGACCCCGAAAAAGAGGCCCGTTACAAGGTGCTGATCGATGAGTTGCGCTGCCTGGTCTGCCAGAATCAGAATCTGGCCGCCTCGAATGCGGAACTTGCCAAGGATATGCGCCGTTTGACCTACGACATGGTACAGCGCGGGGCCACGAACGAGGAGGTGGTGACCTACATGGTCGATCGCTATGGTGATTTTGTCATGTACCGCCCCCCCTTCAATAGCTCAACCTATCTGTTGTGGATAGGACCCTTCATTATTCTGGGAATCGCTATTCTGGTGCTGGCAATGATTATTCGCCGCAAGGGCCAGGAGCAGACCCCGGTTACTTCTGATGCAGACCTGCAACGGGTCGAGCATCTTCTCAATCCAAGTAAAGATAAAAGCGCATGACCATTTTTGTAATTCTCGCGGCGGCACTGGTGGTGCTCGCCCTGGTATTGGTAGCACCCTCGTTGTTGCGCAACCGCGCCTCCATGGTCCTCGATCGCAATCAGCAGAATGTTGTGATTGCCCAGGAGCGGCTATCGGAACTGGAGACCGATCTGGGCAATGGGGTGTTGACTCGGGAGCAGTTTGAACAGGCCAAGGTGGAACTGGAACAGGCGCTGTTGGAAGATCTGCGTGACGATCCTGCGGAAAGCACATCGCTCGAGGCGCCCAAAAAACACGGACGCATCGCCCTGGGTGTGCTGGCCGTTGCCGTGCCGGTACTCACGGTCAGCCTCTATCTGTTTCTCGGCGAGCCACAGATGGTGGAGTTTGATCGCCAGCAGATCGCCGCCCAGCAGAATGTCGGTCACGGGGGCAAGGAGCTGCCACCGGTGGAAGATATGGTGGATTCGCTGGTCAGCCATCTCAAGCAGCAGCCGGATGATGCCGAGGGTTGGTTCCTCCTGGGTCGCACCTACATGATGCTCAAGGACTACCCGAAGGCGGTCCAAGCGTTCGACTCGGCTTACGAGTTGGTGGGTGATGTCCCGGCGGCCATGCTGTCGCTGGCAGATGCCCTGGCAATGGTGAGTGGCGGGAATATGGCGGGACGCCCCACCGAGCTGATTCGCAAGGCGGTGGTGATCGCCCCGCAGGACACCACGGCGCTGTGGTTGGCTGGTCTGGTGGAAAAGCAGGAGGGGAATTTCGAGGGCGCGCTGACGCACTTTAGAAATCTCAAGCCGCAGCTGGCCGGTGAACCGGACTCGCTGGAGCGAATCAATGGATTCATTGCCGAGCTGGAACAGCAGTTGGGTCAGTCGGCCGGGGGTGCGGTTGCCGCGGCAGATACAGCAACCCCGGAACCCGTTTCAGCCGCGAGTGCGGTGGGTATTAAGGTGAGCGTCAGTCTTTCAGCAGAGATGCAGCAGAAGGCCGATCCAGAGCAAACCGTGTTTATCTATGCCAAGGCATTGCAGGGACCACCGATGCCTCTGGCGGCAGCCAAGCACAAGGTCAAGGATCTGCCCCTGGAGGTCGTTCTGGATGATACTACGGCGATGATGCCGCAGATGAAGTTGTCAAATTTCGACCAGGTCACGGTCGGCGCACGTGTCTCACTCTCCGGAAATCCGATTGCCCAGACGGGGGATCTCAGCGGCGAGGTATCACCCGTTGCGGTTCAGCCTAATGCGGCGGTGGATATCGTAATCGACTCGGCCGTTCAATAGTCCAACGCCTTGTAGCATCAAAAAAGGCCTTCAATCGAAGGCCTTTTTTGTGTTTACCGGGATGGCTGAATCATTGCGACAGTGCCGCGCGTTGCGCTGCCATGATGTCATTGATACCGCTCTTTGCCAGTTCCAGCATCGACTGGAGCTCTTCCATGTGGAAGGCATGACCTTCGGCAGTACCCTGAACCTCGATGAAGGCACCGGCATCGTTCATCACCACGTTCATATCGGTCTCGGCATTGGAGTCTTCCGCATAATCGAGGTCGAGTACCGGCGTGCTGTTGTAGATGCCGACAGAGACCGAGGCTATCTGGCCATAGAGCGGGTAGTGTTCCAGTTTGCCTGACTGCTGGAGCTTGCTGATGGCATCGACCAGCGCGACATAGGCCCCGGATATCGATGCAGTGCGCGTGCCGCCGTCGGCCTGGATGACGTCACAGTCGAGGGTGATGGTGTATTCGCCCAGGGCCTGCAGATTGACCGCCGCGCGCAGCGAACGGCCGATTAGGCGCTGAATCTCCAACGTCCGCCCTCCCTGCTTGCCGCGGCTCGCTTCGCGTCCCATGCGCTCGCCGGTCGAGCGGGGCAGCATGCCGTACTCTGCAGTGATCCAGCCTTGTCCGGAGTTTCTCAGAAAGCGTGGAACGCCTGATTCTACCGAGGCTGTGCAGAGCACCTTGGTGTCACCGAACTCCACCAGTACCGAGCCTTCCGCGTGCTTGGTGTAGTGGCGGCTGAAGCTTATCTGGCGCATTTGATTGGGGTTTCGACCACTGGGTCTCATCACTGATCCTCGTCTGTATGATTGTTGAAACTGTTGATGGCATTCTGCAGTTCGGCGATGGCGCTGTTGAGCTCGTCCTCTTTCTGTTCCATGAGCTCGCCAGGGGTTACTTGCGGCTGGGGCAGCACGATGGCTTCACCGATTTCCACGGATAGCAGGGTCACGTTGTCGCTCTCCGGATAGGCTTTCTGGGCAGCGGTTTCGGCAAGCATCAGCGCTGCGTCGTCGAGTTCCAGGTCACCGGTCATGATGCGGGTCATCTCCTCTTCGCCGACGCTCCCCCAGAGGCCGTCCGTGCAGAGTAGAATCTTGTCGCCAGTCTGGAGTATCTGCCTGCCCAGGGTAATCTCGGGGGAGATCAGGGCGCCACCCAGGCAGCGGGTTACGTAGTTGCGCTGGGGATGTTTCTCCTGCTCCTGGTCGGTGATCATGCCCTGTTGGCGCAGGCGTTCGACATAGGAGTCGTCGGTGGTGCGAAAGGCGATGCCCTTGTTACGAAACAGGTAGAGGCGGCTGTCGCCGGCATGCGCCCAGTAGGCAGTTCCATCCTGAATCAGGCAGATGACCGCGGTGGTCCGTGGGTCGAGCGGGGGGTCCTGGTCATAGCCGTAGGCCATGATATTTTCATGGGCCTTGTGCAGTGTCCGGGTCAGGAAGCTGCCGGGACTGAGGATCGGCGAAGGGGTACGGTAGAGTTGTTGCTCCGCGGTATCGATCAGGATCTGCGCCGCAATCTCACCACGCGGGTGTCCGCCCATGCCATCCCCGAGGGCGATGAAAAGATTGTCGTCATTGTCGATGATGGTGCAGCGATCCTGGTTTATCTTGCGATCGCCTATCAGGCTGACACGGGCCGAATCATACTGGTGTTTGATCATGCCTGATCCTCCACTCTTTTATTGTCACTGTTATTGTTATTGGAACTGTTTTTTGCCGCCTGAGCCGGCCGACCGGTCTCCTGCTGGAGTGATTTCAGCATGGTGCCGGCATCCTGGGGGCGCAGCAGAGGGTCCACCTCCATCGCCCAGTCGATAATCTCCAGCAGATAGGCGGGATACTTTCTCTTGTACTGTATGGCAGCCGCCTTCAGGGTGTCCTTGGCGTGGCGCTCAATGGCCGATGGCGGGGGGCGTCCCTCGATGCAGGCGCGCATGGTTGCACCCATCGCGTAGACATCGCTCCAGGGTCCGACATAACCCGAAGAGTAGTACTGTTCCACCGGCGCAAAACCGGGCGTGACCACCTGGGTGGTCTGTGCGCTGCGGGTGGTGGCAAACTGATGCACAGCGCCGAAATCGAGCAGTAACGGATTGCCGCCCGGGCGAAGGTGAATATTGCTGGGCTTGATGTCGAGGTGAAGGTGTCCTTCGGAATGGATCAGGTTCAGGGCATCGAGAATACCGGGTAGCACGGTCAGGAGCAACTTGGCGCTCAGTCCCCCCTTATGCTGCTTGATGTAGGTGCCGAGATTTTTGCCCTGCTCGTAATCCATCACAAGATAGGCGGTGTTATTGGCCAGGAAGAAGGTTCTGACGTTGACAATGTTCGGGTGGCGCAGGGTGGCCAGCGCCTTGGCCTCCTGGTAGAACAGCCTGCGGCCATTATTGAAGGCGTCTCGTTTTTCCGCGTCGGCAACCTGCACATTCAGCATGTCGTCACGACAGGCCAGTTTTTTGGGGAGATACTCCTTGATGACCACCTGATCCTGGGTATCTTCATCCTCAGCCAGATAGATCAGACTGAAACCGCCACTGCCGATCATCTTGATAATCGAGTAGCAATCGACGATGGTTCCAGGCGGTAAAGTGTCACGTATTTTCTGCATATGGAAAGGAAATGTCTGCTCCAGGTGCACGAGTGTCAATTGCGGGGTTATGATACACGTATTCTCATATCTTGGCTGGCACTGGGTCTGATTTGGATTGTGTGCGCAGTTGGCTAACCGGTAGGACAAATTATGATCAGTAGTATGACGGCATATTCCCGAAAAGAGGCGCGTGATGATCAGGGGGAGATAGTTTGGGAGATAAGGTCGGTCAATCACCGGTTTCTCGAACCCTTCGTGAGGCTGCCCGAGGAGTTCAGGGCACTTGAGCCGATGGTCAGGGAGCGATTGAGCCAACGGCTAGGTCGGGGCAAAGTCGATTGCAGCCTGCGTTTCTCGGCATCGGGAGACGCGGCCCCCATGCTCAAGGTGAATGAGCGGGTGGCCAGGCAGGTGCTGGAGGCCGCCAATCAGATTGACCATCTGCTGCATGAGGCAGTGCCGGCCAGAACCATGGATATCCTGCGCTGGCCGGGTGTTATCGAGACCCAGGAACGGGATTTTACCTCCCTGCAGAAACGGGCGGCAGAACTGCTCGACCAGGCCATTGACGAGCTGATCGATGCGCGTCAACGCGAGGGTGAACGCCTCGGTGAGCTGATACGCCAGCGTTGCGAGTTGATGCGTGGGTATGTCGAACAGGTTAGGGTGCTGATGCCCAAGGTGATTGCCGGGGTGCGCGAGCGCCTGAAACAGCGCCTGTCAGAGGTGAAGGATGAACTCGATGAGGGGCGCCTGGAGCAGGAGATGGTGCTACTGGCCCAGAAGCTTGATGTGGATGAGGAGATGGATCGCTTATCGAGTCACCTGGACGAGATGGAGGCTGTGCTGAAACGCCAGGAACCCGTGGGCCGGCGCCTGGATTTTTTAATGCAGGAACTTAATCGTGAAGCCAATACCCTGGTGTCCAAATCCAGCGATGTAGAAGCGACCCGTATCGGTGTTGAGTTAAAGGTGCTTATCGAGCAGATGCGCGAGCAGATCCAGAACATTGAATAAACAGGCTGAAATAATGAGTACAGGTACTTTATATATCGTATCCGCGCCCTCCGGTGCAGGTAAGACGAGTCTGCTGAAGGCGCTGATCGAGACCGAGGAGCAGATCATGGTCTCCATCTCGCATACGACCCGGGCGATGCGGCCGGGGGAGGTCGATGACGTGGATTACCACTTTGTTGATCGGGACGCCTTCACCCGCATGATTGGAGAGGGGGCCTTTCTGGAGCATGCCCAGGTGTTCGATAATTTTTATGGTACCGCCGAAAGCGGTATCCGCAGTCAGCTCGAGCGTGGCATGGACGTGGTTTTGGAAATCGACTGGCAGGGCGCCCGTCAGGTGCGCCAGCGTTTTCCCGAGGCGGTGTCGATCTTTATCCTGCCCCCCACCCAGCAGGCGTTGCGCCAACGGCTCGGTGGCCGGGGTCAGGATAGTGCCGAGATCATTGATCGGCGCATGCGCGAGGCGAAAGGTGAGATGTCCCACTATCCGGAATATGACTATCTGGTGGTGAATGATCTGTTTGATCAGGCGCTGGGCGAACTGAGGGCGATTGTCACCAGCCAGCGGCTGCGTATGGGGGCGCAATCCGAGCGGCTTCAGGAGCGTCTGCGGATGCTGCTCGAATAAAATCGGCCACTTGGCTATATAACGTCAGTTCATGTATATTCGTAAGTTCCGGTGGAATCCCGGAAAATCACTGTTTTTAAATGCCCTTACGAGCGGATCGTAAGGAATATCCCCGGAGTAGATTGAATCATGGCTCGTGTAACCGTAGAAGACTGTCTGGATTATGTGGATAACCGCTTTGACCTGGTCCTGTTGGCCACCAAGCGCGCGCGTCAGCTGGTCAATGGTGTAGAGCCATTGCTGCCCTGGGAGAACGACAAGGCCACGGTGGTGGCTCTGCGTGAGATTGCCGAGGGTCTGGTGGATAACAATGTGATCAACCCGCCGGTAGAGGAAAATATCGATCTGGACATGGATGAGGATGAATTCATCGCTGGTCGCGGGGATGACCGTACACAAGCCCTTTAACGGATGCAGAAAACGTGTATTTCCTCTAACAACATCTTTCCCGCGTTAACTTGTAACGCGGTTGGCTTCCTCTAGGAGGCGGTATGCAGAACAAGCCGGCCGCCTCCACATCAACAACCGACAATAACAAACCGCGCTATCTAATCAGCGATCTCTGTTCGTATCTCGAATCCTATTTGACCCAGGATCAGATACAGGAGGTCTATAGCGCCTACCTGTTTGGCGCCGAGGCCCACGAAGGTCAGAGACGGCAGACCGGCGAGCCCTATATATACCATCCGTTGGCGGTGGCCAGAATCCTGGCCAGCATGCATATGGATTACAAAGGGCTGGTGGCCGCGATTCTGCACGATGTGATTGAAGATACGCCTGTGGCCAAGGAGCAACTGACCGAGATTTTTGGTGCGGAGGTTGCCGAACTGGTGGACGGGGTCAGCAAGCTGACCCAGATCGATTTCCGCTCCCATGCCGAGGCGCAGGCGGCCAACTTCCGCAAAATGCTGCTGGCGATGACCAAGGATATCCGGATCATCTTGATCAAGCTGGCGGATAGGCTGCACAACATGCGCACCCTCTGCGTGATGCGTCCGGCGAAGTGTCGCCGTATCGCCAAGGAGACGCTGGAAATCTTTGCCCCGATTGCCAATCGTCTCGGTATCCACAGTATCAAGAGTGAGTTGGAAGAGCTGGGGTTTGCCGCCTATTGGCCGATGCGCTATCGGGTGCTGAAGGCGGCTGTGAAAAAATCCCGCGGTAATCGTAAAGAGGTGTTGAGCAATATTGAAACCGCCCTCAGACTGCGTCTTGTCGAAGATGGCCTTGAGGGTGATGTCGAGGGCCGCGAGAAGCATCTGTACAGCATCTACAAAAAGATGCTTGAGAAGAAGCTCCCCTTTAACGAGGTAGTGGATGTTTACGCCTTTCGCATCGTGGTCGACAGTCTGGATACCTGCTACCGGGTGCTGGGCTCGGTGCACAATCTCTACAAACCGGTGCCGGGGCGTTTCAAGGACTATATCGCCATCCCCAAGGCCAACGGTTACCAGTCGCTGCATACCGTTCTGTTCGGACCCCACGGTATACCGATCGAGATCCAGATCCGCACCGAAGAGATGCATCATCTGGCTGAATCGGGCATCGCCGCGCACTGGATCTATAAGGCCGGTGGCGATCAGAGCAGTCAGGCCCAGGCCGAGGCATCCGACTGGCTGAAGAACCTGCTGGAGTTCCAGCAGGGCGCGGGCGATTCCATGGAGTTTCTCGAACACGTCAAGGTCGATCTGTTTCCCGATGAGGTCTATGTCTTTACCCCGCGCGGAAAAATCATGGTGCTGGCCAAGGGCGCTACCGTGATTGATTTTGCCTATGCCGTGCACAGCGATATCGGCAATCATTGCGTGGCGGCCAGAATTGACCGCCGCCTGGTGCCCCTGCGCTCAAAGATCTACAGCGGTCAGACCGTCGAGGTGATTACCGCGCCAACCGGCAGACCGAATCCCTCCTGGCTGAATTTTGTCGTTACCGGCAAGGCGCGGGCTAATATCCGCAATTTTCTCAAGAACCTGCAGGGCAAGGAGGCGCTGGAGCTGGGCCAGCGTATGCTGGAGAAGGAACTTGCCGGTTACGGTACGACACTCGAACAAATCGACCCCTACAAGTTGGAGCAGTTGCTCAAGGATTTCAATCTGCCGAGCAAGGAGAAGCTGCTGGAGGAGATCGGCCTGGGGAACCGCATGCCGATGATGGTCACTCGCCGACTTATGGTCGCCGACGAATCCAGCGGGGAGAAGCCGGATGATACGGTTTCCGGGGGGGAGACCTCGCCCCTGGCGATCAAGGGCACCGAGGGCATGGTGGTTCGGTTTGCGCGTTGCTGTCGACCCTTGCCCGGGGATGAGATTGTCGCTACCTTCAGTCCCGGCAAGGGGATTGTCGTGCACCGCCAGGAGTGCAGAAACATTGGTGAGTTCAAAAAAACCGGCATCAACTGGTTGGATGTGGAGTGGGAGAAGGGGTCGACCAGCGACTTCTCCACAGAGATCAAGGTCGAGGTCGGCAACCAGCGCGGCGTGCTCGCCACGGTCGCTTCCGCCATCTCCGAGATGGGTTCGAATATCGAGAACGTGGGGATGAAGGAGCGTGATGGCCTCACCTCCACCCTGCAGTTTGTCATGACTGTAAAGGACCGGCGCCATTTGGCGAATATCATGCGCCGGCTCAGGGCCATACCGACGGTGCTGCGGATTGCACGCACCTGATGTCGGCGGCACAGCATTGAGAGAGGAGTAATGATGGCGAGAGAAATTATACGAACCGACCGGGCGCCCCAGGCGATAGGCACCTATTCCCAGGCGGTGAAGGTCGGCACGACGGTCTATCTGTCCGGGCAGATCCCTCTGGTGCCGGAAACCACGGAGATGGTCGAGGGCGGCATCGAGGCGGAGATCAGGCAGGTATTCGATAATCTGCAGGCAGTGGCACAGGCGGCCGGAGGCGATCTGAAGGACCTGGTCAAGCTGAATATCTACCTGACCGACCTGTCGCATTTCCCCCTGGTCAACCAGGTCATGGCTGAGTACTTTGTCCAGCCCTACCCGGCGCGTGCCGCGATTGGGGTTGCGGCCCTTCCCAAGGCGGCCGGGGTTGAGATGGATGCGGTGATGGAGCTGGGCGCCTAGCGTCTTGTTCGGCTGCTAGTCACCCTGCAGCGTGATGGTCACATGGCGGCGCTGGCTGTGGCTGCGATGCTCCCAGAGAAAGACGCCCTGCCAGGTTCCGAGTGCCGCCTCGCCCCGGCTGACCGGTATGGTTAGATCCATGTTGGTCAGAATGGAGCGGATGTGCGCCGGCATATCATCTGGGCCTTCAAGGCTGTGGTCATACATCGGGTCGCCATCCGGCACCAGCCGCGCCATGAACATTTCCAGGTCACGGCGCACCGATGGGTCGGCGTTTTCACAGAGTATCAGGGAGGCGCTGGTATGCTGGCAGAAGATGTGGCACAGGCCGGTGGTTATGCCCGATTCCTGAATAAGCCGCCTGATCTCTGGGCTGATATTGTAGGTCCCCCGCCCTTGGGTCGTTACCTGAATGCTCTGCTGGAAGGTCTTCATGAGTGTGTTCAGCTCGCCAGATCGCCAATCTTTTCCCGAATCGATTCGACTTTGCCGCTGAGCCGGTTGGTTTGACCTTTACGGATATCCAGTTTCAGTGACGAGTAAATACGTGTGCAACCGACGTCATCCAGCACCGAATGGGCCTTTTGGACAATCGTCAGCGCCTGCTCAAGGGTGTCGGTTTCGATGATGGTGCCCATCGGGGTCAACTGGTAGCTCACGCCGCTGTCCCTGATCATGCGGATCACCTCCGAAACCTCTTTGCTGACGCTCTCTCCCCGGTCTGTGGGGAACATGGCAAATTCTAACAGGACTGACATCTGCACTACCTTTAGCGGATCAAGGAACGAATGAATCGGGACAGAGGACAAAAAAGTAACACATTTTTCGTCATTTTTTCCCGTTTTCAGCGGCGGGATCTATAAAACAGTGGAACTCTCAGGGGGCAGGGGGTATATAATCCGCGCAATTTTTCGGTATTGAGAAATACACCCTCAACGCCCTCCATCTTAAAGAATCTTATGTCAAACGAAATTAATATCAGTAAATTGCGTAATGTCGCAATCATTGCTCATGTCGATCATGGCAAAACCACACTTGTTGATGAGCTGCTGAAGCAGTCAGGAACCCTGGGTGAACGTTTCGGGGCGGTTGAACGGGTCATGGACTCGAATGACCAGGAGCGGGAGCGGGGTATTACCATCCTTTCCAAGAACACGGCCATCAACTGGAACGACTACCGGATCAACATCGTTGACACCCCGGGCCATGCCGACTTCGGTGGCGAGGTGGAACGTGTGCTCTCCATGGTTGACTCGGTGCTACTGCTGGTCGATGCCCAGGAAGGCCCGATGCCGCAAACCCGGTTTGTCACGCGCAAGGCCTTCAAGCACGGGCTGCGCCCGATTGTCGTGGTAAACAAAATCGATAAGCCCGGCGCCCGCCCTGACTGGGTGATCGATCAGGTTTTCGAACTGTTTGACCGGCTCGGCGCAACCGACGAACAGCTGGATTTTCCAATTATCTATGCCTCCGCCATCAACGGCTATGCCGGATTGGACAGCAGTGTCAGGGAGGGCTACATGACGCCTCTGTTCGAGGCGATCGTCAAGCACTGTCCGCAACCGGATGTCGATCTGGAAGGCCCCTTTCAGATGCAGATCTCCAATCTCGACTACAACAGCTATGTGGGGGCGATCGCTGTTGGCCGAATCACCCGCGGATCGGTCAAGCCCAACCAGCAGGTGATGGTGGCTAAATACGACGGTGAGCAATATCGCGCCAAGATCGGGCTGGTATACGGTTACATGGGACTGCAGCGCTCCGAGGTCGATAAGGCCTCCGCCGGCGACATCATCGCCATCACGGGTATAGAGGCACCGAACGTATCCGACACCCTCTGTCACCCCGAGCACATCGAACCTCTGCCGGCATTGAGCGTGGACGAACCAACGGTGTCGATGACCTTTCATGTCAACTCCTCACCCTTTGCCGGGCGTGAAGGCAAATACCTCACCTCTCGCCAGCTCAAGGACCGCCTGGAGCGGGAGCTGATACACAATGTCGCCCTGCGTGTCGAGGAGGGAACAGACCCTGAGAAATTCAAGGTGTCTGGTCGGGGTGAGCTGCACCTGTCGGTATTACTGGAAAACATGCGCCGTGAAGGCTATGAACTGGCGGTCTCCAGACCTGAGGTAATCTTCCGCGAAGTCGATGGCGAGGTGTGTGAGCCCTATGAGCAGTTGACAGTGGATGTCGAGGACGACGACCAGGGCGCCATCATGGAAGCGCTGGGTATCCGTAAAGGTGAACTCAAGGACATGGTGCCGGATGGCAGGGGCAGGGTGCGTCTCGACTACATCATCCCATCGCGCGGGCTGATCGGTTTTCAGACGGAATTCATGACCACCACCTCGGGCACGGGCCTGATCTACCACGTGTTTGACCATTATGGACCGGCCCAGCACGGCGGTATCGCACCCCGCAAGAATGGGGTGATGATCTCCAACGGAACCGGCAAGGTTCTGGGTTTTGCGCTGTTCAATCTTCAGGATCGCGGCAAGCTGTTCGCCTCTCCGGGCGATGCGGTCTATGAAGGACAGTTAGTGGGCATTCACTCACGCGATAACGATCTGGTGGTCAATCCACTCAAGGGTAAACAGCTGACCAATGTCCGGGCCTCGGGAAAAGATGATGCAATCGCCCTGACCCCGCCGGTCAAGTATTCGCTGGAGCAGGCGCTGGAGTTCATCGAGGAAGATGAGCTGGTGGAGATCACCCCGGGCGCTATTCGTCTGCGTAAGAAGATCCTGCATGAAAACGACCGCAAGCGCGCGTCACGCGGTATGAAATAGCCCATGAAAAAAGCCCTGATCGAATTCCTTTCGATCAGGGCCTATATGTCGCCGGGCTTGGTTGGCAAAGGGTGTCTTAATCCTTAGACTCATCCCTGGATATACAGCTCTCCGTGAGCATCCGTGGTTGGCTTAGGTGTTCATCCATGAACTCTCATCCGTGGGTGTAATCTCTCCGTGAACGTCCATGGTTGGCGACAGGTTTAGATTGCCACAGGGCGTTGTCTAAAACATTGCGATCATTCCGGGTGATTTGTAAGATTATTCTGAACCTATATAGGGGTTTTCCCTGATATAAATCATACTTTGCCAGATGGGTATCGCTATTCTGTCTTTTCTCCGGATAATTAGGCCATGATTGCTCTGCTGCAACGTGTATCCCATTCCAGTGTCGAGGTCGATGGCCGCTGTGTTGGCCGGATAGAATCGGGCCTGATGGTATTACTTGGCGTGGAGAGAGGGGACGCTGAATCCCAGGCGGAACGCCTGCTGGAACGACTGCTGGGTTACCGGGTATTTGCCGATGCCGAGGGGCGGATGAACCTGAGTCTGCGGGATGTCTCGGGGGGGCTGTTGCTGGTGCCCCAGTTTACCTTGGCCGCTGAAACGCGCAAGGGCACCCGACCTGGCTTCTCAGGCGCCGCATCGCCCGACGAGGGCCGGCGTCTGTTCGACTATTTCTGCCAATTGGCCAGGGAGCAGTACGCGCCGGTGCAGACCGGGATTTTCGGCGCCGATATGCAGGTGAGCCTGGTTAATGACGGCCCCGTCACCTTCTGGTTACAGGTCTGAGAAGACTGCATTTTATGTTGTTTTGACATAGAATATCCCCCTTTGCCGGGGTTTGCCGGCACTATTCTTTTCAGACCGGTGGAGTTTGATCAATGCAGCGCACAGCAGAGATAGAGCGCAATACCCTGGAGACCCGGATCACAGTTGCCATCAACCTGGATGGGGCGGGTGATTCCCAACTCGATACGGGCCTGCCCTTCCTGGAGCACATGCTCGACAAGGTAGCGCGTCATGGCATGATCGACCTGAACATTCTGGCCAAGGGCGATCTGCACATCGACGGCCACCACACGGCAGAGGATATCGGCATCACCCTGGGTCAGGCGATGGCGCAAGCGGTGGGCGATAAAAAAGGCATCCGCCGGTACGGTCACGCCTATGTGCCCCTCGATGAGGCGTTGTCACGGGTGGTGATTGATTTTTCCGGTAGCCCCGGGCTGGATTTCCATGTTGATTTCCCCCGGGCCAGTATTGGCGGCTTTGATACCGAGCTGTTTTTTGAATTCTTTCAGGGATTTGTCAATCACGCCGGTGTGACGCTGCACATCGATGCCTTGCGCGGGCGCAATGCGCATCACATCGCCGAGACCGTGTTCAAGGCCTTCGGCCGCGCCCTGAGGATGGCCCTGGAGCCAGATCCGCGCATGTCCGGAATCCTTCCCTCCACCAAAGGTAGTCTCTAAGACTCGGGTTTTATCTGGCGGTATAAAATGTCGAAGACAATTGCGGTTATCGATTACGGCATGGGCAATCTGCGTTCTGTCTCCAAGGCCATCGAGCATGTGGCCGAGGCCAGTGACCGGGTTTTGGTGACCGATGATCCGGCGCTGATCCTCTCCGCTGATCGGGTGGTATTTCCCGGGCAGGGTGCGGCGCGGGACTGCATGGCGGCCATCTCTGATCACCACCTCAACCAGGCAGTGCTGGAAGCCGCGCGCAGTAAACCCTTTTTCGGTATCTGCATGGGTTTGCAGGTGCTGTTACAGTTCAGTGATGAGAATCGTGGAACCGATCTGCTGGGACTTATCCCCGGCAAGGTCCGGCGCTTTCCTGAACAGCAGGCGGTGAACGGCCAGCGTCTGAAGATTCCGCAAATGGGCTGGAATCAGGTGCATCAGAGTCGTGAGCATCCGCTCTGGCAGGGGATACCCCAGGACGCGCGCTTCTATTTCGTGCACAGCTATTTCGTTGTGCCGGATGATGCCGGCCTAGTGGTGGGAACCACCGACTATGGCGTCAGCTTTGCCAGCGTGATTGCCTATAAAAATCTGTTTGCAACGCAGTTCCACCCGGAAAAGAGCGCCGATCACGGCCTGCAGCTGTTGCGTAATTTTGTTCACTGGGATATCTGACCCAGCGTATATTTCCACCCTGATACCGCCGGATGACCCGGTGTGCAGAGAGTTTAGCGAGGTGTGACGTGTTATTGATTCCGGCAATTGATCTCAAGGATGGCCGCTGCGTGCGCTTGCGTCAGGGCCGCATGGATGATGAGACCATCTTTTCCGATGATCCGGTGGATGTGGCGGGGCGTTGGGTCGAGGCCGGTGCACGCCGCCTGCATCTGGTTGATCTCAACGGGGCCTTCGCCGGCAAACCGGTCAATGGTGAGGTGATCCAGGCGATCGCCCGGGCCTACCCGGATCTGCCCATACAGGTGGGTGGTGGTATTCGTGACGAGGCCACCATTCAGGCCTATCTTGATGTCGGTGTCGAGTTTGTAATCATCGGCACCCAGGCGGTCAAGGAGCCTGAGTTCGTCGGTCGCGCCTGTGGCGCCTTCCCCGGGCATATCATCGTTGGTCTGGATGCGAAGGATGGCATGGTGGCGATCGATGGCTGGGCGACCATTACCGAGCATCGGGTCACCGATCTGGCCAAGCGCTTTGAGCAGGATGGGGTCAGCGCCATTGTCTATACCGATATCGGTCGCGATGGCATGCTCAGCGGTCCGAATGTTGAGGCGACTGCCGCTCTGGCGCGCGCCATCGATATCCCGGTGGTGGCCTCCGGGGGCATAACCCATATCGGTGATATCCGTGCCTTGTGTGAGGTGGCAGACAGCGGAATCATGGGCGCGATTACCGGCCGTGCCATTTACGAGGGGACGCTCGATTTTGCCGAAGGGCAGAGGCTGGCGGATGAACTTGCGTGAATTTTCAGCTTAACTGGCTGATAGGTAAAGAATTATGTTAGCGAAACGTATCATTCCCTGTCTCGATGTGGACAATGGCCGGGTAGTTAAAGGGGTCAAGTTCGTTGATATCCGCGATGCCGGCAATCCCGTGGAGGTGGCCCGCCGCTATAACGAGGAGGGCGCCGACGAGATCACCTTTCTCGATATCACCGCCAGTTCCGACAACCGTGAGACGATTGTGCATGTCGTCGAGCAGGTCGCCAGTGAGGTGTTCATCCCGCTGACAGTCGGAGGCGGTATCCGGGTGGTCGAGGATGTGCGGCGCATGCTCAATGCCGGTGCCGATAAGGTGGCGATCAACACCGCTGCCGTGTTCAACCCTGAATTCGTCAAACAGGCAACCGACCGTTTCGGTTCACAGTGCATTGTGGTCGCCATCGACGCCAAGCAGGTGAGTGGTGAAGGTGAGCCGCTGAAGTGGGAGATCTTCACCCACGGCGGGCGTAAGCCGACCGGACTGGATGCCGTTGAGTGGGCGAAAAAGATGGTCGAGTACGGGGCCGGTGAGATACTGCTTACCAGCATGGATCGTGATGGCACCAAGGTCGGTTTCGACCTGGCACTGACCCGGGCGATTGTCGATGCCGTGAGCGTACCGGTCATCGCCTCGGGTGGCGTGGGTAATCTGCAGCATCTGGTGGATGGTGTGGTCGAGGGTGGCGCCGATGCGGTGCTGGCGGCCAGTATCTTCCATTTCGCTGAGTACAGCATTGGCGAGGCCAAGCAGTATATGGCCGAGCGCGGTGTCGAGGTCAGGCTTTAACCGGACAGAAATGATGAGTGACACGCTAACGCGCCTGGCTCAGGTGCTGGAACAGAGGAAAGGCGCCGACCCGGACAGCTCCTACGTTGCCAAACTATACGGCAAGGGGCTGGACGCCATCCTGAAAAAAATCGGTGAAGAGGCGACCGAGACGGTGATGGCGGCCAAGGACGGAGATCCCGACAAGATCGTCTACGAAACAGCCGATCTCTGGTTTCACACCCTGGTATTGCTGGCGCAGCAGGGGCTCGGGCCGGAACATGTGCTGGCCGAACTCGATCGGCGCTTTGGCCTGTCCGGTCTGGAAGAGAAAGCCAGTCGAAAGCCACAGGCCGACACTCAATAAACCCCTGCGCCCAAGCCTGTTTTCGGTTATTATCAGGCGAGTCTGACGGCCTCAGGGTCGTAATATAATGAATTATTCAGCAGCCCGGGTTGTCAAAGTAAAATAGGGTCTGCGTTAAGTTACCTGGAGAAGATAATGGGATTTGGTGGCATCAGTATCTGGCAGCTGTTGATTGTTCTGGTGATCGTTCTGCTGCTGTTCGGAACCAAACGGCTGAAAAATATCGGCTCTGATCTTGGAAACGCCGTAAAGGGTTTCAAGGGAGCTATGAAAGACGGTGAAAAAGAGGCCAACACCGAGCGCCTTGAGAAGGCCGATGAAGGCGATGTAATTGAGGGTGAAGTGACCAAGAAGGAAGAGAAGGAGAAGTCCTGAACTCCCTGATTCGGTAATGTCTGTACTTGCACTGAAAGCAACCATCCATGTTTGATGTCGGTTTCTGGGAGTTGATGCTCATCGGCGTGGTCGCCCTGCTGGTGGTCGGACCCGAACGCCTGCCAAAACTGGCCTACACGGCCGGAAAATGGCTGGGCAAGGGACGAAGCATGCTGTCCGCGGTGAAGTCGGAGATCGACAAAGAGATCAAATCCGAAGAGCTGAAAAAGGTGCTGGAAGAGCAGAAGCGGATGATGAATCCGATGGAGGAGATCATCGAGGAGACATCCTCCGCCGTGAAAGAAATAAAAAATGAGACTGAGAACGTGGTGCAGGACGCCCACAAGCAATATGCGTCCGATGACCAGTCCGATTCCCCACCCGGTCCTGCCGGGGAAAAATAGTTCCTGCCTGCGACACACATGACTGCCAAAGAATCAGAGGATAACAGCCTGGCGGAGCAGCCCTTTATCTCCCACCTGGTTGAATTGCGTGACCGTCTGTTGCGCGCCGTGATAGCGGTCGTCGTTATCTTTCTCGGACTGTTCCCGTTTGCCAACGATCTCTACCACCTGGTTTCCAGGCCGCTGCTGGAAAAGCTCCCCCAGGGCGACCAGATGATCGCCACAGGCGTTATCTCGCCCTTCCTCGCACCGTTCAAACTGAGCCTGGTGGCGGCGATTTTTATCGCTATGCCCTTTATTCTCTACCAGTTCTGGTCGTTTGTTGCACCGGGCCTGTATAAGCACGAGAAAAAGGTACTAGTGCCGCTGGTCGCCTCCAGCGCACTGTTGTTCTATCTAGGCGCGCTGTTTGCCTTCTATGTGGTGTTTCCGCTGGTATTCTCCTTCATGGTGGCGACCACCCCGGAAGGGGTCAACATGGCGCCGGATATCACCCAGTATCTCGAATTTGTGCTGACCCTGTTCTTCGCATTCGGCCTGGCTTTCGAGGTGCCAATCGCCACCATCATCCTGGTCTGGATGGGGGTTACCACGCCTGATACTCTCTCGGAAAAGCGCCCCTATATCATTGTTGGCGCTTTCTGCCTGGGCATGTTGCTGACACCGCCCGATGTGATCTCCCAGACCCTGCTGGCCTTGCCCATGTGGGTTCTGTTTGAAATCGGGGTGTTCTTCTCGCGCCTGGTTTATCGTGAAAAACAGCAGCGTGAGCGGGAAAAAGAAGCCGCAGAGGCCGATACCGATAGTCCTGACGACAGTGCTGCGTCTGTATCGCCCAAGCCGGATCAGCCCAAAGGCTCTCCCGGTGGTGGTGCAGGAGTAGTCGCGGCAGGGACCACCAACGCGGTACCAGGCTTCGACGGGGACCCGGATCCTGTCACTGGTATCGATACCGAGCGCTTTGTTCCCCTTAGTCCAGAGGAACTTGAGCGCGAGCTGGACCTCATCGAGGAGCAGGAACAAGTGGAAGACGACTACGAAGTGGATGATCTCGGCCATTCGGATACCGATGGTATGTACAAAGCGGCCGTGGACGAAAAACTGCGCAGGATTCAGGAGTATCGCGAGCAGGAGGAGTTCATCAAGGCCCGCGGCGTACTGTATGAGGTGCTTGGCGAAGGCGATGAAGAGCAGGTTGCCGTGGCACGCAATATCCTCAATCAGCTCGACGAAGAGTACTGACCACTTAATCAACCCGAAGAAACTTTCTCCCCAGCGGGCAGTCGAAAAAGATTACCCGCCTGAAAACAAAAGGAAACGGCATGTTACGCATTGTTTTCCTGTTGCTGTTGTTTGTTCTATCCCCCCTCAGCGTTGCTTCACCGGAGAATCAGCTCCGGAATAACGCATCCCCCTATCTTGCGTTGCATGCCGATGACCCGGTCAATTGGCAGGTATGGGATCAGTCGGTGCTTGATCGGGCTCGCCAGGAAAACAAACTGATCTTTATCTCCAGCGGTTATTTTGCCTGTCACTGGTGCCATGTGATGCGGCGCGAGAGCTATCAGAACAAAGCAATAGCCGCACTGCTGAACGAGCATTTCATCCCGGTGAAAATTGACCGGGAGCTTGAGCCGGCGTTGGATGCGCACCTGATCGAGTTTGTCAGAAGCACCCGGGGGAGCGCCGGCTGGCCGCTGAACGTATTCCTTACCCCGGATGGCTATCCGCTGGTTGGCCTGACCTATGCGCCGGCCGAGTCATTCAAGGGTTTGCTGGAACGGCTGCAGAAGGTCTGGGGTGAGCAATCCCGGGCGTTGTCTGCGACGGCAAAGTCCGCGGCCCTTGAACTGTATGCAAGCGCAGAACCACCAGCAGAATCGCCGACCATCGATTATCTGCGACTGGGCGATGATCTGATCACCATGGTTCTGGCGTTCGGTGACGACCTGGGGGGCGGAATAGGCCAGCAGAACAGGTTTCCCATGTCTTCGCTCTGGAATGTCTTGCTGACGTTTGAAAAAGCACGATCCGATTCGCGCGTGCAGGCACTGGTAACCCTCACCCTTGATCAGATGGCGGCCAAAGGGTTGCGTGATCATCTGGCCGGCGGTTTTTTCAGATATACCGTCGATCCCGGGTGGCGTGTCCCTCATTTTGAAAAGATGCTCTACACCCAGGCACTGCAGAGCGAGCTGTTCCTCAATGCTGGGAAACGGCTGGGACGTGAGGATTACCTGGCGGTGGCGCGGGATACCCTGGATTTCACCCTGTCTGTTTTTGCCGGAAACAGCGGGGGGTACATCGCCAGTCTCTCCGCCGTGGATCCACAGGACAATGAGGGCGGGGGGTATCTCTGGACAGATCAGCAGCTGACTGCCCTGTTGACCGAGGATGAACTGGCCTTCACCAGAAAACGCTGGAATCTGCACGGTGATGCCGTGATCGACGATGGCTATCTGCCCACGGCCGGACAGAGCATCGAAGAGCTGGTGATAACACTGCAACAGCCACTTGCAAAACTGCGTGAACTTGAAACCAGCGCCCGGCAAAAGCTGTTGGCAGACAGTGCCAAGCGGGCGCACCCGCGGGATACGAAACAACTGGCGGCCTGGAATGGCTTGCTGCTTTCGACGCTGACACATGCGGCGCAGGCGTTTGACAGCAGTCGCTACAAACAAGCGGCACAGGCGCTCAAGGAGTATCTGGTAACCGAGTTATGGGACGGGAAAAAACTGCTGCGCGCAAAAGACGCCGTCGGTGAAATAGGCCAGGCGACCCTTGAGGACTATGCCTTCGTGGCAGACGGGCTCTATCGCTGGGGGCTGTTTGTCCAGGATCAGAGTGCAATTGAACTTGCATCGATAATCGTACAGCAGGCGTGGCAGCGCTTCTATCAGCCCTCGGGTTGGGTCAGCACAGACCAGTCGCTGATACCGGGCATCGGTTCTGACTTTGCGCTCTCGGATAACCCCTTGCCCTCGCCTATACCGGTTCTGATCCGGCTCACCGCGGAGATGGGTGATCAGGGCCGCAAAGCACAGGCAAAAAAGGCGCTACAGATGGGGTATGGGGAATTTAAGGAACGCCCTCTCTGGTACGCCACTCATGTGCTGGCGTTGCTGGAGGTAAACGACGATTAGCCGTTTTTGTAGCGCATTCTGATTCCGTGCAGCAGTGAGAGGGTGATCTCGTCGGCCTCCAACTCCTTGGGGAAGTAGGTGCCGGAGATCTTTGCACCGTTGATGCTGGCGCCTTCGAGATTGGCCTGGGAAAAGTCCACGCCGCGCAGATCGGCCTGGCGTAGATACGCACCGCTGAGATCAAGTCCTGCAGCATCAATATTCCGCAGATCCAGCCCCCTCAGGTCTGCACAGCGCAAGTCGCAGCTTTCACCTGCAGCACGGCGCTGATTGAACTCTTCGACGCACTCTCTTCTCAGCAGGTGGTATAGCGCATCACTTTTGATTTCAGGGGCAGCCATTGAGTGAATCTCCCGGATTTTTATTTCTGCTTCTATAGGGAATTATGGACCAAAAATAGCATATATTGGTTCAATATGAATATAGCGCTGACAATTTCGAAAATATGGCGCACTCAAATCTAAGCATTCCCTATAATTGAGCGTCAAAAACCATGCTATCGCATGTGAACCAAGGAAAACTTAATGATCAGACTGACCCTGTTTCTAGCATTGCTATTCCCGATTTCATCGGTCTTCGCGGCAGAGGAGAGTGAGGGTGGGGCGAAGTTCGTCGAAATCTGCATGGCCTGTCATAAGGCGGACAGATCGCCGGATATGCTAGCGCCACCGATATTTGCAGTGAAAAACCACTATATCCGCGTCTATTCAGACCGGGAGAGTTTTGTGGCCAGGGTAAAACAGTGGCTGGCCAAGCCCGATATCAACCAGACATTAATGCCAGGCGCAGTGAGACGCTTTCAGGTAATGCCCCCACTGGACCTCGATCCGGCCCAGGCTGAGGCCATCGCCGGGTTTATCTACGACACCAATTTCAATGAACCGGATTGGTATCAGCAGCATTTCCAGGCAGAACACGGCACAAACTGACAGGTTTTCTCCAAAGCGAGTTCAAACATGCCATATTTGACACTTGTTCGGTGAAAAACAGACGCCTCTGTGACAATTGTGTCGCTTATTCGTCCGGAAGTTAGCCGTGTAGCCCAATTTGGGTATTATCGGCCTGGATTTATGAACGTTTTCTTGCTGACGATACAAGAAGAAAAACAGCAATGAAAACAATAAGAAGCGAAGCGCCTAGCGTAAAATTATCAATTATCATGACAAGCTACCTCTATGTCACAGTTAGTATTTAATGAATAACTGAAATTATAAAGCAATTTTCATGACAGTTTTTCAACAAGTGTTAAATTTATCGTGAGTTTTGTGATTTATCTGGAATCCCGATTTGCCTATTCAAGGGTCAAGCGCACGCTTGCTGCCACTCGCCTCTCTGACGCTGGCCAATAATATGCATCAACAGAGAGGCTGGACTTCGCATGATAAGAAAAGGAACGACAATAAGAATTGCCCGCTCTACAGATAATCTTTCTGAGATTGCAGCAATGTATACGAAAGGATTAGGGTTTAAAGTATTGGGCAAGTTTGCTGATCATGATGGGTTTGATGGGGTGATTCTTAGAAACCCAAATGAGAATTACCACCTTGAATTCACCCATCATCATGGTGCATCTGTTGGTAAGGCACCAACGGATGACAATCTATTGGTTTTCTATATAGAAGATACGGCTGCATGGGAGCAATCCTGCGCGCAACTAGAATCTTCAGGGTTTATCCCGGTTGCGTCTTACAATCCATATTGGGATATGCATGGTAAAACCTACAAAGACCTAGACGGGTATAGGGTTGTACTCCAAAATTCAGAGTGGGGTGTATGAAATGCGTAACAAGCACATCAGAAATCGCTCCACTTTGTTGTGCTGAGAGCTTGTTAGTTGCAGTCTTTTCATGTAGCAAATATAGGTAAGAATTAGGAGTGACCTTTGGCCGTACCAGATTTTCAATCATTGATGCTACCAATGCTCAAATTATCCTCTGATGGGGAGGAGCATTCGATGCAGGGAACGCGAGAAGCATTGGCTAGTCAATTAGGCCTTTCACAGGAAGATCTTGAAGAAAAGCTGCCAAGCGGTAGACAGAAAACGTTTGCAAACAGAGTGGCGTGGGCCAAAGTGTATTTGACGCAAGCAGGAGTTCTGGAATCCCCAAAAAGAGGAAAGTTCTATATCTCAGCGCGTGGTCGTCGCATTCTTGCTGAAGAGCCAGAAAGAATTGATATTAAGTACCTGGAACGCTTTGACGAATTTCAGGAATTTCGACAGGCAAGTAGCAAGAGTCGCACTGAAAAGATGACTCAGATGGATGAAATGGAAGTGGCTTCTACCACTCCGGAGGAAACTTTGGAGCAAGCCTATCAGCAATTACGGGGTGAAGTTGCAAATGAGCTGCTTCACCTCGTCAAAGCAAATACCCCCGAGTTCTTTGAGAAATTAGTAGTTCACCTACTTGTCGCAATGGGCTACGGAGGTTCCGTTAAAGAAGCGGGTAAAGCAACCCGAAAAACTGCAGATGAAGGCATTGATGGCGTAATCAAAGAAGATCGTCTGGGTCTTGACGCTATATACCTGCAAGCCAAGCGGTGGGAAGGAGCGGTTGGTCGCCCTGATATTCAAAAGTTCGTTGGCGCATTACATGGCAAACGGGCAAAAAAGGGGGTGTTTATCACCACCAGCCGTTTTTCAAAAGAAGCGCTGGATTACGTAGGTCAGATTGACCCCAAGGTGGTCTTGATCGATGGTGCTGATTTTGTGCAGTTAATGATTGACTATGGAGTTGGTGTGAGTTTGGCAGCAGTGTATGAAGTCAAAAGTGTTGATACGGATTTTTTCATTGAAGATTGAATGCAGTGTTGAGTTTACAAGTGACAGGATGTGCCGCAAGAATCATGCAAGTGAAAAAAAGAGTTAGCACTTACTATNACTATCATGCTAACCCTTGCTATTGGTGGGCCCACCAGGACTCGAACCTGGGACCAATGGATTATGAGTCCACTGCTCTAACCAACTGAGCTATAGGCCCTTTAAGCGGTTATATTTTAATCGCCATCGAGGAAACTGCGAAGCTTTTCTGAGCGTGACGGGTGACGAAGTTTGCGTAGCGCCTTTGCTTCGATCTGGCGTATCCGCTCGCGGGTGACATCAAACTGTTTGCCGACTTCCTCAAGGGTGTGGTCGGTGTTCATGTCGATACCGAAGCGCATACGCAGTACCTTGGCTTCGCGGGAAGTCAGTCCGCCCAGCATGTTCTGCGTTGCCTCTCTGAGCCCTTCGCTGGTGGCGGAGTCCAAGGGCGCGGTAACGCCGGAGTCTTCGATAAAATCGCCAAGGTGTGAATCTTCATCATCGCCAATTGGCGTTTCCATTGAGATCGGTTCTTTGGCGATTTTCAGCACCTTGCGGATCTTGTCTTCGGGCATCTCCATGCGTTCAGCCAGTTCTTCCGGGGTGGCTTCGCGTCCCATCTCCTGAACCATCTGGCGTGAGATGCGGTTCAGTTTGTTGATGGTCTCTATCATGTGGACCGGGATGCGGATGGTGCGTGCCTGGTCTGCAATGGAGCGTGTAATCGCCTGTCGAATCCACCAGGTCGCGTAGGTTGAGAATTTGTAGCCGCGCCGGTATTCGAATTTGTCCACGGCCTTCATCAAGCCGATATTGCCTTCCTGGATCAGGTCGAGGAACTGCAGGCCGCGGTTGGTGTACTTCTTGGCGATGGAGATCACCAGTCGCAGATTTGCCTCGACCATCTCTTTCTTGGCGCGCCGGGCCTTGGCCTCGCCGATGGACATCTTGCGATTGATCTCTTTGATCTCGCTGATGGTCATGCGGTTGATGGATTCCAGCTCGCAGAGTTTTTTCTGGGAGCGAAGGACGTCTTCTTTCAGCGTGCTCAGGTACTCGGCGTAGGCCTTTCCGCTGGCAATCTGGTTGTCGACCCACTCCAGGTTGGTTTCGTTGTCCGGGAAGGAGGTAATGAACTCCTTGCGCGGCATTCTTGCCTGGCTGACGCACAGATCCATGATCGACCTCTCCTGACTGCGGATGAAGGTGATGATGGTTCGCAGGTTCTCAACCAGTTCGTTGAACACGGCAGGAACGAAGCGGAATTCCATGTAGGCGTCGCAGACTTTTTCTAAGGCCTTGCGGGTTTTGTCGTGGTCGCGACCGTGTTTTTCCAGGGTGTTGTTCAGCGCCTTGTAAAACTTGCGTAGTTCACCAGCCTTTTCTGCCGCCAGTTCTGGATTCGGGCCGGTATCTACCGCCTCTTCTTCGGTTGAATCATCGTCGCTGTCGTCATTGTCATCATTATCGTCGATGTCATCGATCGATGTGTCATCAGCGCTGACTACAGGCTCGGGAATAATCTCTTTTTCCGGCTCCACGCCATCGGCAAAGCCGGTGATCACGTCGGTAAGACGCATCTCTTCGGCTTCGACCTTGTCGAACATGTGGATGATGCGTTCTACCGTGTCGGGAAAGGCGGACAGGGCGATCAGTACCTGATTCTGGCCTTCCTCGATCCGTTTGGCGATTTTCAGCTCGCCTTCACGGGTGAGCAGCTCGACAGTACCCATCTCGCGCATGTACATGCGGACCGGATCGGTAGTGCGGCCGAACTCACCGTCAACGCTGGCAAGAGCAGCCGCTGCTGCTTCGGCGGCGTCTTCATCGGTGCTTACTGCAGAATCGGAAATGACCTGGTCTTCAATATCCGGCGCGCTTTCATACACCTGGATACCCATGTCATTGATCATCCGGATGATGTCTTCGATCTGTTCCGGCTCAACAATGCCGTCAGGCAAGTGATCATTGACTTCAGCATAGGTTAGGAAGCCTTGTTCCTTGCCCTTGGCTATCAGTTGCTTGAGCTGTGATTGCTGCTGTTCCTGGTTCATTTCCAACCTAAAAAGTAAAAGGAAAACGCGAACGCCAAACCCGTAACTATAGCACTTTAGTTAGTCTTCATCTACTAAAGTTCCTGTTTCCGGGCCTTGGACTCTCGATTTGAGTAACTGGTTGAGGCGTTGCTTCTCGGCGTCGCTCAATCCCGTGGATTGGGCTTTCTGCAGTAGCTGATCGGTCTCGAGTTCGTGCTGTTTGGCATCCAGTGATTTCAACGTGGCGACAAACTCGGTGGCCAGGCCCTCTTCCTGAAGGGGAAACATCAGAGCTGAAAGCTTAATAAGATGTTTTTCCTCTTCTCTCCCTCGCCAGCGCTCCAGTAGTGCGGCTGGTTTAAGATTAGGTTGTGTTTGCAGTATTTCAAGCAGTTCTTGTAAAAGAGTGATGCCGGGCATGGATATCTGCTGCCACTGTCCCGGTAGATTCTCGATCTGGGCAAATTGCGGATGCGTGAGCAGCAATGCAATGGCCCGGCGCAGTGGCGGCATGGTGCCCAAAAACGACCTGCTCTTCAGTGGCCGCTGGCGCGCGGGCCTGCCCTCTGTGGTGGTTTGTTCGCTGAGATCGACGCCGACGGTTTCACTGAGTTTGTGGAACATCATTGTGCGAAACACGCCGGTGGGCAGGCGGTTTAGCATCGGTTTCGCCTGCTCGGCCAGCTTGGCTCGGCCACCGAGCGAGTGCATATCGATGTCGCGCGCCAGCTTGTCAAACAGGAAATCCGACAGTGGCGTGGCGTTGGCCAGGAGTGTTTCGAAGGCATCGGTGCCGGTTTTGCGCACCAGCGTGTCGGGGTCTTCACCATCGGGCAGGAAGAGGAAGCGGGCCTCACGGCCATCTTTCATCAACGGCAGGGCTGTTTCCAGCGCCTTCCAGCCGGCATCCCGCCCGGCACGATCGCCATCGAAACAGAAGATCACCTCATGGGTGGTGCGGAAGATGCGCTCCAGGTGCTCGGCCGTGGTTGCCGTACCCAGGGTGGCGACGGCGTAACGGATGTTGAACTGGGCCAGTGCGACCACGTCCATGTAGCCCTCGACCACCAGTAGGCGGTCGATGTTGCGCAGCGCCTTGCGGGCTTCATAGAGGCCGTAGAGCTCCTTGCCCTTGTGGAAAATCGGTGTTTCCGGGGAGTTCAGGTATTTGGGCTTCCCATCCCCCAGGATACGCCCGCCGAATGCGATCACCTGTCCGCGGTGGTTGCGAATCGGAAACATGATGCGATCGCGAAAGCGGTCGTAGGGGTCACCACTATCATCACGGCTGGAAGTCATGCCGCATTGGGTCAGCAGATTCAGTGTTTGTTGCTCCTGACCCAGTTGATCGATCAGGTTGCGCCAGCCCGGTGGGGCGAAGCCGATGCCAAATTCAGCGGCAATCTCCCCGCTCAGTCCACGCTGTTTGAGGTATTCAACTGCGCGTGGGGCGTCGGGATGCTTGCGCAGTTGCCACTGGAAAAAGCGTGCCGATTTTTCCAGGGTTTCGTAGAGCGGGCGGTAGTCGGGGCCCTCGCTGCCCGACGATTCTCTGGGGACTTCCAGTCCCTGCATGCCAGCCAGTTCTTCAATGGCATCCACAAATCCGGCATTTTCATACTCCATGAGAAAGCCGATGGCGGTGCCGTGGGCGCCGCAGCCGAAGCAGTGGTAAAACTGCTTCTCACGATTGACCGTGAAGGAGGGGGTCTTTTCGTCGTGAAACGGGCAGCAGGCCTGGTATTCCTTGCCGGCCTTTTTCAGGGGAATGCGGCTGTTGATCAGATCGACGATATCGACCCGATTGATCAGTTCATCTATGAAGTGGGGGGGGATTCTGCCTGCCATAGATCGGGAAATGGTCCACGCTCATGTTCCACATTAGCGAAAAAAGCTCCAGTGCCGCAAGGCGCTGAAGCTTTAGAGGCAGGGCGATTCTGCAAGCAATTAGCCGGCGAGTTGTTGCTTGACCAGTGCGCTTACCGCACCCATGTCCGCGCGGCCCTGAATTTTGGGCTTCAACCGCCCCATCACCTTTCCCATGTCCGCCATGCCGCTGGCGCCGGTGCTGGTGATGGCCTCGGTAATCAGTGCGGTGATGGCGTCATCTCCCAGGGCTTCCGGCAGATAGTCCTTGATAACCTCTATTTCGGCTGATTCCTTATCAGCCAGGTCGGTGCGGCCCGCCTGCTCATACTGGGTGATCGAGTCGCGGCGTTGCTTGACCATTTTGTCCAGCACCGCCAGCACCTGCTCGTCGTTAAGCTCGATGCGCTCATCGACCTCGCGCTGCTTTACTGCGGCCATGATCAGGCGGATAGTACCCAGGCGGGACTTGTTGCCTGACTTCATCGCGGACTTCATGTCATACTGGATTTGCTGCTTCAGCATCGGGTCGGCCTTGGGCTCAGAAACATAGTCACTACTAAAAACTTAGTATTGACGTTCCCAGCGACGGGTTTCGCGGGAAACCTTTTTCATGTGGCGTTTAACAGCAGCGGCTGCTTTACGCTTCCTCTCGGAGGTCGGTTTCTCGTAGAATTCACGACGACGAACATCTGCCAGGATGCCAGCCTTCTCGCAACCGCGCTTGAAACGGCGCAGGGCAACCTCAAATGGTTCGTTCTCTTTTACACGTACGTTGGGCATTTGCTACCTCAAAAGTCAGTAAATCTGTTTTCCAAAAAGTGTAAGGGCGGAAATTCTACTGTCAGTTAAGATGCTTTGCAAAGTTTTCTTGGCGTTTTGGGGAGAAATAATGCTTGTTTTAGGTATAGAGACCTCCTGTGATGAGACCGGCGTCGCCCTGTGCGACTCGGAAAAGGGTCTGCTCGGGCATGTGCTGCACAGTCAGATCGAGGTTCATGCCGAGTACGGTGGGGTGGTGCCGGAGTTGGCCTCGAGGGATCATGTACGTAAAACCCTGCCGCTGATCGAGCAGTTGCTGGATCAGACCGGCGTGCAGAAACAGCAGATTGCCGGTATCGCCTACACCGCCGGGCCGGGATTGGTCGGGGCGCTGTTGGTCGGTGCGGCGATTGGCCGTTCCCTGGCCTGGGCATTGCAAATTCCTGCGATTGGGGTGCATCACATGGAGGGGCATCTGCTGGCGCCCATGCTGGAGCTGGACCGCCCTGCCTTCCCCTTTGTCGCCCTGCTGGTTTCGGGTGGCCATACCCAGCTGATCGAGGTGAAGGGGGTGGGGCAATACCGCATGCTGGGCGAGTCGCTGGATGACGCCGCTGGCGAGGCCTTCGATAAAACCGCGAAGCTGCTCGGGCTGCCCTATCCGGGCGGACCTGAACTGGCCCGGCTGGCGGAGTCCGGTGATCCCGAGCGTTTCCGCTTTCCCCGGCCGATGACCGACCGCCCCGGTCTGGATTTTAGTTTCAGCGGTCTGAAGACCTATGCCCTGAATACCCTGCAGACAGAGATGGAGGGACTGGCCGAGGATGGCTTGCGCCAGCAGTTGCGGGCAGATATTTCACGCGCCTTCGAGGATGCCGTGGTGGATACCCTGGTAATCAAGTGTCGGCGGGCGATCAAGCAGACCGGTGCCAAAACACTGGTGCTGGCCGGCGGGGTGAGCGCCAATCGCCGGTTGCGGGCAAGTATGCAGGGTGTCATGCAGAAAGCAGGGGGGCAGGCCTATTACCCACGGCCCGAGTTGTGCACCGACAATGGCGCCATGATCGCCTATGCCGGCTTGCAGCGCCTGCTGGCTGGCCAGCATGAGCCGCTCACCTTTGCCGCCAGGCCGCGCTGGCCGATGACCGAGTTAGCCAGTCTGGTCTGATTCGGCGCTGTCCGCCTGATTGATTTTGCCCTCTTTGCCCGAGATGAGATTGCGGATGTTGCTGCGATGACGCCAGAAGAGTATCAGGCTGATGACGACCTGCACGCCGATCAGCTCCGGTGCTGGCCAGAACAGCCAGACCACCAGCGGCGCCAGCGCCATTGATACCAGGGCCGAGAGCGAGGAGATTTTTACCACCTTGGCCATGATCAGCCAGATCAGGCCAACGCCTGCGCCGATCTGCCAGCCCAGCCCGAACTGCACCCCAAGGGCGGTGGCCACCCCTTTACCCCCCTTGAAGCCAAAGAACAGCGGGTAGAGATGACCGAGAAAAGCGGCCAGTGCCACGGCGGCGAGAATCAGCGGCGTCACGCCCATCAGGTTGGCGATCAGCACCGGAATAAAGCCTTTCAGGCTGTCTCCCAGCAGGGTTATCGCTGCTGCCTTCTTGCCGCCAATGCGCAGCACATTGGTCGCCCCGGGATTGTTCGATCCCTGGGTGCGGGGGTCGGGAAGTCCCATCAGCTTGCACACGATAATGGCGCTGGAGACGGAACCCATCAGGTAGGCAGCGATAATCAGCAGGTAGTCGGTCATGGTGTCGAAGCTGCGTGGTGGCTTGCGGTATCCCGGTGATTCTATAGCAGGTTGGGGTAATCAAGAAACTTTGCCTTGCCAATCGGCTGCTTTACACTGGGCGAAAATTCAGCGGAACTGTGGAAGGCCTTATGGATATTGTGTTTTTACGTGGGTTGAAGATAGAGACGGTCATCGGGATTTACGATTGGGAGCGCAAGATCAGGCAGACGGTGGTGCTTGATCTGGAGATGAGTACCGATATCCGCAAGGCGGCGGCGAGTGACAGCATCGAGGATACCCTGGACTACAAGGCGGTCTCCAAGCGCCTGATCGGTTTTGTCGAGGCGAGCGAGTTCCAGTTGGTGGAAACCCTGGCCGAGAAGTGCGCCGCGATTGTCCGCGAGGAGTTCGACGTCGCCTGGATCCGGTTGACCCTGAACAAGATCGGCGCCGTGAGTAGCGCGAATGATGTCGGCGTCATCATCGAACGCGGCGAGCCCTTCTGAGATGGCGCGTATCTGGGCCAGCCTGGGCAGCAACGTTGAGCGCGAGACCAATATCCGCGGCGCGGTAGCGGCGCTGCGGGAGCGCTTTGGCGAGCTGGTGGTATCCCGGGTGTACGAAAGCGCGGCAGTGGGTTTCAGTGGCGAGCCCTTCTACAACCTGGTTGCCGGCTTTGACTCCGATCTCCCTTGCCAGGAGATCATGCGCATATTTCGCGAGGTAGAGGCGGAGTTCGGGCGCGTGCGCGGCGGCGCAAAGTTCTCCTCGCGCACCCTGGATATCGATCTGCTCACCTATGGAGATCTGGTGACCCGGGGCGAGGGCTATGCCTTGCCGCGGGAAGAGATCGAAAGCTACAGTTTTGTGCTCTGCCCGCTGGCGGAGGTGGCACCCCAGCAGCTGCATCCGGTGAGCGGTAAAAGCTTCGCCCGGATGTGGTCAGAATTCGACGCCACGGACCAGTCCCTGGCACCGGTCGAGTTCGATTTCAACACTGGCTGAAATGCCGGTTTCAGTGCTGGGTGCTCCTGCCGCCATCGACAGCGATTATCTGACCGGTGATGTACTCGGCATCTTTTGCCAGAAATAGCACGGTTCTTGCGATATCGCCGGGATTTCCCGCTCTTTTCAATGCGGTTCGCGACAAAATCGACTCCTTTGCCTCATCTGACAAACCCTCTCCCGGCCAGAGTATCGCCCCGGGTGCAACCCCGTTGACGCGGATCTCCGGTCCCAGTTCCCGGGCGAGGGATTTGACCATCATGGCATTGCCAGCCTTGGCCATGGAGTAGATGGGGTACTCCTTGAGGGGGCGCTCGGCATGGATATCCACCAGGTTGATGATCGCTCCCCGGGATGCCCGTAACAGCCCCGCGGCGGCCTTTGCCAGAAAGAAGGGGGCCTTCAGGTTGCTGCCCATCAGATCGTCCCATTGCGTCTCGGAGGCCTGCCCGATGGGGGTTGGGTAGAAGCTGGAGGCGTTGTTGACCAGCAGATCGAGTCTGCCCTTCCAGGCGCTGATCTTTTCCATGATTCCGGGCAGCGCGGCGGTGTCGTGCAGGTCCGCCTGAAGCAAGAGGACAGAATCAGGGCGCAGGGCCTGCAGTTCGGCCTGCAGTTTCTTGGCCCCGGCCTCCGAGCTGCGGTAGTGGACGACCACATCCATGCCTGCCTGGTGCAGGGTGCGCACAATCTCCGCGCCGATGCGGTGGGCTGCGCCGGTCACCAGCGCGATAGGGTTATGATCTCTGGGCAAACTATCGGTCACGTCATTACTCCAGCCTTGGTACACTCACACTCTAAACCGAAACCCTCCAATTTTGAAACGGCAAAGCTGTTATGAATCTATCCGATTACCGCTCCAACAACCTTGAATTACCTGAACCGGATGAGGCCGCCTGCGCGGCCAGTCTGCGCCTGATTGCGGAGATTCGCGCGGAGATGATCGCCGCAGGCGGTCGTCTGCCCTTCAGCCGTTTCATGGAGCTGGCGCTGTATGCCCCGGGTCTGGGCTATTACAGCGGCGGGTCGAGAAAATTCGGTGGGGCGGGGGATTTTGTCACGGCGCCCGAGGTGTCGCTGGTATTTGCCCAGTGCCTGGCCCGGCAGTGCCTGCAGGTGGCGGCCGAGACCGGTGTCACCGATATCATGGAGTTTGGTGCCGGCTCCGGCATCCTCGCCCTGGAGCTTATGGCGGAATTGCAACGTCTCGGCCAACTCCCCGAGCGTTACCTGGTTGTCGAGCTGAGCGCCGAACTGCGGCACCGCCAACGGGAGTTGCTCTCCGTCAGGCGCCCGGATCTGCTGCCCCGTGTGCAGTGGCTGGACTATTTGCCTGAGGTCTTTGACGGCGTGGTTATCGCCAATGAGGTGCTGGACGCCATGCCGGTGACTGGCTTTCGCCTGGAGCAGGGCAGGCTGCTGGAGCAGTTCGTGGAGACTGACGGTGAAAGCTTTTCCCTGTGTTGGGATGCACCGCAAACCCCGGGGCTGATGGCGGCGGTCGAGGGTCTGTTTGCCGGTGATCTGCCGGATGACTATCAATCCGAGGTCAACCTTAACCTGGTGCCTTGGGTTGAGACGCTGGGCGCGATGGTCAATTCCGGCCTGGTGTTGCTGATCGACTACGGCTATGGTCGCAGCGAATACTATCACCGCCAACGTGACCGGGGGACCTTGATGTGTCACTACCGGCACCGCGCCCACAGTGATCCGCTGGTCTATCCCGGACTGCAGGATATCACCGCCAATGTGGATTTCACCGCCGTGGCCGAGGCCGGGTTGGGAGCCGGTTTTGAACTTGCCGGTTACACGTCACAGGCATTTTTTCTCATGGGTTGCGGGCTGGATCAGATTGTTGCCGCCTCTGATCCGGATGATGCCTCTGCGCATCTCGATCTGGTGCAGGGGGTAAAGCGCCTGACCCTGCCGACCGAGATGGGTGAACGTTTCAAGGTGATGGGCCTGTCGAAGGGGCTGAAAGCGCCGCTGATCGGCTTCTCCCTGAGGCAGCAGCGGGAACGGCTCTAGTCCTGGTTGTGCGCTAGCTATCCCTCAGCCGCCCCGGCCTTTCGGCATCAGGTGGAACTCCCAGGGTTTCTCTTTTTTCGGGGGTGGCGGCGGGGGCTTGGGCGGCGGCACGACTATCGGCTCGGGCTCCACCGGGCGGAGCGCCAGTTCCACCTGACTCTGTAGCGCCAGCAGTTGTGCGTGCTCAGGGACAACCTTCAGCCCCGAGGCGATCAGCTTTTCGGCGGCGGAAAGTTTTTCCTGGTCCACTCGCTTTTGCGCCAGGAGTAGATAGCGGTCTGCGGTTCTTTGTATCCCCTCTCGGGCCTGGGCGTTCTTCGGATCGTCGGCCAGCACCTGGCTGAAATAGAGATAGGCATTATCCCCGGCCGGTCGGGTGAGTCTGTTTTTTCGCAGTGACTGTTCGGCGCGGGCCAGCAGTTGCTCGGTTCGGGTAAGGGGGTCGCTGGCCAGTGGCTCGGCTTCGGCGGTGACCTGTTCATCACCAGAAGACTCCTCATCGGCCTCGATCGGGTCGCTCTCTTCCAGGGGTACCGGCTGTTCATTTTCAACGGGCGGCTGCTGGGTGATCTGTTCGGCCGCTGTCTCAGGCTCGCCCACCTGGGGCGGCAAGGGTTTATCCTTGCCGATAAACGCCAGTGCGGTCAGTGCCACCAGGCCAATGGCCCCACCCCAGAACAGGGAGGTGTATTTCGACCTGCCAGGTTTTTCATGGTCGGTTTCGGATGGCTTTGCTGCAGGGGGGTGCCTTTCATCCGGAGCCTGATCACCTGTGGCTGTTTTTCGGTGCTGACTGCGGCTGCGACTTCTAAGCTGCTGGATCGCAATGATCAGCTCGGTGCCGTTCTGGAAACGCTCATCCGGTGATTTGGCCAGCAGTTTTTCAATGATCGGCTGATAGAGTTCGAACTGCTCCGGCAGTTGGGGGATCGGGTCCTTGATGTGCGCCATCAGGGTGGCGGCGAAGGAACTGGCATTGTAGGGCTTGCGCCCGGTGAGCATCTCGAACAGGATGATTCCGATGCTGTAGAGATCAGAGCGGCCATCCACGCTTACACTGCTCTCTGCCTGCTCCGGGCTGAGATAGTGGGGGCTGCCGAGAATGGTGCCGGTGATGGTCAGATCATTGTCGGTCTGGATCAGCTTGGCGATGCCGAAGTCAGTGAGCACCGGGGTATCATCGCTGCGAAACATCACGTTGGACGGCTTGATGTCCCTATGGATCAACCCCTGGCTGTGCACATAGCTGAGGCAGGAGGTGAGCTTGCTGACGATCTTGAGGGCATGGCTGGGCTTGATGCCCTGCATGATGCGCGCCTTCAGGTCACCGCCCGGCAGATACTCCATGGCGATGTAGTAGAAACCGTCTCCCTGGCCGATGTCGTAGATAGTCACCAGATTGCTGCGATTCAGGCGCGATACGAAACGTCCTTCGTTGAAGAAGCGCTCGAAAAACTGTGGGGTGTCCGGGTCATTGAGTATCTTCAGGGCGACCGCGCGCCCCAGCGACATCTGGGTGGCTAGATAGACGGTCGCCATCCCGCCCTTGCCCAGGGTGCGCTCGATTCGATAACCGGGAATTGTGATTTCGCTGCCGCTATTCATATCTCAACCTTAACACTGATTATTTCGTCCAGTGGGGCAAAAGATTGAGAATGGCGTCACGCTAAGCGCCATAAATGGCTGTTTTGGCAGGAAATCAGTGGTTGTTCCAGGCCTTTTTGGCCTGGGTGATCGCCAGGGATCTGGCGTGCTCGATTTTTTTCCTGATGGCATTGCCATCCAGTGAGGGATCGATCAGGGAGCCTGGATCGACTCCAGAGGCGGCCTGATAGATCTGGCGCAAATAGGCTGCCTGGGGGTAGGGAGCCTGTTCGAAACCCGTTCGGCCCTGCATGTCGGCCTGGCAGGCGATTAAGAAATCCTCCAGCCGCTGTGGCCGCCTGAAGCAGTCGAGGGCGTTGAGCAGTTTCAGCAGCGTGCCGGGTTTAAGCTCCTCGGCACGATGGCTGTGAGTGTGGTATTCGCAGACCAGCCTGGCGAGGGTGTGATAGGGGTTGGGGATTTTCAGACGCTTGCAGAGTCTGTCCACAAGCTTCACCCCGCGTGCCTCGTGGGCAGTATGCCTTGGCCACTGATCGGGTGGGGTGGTGCCCTTGCCCAGATCGTGAACCAGCGCGGCAAAGCGGACAGCCGGGTCGGTGCTGAGTGCGCAGGCGCGGTCAAGCACCATCAGCACATGGATGCCGGTATCGATCTCCGGGTGGTATTTTTCCGGCTGGGGTACGCCGAACAGCCTTTCCACTTCAGGCAGGATGACCCCGAGTGCGTTTAGTTCCCGCAGCGCCTGGAAAAAACGGCTGGGTCTGTCGCCTTCCAGGGCGCGCTGGATCTCGCCCCAGGCCCGCTCCGGGACCAGTCCGTCCAGAAGGCCGTGGGCGATCTGCCGCTGGACGGCATCGATGGTCTCCTGGGCGATGGTGAAACCCAGCCTGGCATAGCGTGCCGCGAACCGGGCAAGACGCAGGGTGCGGATCGGGTCATCGAAAAACGCCGGGGTATGGCGCAGCAGCCGCTTCTCCAGGTCGCTGCGGCCGTTCAGTGGATCGATCAGGCGCTTGTTCTGGTTGAGGGCCATGGCGTTGATGGTCAGGTCGCGATGGAGCAGGTCCTGGATAACCTGCTACGCCTCGGGCAGGTTCTTGCCCGCCCGGGGAAGGGCATGCTCTTCTTTCGTCACCGGGTCGAGAAATACCGGAAAATCGCGCCCTACCTGCTGGTAGCCCAGCGCGGCCAGTCGCTCAGGCGTGCTATCGGTTACCAGCCAGTCACGATCGGTGACCGGCAGCCCGAGGAGTTGATCGCGGACCGCGCCGCCCACCAGATATTTTTTCATGCCAACATGCTAAGGTTTTATTCCCTGCATGACTACCTGGTAGGCGGTATGAGATTCGGTTTTTCCCTGCTATTCAAGGGCTCCCTGTGGATGCTTCCGCTCCTGCTTCTGGGTGGATGTTCCACCCTGGGTTATTACAGCCAGTCGGTTGGCGGTCATCTGGCGCTGATGGCGGAGAGTCGCGAGATATCTGGAATCCTGGCCGATCCGGATACCCCATCCGGGCTCAGGGAACGCCTGTTGCAGGTGCAGGGGATCAGGGCGTTTGCGGTGACTGCGCTGCAACTGCCGGATAACGGCAGCTATCGCAGCTATGCCGATCTTGGTCGCGAAGCGGTGGTCTGGAGCCTGGTGGCCACTCCCGAGTTTTCCATGCAGGCGAAGCAGTGGTGCTATCCGGTTATCGGTTGTGCCAGCTATCGGGGCTACTTCGCGAAGGAGGCCGCTGAACGCCATGCCGCCAAACTCGGACAGACAGGCTACGATGTGGCGGTCGAGTCTATACCGGCCTATTCGACCCTGGGGTGGTTTTCCGACCCCCTGCCGAGCACGGTGATTGACTGGCCCCTGCCCCGGATCGCGGGGCTGATTTTCCACGAACTGGCCCATCAGAAGCTCTATGTGCCGGGTGACTCCGCCTTCAACGAGGCATTCGCCAATGCGTTGCAACAGCATGGCGTCGAGCTCTGGCTGCAACATCAGGGTGTGCCATCCGAGTTGGAGAAGTGGCGACAGCATGGGCGGCGTGAAGCCGCTTTCATCCGGCTTCTGATGCAAACCCGCTCTGCTCTCGCCTCACTCTATGGCCGTGATCTGCCTGAGCAGGCGATGCGCGCGGCCAAGCAGCGGGTCTTTCTCCAGTTGCGTACGGATTATGCAGCACTAAAGCAGGGCTGGGGCGGTTATTCTGGCTATGATCGCTGGTTTGAGCGTGAGCCGAACAATGCCCGTCTGGCCTCCATCGCCACCTATGAGCACTGGCTGCCAGCCTTCAGGAAAATGTTGAGTGAAGCGCCAGATATGGCGCTCTTCTACCAGCAGTGCCGGGATCTGGCGGAACAGACGAGGGCTGAGCGTGAGGTGTCTCTCAGCCAGTTGCTGCAGCAAGTTGAGGATTGAAGAGTGGCTTTCAACATCGCTTTCTCAGTTCGAGCAGACGCCCTCTTTCTCCCTTCTGCCCCAGAAAGTAGGGAACCACCGCGTCGATATCGGTCGGTTCGATACCCAGTCTGGCCAGGCCATCATCGTTGCAGACACTGGGGACCTGCAGGGAGAGGTAGTTGTCGTAGGACATGGGTTTGCCGGGCAGCATGCCGAGCATGCGCGCCTGGAGGGCGGAGAGTCTCTGGCTGAGGCCGATGATCAGCTTGGGTTTGCCCAGGCACTTGGCGGTGTATTCAACCAGCTGTTTCAGGGTCAGAACTCTCGGGCCGCACAATTCATAGTGTTGCCCCCAACTCTGCCTGTCGTCCAGGGTGCGGGCAAAGGCCTCGGCGACATCTCCGACATAGACCGGGGCAAAGCGGGCCTCCGGACAAGCCAGGGGAAAGGGGCCGGGGATGGATTGCAGCAGTCCAGCAAAGCGGTTGAAAAAGCTGTCGTCCGGGCCGAAGATGATCGACGGGCGAAAGCTGGTGACCCTGAGCTGGGGTTGTCCCAGGGTATGGGTGCGATTTTCCGCCTCACCCTTGGTTTTCAGGTAAGTGCTGGGGCCGTTGGCCTCGTTGGCGTGCAGTGCGCTCATGTGCAGCAACCGGTTGACCCCGGCGGCCTTGCAGGCCTCGACCACGCGATCGGCCAGCGCCACATGGGCCTCCTGGAAACGCTGGTTCGCCCCCAGTTCGTTGAGGATACCAACCAGATTGATCACCGCATCGCAGCCTGTGATGAGGCTGGCCAGTTGTTTGCTGTCGGCAGGATCATAGGCAACCAGCTGCGCCCGACCGGCCAGGCTCAACTGGCGGTGGCGTTGCGGGTTTCTGCTTGGAATAATGCAGGTAATGCCAGAGCTGCACAGACGATTGGCCAGGTGTCTGCCAACAAATCCGGTGCCGCCGAGAATACAGACCTTGCTGATTCCCATATATCTTACCTCCGAACCATGGGCGGTTGATCTTGATGCGTCTTTTGGGGCCTTAATTGAAGAGTGGAGAATAACGCAGTGGAACTGCTCGATCTAGTTGTTTATCTGCTGGTTGGCGGGGTCGCCGGGGTGCTGGCCGGGCTGCTCGGGGTGGGCGGCGGCATTGTCATTGTTCCGGTGCTGCTGTGGGTGTTTCGCCTCAACCAGTTCGATGAGTCAGTGGTGGCGCATCTCGCAGTGGGGACTTCGCTGGGGTCCATTATCATCACCTCGATCTCATCCATACGCGCGCACCAGCGCCGGGCAGCCATCCTCTGGCCGCAGGTGATGAGGCTTGCGCCTGGGATTATCCTCGGCGCCTGGCTGGGTGCGGTTGTGGCCGATCTGATGCCGACGGCGATTTTACAAAGGGTGTTTGCCTGCTTTGCCGTGCTGGTCTCGATTCAGATGTGGCTGCGGGTCAACCCGGATGCGCACCGCACTCTGCCGGGCAGACTGGGTATGGGTGGCGCCGGGGCGATAATCGGTGCCATTTCCGCGGTGGTGGGCATCGGCGGAGGGTCATTGACCGTGCCTTTTCTCAGCTGGTGTGGCATCAATATGCGCAATGCGGTTGCCACGTCGGCCGCCTGTGGCCTGCCGATAGCGGTCGCCGGTGCCCTGGGATTTCTGCTGGCTGGTTGGAATGAGGCGCTGCTCCCGCAAGGCAGCAGCGGATACATCTTCTGGCCGGCGCTGCTGGCGATCGGCGTGGTCAGTTTTCTGGCCGCCCCCCTGGGTGCAAGGCTGGCGCACAGCCTTCCCGTGAGTTCGCTGAAACGTATCTTTGCCGCTCTCTTGCTGGTTGTGGGGGTAAAGCTGTTTGTCGGGTAGGGCGTTGCTCTGCTATGGGCCCAACCGTATGAATAGTAACAGATTGCCGCTTTCATCCTGGAGCGCCAGACGGTATTCCTGTTCGGCATATTCGTACTGCTTGGCCGCGCCGCTGGCAGGGTCCTGAATGATCAGCGTGTGTTCGCTGGCGATGCTTAGGTATCCCTCGTGGAAGTTGTCCCGGTCACGGTAGATACGAAAACGGTTTTGCCGGATCACCAGGATTTCACCGGTGTTGCTTTGCCACTGGCCATTCAGCGGGTTGCTCCACTGTTGCTGGCCATAGGGCATTCCACCATAAGGGGCGGTGTAAGGCGGTGTGTAGGGCTGCATGCCTGGGGATGGATAGCCGCCGGGGTTGAAGCCTGGTTGATACATCGGTGCCGGGTTGGGCTCGGGGTTGTACTCCTTCTTTTTCTTCTGAAAGGCGGAGGCAAAGGCGTCCATCATGTCAAACAGGCTGTCGGCAATATTGCTGTACTTGTTCGGATAGCCAAAGTTGGCCTCGGCGGTGGAGACGGCTGGCAACAGCAGAAATATGCTCAGCAGGGTGGATAACAGCGTTTTCACTTTACCTGAACGACCTCTGTATTCGATTTTATGGCAAGTTTGGGATCAGACGGGGCTAGTTTCAAGTCTAGGCCATGAAAAACTTGCCTGTTGTTACAGTTGATGGTTATCTATGCACAGAAGAAGAGAAAATGCACGATTGGCGCGATTTTTTGCGCTGTGCAGCATAAAACTATAAATATTCAGGTTTTCAGCTATGACGACGGTATCAGAGACTGTGGAAAGACGAACCCGCACCCAGGACATGGTGGATAAATGGATGGCCGAGCGCCAGCAGATGCTAGTCCTCTTCTGTCGGTTGGCTGGCCTCGAACCCTACACGCCGGATAAGCCGGTGAAAGAGCAGCTCAAGGATTTCTGCGAGGTACTGGTCGACTATACCGCGTTCGGTCATTTCGAGGTCTACGACCGCATCTCAAGGGGTGAGGAGCGACGCTCCGATGTACTCCAGGTGGCAGAGGAGGTCTATCCCAAGGTGGCCGAGGTCGCGGATGTGGTCATTGCCTTCAACGACAAGTATGACAGTTCCGATCATAACCAGCCGCTTGATCAACTGCACCAGGACCTCTCCACCCTGGGTGAGAACCTTGCATTGAGAATCGAGATGGAAGACCGGATTGTGTCAAGCCTGATCGCCTGATGCCGCCCGCCTGTTAACCAGGCAGAGTGTGAAACAGATTGCGGCAGACCCAGGGCTGTCCGTCTAGTATTTGAACTACCCAATAAACTTTACGGTCCATATTCGGCTAAGCCTTGTGTAAAGGGGAATGAGTGCAGTGGGATCGATGCTGAAAAACTTGTTTGCCTGGAAACCGGACCTTCAGCAGTTCGTAGATCCTCTGCATGTCAGCTCTGCCAGTCAGCTTGAATTCGGGCTGTTCAAAAAAGGCATCGATAACATTCACATCGATGTTCTGTTAAGCGCCGAGTTCAGGAACAGATCACAGATCCTGGTGCGCAAGATGCTGCTCCACAACGTGGCGGAAAACTACTGGGGTGAGCCGCCGCCACCGCCGGACAGCAAGGATGTTCAGGCGATGAAGGACAGCTATGCCGGGATCATGGAGATGGCGGTTGCCAACGCCAGCCAGAAGAGTCAACCCGAGCTGATTCAACTGCTGCAGCTATCGGTGGTGAAGTTTTTTTTGCAGTTGATCGACCGGGAGTTCACCCGGCTGCGTGAGCAGTTGCGCGGCGCAAAGGGTAAGGAGAGTCACGACTCGACCGGGAAGTCGGTGGAGGCCCATGACCGGCTGGTCATTCTCGCCAAGAATGAACCCGGCATCCGCTATAAGATCACCCGCAAACTGTTCCGCGAGATACTCTGGGTGGAGCGAACGCGCACCACCAAGCTGCGCAAATCGGTGTTGGGCGCCTCCTGGCAACTGCCCAAACAGCTCCTGTTCAACCCGATGCTGCAGTTGCCCTCTCTCTGGGCGGACGCCGAGCTGATGAATCACTACACCCTGGTCTGCACCGCGAAGGACAACCAGGAGGTGTTCACCCAGGTGAATCAGATTGTCATCGGGCTGTTTGCCGACTATCTGCCCAGCTGGTGCCAGCCCTTGCAGGATAATCCCCCTCCCCAGCCCAGTGATCTGCGGGATCTCGACTCGACGACGATTTTTACCGAAGGCCTCACCCATGGCAGCGCGCTGGGCTTCAACCAGATCAGGCGTATGCTGGGCAACGCCCTGCAACAGGATGAGTATCAGCAGGGGTTGATTTCCTGGCTGGACTCGCCCCAGAACATCGACCGTATCATCTATTCTATTCAGCCGCGCAGGCGCTGGAGTTTTGAGGGGAGTGACAATATCTACACCTCCTCATGGGTGAGTGAGAAATGGCCGCGTTATTACCATCGCCTGTTGAAACAGATATTCAAGGCTTGCCGGGCCAGCAGGCTCGAGGCGGATATTCTGGCCTGCCAGGCGGCGCCGGGGGTCTACAAAGAGCTGCGCGAGCAGTTGCCGGTGCGCCTGATTTGCCAATACCTTGCCGGGCAGCTGAAGCGCAAGGACCTGCAACGCCGGTTGACCAGTTCCTCGGCGACCATACCCCATCAGCACATTCTCAAGATTCTCGATCAGAGTGTTGCCAGCCTAAACACCATGCCGAGGCCGCGGCGCAGAAAACATCTGCTCGGTTTCCTGCATCAGTTCGCGCAATTTCGCCGGGATCTGAAACTGGCCTATCGCACCCACTTGGCAATGAATCGAATCCGCTTGCTGGAGCGAAACGCAGAGGCCGACCTGTCGCGAAATAACGGGACACTGCATGAGTTTGTGCTGCGCAACGAACTACAACGCAAGCAGCATCAGATTCGCAATCACGTGATTCTCAAGGCGGATGTGCGTGGTTCGACCGAAATGACCAGTCTGCTCAAGCAGCGGGGGTTGAATCCGGCCACCCACTTCAGCCTCAATTTCTTTGAGCCGATCAACGATCTGTTGCCGGTGTTCGGCGCCAAGAAGGTATTCGTCGAGGGCGATGCGGTTATTCTCAGCGTTTATGAATACGAGGACACCCCCTTTCAATGGCTGTGCGTGGCCCACGCCTGTGGGCTGGCGAAGAACATCCTGCAGGTGGTCGATGCGCAGAATATCAAGAACCGGAAATTCGGCCTGCCGAATCTGGAACTGGGTCTGGGCATCGCGTTTAACGATCAGTCGCCGGCCTTTCTTTACGACGAGGAGAGAGAGATCATGATCTCCCCGGCGATCAATCGCGCCGATCAACTCTCTTCCTGTTCGGCGATGCTCAAGCGCTCCAGCTTTGCCGCGAAACAGACCCGGGGTCTGGAGGTCTTCTCCCTTGATCCGGGAGAAGTGCATGACAAGGAGAGCGGCGACCGGCTGGTCAGGTACAACGTCAACGGTATCGAGCTGGATATCGGCGCCTTCTATAAATTGAAGTCGGAAGTGAGACTGAAAAAGATCGATACCCGTGGCGCACCCTATGCGAGCAGAGAGAGTAACTGGTACGCAGGACGCTATCCCGACATGCAGGGGCGAATGCACTGGTTGATCATCCGCGAGGCGATGGTCAAGGAGTGGCGCGAGGGCGCCCCGGTGGGCATTGATCAGGCCAGACGCTTCTACCAGGTGGTCACGGATGAGGAGCTGATCCGGGATGTCAGAAGCCGTGCCGGAAGCAGTCGCAGCAAGCCGGTGCTACTTGATGATGAACCCGAGGCGAGCGAACAGGCTATAAAGCCTTTTTATTTTCACTGACCCTGGCGGTGGTGATCTTTTTCGGCAGTACCGGAGACATACGCAGGTTGAGCCGGGTCGGCGTCTTCCCCAGGCGTTGCTCATAGATCACTGCATAGCTCATCACCCGTTCGGTGTACTTGCGAGTCTCGTTGAAGGGGATGCTCTCCACCCAGCGGTCAGCGGACAGCTGCTGTTCGGGCAGCCAGGATTTCACCCGGTGCGGCCCGGCGTTATAGGCCGCGGTGGCAAGTACTTGATGATCACCCAGCTGATCCAGCACCTGGCGCAGATAGGCAGTGCCGAGGTTGATGTTGACCCGGGGCTTCAGCAGGTCTTTTTTAACCGGGCGCTTGTGTTTCAGGCGCTTGGCGACCGATTTGGCGGTGTTCGGCATCAGTTGCATCAAACCCAGGGCGCCGGCATGGGACTGGGCGTCATGACTGAAAGCGCTCTCCTGTCGGATCACGGCGAATACCCAGGCGTTGTCCAGTTGGCGATTATTGGCGTGGCGGTCAACCTGCGCCTGGTGCCTGACCGGGAAGCGCAGTTCCAGATCCTCCCAGTAGTTTGTCTTTGCCAGGGTGAAAATCGCCTGATCGTGCCAGTTCCAGGACTGGGCGATCTTCGCGGCCGCCTGCAACTGCTCATCACTCATTGGGCGGGTTGCCCGGTACCATTCGCGCCTGGCATCGAAGTAGCGGTCCAGGGCGATCAGCTCGCCAGCCCGTTGCAGTGCGGGTAGTGCGCTGGTAGAGGTCAGCAGTTGAGCGGATACCTGGAGGGGGGTGTCGTTCAGATTGTAGTCGAGGCCGAGCCGGTCTGCGGCGAGAAAGCCGTGGTAACTGCGCTCCTTGGCCAGGTGTTGCAGAATTTCCTTAGACTCATCCTTTTGGCCCTGGGTGGCAAGGGCGTGGGCCTGCCAATAGCGCCAGCGCTCCTCGTTCCTGATCTCCGCCGGGCTGTTCTCTAACCAGCCAAGCAACGCTGGCCAGTCGCCTTCGGTCACTGCGAAGCGCAGGCGTCTCTCTATGAAGCTGAGATCCTTCGGATCGGGGGTGAAGGCGGCCAGTCGGCTGGCCGCCAGGGGGTGATCGGCATACAGCAGTCTGAGCGCCAGGTAACGCTCCACCTGATAGCGTTGCTGCTCGGAAAACCAGGTCTTACCCTTCTGTTTTTTCCAGATGGCCAGGGCCTGTTCGATATCGCTGCGTGCCAGACGCTTCAGGCCATGGATCCATATTTTCCGGCTGTCAACGGGCTTATCCGCGCTTTTTTTCTGGTTCAGCGAGACGGCGGGTTGGTTGTGAATCTTGATCCAGTATTCATACCACTGTTTGTTTTTCGTATTCAGAAAGCGGCTCAGATAGCGGGCAAGGGAGAGATTGCCGGCTTCCATGGCCAGTTCCAGGCGCTGCCAGGTGAGCGTTTGGGTCAGCTTCCCCGCCTGCCGCCAGGCATCGAACACCGGGTCGCAGGCGTCCGGTTGCGATTTGCCGGTCAGCCAGAGTGCAGGTGCTGCGTCGAATGCCTGTTGCCGTTCGCCGGTCTCGATCAAGGCCTGCAGGTAGTGGCACTTGAGCTTGCTGCTGCTCCTGGGTTTATAGAAGGCGCGATAGGCCCACCACTGCTTTTTTCGCGCGAGCTCACTCAGCCATTTTGAACGGAACAGGGGCGCCAGTGGCGTATCGCTGTAGCGGGTCAGAAAATCTTCCGCCTGGCTGCTGTTCAAGCTGGAAATGTTTTCGCTGAGTTCGTCATGGATCAGGTAGGGCAGCAAGGGATAATCAGCAAGCTGCGCCTTGAGTTTGCTGTAGCCTTGTTGATCACCATCCGACAGCGCTTTCTCAGCCTCCAGAAAGCGTTGCCGCTGTTCATCCCGGGCGAGTGGTTGTATCGTTGGCAGGGCGGTCGTTGCAGCAAAAAAGAGCGCGCCGAAAAGCACCCATCCTGCGGCTTTTTTATTGAGGTATCCGTTGATATTCACAGCTGATTTTAATTACTGAGGCGGTATTGTTCAGTTCCTTTAACACAGCTTAGAGCGCCGCTATTCAGAGATCAAGCGGGGAATCTCTAATCTGTGAAGAGTGGCTTGTGAGCGTTTTTTACCGGTATTCAACCGGCCAAAGCTAAATTTGGCATGGAATACGGGGTTGTTAGTTGTCCGGGATTTGGGGATGATGTGCGCCATGAATAGCAATGCCACAAGCCCACTTCCGGAAATTGACAGCAACCTGCTGCAGACCCTGGTGGTGGATGTGGCCTTGGCGGTGCTGGCTGGCGATGAGAAGTGCCAGGTCAGCCATAAATCCGACGGCTCCTGGGTAACCCAGGTGGATATTGCGTTGCAAAAAGAGCTGCACGCGGTTTTGTGTCGGCACTGGCCGGATATCCCCCTGCTGGGCGAAGAGATGGATCTGCCGAATCAGCGCCGGGTGATGTCCAGCGAGGCCTTCTGGTGCCTGGACCCGCTGGATGGGACAACCAACTTTGTCAGTGGCATCCCCTTTTTTGCGATTTCGCTGGCGCTGGTGAGGAATGGCGAGGTGGTCTGCGCCGTGGTCTATGACCCATCCCACCGGGAGTGTTTTCGGGCGGATATCGGCAGGGGGGCATGGCTCAATGACCAGCCGCTGACGCTGCCATTTCAGGGCAGCGAGCTGGCGCAATGCGTTGCCCTGGTCGATTTCAAACGCCTGCCCAGACACTTGGTGGAGCGGATTGCTGAACGCTCCCCCTATCGTTCGCAACGCAGCCTGGGCTCGGTGGCGCTGGAGTGGTGCTGGCTGGCGGCGGGGCGTGCGCAACTCTATTTGCACGGCGCCCAGCGAATCTGGGACTATGCGGCAGGCCTGCTGATTTTCAAGGAATCAGGTGGCTGCGGCTGCATCATGGACCTGGTGAGCGGTGACTGCCTGGGTATAGATCGGGAGATTGAGGCACGGGCCGCGATTGGCGCCAGTGAGCAGGCGTTGCTGCAACAGTGGAAGGATTGGCTGTATGCCGCTGACCCTGACTGAGTGGCTGCGTAAACTGCAACTCGGCTCTGCGCAACGGCGTCTGGAATGGTATCCCCCTTTTCGCAGCATGCGCATCAAGGTGCTGGAACTCGAACATGAAGGGCGCTCAACGCGGATCCTGCTGCCATTGAACCGCCGCAACCGCAATCCCGGTGGTAGTATGTTCGGGGGCTGCATGGCGTCGTTGGCTGATCCTATACCTGCGCTGGTGTGTGCCCGAATCTTTCCCGGGTATGCGGTCTGGACTCGCGCACTGAGCCTGGATTTCCGACACGAGGCAAGAGGGGATCTGGAGTTGCGCTTCCAGCTTGAGCTGGAGCAGGAGGGGCAGATAGGCTCCGATCTGTTGGAAAAAGGCAGGGCCAGCCCCAGATTCGAGTATGGCTTCTATCAAACCGATGGGCGGCTTTGCGCCCTGATCAAGAATACAGTCGCCATTCGATCGTTTGGTGAAAATAGGCGCGGTGATGCGTTACGCAGGCCGGGAAAATAGAGTAACAAGCCGGGCTGCCGGTGGGAGGTAATCCAATGAGTGAACAAGACGGTTTTGACATGGAGATGAGCAGCGGCATCGCTGCCTTTGAATCGAAGCATTTTGCCAATGCAACCAAGATTCTCTCTCCCCTGGCGGATCAGGGTAACGTGGAGGCACAGTATCGCATGGCGATCATGGCCCAGAATGGCCTGGGGATGACGGTCAATGAACTGCTCGCCTATAAATATATGAAGTCCGCCGCAGAAGCGGGGATGGCCATTGCCCAGCATGGCCTGGGATTCATGTATCTCGAGGGGGAGTGTGTCGATAAGAATCCCGCCAAGGCCATCGAATGGTTTACCAAGGCGGCCGAGCAGGGTCTGGCCGGCTCCCAGTGCACCCTGGCGATGCTCTATGAAGAGGGTAAAGGTGTCGAGAAGAATCTTGACGAGGCGAAAAAATGGTATGCCATGGCCGGGTTCGATGAGAAGAGCGGGGCGGTCTGAGGCCGGATCGCCGCCTGCGACATATTTGTAGCTCATGACGCTGAATCGCGATAGCCAGTTTCCCGAGCGGCGCTCAGTGATCAGGGGCGAGGCGGTACAGCAGGCCGCTTCACCTGCGTCAGCGCCGGTTCGGGTTGCAGCAAAAGCCGCCAGCGCGCGCCTGCGCAAACCGCTGTTGCCGGTGGTGTGGGTGTTTTTCCTGATCACGCTGATAAGTGGCAGTCTGCCCTATCTCGAGGAGGCGTTCGAAGCTGTCAGCGGCTATTTCACCGCCGAACAACCACCCCCCGCAAAACCCACAGGTATCAGCCCACGAACTCCCGCGGAGTTGTCTGCGGGCATTGAGAAGACCGAACCGAAGCCGGCAGTGCAACCGGTTGAAGTTGTCGATTCCAAGGGGGATCTCAATATCTCCATTGCGAGTGCTTTCCGGCCGGTGGGCTTTGTGGTTCCGGCCCGCTCGCACAAACTGCCGCTGGCGGATAGCCCGGATCGGCTCTACAAACGTCTGCCCAGATTTAGTGGCACGGGCCAGAAGTACGGCGCGGTTCGGCTGATGAGCGGACAGGAGTATCGTTTCGCGCTGGATATGCTGGATGAGGGCTTTCAGCTCTATCTGGACAGTAACCGCAATGGCGATCTGACCGATGATGGCGCACCGCTTGGTAATGCTGGCACGGGCCTGTTTGCCAACAAACTGCAGTTTCCACTCTCCAGGGTGACCGGCATAGCGCAGTTGTCGGGCGATTACGAACTCTGGGTTTTTACCAACAATCAAAGTTGGAGCGAGAACAGCCTACGCGCCTATGCCAGGACCCAGTTGTCGGGGCAGTTGAAGTTGGGTGGAAATACCTACCGCGCCTATCTGGCGGACAACCATCTTCTGGATGGCGATTTCACCAACGACGGGATAGGGATAGACCTCAATGGCGACGGGAAAATCGAATCCCTGGAATATCTGCCCCCGGGAGGGCAGATCAAGGTGGGTGACAGAACCTACCGGGTGAAGATCACCCGCTGACAGGTCGTTGCCGCTCAGCCCCCGCGACGCTGTCTTACCGCTGCGGCCAACTCATGGAGCAGAGGCGCGCTGTCTTCCCAGCTGATGCAGGCATCGGTGATGCTTTGCCCGTAGACCAGCTCCTGGTCGGCGCGCCAGTCCTGACGACCAGCGACCAGAAAACTTTCGATCATGGCACCCATGATGCGCTGATCACCCCGGGCGATTTGTCCGGCCACATCCCGTCCGACATCGACCTGTTTCTGGTGACGCTTGCGTGAATTGGCGTGGCTGAAGTCGATCATCATCCGGGGTTTGAAACCGGCGTTCTCCATCTCCTCGGCGGCGATGTTGATGCTCTCGGTATCGTAGTTGGGTCGTGTGCCACCACGCAGGATGACATGGCAGTCGTCGTTGCCGCCGGTCGAGAAAATGGCGGAAAAGCCATCTTTGGTGACCGAGAGAAAGTGATGGGGCTGAGATGCGGAACGTATCGCGTCCAGGGCGATTTTCAGGGTGCCGTTGGTGCCGTTCTTGAACCCCACCGGACAGGAGAGGCCGGATGCCAGTTCACGGTGGCCCTGGCTTTCTGTGGTGCGTGCGCCAATCGCCCCCCAGCTGATCAGATCGGCGATGTACTGGGGGCTGATCAGGTCGAGAAATTCCGTGCCTGCGGGAAGTCCCATGTTGTTCAGATCCAGCAACAGCTGCCGCGCCAGTTTCAGGCCCTTGTTGATATGGAAGGTGCCGTCCAGATCGGGGTCGTTGATCAGTCCCTTCCAGCCCACCGTGGTGCGCGGCTTTTCAAAATAGACCCGCATCACAATCAACAGGTCATCCTTGAGCGCCTGCTGCAGTTCGCACAGCTTTTTGGCGTAATCCCGCGCGGCATTGGGGTCGTGTACCGAACAGGGGCCGATTATCACCAGCAGCCGGTCGTCCTCCTCATGCAGGATGCGGTGTATTGCCTGACGCGTCTCCGAAACAGTGGCCGCTGCCCTGTCGGTCATGGGGAACTCCGCGACCAGGTTGGCGGGTGACACCAGCTCCTTGATGGCACGAATTCTAAGGTCGTCGGTTTGTGGGCGTGTGCTCATGGGTTTTGCTGCCGGCTATGGAAAACAGAGGATTGTATAGTGCTTAAAGCTGTGGCAACAAGGCAGATGTCGTTTTCTGTCTGCGCTGATCTGCTAAGCTGGATAGAGACTCGGTCAAAGGGGAGAGGAATATGGCGGACCTGACATTGATTATCGGCAACTGCAACTACTCATCCTGGTCGTTGCGCCCCTGGCTGTTCTTGCGCCAGCATGCGATCCCTTTTGCCGAGCAGCGAATAACCCTGTCAACCGCCTCGACCCATGAGCAACTGGCGGGCTATTTTTCCGGACAGAAGGTTCCGGTGCTGATCGATGGCGATCGGGAGGTGTGGGACTCTCTGGCGATACTTGAATACCTGGCGGAATCCTATCCTGAACTGCAGGGCTGGCCCGCAGACAAGGCCGCCCGGGCCGTGGCCCGTTCAGTCAGCGCCGAGATGCATTCGAGTTTTCCAGCGGTGCGCAACGAACTGCCGATGAACTGTCGGCGCCGTTTCCCAGGCTACAGATACAGTCCGGAGGCGCAGCAGGATATCGATCGGATCAGTGAACTTTGGCGCTACTGCCGGGAAGGTTTTGGCAAGAATGGTCCCTGGCTGTTTGGCGATTTCAGTGTCGCCGATTGTATGTATGCGCCGGTGGTGATCCGCTTTGTCGGCTATGAGGTGACACTCGACCCTGTAGCCCAGGCCTATGTGGAACACGCCTATCGGTCAGCCGCGCTGCAGGCCTGGGTGGAGAAGGGCAAGGCGGAGTCCGAAGTGATCGAGGACGATGAGGCCGACTGGGAAAGTCAGCCTATATGAGGGGTCTGTCGCGGCTGAAGCCCCTCCCGCAGGGATTGGTCAGGATCTCATTGTAGAAGCGCAGTAATGCGCGAAAATATCGTGGCTAAGCCCTCTTCCATGCAGTCAGAAAACAGGCTGTTATCTGCCTGAAGCCAAAAAAGGTGAGTGGCTGTCGATTATTGTTCTAGAGTCTTTGCCGCCAGATCTCTATGCCGCGTTCGAGAAACCCATTGATTACTTCAAGCCCCCTGGATAGTGCGCGATTGGCTGCAATCACGCCGCCATAGGGGGTCTCCTCGGGAGTGGTTTCCTGGGTGGAAAACAGCTGGCTGGAGACCAGCCGGTTGTCACTGTTGGCAATCAGGTTGAGTCGGATGGATAGTTCGATCTGGCTCGGCTGCTGGAGAAAACTCTGATGCAGCTTCACCAGTTCAATCTCGAGACGCAGATCGCTCGACATGCGTGCCCTGGCAGGCAGTACCCTGCTGAAAAGCCCGCTGACTTCGGTGTGGGTTATGACTGCCGCCTGCAGCATTTTAGCCGGTGTGTCGATCCAGCGATGCCGGGCAAAATGATCCAGCTGATGGGCGGTTTCGATATAGAGCATGTCCGGGCTGTCATAGCCGGGTGCTGCTCCGGGTGGATTGACGGTCAGGCTGGGACCCTCGGGGTTGGGCGGCAGTTGGTTTAGCCGTGGGCCTTCCAGGAGATAGCTGGTAACAGGCTCGGCCTGGGACTGTGGCAGGCCTGAACAGCCCGGCAATAGAACCCAGGCCACCAGCAACAGCAACCAGAGCGCGTGGGTGCCGTTGGTCGGGCGGGGCATGGACTGTCTGAGGGGTATCATTATCTACTCTCCAGGACCGGGTCGCGCAGGGGATTGCCCATACAGCAGGATCTGTGGATTACGCTCCAGTTGTTCGCTGAACTGGCGGAAATTTTCAGCAGCACGGCGCAGTTCTTCGATCATGGACTGCAGGCCGGGCATGGTTTTCAGGGTCAGTTCCCGGATGTCATCCCCGCCGCTGGAGACTGTCTCGCGCATGCTGACGGCCGTCTGACTGATCTCCTTGGCCATGCGGTTCAGGGAGTCGGCGGTGGTAGACAGCTTGTTGGTCAAGCCGGGCAGGTTCTCACTGGCCTGCCGGGTGTTATGCAGGGTTGCGCCGAGATCCTCAATGCTCCGGGTGATGGCGTCGTTGTGATTCGAGAGCTGGCTGAGCATCGACAGCAGCTGGTTCAGGTTCTGGGTGACCAGGGCAAGATTTTCCTCGCTCAGCAGCATATCCAGCTTGGCCGAGGCGCGGATCAGGTTGTCGGAGAGTTCTGCCAGGCTCTGGTCCAGTCGTCCCCAGATGGTCGGTTCACTGCGGATTACCGGGTAGTCTTCGCCGGCGGCTGCCACGATCGGGGGTTTGCCGGCCAGCCCGCCGCGCAGGTTGATATAGGACAGACCGGTCAGGCCCTGTGTTTCCAGGGTGGCTATGGTGTCCTGGCTGACTGGTGTGTCCTTGTCCAGTTGCAGCAGCAGGCGCACCTGCTTGGGGTGTCCCTTGCCCAGGCGAATCTCGTGTACGCGCCCGACATCGACCCCATAGAACTTCACCGCACTGTCACGGCTCAGGCCGGAAACCGACTCCTGCATGTAAACCAGGTATTCGTCATAGGATCTGCCAGGCCGCGATGAGCTGAACCAGAGTACGCCGGCGATCAGGACACCGGATAGGGCGAGCACAAAAACTCCCACTAGAATGTCTGATCCCCGATACTTCATGCCGATGCCTGAGCTGCCCGTCCGCGTGGTCCCTGGAAGAAGCGTTTCACTGCCGGCTCTTTGGAGCCCGCCAGCTCGTTCATCGTGCCGTTTGCAATGAGTCGCGCCTCACCTAAAAGTATAACCATATCTGCGACCTGCCACAGCGAATCCATATCATGGGTCACCAGAACGATGGTCGGTCCCAGAGAGGCCTTGAGATCGAGGATCAACTGGTCAAAACCGTCGGCGCTGAGGGGGTCGAGGCCAGAGGTGGGTTCGTCAAGAAACAGTAGTTCCGGGTCGAGGGCAATGGCGCGCGCGAGGGCCGCGCGTTTACGCATGCCGCCGCTGAGTTGGTTTGGAAACAGTAGTCCATCCGCGGGGGAGAGTCCGGTGAGGGAGAGTTTCAGGCAGGCGATTTCATCAATCACCCGATCACTCAAGCGGGTGTGCTCGCGCAGGGGCGTGCCGACATTGCTCAGCACATTCATGCCGCCGAACAGTGCGCCGTTTTGAAACAGCACGCCGGTGCGTTGTCGGGTGAGGAGGATCTCTGATTCGCGGGCGCGGGTGATCTCCTGCCCCAACACCCGGACCGACCCGGAACTGGGTTGCTGCAGCATCACCATTTCGCGCAGCAGGGTCGATTTGCCACTGCCGCTGGCGCCGACAATGGCGAGAATCTCGCCCTGCTCAACGGACAGGTTGATGTTCTCGTGCACCAGTTTCTGGCCAAAACGCATGGTCAGATCGCGCACTTCGATCACCGTTTGTTTGTGAGTGGCGGCCTGTCGCATAGTTAGATCTACATCCCCAGGTAACTGAAGGCCACAGAGAAAATCGCATCGACAACGATCACCGCAAAGATCGACTGCACGACGCTGACGGTTGTGCGCCGGCCAACACTCTCGGCGCTGCCAGAGACCTGAAAGCCCTGGTAGCAGCCGATGGTGGCGACAATGGCGGCAAACACCGGGGTCTTGCCGATGCCGATCATATAGGAGTTGAGAGTGATGGCCTCGCCAATTCGCTGCAGATAGGTGCTGAACGACAGATCAAGCTGGCTATTGGCCATGACCATGCCCCCGAGCACACCCATGATGTCGGCGTAAACCGTCAGCAGCGGCATGGCAATAATCAGCGCCAGCAGTTTCGGCAGAACCAGCAGCTCCAGCGGATCTATGCCCATGCTGCGCCAGGCGTCCAGCTCCTCGGTGACCTTCATGGTGCCGATCTGGGCGGTATAGGCCGACCCGGTTCGCCCGGCGATGATGATCGCGGTGATCAGCGGGGCCAGTTCCCGCACCATCGACAGGCCGACAAGATCAGCGATAAACAGACTGGCGCCATACTGGCGCAGTTGTATGCCCCCCTGGTAGGCGATAACGATGCCCAGCAAAAACGACAACAGCCCGACGATGCCAAGCGCCTTGTATCCGGCCTCGGCCAGGCTGTCCGAAATCTGACGCCAGCGGATGCGCCCGGGCCGGATCAGTTGCCGAAGGAATACCCGCCCTATGGCGCCGATGAAGGCCAGCATGTTGAGGGCATAGTCGGTGCCCTCATGGGCGCTGCGTCCGATTCGTGCGAGCAGTGGCGCAGATTTGAGCTGGGGCAGCTTGTCCCGGGTGAAGCCGGTCTGTTTGAGCAGATCGAGCAGTTCGGCGGCGTGGGGCGTGAGTGAAGCGATAGTGACTTTTGCACCGTCCTTCTCGAAGCGCTCCACGATCCGCAACAGCAGCCATGCGCCACCGCTGTCGATGCTAGCGACGCCTGCCATATCCAGGGTGATATCAGCGCTGCCAGGCAGTCTTAGCCGGGCCTGCGATTTTTCCAGATCCTGAAGATAACGCACCGTCCATTGCCCGAAACAATAAAGTACCCTCCCGTCGATGCTTATTCCGGCTGGATCACGCACTGGCGCAGCTGTTTTATCCATACTCTTAACTATAGCTTTTTTCCGTTCAGAATCAGAGCCTAGCGTGATTTGAAAACTTTCGATGAATACCGTGTTGGTGGTTAATCTGAAGCATCTGACCAGACGGCAAACTCATTGCCGCTGGGGTCGGTGAAATGAAAGCGGCGACCTCCGGGAAAAGAGAATATCGGCTTGATGATGGAACCGCCGGCCTGTTCTATTTTGGCCTGGGTCTGCTCCAGTCCGCTGCTATAAAACACAATGAGGGCGCCGCCGTTGGCGCTGGAGGCGGATAGTTCTGAACGGTAAAACCCACCGTCCATTCCGGCGTTCGAGAAGGCGCTGTAGTCTGGGCCGTAATCGACGAATGACCAGGCGAACACCTTGCCGAAGAACGCCTTGCTGGCCTCGATGTCCCTGGCCGGTAGTTCGAGGTAGTTTATTTTTTCGTGTTCGCTCATTGTCCTGTTCCTGATCTCATCGGTAGCTTCGTCGATAGAGAAAACCAGGGCGTCTACACTCTTCGCGAAGTCGTCAGTGGTGCATGCTTCGATGTTGGCACCTGGGGAAGAAACTACTGCGAAGTGAGTTTCTGCTTCCAGATAGCCTGTCCATAAACCGGCTTCATCTTATAGGCGACATGGATGGGCATACAACCTGAATCAGGTCTTCTTCTTTCAGGCTGAGGCCCAAGAATCGGGACGATTGATTAAGAGTCATTGTAATTACCTCTGAGTGTGTTGCTGATTCCGGGGTTCTCGCTCTTGCTATGTGTGGTCAGGGCTTAATATCCCTAGCGACAACAGGGTAGCCATAAGCACCGATTAACATAAACAAAATTAAAAGTTTTTAATTGGTGTGATAAGCTCAGCTTTATGTAAATCGGAGCCTGACACTATGCACCTCACCATTCGTCAATTGCGGGTATTCGAGGCGGTTGCAAGCCATCTAAGCTTCACCAAGGCGGCCGAAGAGTTGTTTCTGAGCCAGCCCGCTGTTTCCATGCAAATCAAGCAGTTGGAAGAGAATGTCGGGTTGCCTCTGTTTGAAAAACTGGGGAAAAAAATCCATCTTACCGATGCCGGCAAGGAGTTGCACCATTACGGCAGGACCATCTTCAAACAGCTGGAAGAGATGGAGGAGGTGCTGGAGTCGATGAAGGGACTCAACCGCGGGCGTCTGGATATCGCGGTCGCCAGCACGGTCAACTATTTCGCACCCCGGGCGCTCGGCGCCTTTTCCCGCCACTATCCGGGAATTAAGCTCTCTCTCGAAGTGACCAATCGTGAGACTCTGATGAAAATGCTGGAGCAGAACGTCAAGGATCTGGTGCTGATGGGAAAGCCACCGACGGATATCGATCTCCAGGCCGAGCCCTTCATGGAAAACCCGCTGGTGGTAATCGCGCCACCGGATCACCCTCTGGCCAATGAAAAGGGTATTTCCCTTGAACGGATCGCCCAGGAGACCTTTCTGATGCGCGAGCCGGGCTCCGGCACGCGCCTGGCGATGACGCGCTTCTTCAAGAGCAAGGAGATCGAGATTATCAAGGGCATGGAGATGACCCGCAACGAGGCGATCAAGCAGGCGGTCAGAGCAGGACTCGGGCTTGGCGTGGTCTCTGCGCACACCATCGAACTGGAAATCGAAAGCAAACGGCTGGTCATTCTCGATGTGGAGGATTTTCCGATCCGCCGCAAATGGTTCATCGTGCACCGCAGCGGCAAGCGGCTGTCGCCTTCAGCCAATGCCTTTCATGACTTTCTGTTGGGTGATGGGGTGAAGGAATCCCTGGGCCTGGCAGGCAGTTCACCATCGATTTTATCAAGCGTGCTCTTCCCTGATGGGGTAAAATAGGCCCCCTTTCTCGAAAAGTGCTTTTTACTGCCTGAGCGGGCGCGGTCCTGGCAGCGCGTGGCTCTCCGGCGGGCTTGGTTGTCTGACCCGTCTCAGACATCAATTTGTAGACATTGACCTGGACAAACTATGCCTCATCATCAGGAAAAAACCGGCAACCCTGCGGCCAGCAATAGGTCGCTGTTGGAGACTGTTGATTTTCCGCAGGATCTGCGGCAATTGCCGGAAAGCCAGCTTCCCGTCCTCTCGTCCGAGCTGAGGAATTTTCTGATCAAGACGGTTTCGCAAACCGGTGGACACCTTGCCGCCGGTCTTGGGGTGGTGGAGCTTACTGTCGCCCTGCATTATGTCTTCAATACCCCGGAAGACCGGTTGGTGTGGGATGTGGGGCATCAGGCCTACCCCCATAAAATCCTCACCGGCCGCCGTGAACAGATGGCTAGGCTCCGACAGAAAGACGGCATTTCGGGTTTCCCGCGCCGGGAAGAATCAGCCTACGACACCTTCGGTACCGGCCATTCAAGTACCTCGATTGGCGCGGCCCTCGGCATGGCCGCGGCCGCCAAACACAATGGCAAGCGCAAGCAAATCGTTGCGGTGATCGGCGATGCCGCGATCGGAGGTGGTATGGCGTTCGAGGCGATGAACCATGCCGGGGCGCTCGACCTGGATCTGCTGGTGGTGCTGAATGACAACGATATGTCGATTTCTGCACCGGTGGGGGCGGTCAGGAATCACCTTGCCCGGGTGCTTTCCAGTAAGTTCTATACCCAGGTACGCGAGGGGGGGAAATCCGCCCTGAGTAAAATGCCCAGCATCAGTGAGCTGGTGGGGCGCTGGGAAGAACACATGAAAGGCATGGTGATGCCGGGAACCATGTTCGAGGAATTGGGGTTCAACTATATCGGCCCCATTGACGGTCACGACCTGGAGACCTTGGTCGCCACCATGAAGAATATGAAGGCGATGCACGGCCCGCGCCTGTTGCATGTAGTGACCCAGAAGGGCCGGGGCTATAAACCGGCTGAGGGTGATCCCTGCGTTTACCACGGAGTGACGCCTTTCAACCTGGAAACCGGCAAGATGGATAAGCCCGCTGCGAGTGGTCCCACCTATACCCAGGTGTTCGGCGAGTGGCTGGTGGACCTGGCGGACGAAGACGAACGCATGGCGGCGGTCACTCCGGCGATGTGCGAGGGATCGGGGATGGTGCGTTTTGCCAAGGCCTTTCCCGAGCGCTATTTCGATGTCGGCATCGCCGAGCAGCACGCCCTGACCTTCGCTGCCGGTATGGCCTGTGAAGGAATTAAGCCGGTGGTTGCCATCTACTCGACATTCCTGCAGCGGGGCTATGATCAGCTGGTGCACGACATCGCCCTGCAGAATCTGGATGTCACCTTCGCCGTGGATCGTGCCGGTCAGGTTGGCGCCGATGGCGCCACCCATGCCGGGAGTTTTGATATCAGTTACGCGCGGGCCATTCCGAATCTGGTCCTGATGGCGCCAGCCGATGAAAACGAATGCCGGAAACTGCTGCAGACGGCCTATGAGTATGAGGGGCCTGCGCTGGTACGCTATCCGCGTGGGACAGGGCCAGGGGTTGCGGTTGAAAAGGTGCTGGAAACCCTGCCCTTGGGCAAAGGCGAAGTTCGCCGGCGTGGCGGCAAGGTGTGCCTGCTGGCGTTTGGCAGCATGCTGCATACCGCACTGCAGGTGGCCGAGCAACTGGACGCCTCGGTCGTCAACATGCGCTTTATCAAGCCGCTGGACGAGGCCCTGGTCTTGCAGATGGCCGAGAGTCATGATCTGCTGGTGACCCTGGAAGAGAACGTCGTGATGGGTGGCGCCGGCTCCGCGGTTAATGAATTCCTCGCGCGCAATCAACACAGTATCCGGGTGTGCAACCTCGGTCTGCCCGATCACTTCATCGAACAAGCCACGCCTGCGGAACAACTGGCCGATGCCGGGCTCGATCTGGCCGGGGTGTTGCGCTCCGTCACAGGCTTTATGGAAGATCAACAAGAGAGCCGGCTGCACACATCCTCGCTGAGTTGATGGAGTGGCAGGGCCTAGTATTATCAGGATTAAACTATGAAAAAAGTGTTGCTGGGTATGACCGGCGTTGCGGTTCTGCTGGTGGCTGTACCGGCCTATATCGGCTTCAATGTGGAAGGGCGTTATCAGGAACTTGTTCGCCAGGCGGAGCAGTCGGGTTTCCAGGCGGTGCAGAACCAGTACCAGCGAGGCTGGTTTGGCTCATCGGCAGAAACGCAGTTCTCCCTGCAGTTGCCTTCGGACTACTCGGGGGAGATAACCGAGCCGGTCTCCTTTACGCTGAAGAGCGAGGTTGCCCACGGACCCTGGATTAAAAAACCGCTCTCCGGGCTGGCGGAGATCAACTCATCCATCTTCCTGGATGGCGAAAATATCTTTCCGGAAGATTATCCCGCCGAAATTCGCACCCTCGTCTCCTTCGATGGTTCTGGTCACACCCTGGTTGATTTGCCTGCGACCGATCTGCAGGCGAATGGCGAACGCCCCGCGATCAGGTTTTCCGGGGTAAAGGGGGAGTTGCTGTTCGATGCGGCCTTTAAGGATGTCAATCTGGATTTCCGGATGCCCGCGTTGCAGATCGGTGATATCGATGCCGAAGTTGCCAGCATCAACGATGTCCAGATCAGTTCGCACTCCTGGAAGAACAGCACCGGATTGATGCTGGGCGGTGGCCGCCTCGTGATCGGTTCCCTGTCACTGGATACCGATCAGGGTGATGTTGTAGCCATCGACAAGCTGAGTATCGAGGTCGACAGCCATGAGCAGGACCAGCAGGTGAATGCCGCGGCCACCTACCGCTTTCAGGGGCTGTCAGTGGCGGATGAGCATTTCGGCCCGGCGGAGATGGAGATTTCCATCGAGCGGCTGGCCAGTGCGGTACTGCTGAATATCCAGCAGGCTGTGGAAGAGCTGGGCAGCCAGCAGATGCAGCCGGCGCAACAACAGATTGCGATGATGAGCATCCTGCTCAGCAATGGCCATGCCTTGCTGGAGGGGGATCCGCGTCTTGCGCTAAGCCGTTTTCATCTTGAAACCCCGGAAGGTGTGGTGGAGGGACAATTCTCTGTCCAGACGGTTGGCCTGTTGTGGCCGGATGTTTCCAATCCCGGGGTGATACTGGAAAAACTCCTGGCCAGCGGACAGCTCAAGATTCCTCAGGTCTATGTCAATAAACTGCTGGCATTGCAGATGCAAAAAGAGCTTATGCAGCAGTACCAGTTGCATAATGGTGGCGGCGAGGAGCTGAAGATGCCGGATCAGTCCCAGTTAGAGGATGAGGCCGCGATGCTGGCGGAGACTCAACTGGAGAATCTGCTGAGTCAGAGACTGCTGCAGAAACAGGGCGGCTATTTGACGGCGGCGATGAATATGGAGTCGGGTCTGCTGACGGTGAATGGAAAGAGTATTCCCTTGCCGTTCAACCGCTGAGATACCGGCGGGCAGTCACAAAAAAACCGCCGGAGGGCGGTTTTTTTGTGGGCGAGATACGGCTCTGGATCAGACCCGTTCATCCATCATCTGCTCGATGATCGGCTGCAGGATGATCTCCATGGAGAGTCCCATTTTTCCGCCCGGCACCACGATGGTGTTGCGGCGCGACATGAACGATCCATCAATCATCGCCAGCAGGTTGGGGAATTGCACATTGAACTTCTTCGGGTCGCGAAAACGAATCACCACGAAACTCTCATCGGGCGTGGGGATATCACGGGCGATGAAGGGGTTTGAGGTATCGACTGTGGCGACACGCTGAAAGTTGATGTCGGTACGCGAGAACTGCGGGGTGATGTGATTGATATAGTCGGGCATGCGACGCATGATCGTATCAACCGTGGCTTCTGCGGAATAGCCGCGCTCGGCATTGTCGCGGAAGATCTTCTGAATCCACTCCAGGTTCACGATCGGCACCACGCCTACGCCCAGGTCAACGTGCTGGGCGACGTTGTGCTCTCCAGCAACCACCAGGCCATGCAGGCCTTCATAGAAGAGCAGATCGGTGCCGCCTTCGAGATCTTCCCAAGGGGTGAACTCGCCCGGTTTTACGCTGAGGCTGAGGCGTTCATTATGGAATACCGCCTCTTCCTCACTGTGGATGTAGTAGCGCTTTTTGCCACCGCCGTTTTCACCATAGGTCTTGAACAGGGATTCCAGAGCGCCGAAGTCGTTTGCATCGGGGCCGAAATGACTGAAGTAGTTGTTTCCCTGTCCCTCGGCTTTTTTCACCGCTTCGCGGAACTCAACACGATTCAGGCTGTGGAAACTGTCTCCCTCGATTACGGCTGATTTGATGCCATCGCGGAAAAAAATGTGCTCAAAAGCGCGTTTTACTGTGGTTGTTCCTGCGCCGGATGAGCCTGTGACGGCAACAACGGGGTGCTTCTTAGACATGGTAAATCCCTCGAACTAGTAAGGTATGGGAGACATTCTGACAGTGTGATCTATAAAGAAAAAATAACAATATTCTCTGACATATATAGGAAATACTTATGATCACTGACGTCAGGACCCGGAAACCGATTGTTTTGTTAAATAAATTTGTCCGTAACTCTGTGTTAAACCATGGAAAATAGTATCCAACAGGCCATTTAACCCAGTTTTTCCACGGCCTGCTGAATTGCACTCAGACGCTGCTGATGCTCATGGCCATCCTTGAGACACTTCAGTACACCCTGTTTTCTCAGCATCTCCCGGACTTTCTGGCGGCCGCTGACGATAAAAACCTGTCTGCCGGAACCCTGAGTGCCGGTTATCATGTCTTCCAGCGCTCGGCAGGAGGTGAAGTCGATTGTCGGTACATCACTCAGGTCCAGGATCAGCGCATCATATTGATCAAACTGCGCCAGCTGTCGCGCCATCCCCTTTGCCGCGCCAAAACTCATTGGTCCGCCAAGGTGGTAGAGTAAAACCCGACCGTTGGCCTGTTTCATCAGGGCCTTCTCCTCGGGAGTCAAAGGGGTTTCGGATTGGTCGGGGTCGCGCACCGCATGGATGCTCTCGAGTTGCAGATCGACCATGCGTTTCATGAATACCATGCTGGCCATGGCCATACCGACAGCCACGGCAATGATCAGATCCACAAACACGGTCATCAGCAGCACCACCACCATCATGGCAATGCCCGCACGCGGTGCGGTTTTGAGGCGTTTCAGATAGTCCCAATCGATGATGTCTGTGCCCACCTTGATCAGAATGCCGGCCAGAACCGCTTTGGGGATATTGCTGGCCAGACCACCAGCACCAAGCACGATCGCCAGCAGAAACAGGGCATGCAGTGCTCCCGAGATGGGTGTCTTGCCACCGGCCTTGACGTTGACGACGGTGCGCATGGTGGCCCCTGCACCAGGCAATCCGCCAAATATCCCGGCAATGGTATTACCTATACCCTGACCGATCAGTTCGCGGTCGGACTTGTGGTAGGTGCGGGTGATGTTGTCGGCCACCAGGGATGTCAGCAGGGAGTCGATCGAGCCCAGTGCGGCGAGGGTCAGGGCGGATTTGATCATGTCCGGTAGCAGGTTGAATTCAAACGCCGGCATTTGTGGATCGGGCAGCCCGGTGGGTATCTCACCCAGGATCGGCGCCTGGCTCTCGGGCATGATCAGCATGATTGCCAGGGTGCCGACAATCAGGGCGATCAGTGGCGAGGGCAACAGTTTGTTCACCTTGGGCAGGAAGCTGGGTATGCCATAGACGATGACCAGCGCCAGCAGGCCGAGATAGGCTGCATCCGGTTGGATATTGGTCAGGAAGTGCGAGGCCTGCTGGGCAGCGATCAGTGGCTTTGACGGGCTGTCGTGACCTACCAGCGGCCCGATCTGCAGCAGGATGATGATCACCCCGATGCCGCTCATGAAGCCGGAAACGACAGGGTGCGGCACCAGCTCTATGAACTTGCCGATGCGCAGCAGGCCGAAGCCGATCTGGAAGAGTCCACCGAGAATCACCACGGTAAAGGCGAGCGCCGCGCCGTGGGCCGGATCGTTCGGGAACATCGCCGTGTAGTGGGTGAAAATCATCGCCATGACCACGGTCATCGGCCCGGTTGGCCCGGAGACCTGCGCCGGCGTTCCACCAAACAGGGCGGCGAAAAAACCGACAAAGATGGCGCCGTAGATACCGGCGATTGGCCCGGCCCCCGACGAGACGCCCATCGCCAACGCCAGTGGCAGAGCCACTACCGCCGCAGTCAGACCGCCATAAATGTCACCCTGGAGATTGTTGAAGTGAAGCCCGTTTATAATTTTCATGATCCCTGAACTTCCTGCTGAGGCAAATACAATCAATCATACCAGCAATCCGGGAGGCCTTGCCTCTGGGCAGTCTCTAAGCTCAGTCGATTTGCTAGGTCTGATGTGCTAACTGGGCTCGTTCAAAGCATAAATTCAGAACAAGCCGCCGTTTAATTGTAAGTGAAGTTCGATCGCTGCGATATATCCAAGGAGAATGAACGGTGTCCATTTCAGGTGACTGAAAAAGGTATAGATGCCCTTGGTCTGCCCCATCAGCGCAATGCCTGCCGCCGAGCCGATCGAGAGGATACTGCCGCCAATGCCCGTGGTCAGAGTGACCAACAACCATTGACCGGAGGCCATTTCCGGCGCCATGGCCAACACGGCCGACATGGTGGGAATATTCTCCAGAAAGGATGAGACCAGTCCGATATAGACGTTCGTCGTGGTTGGGCCTAGATTGTGATACATCAGGTCCGAAGCCAGGCTCAGATAGCCCAGATATCCCAAACCGCCCACGGAAAGCAGCACACCATACAGAAACAGCAGGGTGTCCCACTCGGCGCGTGCAACCACAATGAAGATATCGAACGGCTCCTTGCCATCAACAGGCACCGGAACGGACAGTTGCTCTTCGTCGATGCCGAGGGTCTCGAGATTGCGATGGGTCTTCTTCAGGTAAAAGCCGAAGATCTGCAGATAGGAGAGACCGGTCAGAATGCCGATCACGCCGGGCAGTCCCAGCAGACTCTGAAATATCACCGCCGTGAAAATGGTGGCGAGGAACAGGAACATCATGCGCTTGGCGCCGCGGCGCATGAAAATGAGCCGTTGCGGGACTTCGATCTGCCCTCCGGGAATGGCGAAATGCATGGCGATTGCGGGAATCAGATAACTCACCAGCGCCGAGGGAAAGAGATGGAAAAAGGTCCAGAAATCGATCAGACCATTGGTACTGTGAATCTGCTGCTGCCAGACCATCAGCGTCGTGATGTCGCCGAAAGGACTGAATACGCCCCCTGCGTTGGAGGCCAGGATGACATTCAGACAACCCAGGGCAATAAAACGCGTATTACCCTTGCCCACGGCCATGACCACGGCCCCCATCAACAGCGCGGTTGAGAGGTTGTCCAGCACCGGCGAGAGAAAAAAGCTGGCGAAACCGGTGACCCAGAAGACATGGCGGTGGGAGTAGCCTCGGTGCCCCAGCCAGCCCTGCAGGGTTTTGAATACCTGCCGTTCCGACATGGCGTTGATGTAGGTCATCACCACCAGCATGATCATCATCAACTCTGCGTATTGCAGAAGGTTGTGGCGTACCGCGTGTTCCGCCTCCACGCTGTTGCCGGTCTGCCCGGCCAGAACGGCGATCAGCCCCCAGATCAACCCGGCCGAGATCAGCATCGGCTTGGATTTGCGCATGCCGATAAACTCTTCCGCGATGACCGCCAACATGGCGACCACGAAGATGGCCAGGCAGAGATAACCGATCCAATGGTTTTGGATTTCCGCCGACATGCCGCTCATGTGACCTGCCGAGGCCAGAGGCGGGAAGACGATCAGCAGAAGCGCAACAAAGTTTGTTGTTTTGACCATAGGGTATCTGTCAGGTTTTTTTATTTACCCACAGATTATAGATGCTGGCCGAGGTGGGTGACACCCCCGATGGCTCGGGGGTGTCGATTTAATCGATCCGTTTCCGCAGAGGGACTAGAAGATCGCAGCGTTGACCCACAGATGAGCCGTGATACTGGCCGCATAACCCAGTGCGATCACCGGGGCCCATTTAAGATGCCCGAAGAAGGTGTACTTGCCACGTGCCTGACCCATCAGGGCGACACCGGCTGCAGAGCCGATCGAGAGCAGCGAGCCACCGACGCCGGCGGTCAGGGTGACCAGCAGCCATTGTCCCATGGACATGTCCGGCATCATGGTCAGTACTGCGAACATGACCGGGATATTGTCCACGATGGCCGACAGTATGCCCACCAGTATGTTGGCGTTGGTTTGACCCAGATCCACATACATCGCCTGTGATGCGAGCGCCAGATAGCCTATAAAACCCAGGCCGCCCACGCACAGAACCACGCCGTAGAAGAACAGCAGGGTGTCCCACTCGGCCCGGGCCACCTTGTTGAATACATCGAAGGAGACGATGTCACCCATCTGTCCATCGTGCTCGACTTCGGCCTGGTCGGCGACGGATAGGTGCGGGTGATCTTTGAGATAGGTCTTCTTCAGATAGAAACCGAAAAACTGCAGATAGGCTAGGCCGGTCAACATGCCGATCACAGGAGGCATGTGCAGAAAGTTGTGGAAACTGACCGCGGTGAAAATGGTCAGCAGGAAGAATGCGATGATGCGTTTGGCACAGCGTTTCATCTGTACCGCTTCACCTGCGCCCGAGGGCTGTTCGTTAGGCACTGCGAAATGCATCACCGCGGCGGGTACCACCCAGTTGACCACCGATGGGATGAACAGGGCGAAAAACGCCCAGAAATTGACCGGGCCTTGCGCGGTCTGGATGTTTTTCTGCCAGACCATCAGGGTCGTGATGTCGCCAAAGGGACTGAAGGCGCCGCCGGCGTTGGCGGCCACAACGATATTGATACAGGCCAGCAGTACAAACTTGGTGTTATCGCCCGCCACTGCCATAACCACGGCGCACATCAGCAGGGCAGTGGTCAGGTTGTCGGCAACCGGGGAGATGAAAAAGGCCAATAGACCGGTGATCCAGAACAGCTGGCGCAGGCCGAAGCCTTTCTGTACCAGCCAGGAGCGCAATGCCTCGAAGACATTCCGTTCATCCATGGCGTTGATGTAGGTCATCGCCACCAGCAGGAACAGCATCAATTCCGCATATTCAAGCAGGTTGTGGCGTACCGCCTGTTCGGCCTCGGTGGTAAAGCCGTGGCTGTAGTAGACCCCCGCAATCATCGCCCAGATGATGCCGGCGGCGAGAATCACCGGTTTTGATTTCCTCAGGTGGGTGAACTCCTCGGCCATTACCAGCAGGTAGGCAATCGCAAAAATTCCGATACTCGCATACCCGACCCAGTGTTGGGTCAGATCAAGGCCTTCGCCCCCTGAGGCCAGCGCCAACCCTGGTGCAAGCAGCGTCAGCAGCGCAATGAACAGATAAGATTTACCCACAACGTCACTCCCTTTTGAGGAACATTTCAGATTTAAGCGCTGTATCTAGACTAAACAGAGCCAGTTGGATGGAAGAGTCGCCATCGATTTTCAGCGCCCGGTGGCGGCTTTCGCCGAATATCAGATAGTTTTACGGCCGTCTTTTATATCACTTTAGCGCCGATATCGGGAGGACTTTAAGTAATAAGGGGGAAACCGCAATCGACTAATGTATTGATGAACGGTTGAAATGGCTGGGAATGGGCATTACCGGAGCGGCTGTGGGATGCTTCATTCAGCGCTGAAATAGATATCTCCATAATAGGCGGTGGCCTGCTTGCCGCTGTTGTCGGTGTCGGTCATCAGGGCGATGGTGGTGATCTCGTCCACCGCTTCACCAAAGAGTGTCTGAAAGTCCGCCTTGACATTGCGCCGCTCCGACTGCCACTGCCCGCTGTGCTCCGTTCCTGACTGCAGGGCCAGCATCCGCGCATTGCCGGTATAGGCGTTGGGCCAGGCCGTCCCCACCGGCTGGTTGCTCGACCAGACATAGTTGACCGCCTTGGTGTTCCAGGGGAGAAAACCCTTCTTGACTACGTACACCCTGGCCGGGTAATCGTCACCGCCCTTGGTCTGCTCGTCGGTGCCCGTCAGGGTGTTTTCAACCCACCAGCGCCAGTTCAGAAAGGGTGTTTCGTTCAGATTGACGGTGATCGAGCGGAACAGTCCGGAGGCGGCTGCTGCGCTGTCGGCCCGGATTACCCGGGTGTCCCCCAGGTCGACAAGCCGGTATTGGGAGCGGCCCTTGAATTCGTGCTCCTCCCAGTCGAGCAGTCCGGTTTCCGAGAATTTACCGACCCAGAGCCGCTCCGGCCCGGCCAGGGTGAGTGAGGCGACACTGAGCAGGACCAGGATTGCGGCGGTCTTTCGTGTCATCTCTGGTCACTCTCCTGGTCGGCAAGGCGGACCGTTAGTCTGTGGTGGCTGCGGTGACCGGTGGCAGCGCCTTGCCCGGATTGAGTATCCCGTTGGGATCGAACTGACGCCGGATATCGGTCATCAGCCGGAGTGTCACCGGGTCTATCTCGCGTGCCACGAAATCCCGCTTCTCCAGGCCGACGCCATGCTCCCCGGAGATGGTGCCTTCCAATTCAAGAACGATGTTGAACATCCTGTCCAACGCCAGGTGGGCCTTGCGCATCTCATTTTCATCATCCGGGTTGGCAAGCAGGTTGACATGGATATTGCCATTCCCCGCGTGGCCGAAATTGACAATGGTGATGCCGGTCTCCTCCGACAGCCGGCCCAACCGTTCGATCAGATCCGGGATGCGTGAGACCGGAACGACCACATCCTCGTTGATCTTTTTCGGTGCCACATTGCGCAGGGCGGGTGAGAGGGCCTTGCGGGTTTTCCAGAGTTTGGCGACATCCTCGTCGCTGCGGGCGACAGTGATATCCAGTACGCCATCGACCCGGGCCGCGTTTATCACCGCCTGGACCGAGTCATCCAGACAGTGCCTCGGACCATCCACCTCCATCATCAGCAAGGCCCCCACGTCGGCGGGGAGTTCCAGGTCGGAAAAGTCCCGCACCATCTCGATGGCGCGCCCATCCATAAACTCCAGAGCGCAGGGGGTGACCGGTTGCGCCATGATGGCCGAAACGGCCTGGGCGGCTGCATTGACATTACGGTAGTTGGCCTGCAGGGTGGTTTTCGCCTCGGCGATCGGGGTCAACTTGAGCACCGCTTCGGTGATGATCGCCAGTGTGCCTTCTGAGCCGATCAACAGGCGGGTGAGATCATAGCCGACAACGCCCTTGGTCGTGATGACGCCGGTTTTTATCTCTTCACCAAGCCCGGTAACCGCTCTCAGTCCCAGGGTGTTTTCCCGGGGCGTGCCGTACTTGACAGCGCGTGGGCCCGCGGCGTTATAGGCAAGATTGCCGCCAATGGTGCAGATTGCTGCGCTGGTCGGGTCGGGGGGCCAGAAAAAGCCGTGTTCGGCGAGCTGAGTTTGCAGTGCCTGGTTGGTCACACCCGGTTCGACGCGGGCGATGCGGTTGGTCGGGTCGATCTTGATAATCCGGTTCATCCGCTCCAGGGAGAGAACAATACCGCCCTGGTCCGGTACGGTGGCGCCGGTGGTGCCGGTGCCGGTGCCGCGCGCGATCAGGGGGATCCGTTCCCGGTTGCAGAGCCGCACGATGTCACGCACCTGCTGGTGCTCGTAGGCGAATACCACCGCCTGGGGCAGTGCGTGCCGGCGGCTGTTGTCGTAGCCGTAGGACCAGCAATCGACCTGGGCGGTAAGCACCGATTTATCCGGGACGATAGTGCGGAGTTCAGCAATTATCCTGTCAGAAAGAGGCGCATGCGCCTGCTTAGAAGTATTCAAAAACCTTCACCACCTGTTTCACGCCGCGCAGATAGCGGATTTTCTCAACGGCGGCATTGGCCTCCTGCTGATTGACCAGGCCGAGCAGATAGACAACGCCCTTCTCGGTGACCACCTTGATGCGCGAGGGATCAAAATCGGCCAGCTTGATTTGCGTCAGCGCCAGCTTGGCCTTGGTGGTGGTGTAGGAGTCGACGCTACGCTCGCTGAGCGTTGCGCTTGGACCGATCTGGATCTCGTTGATCACCTTTTTGACGTTGTGGATCCGGCTGGCAACCTCATAGTAGCGGTTGCGGTAGTGGTCGGATTCGGCCTGGCCGGTGAGCAACACCACGTAGTTGTAACAGGTGGCGCTGACATGGCCGTGCCCGGCCAGGTTGCCGTCATTGGAGATCGCGCTGGATATCTTCAACTCGATGGCCTGATCATCGATTACTGTGCCGGCACTGCGCCGGTCATGGATCACCGCCGCGCCCGTGGCCGCTCCGCCGACAATCGCGGTAGCACAGCCCTGCAGGGCGGAGGCGCCGAGCGCCAGTAGAACAACTATCAATATCTGTCTCATATCAGGTCTCCGGTTTGATTCTTTTATTGTCCCAGCAGCTGCAGATCGATCAGATCGCAGAGGCAATTTACTGTGAATACATGCAGTTCCTGTACGGTTGGGGCATGCTCCGAGGGTATGCGCAGGGCAACGTCATGCTCTCTGAGGTGGTTGCTCATATCGCCGCCGCTATCGCTGCCCAGTTCGACGATGAACATCTCCCGTTCGTGGGCGGCGGCAATTGCCGCACCGATGTTGTCTGCGCTGCCTGTGGCGCTGATCGCAAGCAGCACATCGCCGGGATGGCCCATTGCGTGGATCTGCTTGGCGAAAATCTCGTCATAATCGTAGTCACTGGCAATCGCGGTTATGGTCGCTACATCTCCCACCAGTGCAAGCGCCGGCAGGCCAGGACGTTCCCGCTGAAAACGGTTCAGCATGCTGGATGAGAAGCGTTGCGCCTCCGCGGCAGATGCACCATTGCCGCAGGTGAGGACTTTGCTCCCCTCCAGCAGTCTCTGCACGATAAGAGTGGCAGCATGGGCGATTGGTTCCGCGAGCAGAGACTCGGCTTGCATCTGGGTGTTGATGCTCTGGGCAAAGTTCTGACGAACGCGATCGACGAGGTTCATGCTGATAATCCTAAGGTTGAAGTTGCATTCTACAGGGTAGGCTGAAAGGCGTCTTTGATCCACTCGATATTTTGCTGTTGCCCGCCGCTGATGCTGATCACATCGAAACGGCAGGGGGGTGGATTGTTGCGGAACCGGGTCTGCAGGAAGCGGCTGGCGGTAAGGATGATCCTGTTCTGCTTGCGTGGGGTAACACTGTCGGCGGCGCTGCCGAAATCACGCCGCGTTCTGAAGCGGACTTCAATGAAAACCAGATGCTGCCGGCCACGCATGATCAGGTCGATCTCCCCGTAACGTGAGTGATAGTTGCATTCGATGGTCACCAGCCCCTGGTTCTCCAGGTAATGCCGGGCACGATGTTCCGCGCTGTCACCGGACTCCTTTCCGGTTTTTTTGAAAAACATGACTATCCTTGGTTTTCCAGGCGCTCAATCGGCGGGTTGAGTGCTCGCTTCCGGGGGTGTTTCCGATTCGGGTGAACCTAGTGCTTCGCGCTCTCCGGGTATCTGATTATCGATAGCGCGGCCAGAGCCATACCCTAGATCCATTCGCGGCGTATAGCCGAGCACCTCGGGTGTGGCGTTGGTGATCCGGGCCCAGACCAGTTGTCTGTGGATGTGCCGGATGTCATCCAGATAGAGGTTGCCGGTCACCCCTTCAAACATCTCTCGCGAATTGGTCTGCAGTCTCGCCAGATGGGGTATCAGGCGGTAGCTGTCGATCCCCATGGCGTAGAGCCGGTAGTAGCTTGACGCATCCGGAGGGAGGTAGCCGGCCAGGTTCTCCCGGGAAAAGGGGTCGCTGCTATCGGTTTCCAGCAGCCAGGGAATGTCGGGAAAGATCAGCCCCTCGATATCCTGGTCGCTGATCGGATCCGGCTGGCCGGTGTAGATATGGGATGTGGAGTAGACCGGCATGTCCGCGGCGTGGTGAAACTGCAGCTGCGGGCGTATCTGCCGGGCATTCTGTGGGCGCGCCACGAGAAACACGAATCCGGCGTCGCGGCGGCGTCTGGGTTCGAACTCCAGTTGTTTGCCCAGCAGTCGCTGCATATCCTGCCGGCGCGCTTCGCTCTCATCCAGGTTCAGCAGGGCGCGGATAGTTTCGGAAAAGTCGTTCTCTGACGGGTTGTAGGTCTGGAATTCGACCAGCGATCCGCCCAGACGCTCCCAACGGTCCCGGAAGGCGTTGAGTATGCGCTCGCCCCAGTTGTCGCTGGGTTTGAGCACCGCCGCGCGGGTGTGTCCATCGGTCCAGGCACGTTCGGCAACCTGTTGCGCCTCGTCCTCGGGCGAGAGGCCGAATTGGTAGAGATCGATGGGCTGGGCCACCTCCGGCGGCACCTGGTTGAGCGCCAGCACCGGGATCGGCAGTTCTCCGGCGCGGGTGAACTGCTCCACTGCTTCCTTTACCAGGGGACCGATCACCATGTCCGCGCCGGAATCCACCGCCTGCTGATAGAGCGGCCAGGTCTCAGCACTGTTGCTGTTGTCGTAGAAGACCAGCTGCGGGCGCTCGGCGGGAGGCTGGTTGTAATAGGCGGCGAGTATGCCGTCACGCAGGGCATCGGCGGGTTTTCCATAAGGGCCGGTCTTGGGCAGCAACACAGCGATGTGTCTGGCCTTGCGGTACTGCGCCTTGAGCTGGTCGAAATAGCCGTTCAGCAGCTCCGGCATGGCGGGGTGCTCGGGAAACTGCGTGTGCCACTCATCCAGCAGCGGTTGCAGGGCTTGCGTATCGCCAGCGTGTGCCTTGATGATGCGTGTCAGTTCCATCCAGCCACCCAGTATCCCTGGTGGGTAGGGTTTCAGCAGGTCGAGGGCGGTGTCGGTCAGTACCGCCAGGGTTTCGATAATGGCGAACTGGTTGTCCAGGCGCGGCGCCAGTTCCTGCAGCAAGGGATCGATTTCACTCAGTTCCGCGGCGCTCTCCAGGATGTTTCCCAGCAGCCGAAAGGTCTCGGCCCGGGCCTTGTGGTAACGCATCCTGGTCGCCGGGTCGAGTTCTGCGGTAAGGGGCTGGTCGAGCAGAGAGAAGGCCGTCTCGGGCTGATCCTGGGCGAGGGCCAGTTCCGCAGAGAGCAGACGCTTTCTGAAGTCCAGGTCGGCCTGTTTGGTATCGACTGTGGCGATGATTTCCGAGGCCGCTTCCAGGTTCCCCGCGCTAAAATAGTTCTCAGCCGCGAGTATCAGATACAGCTCCTTTTGCGGGGATTGCAACGCGGCCGCCAACTGCCTGTAGAGATCGGCCGCTCTCGCGCTATCGCCGATCGCGACCAGTTTTTCCGCCTGGAGCAGGAGATCATTATCAACCTGCTGTTGCGGTTGTGAGTCTCTGACGCCAGAGGTGCCGCAGCCGATCAGGGTGAGGATCAGTAGGAGGGCGAGAAATTTGGAATACTTTGGTTGCATGGTTGGTTTCAGACAGGCACGATGAGGCGGATGAGTATCATTACTGAGGTGGACCGTGTCAATTGAATCGGGTGTTTTATATGTAGTGGCAACGCCGATTGGTAACCTCGGTGATCTCACGCCTCGTGCCGAATTAGTCCTTAAATCGGTTGATTTGATAGCTGCAGAGGATACCCGCCATAGCCGGCCATTGCTACAGCATTTCGGTATCCATACCCCGTTGAGCGCCTACCACGAGCATAATGAGCGTCAGGCGCTGGAGAAAATGATCGGCCGGCTGGAACAGGGTGAAAGCATCGCCCTGATCAGCGATGCCGGCACACCGCTGATCAGCGATCCCGGTTTTCCGCTGGTGCGCGAGTGCCAGAACAGGGGTATCCGTGTCTGCCCGGTGCCGGGCGCCTGTGCAGTTGTTGCTGCGTTGTCGGTGGCGGGTCTGCCTACCGACCGGTTTGTTTTCGAGGGGTTTCCCGCGCGCACCAGCGCGGCGCGAATCAAACAATTCGAGGCGTTGGTGGCAGAGCCGAGAACCCTGGTTTTTTATGAATCGAGCCACCGGGTGCTGGCTACGGTTAGTGATATGGCGGTGGCCTTTGGCGAGCAGCGCTTTGCGGTTCTGACCCGGGAGCTGACTAAAACCTACGAAACCCTGCTATCGGGTACGCTTGCTGATCTGAAAAGGATCATCGAGCAGGATCCGATGCAGCAGAAGGGCGAGTTCGTCATTCTGATTGCCGGATGTGCGCCCGAGGAGGCAGACTCCCTGGCGCCGGAGGTGGCAAGGACGCTGCATATCCTGCTCGAGGAGATGCCGGTCAAGCGGGCGGCCGCACTGACCGCCAAGCTGACGGGTGAGCGGAAAAATCGCCTTTACGACCAGGCCTTGCTCTGGCAGAAAGGGAAGTAATCTCATGCAAAACGGGACATGGCCTCTTAAACCATGCCCCGCTGTTGTCTAAGGGTTTGCTTCTAGCTCTTGACCGCGATTTTGTGCGGTTTGCGTACCTCTACCTTCGGGATGGTGATCTCCAGAACGCCGTTGTTACCGGTAGCGGAAATCTTATCCTGATCGGTGTTGTCTGGCAGGCTGAAGCGCCGATAGAACGAGCCGTATGAGCGCTCGATGCGCTTGTAATTGTCCTTCTCTTCCTTGCTTTCATGTTTGCGCTCACCTTTGATGGTGAGCATGCCGTTCTCAGTGGAGACCTCGATATCACTCGGGGCTACACCGGGTATGTCGGCATGTACTACAAACTTGTCATCTTCCTCCTTGATATCGACTGCAGGTACCCAATCCCCGCCGACGACATTGGACGTGTCATCCAGAGTGATGGGTGATTTAAACAAGCGATCCATCTCACGTTGCAGCTGTTTCATGGTGTCCAATGGACTGGTACGTACAAGTGACATTTCACACCTCCGTTTTTACTGCCTATCCTATCTTACATATAGGTCTTCGGTGGTGGAATTCAAGGGTGTTGAAATATAAATTTATTTAATAAAAACAATCTATTGTCTTGATTTGTCTGGATTATGTGAGTGCATTAAATGATGCTGAAATGCTCATTGATAATAGCCAAGAAAAAACACGTTTTTACATGAAGAAACGGACAACGGGCAGGCCATTAAAAAGGTAATCGATGGGCGCGGTGTGTTAAAAAACAAAACCCCTGCACGAATACTCGTGCAGGGGTTTTGGGTGTTACAACTCGGGATTGCTGTTAGGCGAAGTTTTTAGCAACGAACTCCCAGTTGATGATGTTCCAGATCTGCTCCAGGTATTTGGGACGGGCGTTGCGATAATCGACATAGTAGGCGTGTTCCCACACGTCGATGGTCAGCAACGGGGTCTTGCCGTCGGTCATGGGGTTGGCGGCATTGGAGGTGTTGACGATCTCAATACTGCCATCGGCATTCTTCACCAGCCAGGTCCAGCCGGAGCCGAAATTGGTCGCGGCCGAGGTTGAAAACTTCTGCTTGAAATCGGCAAAGGAACCAAAGGTGCTCTTAATGGCATCGGCCAGGGCGCCAGTCGGTTCACCACCACCATTCGGGCTCAGGCAGTTCCAGTAGAAGGTGTGGTTCCAGACTTGGGCGGCGTTGTTGAAGATGCCCGCGGAGGATTTCATGATGATATCTTCCAGCGAGGCATTTTCGAACTCAGTGCCGGGAATCAGGTTGTTCAGGTTGGTGACGTAGGTCTGGTGATGCTTGCCGTAGTGGTATTCGATGGTTTCCTGGGAGATGGTGGGTTCCAGGGCGTTTTTTTCGTAAGGCAGTGCAGGTAATTCGTGGGTCATTGTTATATGTCTCCTACATACAGTTTTAAAATTCTGTTTCCCGGTCAGATGGTAAAACCAACTAAAACACTAGGAATAATCTGGTCGCATTCTAATTCCAGTATGACGACATTGCAAGAATACCCTCGTTGCAATGTCGTCGAATGGCACAGTTATACGCCTGAGATGTGGGTGGCCGCCAGGGAAAACAAGTCCTACCAGATAATTTTTAGGGAAAATCCAGATTAACGGAAGAACCGCTTGGCGCGGCTCAGCTGTTCATCGGGTCAGGTGCTGCATCGCTGTCCAGCAGCAGGGTCGCTGAACCCTTGGGGATAATTTCTGCAACCGGCAGTGGGCTGCCCGCGCGCCACTCTCGCAGCGCCTGGCGTTTGCCTGGGCCGGTGACCAGAACGAGCAGTTGCCGGCAGCTGCCCAGCGCCCCGGCTGTCAGGCTGACACGCTCCGCGGGTGGTTTCGGGGCGTTATGCACAGGTACAACCAGGGCATCCTGGGGATGCTGCTGGCCGGGAAACAGGCTGGCGGTGTGGCCGTCTTCGCCCATCCCCAGCAGCACCAGGTCGAAGGGCATGACCAATCGGATGATCTCTGTGTAGAGTCGGGCCGCCTGTTCGGCGCCCAGCTCCGCGGGAATCGGGTGGATTTGCCCGGCAGGAATGGAAACCTTGCCAGTCAGAGCCTCGGCGGCCATCCGGCTGTTTCTCTCCGGATCCGACGAGGGCAGGCAGCGTTCGTCGCCGAAATAGATATGCCAGTGCTGCCAGTCGGCGCTGGATCTTTCCAGCAACCGGTAACATTGTGCCGGGGTTGAGCCCCCTGCCAGTACCAGGTGGAAGCCGCCACGGGCACTGATCGCCTGTTCAGCCGCCTGCAGGATGGTATCGCAGGCGGCCTGGGCCACTGTATCGGCGGATTCGAGTCGTTGCCACTCCATTTCGGATCAGGCCTGTTCCGGGTCCATACTGTGGCGCCACTGCTGGGACTCCTTCTCGAACATGCGCCGGCTCTCGTCCGGTCCCCAGCTGCCGGCAGGATAGGTGTGAATGAAATCGCGTTCCATCGACCAGATGTTGAGCACCGGGTCCACCACGCGCCAGGCATATTCGACCTCGTCATAGCGCAGAAACAGCGAGCGGTCGCCCTCAATGATATCCAGCAGCAACTCCTCGTAGGCGTCGGTCTGCACCTCGTCGACCCGGCGCAGGCTGGCGTCCAGGCTGGTTTGCCTTGTCTTCATCTCGAGCCCAGGTTCCTTTACGGTCATCTCCACCCGCAGGCACTCCGAGGGCTGGATGCCGAGCAGAACCCAGTTTTGCTTCATGCGGTTGTACTGGCTGTCGCGGAAGAACTGCTGCGGCGGGTGGCGGAAACAGATCGACACCAGAGACTGACTCTCCGCCATGCGTTTGCCGGTGCGCAGGTAGATGGGCACGCCACGCCAGCGCCAGTTGTCGATGTAGAGTTTGAGCGCGGCATAGGTCTCGGTGACGCTGTCATCGGGTACATTCTCCTCTTGGAGGTAGCCGGCCACCTTCTCGCCGTTGACCACCCCCTCGGTGTATTGGGCGCGAAAGGCGTGGGCATGCACCGCCTTGGGTGGAATCGGGCGCACTGATTTCAGTACCTTGACCTTTTCATCGCGCAGGGATTCCGCATCCATGGAAGCCGGTGGCTCCATCGCCACCAGGGTGAGCAGCTGCAGCAGGTGACTCTGGATCATGTCACGCATTGCGCCCGCACCGTCATAAAAGGCGGCGCGGCTGTCCACGCCGAACTTTTCCGAATGGGTGATCTGGATGTGCTCAATGTAGTTGCGGTTCCATAGCGGCTCCATCATGGTATTGGCAAAGCGGAATACCAGTACGTTCTGTACCGTGCCCTTGCCCAGGTAGTGATCGATGCGGTAGATCTGGTCTTCGCGCAGATAGCGGCTGATCCGCCGCTGCAGGGCCTGGGCGCTCTCCAGGTCGTAGCCGAAGGGTTTTTCAATCACCACCCGTTTCCAGCCGTGATTCTCTTCGAGCAGGCCTGCGTGGCTCAGCTGTTCGGCAACGACGCCGAACTCAGCCGGGCGAATGGCCATGTAATAGGCGATGTTTTGCGGCAGGGTGTTATCGTCCTCGAACAGCTGGCGCATGCTCAGATAGGCCTCCGGGTCGGTGATGTCGCCACGGAAGTAGCGTATGCGCCTGGAAAACTGTTCAAACAGCGCCTCGTCAAGACCGCCCCGGGCCTTGGCAGTGACCCATTTTTTTATCTCTGCCAGGCAGAAGGCGTTGTCCCAGTCCCTACGGCCCACTGCGATGATGCGTGTCTCCGCCGCCAGCTTTCCAGCAGCCTCTAGGTGGTAAAGGGCCGGCATCAGTTTGACCCTTGATAGATTGCCGGTGGCTCCGAAAATCACATAGGTACAGGGGTGTGGCATGGACTTGCTCCAGTTTTATACGTCGTAGCTGGTGGATGGGGTGTCACCACCCTGGCCACTCCAGTCGGTGTGAAAACGCTCTCCACGGGGCCGGTCGATTCGTTCATAGGTGTGGGCGCCGAAATAGTCGCGTTGCGCCTGCAGCATGTTGGCCGGCAGGCGCCCGCAGCGGTAACCGTCGAAGAAGGCGAGGGCGGAGCTGAGCGCCGGCAGCGGCAGGCCCAGCTCTATGCCTCTGGCCACGGTTTTACGCCAACCCGGGAGGCACTGCTTGATGGCGGTGATGAAAAACTCGTCCAGCAGCAGATTTTCCAGGGCTGCATCGTTGTCGAACGCATCCTTGATGTTGCCGAGAAAACGGCTGCGGATGATACAGCCACCGCGCCACATCAGCGCGATATCACCGTAGCTGAGGTTCCAGCCATACTCCCTTGCCGCTTCCTGCATGAGCATGTAGCCCTGAGCATAGGAGATGATCTTCGAGGCATAAAGGGCATCATGCAGGTCGCTGACCGCCTGGATGGCATCGCCCCGGAAGATGATGCGCTCGGTTGCGTAGATCTCTTCCGCGCGCAGACGCTGCTCCTTGAGCGCCGACAGGCAGCGGGCAAATACCGCTTCGCCGATCAGGGTCAGGGGAATGCCCAGGTCCAGGGCGCTGATGCCGGTCCACTTGCCGGTGCCTTTCTGCCCGGCGCTGTCGAGAATCTTGTCGATCAGCGGCAGGCCGTCGGTGTCGCGCTGTTGCAGGATCTCGGCGGTGATCTCGACCAGATAGGAGTCGAGCACCCCCTTGTTCCAGTCGGCAAACACCTGCTGCATCGGCTCGACTTCCAGGCCAAGGCCGCGCTGCATCAGGTGAAACGCCTCGCTGATCAGCTGCATGTCGCCGTATTCGATGCCGTTGTGGACCATCTTCACGTAGTGCCCGGCCCCCGCCTCACCCACCCACTGGCAGCAGGGCTGGCCATCCACCTTGGCGGCGATGGACTGGAAGATCTCGCGCACCTCAGGCCAGGCCGAGACGTCGCCACCCGGCATGATCGATGGGCCATGGCGCGCCCCCTCCTCACCGCCGGAGATGCCGCAACCGAGAAAGCGCAGGCCAGAATCGGCGACTGCCTTGACCCGCCGGTTGGTGTCGGTGAAGCGGGAGTTGCCGCCGTCGATGATGATGTCACCCGGCTCCAGCAGCGGGGTGAGCTGCTCGATCAGCTGATCCACGGCGCTTCCCGCCCTGATCATCAGCATCACTTTGCGTGGGGCCTTCAATGATGCGACAAGCTCCTCCAGGGAGTAACAGCCGGAGATGGTCCGGTTGTCCGCAGGGCCTTCGATGAAGTGCCGGGTCTTCTCCGGAGAGCGGTTATAGACGGCAACCCGGTAGCCGTGATCGCTCATGTTCAGAACCAGGTTTTGTCCCATCACCGCGAGGCCGATCAGTCCGATATCTGCCTGTGACATTGCTATCTCCTGTTCTTTGCGGGTGGCTGATTTGTTGTGGTCATAGTTTGAAATGAGGGCCGTTGACTGTAGAGTATGGCACCAGTTGTATGATGTCGCTATTCCGGGCGGACACGGATAGGAGAATACCTGATGTGTGGGTTGTGTGGTGAGTTGAGGTTTGATGGGGAGATGCCCGACATGGGCATGATTCAGCGTATGACCGATAAGCTGAAGCGCCGCGGGCCGGATCATGGCGGCTGTTACAGTGATGGTCCGCTGGGTCTGGGGCATCGTCGTCTCTCGGTCATCGACCTGAGTGAGCACGCCCACCAGCCGATGGTCGATCAGGAGCTGGGCCTCGCCCTGGTGTTCAATGGCGCCATCTATAACTATCCCCAACTACGGGAAGAGCTGCGCGGTAAGGGCTACCACTTTTTTTCCGACGGCGATACCGAGGTCATCATCAAGGCCTATCATGCCTGGGGCGAGGCCTGTGTCGAACGGCTGCACGGCATGTTTGCCTTTGCCATCTGGAATCAGCACGAGAAAACCCTGTTTGTTGCCCGGGATCGTCTCGGCATCAAGCCCCTGTATTACACACGCAGCGGCAGTTTTTTCCGCTTTGCCTCGAATGTGCAGGCGATCCTGGCGGGTGGTGGCGTGGATACGTCGATAGATCCGGTGGCCTTGCATCACCAGTTTTCCCTGCATGCGGTGATTCCCGCGCCGCTGACGATTCTCAATGGTGTGCGAAAACTGCAACCTGGTCACTGTATGACCATCAGCGCAAATGGGGATGAGTCTGTCCGTCGCTACTGGCATTTTCCGGCAACCCGACCCGAACGCCCCGTGAGCGATGACGAATGGCTGGAGCGCATCCACGAAGCGTTGCGTAATGCGGTGCGCAAACGCAATGAGATCGCCGATGTGCCGGTGGGTGTTCTGCTCTCCGGCGGATTGGATTCAAGCCTGCTGGTAGCCTTGCTGGCCGAGATCGGCATCAGCGATATTCGCACCTTTTCCATCGGATTCGAGGATCATCCCGAGGAGAAGGGCAGTGAGTTCGAGTACTCTGACCTGGTGGTCGAGCGCTACGCGACCGATCACAGGAAGTTCAGCATCGCCAACTCGGAGGTACTGAAACGCCTGCCGGAGGCGGTGGACGCCATGGCCGAACCGATGGTGGGTCAGGATGCGGTGGCCTTTTATCTGCTCTCGGAACAGGTCTCCAAGGAGATCAAGGTGGTTCAATCGGGGCAGGGGGCGGATGAGGTGTTTGGCGGTTATTTCTGGTATCCCCGCATGATGGATGAGAGTGCTGGCACTCCGGTGGAACGATTCGCCAGGCACTATTTCGATCGTGATCACGAGGAGTTCCTGCACACGGTCTCGCCGGCCTACCGAGGTGCTGACCACACGACCCTGAAGGTTGCGGAGCTGTTGGCCGAGCCGGAAGCGGATAGCTTCATGGACGCCGTGCTGCGCATGGATGTAACCACGCTGATTGTCGATGACCCGGTGAAACGGGTGGATAACATGACCATGGCCTGGGGCCTGGAGGCCCGGGTGCCCTTTCTTGATCATGAGCTGGTGGAGCTGGCGGCGCGCTGTCCACCGGAGTTCAAGCTGCGCGAGGGTGGCAAGTATCCCCTGAAGGCCATGGCGCGGGGGCTGTTGCCGGATGCGGTTATCGACCGCCCCAAGGGCTACTTCCCTATGCCGGCGCTGAAATATGTGCGTGGTGAGTTCTTGCACTTCATGCGGGAGATACTGACCTCAAGGGCATGTATCGAGCGGGGCGTCTATTCCAGGGCCTATGTGGACATGCTGTTGGCCGCACCGGAAATGCACCACACCCGCCTGCAGGGCAGTAAATTATGGCATCTGGCCTTGCTGGAGTTCTGGCTGCAGCGCAATGTTGACACGCTCAGTGCCTGATTTACCTGGCCATTGTTTTCATAGATTGATTCACTGAATTCGAGGAACCGGCAATGCTCTCTTTTGCGCTCACACTGCACATCCTGGCAACTGTAATCTGGGTTGGCGGAATGTTTTTCGCCCATATGGCGCTGCGGCCAGCGGTCAATGATCTGCTTGAACCACCGGTCAGGCTGCCGCTGTTGCGGCGTGTTCTCAGTGGTTTTTTCCTCTGGGTCTGGATATCGGTAGGCACCCTGCTGGCGACCGGATTCTGGATTTTTCTCGGCCTTTGGGCCGGTAAAGCCGGTCTCTATGTGCATATCATGATGGGAATCGGGTTGTTGATGATGGTGATCTTCAGCTTCATCTACTTTGTCCCTTTCCGAAAAATGGGCATTGCACTGGACATGCAGAATATTGCACAAGCCGGGGCACAAATGGCGAGAGTGCGGGGTCTGATAGGTATAAACCTGGTTCTTGGCCTGGTGACAACGGTGATTGCCGTGGTCAAGACGCTCTAGTGTTGATTTTTTAACCTGCCAACACCATATACACAAACTGACTGTTTTTTGGAGATATAAGATGGATGCGTTAGCACGTATTAAAGAGCAGGTGGAAAGTAACCCCATCGTGCTCTACATGAAAGGTACCCCGCAATTTCCCCAGTGTGGATTCTCATCCCGTGCGGCGGCGGCGTTACAGGATTGCGGTGTCAAGTTTGCCTATGTGAATATCCTGGCGGATCCGGAAATCTTTGAGAATCTTCCGAAGTTTGCCGACTGGCCGACTTTTCCACAGCTCTACATCGATGGCGAGCTGGTGGGTGGCTGTGACATTACCCTGGAGCTGCATGCCAGCGGTGAGTTGCAAAAGATGACGACAGAGGCCGCGAAAAAGTGGCCTGAAGAGTCTTGATTAGCAAGTTTCAGAACCGCTGTTAGGGCTTATTGTCCTAATGGCGGTTTGCCTTGAATCCTCTCCGTCCCCTGGCTGAAATTAGCCCTTGTGATTCTTCTCACAGAATCGAATAATAAAGACCGTTTTGAAACATCCGGTAACAATTTGTTACCGGTTTGTAATACTTCTGAATCACTCTGAAACAGCTCTCGCCTATAGTCCCACCTGAATAAATAAAGTTGGTTGGGCTTGGTCTTTTTATATCTGCACTAGTTCCCGGTCAGCCACAGATCGCCGTGGACACCGATGGTGATGGAGTCTGGTAAATCAGGCTTTAGTGCACTCAAGATATTACAAGAACCGCCGTTAGATCTTATGTAGTATTTTTATGAGGAGTCTATTGTGGCTAAGAAATCTGGTTTTATCCTGACGACGGTTCTATCCGTTCTATTTTCCCTGGCGGCGAATGCCGCTTCAACCCTCACCCAGGGGGAAATCGATACTCTCAAATTCATGCGTGAAGAAGAGAAAATGGCGCGTGATGTCTACCTGACCATGTATGAAGCTTGGGGAATCGAAACCTTTGCGAATATCGCTGAATCCGAACAGAAACACACTGATGCGGTAAAAAACCTGTTGGATCGTTATGGCATAGAAGACCCTGTCAAGGTGGATACAATCGGTGTCTTTGTCGACCAGGAACTAGCCGATCTGTATACGACACTGGTCGACCAGGGCATGATATCGGCCGAACAGGCACTGCGGGTGGGTGCTCTGATCGAAGAGGTGGATATGGAAGATATCGTCAACGCCATAGCCGAAACCGATGAACGGATGATTCAGCGGGTCTATGGAAATCTTCTGGCAGGTTCGGAAAATCACCTGCGCGCCTTTGTTTCACAACTTGAAATGATGGGGATTGAGTACGAGGCACAGATCCTGAGCACAGAGGAGTTTGAGCATATCCTGGATGGCGACGACGACCAAGACTCTGAACAGACAGAGACTGACAGCGCAACAGAGAGCGTGAGCAGTACCACACGCGGTGGCGGCAGAGGACGGTCTCGCTAAGAGCGAAAAGAGCCCTGCCAATATTTGCAGCTTGTCAGCGGTTTTTCGTGATCGATCAAGGGCTACCGGCATCTACGTGCATGCCGGTAGTCTTTGCATCAAGCCGCCTTGGCCACTCAGGCCAATGGCACGGTTATTACAAACTCACTGCCGGTTGGCGTATGTGGCAGTAGTTCGATTTTCCAGCCGTACACATTCACCAGTTGTTGCACAATCGACAGGCCCAGGCCGCTTCCCTCGCCGGTGCGGGAAGTGTCTTTCTTGAAGAAGGGTAGAAAGACGCTTTCGCGTATCGCCTCATCTATACCAATGCCGTTATCGGTTACCGATATTCGGGCCTTGTGCAGCGTTGGATTGCAAACATAGCTGAGCTTGATTGTTTTCGCCTGACTGTGTCGGATTGCATTGTCGATCAGGTTGGTCAGGATTCTCTGTAGTGGTATCCCGGCAGCGATAACTGAACAGGGCGAAGCTCTGTGCAGGATAATCTTTACCTTGTCGGTTGCATACAGATCCACCACCGATTGCAGAAACGGCAGCAGTTCAATGGTTTCAATGTCCTGTGGAATCAGATCCTTGGAGAGTTGAAGCGTCTGCCCGATAATCTAGTCCATCGTGTCGATATCGGCAAGAATACGTTGCTTCAGATCGGAGTCTCCATCGGTTTTCAATAGCTCCACCGCCAGGGTGATACGCGCCAGCGGCGTGCGTAGGTCGTGAGAGATGCCGGACAGAAGAATATTTCTGCTGTTGAGCAGGTTTTTGATTTTGTCATCCAGTCGCTGAAAGCTGGCGGAAAGTTCGGCGATTTCAGTGATGGAGGACTGAGGCAGCTCGGGCATTTCGTTTAGAATGCCGATTTTCCGGGTGGAGGCAATCAGCTCCTTGATGGGTCTGGTCAGCCTGTAGCTGATGGTTGCAGTGAGCAAGGTAACGATGATGAGCCCCACCAGGGTGGCGATCAGGAGTATCGATGAGTAGTTGACCTTCAGCCGGTCTCCACTGAATCCTGCGCGCAATACCTTGCCAGACAAGGGAATATCTGCCCAGTACCAGTGTTTTCCATCCTTTTCTGTTTTGAACAGGTATATCTCGGTTTCCAGCTGCCAGCTCAGGCTATCTTCGAGCAATGTAATAAAGTTGTTGTCTGCCGGACTGCCGTGTATGACCGAAGTAGGCATGCCGATGCTGAGATCATGGGCGAGAAACAGTTCGTGTTCGAAATCCGGGCGCGTGCCAGGAGGCAGTTCAAGCCAGGTTTGCGCGGAGAGGGCGATCAGGGAGGAAAAATCATTTGCCAGGCGGCGTGTTGCCGGGTAGACAATCAGGTAGTGGATTATGGTAAAAAGCACCACCGCGAAGAGAATAACCCCCATCCCATAGGATAAGCTCACCTGGGCGAATAGGCCGGTCCTTCTCATGGCTTAGCTTTTCTTGGTTGAGGGCTCTGGAGTGAAGATATAGCCTTCTCCCCACATCGTTTTGATATAGAGTGGATTGTTTGGGTTTTCCTCGATTTTCTGCCGCAGACGGTTGATTCTGACATCAATGCTGCGGTCATAGGGCGAGAGTGAGTAACCCTTCAGGTTCTCCATCATAAAGTCGCGGCTCATGACCCTGTTCGGATGGTTGATAAACAACTCCAGTAACTTGTACTCGCCGCTGGTAAGGCTGAGTTCATCGTTCTCCTTGAATACCTGCTTTGCGTCCCTGTTGATACTGAATGGACCAAAGCGATACTCGTTGGTGGATTCGGTCGAAGATTGATTTCCTGCCACTCCGTCACGCCGCAGGACCGCCTTGATTCTGGCGAGCAATTCGCGCGGATTGAAAGGCTTCGGAAGGTAGTCATCGGCACCGACCTCAAGGCCGATGATGCGATCTATGTCTTCTCCCTTGGCCGATAACATGATGATCGGTGTGCCAGAGCGTGTCTTGATCCTTTTCGCAATGCTCAGGCCATCTTCCCCGGGAAGCATGATATCGAGGATTACGAGATCAATGTTGCCCTCGTCGATCTTTTCCTCGACTCCGCTGCCGTCTTCCAGGGTTTCCACGCCAAAGTTGTTTTCCTGGAGATAACGTGAGAGAAGGTCGCGCAGACTGGGGTCGTCATCAATGACGAGGATACGTGTATTACTTTCCATTTTTGTGCAGCTTCATATGAATCTCTCTGATAGAAAAGGATAGCTGATTTTTCGGTTTTTTGATTAAGAATCATTAAAATAGTGAAACATATTGTTACAAAATATATTGCCCTGGAAACACATGAAAAATGAATCAGGTATAGACTTTCCTCCATCAGAAGATTATCTGGTTTACATATGATTGTGGAGATATAGACATGAAACGTTTTGGGACAGTGATTGTTATGGCGCTTGCTATGGCGTTTTGTGCAGATCTTTCAGCAGCAGGGGGTGCCAAAGGTGGAGCAAGGTCCATGAAGGGTATTTCCGGGTCTGCCGGTCAGGAGATGCAGAATCGATACCAGAATGAGAACAGGTATCGCTATAACAAGGGTGAAGGCCAGAAGGCCGGGAACCAGATGCAGATTCGAAATGAGAATCAATTAAGAAATTTCGATGGGTCTGAAACCGAGGAGCAAATCAGGTTGAAAAACCAACTGAGGCTCCAGGAAATGATCAATTCGAAGGACTAAACGCAATTTATTAAAAAAACGGATTATGACAATGTGGCGGACCAGTGTTTTAGTTGTTTCAATTTCAGTTGGATTATTGCTCATGCCGGTGTCTGGGTTTGCCGAGAGCCAAGCACCCCGGACAGCTGATAAAGGCGCTACAGCATCATCTGAAAGCACTTTGGTCGCACCAGTCAAAGCCATCCGCGCCTGGGTTGAAGAAATCTACGAGAAATATATCGATATACCGCCTTCCAGGAAAGCCCAGGGACAGAGCAGTTACGGTCTGGGCTATGAAGCCAGAGCGCAACGTGGCGCCAGTGCCGGACCATCAGGCAATGCCCAAGGGATGGGTAATGGTGGTGGCGGCAACGGTGGTGGCGGCAACGGTGGCAGCGGTAACGGCAATGGCAGATAACTTAGATGACAGCAAACAAAATTTAGCAAAGCAGACGAGGGTTACTATGAAAAAAACAGTCGTATCAATCATCTCAATCGGCATGATCTCCGCTACCGTGGCGGCCTATGCCCATCATCCAAGCCCTGCAGAACCGGATATCGGTGATGCGATGGGTATGCATGATGCGGCTATTGAAGCGATGCTGGATCAACGACCGGATACAGTGGATCCTATGACCAATCGCAGCGATAACGTAGGGGTCAACATCGGGGGTAATACCGCGTCTGAACTCCGAGGTCCAGGTACAACCAGTGGTGATGATGCCAGTGCGGATACAGGAGGTGCTGGTGTTGCTGGTAATGCCATGGGCGGTATCGGTGGCGATGGCATCGGTGGCGGAGCATCCGGTAGTGACGGCGCGGCTTCCGGTGGCGCCGATGGCGCTGGTGCGGGTGGTTCCGGCGCAGGTGGATCCGGCGGTGCGGGTGGCGGTCCCCGTTAAGCGACAGCTTTCTCTCATCGGTTAAACAGCAATCACACCGCAGATTATGCGGTGTGATTTTTTATATCTTCCGTAACTTTCTGATATCTATAATATAAATCCCGGCTGCACAGTCCAGGCAGCTCTCTTTTTTCATGAATAAACCAGAGATGTCATTTCTTCACTATAGTTATAGATATGAGGAGTGGTAGCTGTTGATAAGGGATATTCAGATGAGAGAGGGAGTCAAATTACCACCCGCAAAGGGAGAGAAAAGGGTAGCTACTTGCCAGCAGGTAAGTTGCTCGGCCTGCGAAATCAGGGCGTTAATGCTTTTCTCTGGCCTCAACGAGACGCAGGTGGCCGATCTTAGTCTAGAGGTTGACGAGTGTCACTTTCCTCCGAAATCAACACTGTTTGAAGAGAAAAAGGAGGGCGATTACCTCTTTTCCATCAAGCAGGGTTTGGTCAAGCTGGTTCGGCATTCGCCGTCGGGTGAAAAGCGGATTCTGCGTCTGCTGGGGCAGGGGAGCGTTATCGGTATCGAACTGCTGGCCGGTGAGCCGTGCTATACCGAATCTGCGTTTGCGATATCTGATACCTATGCCTGTCAATTGCCGCTGATGCTTGTGCGAAAGCTGGAACAACAGTGTATCGGTATTGTTGATCGACTCTCGGAACAGTGGCAGCAACAACTTCATTTCTCCGAACGAACCCTGGTCGAGCTCTCCACCGGGCCGGTGCGCAAACGGGTTATTCGCCTGATTCGCCTGCTGGTCGAAATGCAGGGTAATCAGTATGAGAAAATCTGGATGCTGACTACCGAAGATGTGGCGTCGATCATCGGGGCATCCGTTGAGAGCGCCAGCCATGTGGTGGCTGAGTTGAAAAGAGAAAAGACGATTACCCGTGTTGCTCCCCATATATTTCGAGTGGATAAACGGGCTCTTTCCAGGCAATGAGACAGAGACGAAAAAAAGCCGCAACGGAGGAGGTGTTGCGGCTTATGTGATTGGAATTCATGTGCAGTTTATGAGCGGGGACGTGTATAGAAAGGAGAGAAAACTGCTACTACCAATCCAAATTGCATTCTTCCGTTCACTCGATTGATATGACCTCCCTACTGGCTGGTTATGAAAGCGTTTCGTTTTGTTTACTGTCGATAGCGGCTGACCGTTGTGCAATCAACTGCTGCAAATAGGTGTCGGCCTCTTCCTGTGTTTCAAAGGGGCCTGCTGTTCCGTTGCGAACCTCAACATACCAACCCTGATTCATGACGTGAAAAAAGCGGTCATGGCGCAAATAAATACTGGACCCTAAAGCAGGTGTCCGCAATGCGCTTGGCTGAGTGTGGTTGCTGATGGGCATCTCTCTATCTCTTTAGATTTCCTTAGGCTGACTTTAATGATAGAGGTAAGATGTTTCCAATGTATTTGTTCCACATATCATTTTGTTTCAGTTTGTATCATTGGCGAGATTGAGCCTGCAGAAGTGGCATGCGGAGATCGCTATTCAGGCTTTTGAGGACTGCTCCGAACGAAAAGGGTCATGTGCAAGGAGGGGATGAAAAAACCGGCCCTCTAGCGAGGGCCGGTCCAGGTTGCGTAGGATTATGGGTGGGGAATTAGTTTTTACCGCCTTTCCCCTTCTCGTTTCCTTTTGGTGCATTGCTGTTTCTCTTGCCTTTCCAGATGATCTCGTCCTCTGTGTAACCCAGAACGGCATAGTTTGGAGCATATTTTACGATAGGTTCAAGGACTGGCATCCAGGAGCCCCCATTACTGGATAGCTGGTCGCTGCTGAGCCCGACCTCTGTGAGAACCTCTTCTGTTTGTGCGGGTACATATCCTGTCACCCTCGGGTCCTTGGGGCTGAACCAGTTGATGATAATCTCCTTGCTGCTGGTTTTTACCAGGTCTGCATTGCCTTCGATGTCGATTATCTGTGGCAACGCAACGACCTCTTCGTTTTCGGTCAGCAATCCAAGATCGACCAGTTGATGCATGTTGTAATAGCGCCATTGGTATTTAGGGAATTCCAACACACCCATATCACCCATTTCCAGAGGCACTTTTTCAGTAACTGGGATAGGCTGGGTCATAACCCCATTACTGCCATGACAGCTGATGCATCCATTGTTGCCGGCCCCGAGCGCCTCCTCTTTAGGACGAACGCCATGCCCACCCAGGGTGACACCATTGGAGAAGGCCGGGTAGTTTTCGACGGCAGCAAGGTATGCGGGTACAGCTTCCGGTGGTAGTTGTGCCGCCTGCATCTGCATGAACATCTTCATCAGGCTGCCGTCAGGCAGTTTCATGGTGACCAGATCGGAAGGCTGTCCAAAGAATGGGTACCACTGATAGTCGGCCGGCAGTCCCATCGGGCCATTGAATCCCATGAACTTCATCAGGCCGATATTGGACGCTTCAAGCAGATCAAAGTGGAAAGGCTTGCCTGTATCCAGAATGCCGTTGGCATCGGCGTCCAGTTCGACCAGATTGCTGCTGATCATGTAGTGCTCATAGCCATAGCTCGCCTTGTCGAAGTTGATCATGTTAGGGAAGATCTGCATCATCGCCATCGCCTGTCTGTCAGGATCGGGCGACATGAAGTCCATGAGGGTGATGTTTCGTACCTCTTCAGGCGTCAGGTCGGACATGTCCATGGCGTAGAACACTTCGGCATTTCCCATGCCGGTGTCGCTGTCCTGGTTTGCATAGAACCGATACATTGAGTGTGCGTTGTAAGGCGCGCCCGCTGCATTGGTTGTGTAGACCTCGTCGAAGAATCTGGCGTCAAACACCATGCCGTTCGCCATGGGTTTGAATGGTGTGATCATGGCGCCGGGTGAGCCTCTGACTGACAGTGATTGCGCCAGGAAGGAGACGCCACCGTTATACCAGACCAGCGCGGGTAGAGCCTGATAGGCCGTATAGTCGGCTGCGATATCCGCTGCGTCTTCTGCACGCATGTGATCTGCGGTGATCAGCTTGGTATCCTTGCCTTCAGCATTCCGGCCAAAGGAGATGTGTGCTCCGTCACCGTAGAGCGAGTAGGTGATTCCGCCGCTGTAGGGGATGTGGCAGGTTTCACAGGCGATGCTCTCCAGATGCCGCTGATCATGGACTGACCCTTTTTTACCTGCGGCCTTCTGTTTACCTTTGTCTGACCCGGTGACGGCCTGCTGTATCTCATCCAGCCTGTGGCAGGTGGTACACATGATGTTGGTCGGGTCATCCGGATCTGGTACGACGCCGGGAGGCGGCGGTGGATAATCGGCCGCTGCCAGATCACCGCCTACATTGTGGCCCCTGACAAACTTGTGGTCTGAGGCTGTGTGGCAGACGGTGCAGCGGTTATGGCTACCCGTGAATGGCTCGATATCGGCAGAGGCGTGAACATCGTAGCCCTCTTCGAACAGTGTTGCCCGTTTATAGCCGGTACGTGCATGTTCATGGCACCGCAGGCAGGTTTCGGTCGTGGTTGGCCCGATCGAGAGCACTGCTTCCGGGCTGCGATCCTGGGCAATGGTCGGCCAGGGTGTGTCAGGCATGCTGTCGCCATCGGTATCCATCATCATCGGCATATCGAGAACGCCGTCGCCATCCAGATCTATCTGGGCATCGGGGATACCGTCCTGATCGAAATCGCCGTTGTCATGGGCTGCTCTGGCATAACCCAGGGGCGAGGGTGATGCGCCATCCTCGGCGGCGTGCTGCGATACCTGCAGAAAATCCCCGCTGGGCACGGATTTGTAGGTTTCGGCGTGGCAGATCAGGCAGTCGATGCCGGATTCGACGATATGCTGCGCTTGCTGTGCCGGTTCAGGCAGTCCCATCTGCTGAAACATGCTGGCAAATGCCCCTTCCATCACCGGCGGATAACGTCCGGTATGACATTTTCCACACTCGCCTAGATTGACATCACTGGTGTAGTTGATCAGTCCGGAGGTGCCGGGCAGACCGCAGGCACGGTCAAGCATGCCGTGGGCGCCGCCACCCGGGAACATCACCCGGTCGGTGCGCGCGGCGAGGGTGTAGTGGACAGAGTTTTTTACTTCCCCGACCTCGGAGGCATGGCACTTGCTGCACAGCGCACCTGCCAGATCGCGTTTTACATCAGCTTCCGGGATGCGTAGTCCCTTGATCTGATAAGACTGTTTTTTAGCGTTGTAGTGGAAGTTGTGATAATTGCTGTTCCCTGCTTTGTCGGCCTTGGCGCTGAATGCAGGCCCGGATATAAGCAAACTTCCCAGTGTGATGGCTACAGTGATTAAGTGTTTCTTACTGAAAAATGTAAGTGGATTTCGCGCTTGCATGATCGTCTCCCCTTTTAATCAGGGATACTGAGATACGGCATGCGATGGGCATTGCATGCGACAATTTGAACCTGAACTCAATATCGGCTGCTCTATACGTCCGGCTCCCGCGTTACCAGGAAGCCAACTCCCCGCTAAGACAATTCACTTCGTCTTACCTTAACGAATAGCTGTGGTAGCTGGGGTATGGCAATTGCGATTTTCCAATCAAACTGATGTCAAGGCTCGCTGCAGGCGATAATTTGATGCAGATCAGTATCTTTTGAATAAACTCAATCGCTGATATATGGAAAGGGACTTAGATTTTGCCACTGGTTGATGATCTGGCAGAAAAGCTCTGCGGTCTTCAGGGTGTCATACAGGGCGGAGTGAGCCTGGTCGTTGTCCCAGTCGATGCCGGCGGCCTGTACCGCCTTGGCAAGCACTGTCTGGCCATAGGCAAGGCCGGCCAAAGAGACTGTGTCAAAGGTGCTGAAGGGGTGGAATGGGGAGTGCTTGAGCTGAGTGCGCTCAACGGCGGCATTGACAAAGCCGAGATCGAAAAAGGCGTTGTGCCCGACCAGAATCGCGCGCGTACAACCACTCGCCTTGACCGCTTTGCGAATGGGGGTGGCAATCTCTTTCAGTGCCTCTTTTTCAGGGAGCGCCATGCGAAATGGGTGTGAGGGGTCAATACCGTTGAATGCCAACGCTTTGGGGTCCAGATTGGCGCCAGGAAAGGGCTCCACATGACGGGAGAATGACTCATGGATATGCAACTGCCCGCTCTCATCCAGGCGCAGGGTGACCGCGGCAATCTCCAGCAGAGCATCGGTTTTCGCATCAAAGCCGCCGGTTTCCACATCCACCACCACCGGCAGAAAACCGCGGAAGCGCTGGGCGATAGCTGGGTTGTATAGGGTCTCGTTCATGGCGGTGAAGCATACTTGAAAGCGCTTTTTATTTCGAACAAAGATCGATTGGGGTTATAGTCTGGTGATCTCGGACGATCAGGTTGATTGTGCATGAAGCTTCCAGCGTTTCTGGCCTTACGGTGTAACACCCTGTTTTTTCTCCTGCTGTTCTCTATTTCCCTGGCGGTCCAGGGGGAGGGTTCCGGCTATTCCTCCGGGCTGTTGTTTCAGATACACAAGCCCGGGACAGAGCAAAGCTACCTGTTCGGCACCATGCACTCCGAAGATCGGCGGGTTCTTGAGTTAGCCAAGCCGGTGCTGGATACCCTGGAACGCACCCGGCGGCTGGTGTTGGAGATGCGACTGGACCCCGAGGCGATGCTGACCTCCATGACGGCCATGATCCTGTCGGATGGGAGGGAACTGCAGCAGATTCTTGGCCAGGCGTTGTATGACGAGACCCGGATAGCTGCCGAGAATATCGGTATCCCCGAGGTGGCGCTGCGCAAATTCAAGCCCTGGGCCGTGGCCACTCTGCTGAGCCTGCCCACCAGTAACACCGGGCTGTTTCTCGATGCAATGCTCTATCAGGAGGCCATTGCGGGGGGAATGGAGGTGATCGGACTGGAAAACGCCCAGGAGCAACTGGCAGTGTTCGAGGGGATTCCTGAGGCGGATCAGGTGATTCTGCTGAAAAGCACGCTGGAACATCTTGATCAAATACCGGATACCCTCGATGACCTGCTGGATGCCTACTTGGCGCGGGATCTCAAAAAACTGGTGGATCTTTCGAACAGTCTGCAGGGCGAGAGCGATCAGCGGGTGATGCAAGCCTTTCAACAGGCTGTAGTTACCGATCGAAACATCAGAATGGTGCAGCGGCTGATACCCATCATCGCCGATGCCCCAGCCGTGATCGCGGTAGGCGCCTTGCACCTTCCCGGGGATGAGGGCCTGTTGGCGCTGCTGCGCAAGCAGGGCTTTACTGTTGAGAAGGTCTTCTGAGAATTTTCGGATTGCGGCATAAACCCACTGTTAGTCCAGGGGGGAGGTATGCTAGTGTTCCTATTACAAACACCTAATAAACACCAACAATCAAGGTGCACAGAGTAATCTGTGAAGGAAAGATTTGAATGATACTGAATAGAGACAAGGGGCGGTTGCCCCTGCTACTGCCGATACTGCTTTTGAGTGTGTTGCTAACGGGCTGCACCAGCATTGGCGATTACCGTGATCCCAGAGATCCGCTGGAGAGTTTCAACCGCACTGTCTATAAGTTCAACGACGGTCTGGATGAGATGGTAATCAAGCCCTTGTCCAAAGGCTACAAGGCGGTGGTTCCGGTGCCGGTGGATACGGGCATCACCAACTTTTTCGGCAATCTCTCGGATGTTGGATCAGCGGTCAATAATCTGCTGCAGTTCAAGCTACAACGGGCGGCAACCGATGCCGGACGCGTGATGGTCAATACAACACTGGGTATGCTCGGCTTTATCGATGTGGCGAGCAATATGAATCTGGAAAAGTACGGTGAGGATTTTGGCCAGACCCTGGGTTCCTGGGGATTTGGTTCGGGCCTGTACATTGTATTGCCCGTACTCGGACCCAGCAGCGGCCGGGATGCGATTGGCCGGGTGTTCGATTGGTATCTGGATCCTGTCACCTATGTGGAATCAGATACGGCCCGAAATGGTCTGCGGATTCTCAAAGCAGTCGACCAGCGGGCGGATCTGCTCGGCGCCAGCCGGGTAATGGATGCAGCAGCCCTGGACCCATACGAATTCGTGCGTGATGCCTATCTGCAGAAACGCAACAGTGATGTCTACGACGGCAACCCGCCGTTGGATCTCTACCAGGAATAGCGATACCAATTCACTTCCAAAACAAGAGCCCTCTGAAGTGATTCTGAGGGTTTTTTGTTATGCGCAGCCATAAAAATAATTTATCCAGCATAAAAAAGTAAAATTTTGTAACTTAAGAAAATGCTAATATACTGTTCAACCATGAAGGCACAGTTGTACACGGCTTTCTGTTAACGCAAAGTTCATAATCAAGAAATGAATTATTGGAGATTATCATGAAAAAAATGATTAAAGCTGCTGCTATTGCTGCAATGATTGCTGCTTCTGGTTCTGCCTCCGCATGGTGGGGTTGGGGTCCTTGGAATGGAAACGGCCTGGGTGATGGCTGGGGCGACGGTTCTGGCGATTTCAACATGAGCTTCAGTGGCCGTGGTTCTGGTTACGGTTCTGGCTATGGCCGTGGCTATGGTTATGGCAACCCTTACTATGGCGGCTACGGCTATCCTTACTATGGCGCTCCTTATGGCTATGGCGCACCTTACGGCGCTCCTTATGCGCCTTACGCACCAGTGGCCCCTCAGGCGCCTGCTGCTGAAGCCAAGTAAGAATACACCTGAATCCTTACAGTCAGGGGAAGGCGTAGAGCACAAGGATGTGCAGGATTCTGAATCAGATACGGGCCTGATGGCCTGACAGTAAAATGGGTTCAATTATGAAAAAGATGATCAAACTAACTGCGGTTGCAGCACTCGTCGCTACCTCTATGTCAGCGAACGCGTGGTGGGATAATGGAAACGGTTTTGGTAATGGTTTTGGTGACGGCTGGGCCGACGGTTCATTCAGCATGAACTTCAGTGCTCGCAGCAATTTTGCCGGTCGCGGATACGGTTACGGACATCCTGCGTATGGCTATGGCTACGCCCCCTATGGTGCGCCGGTTGCCCCTCTGACTGAAGAGCAGGTAAAGAGCATGCAGGAACAGCAGCAGGCATTTGCCGAGCAGCAGAAGGCTTTCGCTGAACAACAGGCGAAGGCTATCCAGGAAGCTGTAGAGGCACAACGCAAGTTTGCCGAACAGTTCTCTGCCGACCATGCAGCACCTTTCACTCCAGTGGCTCATACTTTCGAAAGACCGGTACGTGCCGATATGGATGCCCGTCGTGATGAGATGCGTCAGCAGATGCAGACCCGTCGTGACGAAATGATGAAGCAGGTTGAAGAGCAGCGCAAAATTGCCGAAGAACAGCATGCCGCTGTTCGCAAGGCGATGGAAGAGCGCCGCGCGATGCGCGATATCTGATCCAGATATCAACAGCATCAATGAAAAACGCCCGCCTGGGGGTTCTCCCGGCGGGCGTTTTTTTTTGCCTGATTAATCGCGACCCCAGTCTGGCACTGGGTTATTAATTCCTGTATATTGCCGATCTCAATACAAAGTATTGAAAATAGCAATAATAGAGTTTCATGTTATAGATTTGCTTTATGTAATCGAGCGTCTATACCAAAGTAACTGATATTCGAATCTGTGCACGTTGAGAGAACATCGAGATGGCGACAAAACCTGATATAGATCCTTTAGAGACGCAGGAGTGGCTGGATGCTCTGGAAGGTGTCCTGGAGAATGAAGGCATCGACCGGGCGCATTTCCTGATTGAACGGCTGGTTGATAAGGCCAGACGGTCGGGGGCCTATCTGCCTTTTAGTGCCAACACCGCCTATGTGAACACCATTCCGGTAACGCATCAGGAACGCTTTCCCGGCGATCGGGCGATGGAGCGGCGCATCCGTTCGATAATTCGCTGGAACGCCATGGCCATGGTGGTGCAGGCGAATCGCATTTCCAGCGAATTGGGCGGACATATCTCCAGTTTTGCCTCCAGCGCCACCCTGTATGACGTCGCCTTCAGCCATTTTTTCAAGGCGAGAAACGAAAATCAGGACGGTGATCTGGTCTTCTTCCAGGGCCATTCCGCGCCTGGGGTCTATGCCCGAGCCTTCCTCGAGGGAAGGATCAGTGAGGATGAACTGTATAACTTCCGTCAGGAGGTGGATGGTTCCGGCCTCTCCTCCTATCCCCATCCTTGGCTGATGCGCGGATTCTGGCAGTTTCCGACCGTCTCCATGGGACTGGGACCCATCATGGCGATCTACCAGGCGCGTTTCATGCGTTACCTGAATGATCGCGGCTTCAAGAATACCGAAAACCGCAAGGTCTGGGCCTTCATGGGCGACGGTGAGATGGATGAGCCGGAGGCCCTGGGCGCCATCTCCCTGGCCGGTCGAGAGCGGCTGGACAATCTGATCTTCGTGGTCAACTGCAATCTGCAGCGTCTTGATGGCCCAGTGCGGGGCAATGGCAAGATCATCCAGGAACTTGAAGCGGTATTTCGCGGCGCGGGATGGAATGTGATCAAGGTGATCTGGGGCGGTTACTGGGATCCGCTGCTGGCCCGCGACAAGAAAGGCCTGTTGCTGAAACGCATGGAAGAGTGCGTCGATGGCGATTACCAGGCCTACAAGGCCAAGGGCGGCGCCTATACCCGTGAGCATTTTTTCGGCAAGTATCCGGAAACCGCGGATATGGTGGCGAACATGACCGACGAGGATATCTGGCGTCTGAATCGTGGTGGCCATGATCCTCACAAGGTTTACGCGGCTTATGCCGAGGCGCAGAAACAGACCGGCCAGCCGACCGTGATCCTGGCCAAGACGGTCAAGGGCTATGGCATGGGTATTGCCGGCGAAGGGCAGAACATAACCCACTCGCAAAATAAGATGGGCGAGGCGGCGCTGAAGCAGTTCCGCGACCGCTTCAATATTCCGATTCCCGATGAGCAACTGGCGGCGACGCCCTTCTATAAGCCACCGGCAGACAGCCCTGAACTGAAATACATGCAGGAGCGTCGCCAGGCCCTGGGCGGTTATCTGCCTGCCCGATACACCGAGTGCCCCAAATACGAGGTGCCTGGCCTGGAACTGTTCCAGTCGATGGTTGATGGCAGTGGTGATCGGGATATGTCCACTACCATGGCCTTTGTGCGTATTCTGACCACGCTGATCCGCGACAAGGGCATGGGTAAATATATCGTGCCAATCATCCCTGATGAAGCGCGCACCTTCGGCATGGAGGGGATGTTCCGTCAGCTGGGTATCTACTCATCGGTCGGTCAGCTCTACACCCCGGTCGATTCCGATCAGGTGATGTACTACCGCGAGGACAAGAAAGGGCAGATTCTGCAGGAAGGCATCAACGAGGCGGGGGCCATGTCCTCCTGGATCGCGGCGGCAACCTCCTACAGCAATCATGGCCTGAGCATGATTCCGTTCTATGTCTACTACTCGATGTTCGGATTTCAGCGCACCGGCGATCTGGCCTGGGCTGCCGGCGATATGCAGGCGCGAGGTTTCCTCGTGGGCGGCACCGCCGGGCGCACGACGCTGGCCGGCGAAGGTCTGCAGCATCAGGATGGCCACAGCCATCTGCAGGCGGCGACCATTCCGAATTGCGTCTCCTATGATCCGGTGTTTGCCTATGAATTGGCGGTGATCATTCAGGATGGTCTGCGCCGCATGTACCAGGAGCAGGAGAATGTTTTCTATTACATCACGGTGATGAATGAAAACTACATCCAGCCGGCGATGCCCAAGGGCGTCGAGCAGGGCATCCTCAAGGGTATGTACAGTTATCAAGAGACCAAGGCCAAGACCAGGCACGTGCAGTTGATGGGCAGTGGCACCATTTTCCGCGAGGTGATTGCCGCATCCGAACTGCTGGAGAAGGATTTCGGGATCAGCTCTGATGTCTGGAGCGTAACCAGCTTTAACGAGCTGAGGCGTGACGGGCTGGATGTGGAGCGCTGGAATATGCTGCATCCGGATAAAAAGCCCCGGGTCAGCTATGTCGAACAGTGCCTGGCCAAGCGCAAGGGACCCGTGGTGGCCGCGACTGACTATATGCGCGCCTACCCGGATCAGATCCGCCAGTTCGTGCCGGGTGTGTTCAGAGTGCTGGTAACCGACGGTTTTGGTCGAAGTGACTCACGCAGTCAGCTACGGAAATTTTTCGAGGTGAATCGATATTACATCGTCATAGCGGCGCTGAAATCACTGGCGGATGCCGGTGAACTGGAAGCCGCAGAAGTGACCAAGGCGATCAAGAAATATCGAATCGATCCGGAAAAACCCAATCCGGTAACTGTCTGATCAAGGTTCAACGGCCCCTGTCATCAAGCAGGGGCATGAGAGTGTTGGAGGCCCAACGTGGGTACTGAAACAAAAGTAATCGTTCCTGATATTGGTTATTTTTCCGGGGTCGAGGTGATCGAGATCCTGGTCAAGGCCGGTGATCAGATCAGTGTCGACCAGTCGCTGGTCACCCTGGAGAGTGACAAGGCCACCATGGAGATCCCTTCGCCCTATGCCGGCGAGGTGACACAGGTTGCCATCAAGCTGGGTGACAAGATCAATGAAGGCGATCTGCTCCTGACCATGCTGACAGAACAACCCGTGGCAGAGGCAGAGCCCGCCGCCGAGACTCCTCCAGCCCCGGCCGCCGAAGAGATCGAGGTGGCGCAGGCGCCCGCTCCGGTCCCGGTGGAGGGGGCAAGACCTGAACGGCTGCCCGGCGAGAAGCTACCCCAGCACCCACCGGTGCTGGTTCGCCCCTCGGATGTCCCGGAACACAAGGCGCACGCCAGCCCCTCGGTGCGGCGTTTTGCCAGGGAGCTCGGGGTAAACCTGCTGCTGGTCAAGGGCAGTGGCCACAAAGGCCGGGTGCTCAAGGATGATATCCAGAACTTTGTGAAGCATGCCCTCAGTGAAGGGGGTGTAGTACCCCAGCTATCTGGCGGTCTTACCCTTCCGGGGATACCGGAAGTGGATTTCTCCAGGTTTGGTGAAATCGATGTGCAGCCGCTCAGCCGCATCAAAAAACTCAGTGGCAATCATCTCAGCGCCTGCTGGTTGAATATTCCCCATGTCACCCAATTCGACGAGGCGGATATAACGGAACTCGAGGCATTTCGCCAGCAGCAGAAGGATATCGCTGCTAAAAAGGAGATACGCCTCACCTTCATGCCATTCCTGATGAAGGCCTGTGTGGCCGCGTTGCAGGAGATGCCCTGGTTCAACAGTTCCCTCAGCGCCGACAAGGAGAGCCTGGTCTATAAGCGTTACTTCCATATCGGTGTGGCCGTGGATACCCCCAATGGTCTGGTTGTCCCGGTTATCCGGGATGTGGACAAGAAGGGCGTCTATGAACTGGCCACTGAGCTGACTGAGGTGAGTGCGCGGGCCAGGGAGGGTAAATTGTCTCCCGCCGATCTTCAGGGCGGCTGTTTCTCCATTTCAAGCCTCGGAGGCATTGGCGGCACGGCATTTACGCCAATTGTGAATGCGCCGGAGGTGGCTATTCTCGGGGTTTCCCGCTCTGCAATGAAACCCGTGTGGAACGGCTCGGAGTTTGTTCCCAGCCTGATGCTGCCGCTCTCGCTCTCTTACGATCACCGGGTGATCGATGGTGCTCAGGCGGCACGCTTTACCACTTATCTCGCAGGTCTTTTAGGTGATATCCGTCGCCTGTTGCTGTGAAAATATTTAAATAAATCGCCGTCGACCATTGTGAATGGTCAATTTTTATCCGGAAAATCGCTGTAATTTGAAAATTGACGGGTAAAAAAGGGTGTTTTTCATGGCAAACGGACGTTCTATACTCTCTTTTGAAGAAAAAACGACCTTTTTTCTAAGCTAAAGTGATTATGGGACAATCGTCCGGTATATATGAGATATTGCCGTTTCATTTTCGTCAAAGATACGTTAGGCTTGCGCAATTGCCATAAAAAAAATCTTTGCACCCATAGAGGATTCGAGAAATGACTGAACTGACTGAGATCACCCTCCCCGATATCGGTGATTTCGAACAGGTGGATATCATAGAGGTGCTGGTCTCCGCCGGTGATGAGATTGAAGTCGAAGATCCACTGATTGCCCTGGAAAGCGACAAGGCGACAATGAGCATACCTTCTCCCCATGCGGGCAAGGTGGCTGAGGTGAAGGTGAGCGTCGGCGACAAGATTTCACAGGGAGGGCTGATTCTCACCATGCAATTGGCCGAGGGTGAGTCGGTTGATGTCAAGCATCAGTCAAGCGTTGCGCCGGTATCCGATGTAGTGAAGGGCGCTGCCGATATCCAGGCGGAAGTGGTGGTGCTGGGTGCCGGACCTGGCGGTTACACCGCCGCCTTCCGGGCTGCGGATCTGGGCAAAAAGACCGTGATGATCGAACGACACGCCGCATTGGGCGGGGTCTGCCTGAATGTGGGCTGTATCCCATCCAAGGCATTGCTGCATGCCGCGGACGTGATCAATGAGGCGGCGGAACTGGAGCATATGGGCATCAGTTTCGGCAAGCCGAAGGTGGATCTGGATAAACTGCGCGCAGGCAAGGATAAAGTGGTCAACCGTCTGACCCAGGGACTCTCCGCACTCGCCAAGCAGCGCAAGGTTGAGGTGGTGCAGGGCAACGGCGTGTTCGAGTCGCCCAACCGCATCGCGGTCACCACGGCCGAGGGCAAGGTATCGATACAGTTCGAGCATGCCATCATTGCCTGTGGTTCGCGTCCGGTTGAGATCCCGGGATTTCCCAATGATGACCCGCGTCTGATCAACTCCACCGGCGCACTCGCGCTGGCGGATATTCCGAAGAAGATGCTGGTGGTTGGTGGGGGCATTATCGGCCTGGAAATGGCAACCGTGTACAGCACCCTTGGAACCGAAATCGACGTGGTGGAATTGCAGCCAGGCCTGATTCCCGGATGTGATGCTGATCTGGTCCGTCCCCTGCAGAAACGCATGAAAGAGAAGCTTCAGAGCATCATGCTGGAGACCAAGGTGACCGAGATCAAGGCCCAGAAAAGTGGCCTGAAGGTCTTCTTCGAAGGCAAGAATGCACCGGAAAAACCGCAGACCTACGACCGGGTGCTGGTGGCTGTGGGTCGGGTGCCGAACGGCAAGCTGATCGGCGCTGAGCACGCCGGTGTGAATGTGGATGAGCGGGGTTTTATCGCTACCGATCAGGAGATGCGCACCAATGTGCCGAATATCTACGCCATCGGTGACGTGGTGGGCAACCCCATGCTGGCACACAAGGCCACCCATGAGGCCAAGGTTGCCGCCGAGGTGATTGCCGGGCTGCCCTCGCTGTTCGATCCACTGACCATACCTTCAGTGGCCTACACCGATCCGGAAGTGGCCTGGATGGGCCTGACCGAGACCGAGGCGAAGGCCAAGGGTATCGACTATGAAAAGGGGGTATTCCCCTGGGCGGCTTCGGGCCGTGCGCTCGGTGTCGGGCGTGAAGAGGGGCTGACCAAGCTGCTCTTCGACCCGGAAACCAAGCGTATTCTCGGGGCCGGAATCGTCGGCGTGAATGCTGGCGAACTGATTGGTGAAACGGTACTGGCCCTGGAGATGGGGGCGGATGCCGAGGACATCGGGCTGACAATCCACCCCCATCCGACCCTGAACGAGACCATCTGCATGGCCGCCGAGATGGCGGAGGGCAGTATCACCGACCTGATGCCGCCGAAGAAGCGCTGAGTTCCCAGGGCCTGTCGATCACGGCAGGCCCCGTGATCGCCAAAGACTGCCATGCAACTGATATATCGGGAATATGGTCACTATCAGGAGCAGCATTCGACCCTGGTCTTTCTGCATGGACTACTCGGTTCATCAGCCAACTGGCACGGGGTAGCCCGGGCCCTCTCCAGCCATTTTCATATCCTGGTTCCCGACTTGCGTAATCATGGCCAGTCACCTCACAGCGAGGATATCTCGTATTCCGCCATGGCCAGGGATCTGGCCGGTTTTCTGGATGACCAGGGGTTGGAATCGGCGACGTTGATCGGGCATAGCATGGGCGGCAAGGTCGCCATGTGGCTTGCCCTGACACAGCCGGAACTGGTGGAGCGGCTGGTCGTGGTGGATATTGCCCCGGTATCTTACCCGAACCGCTTCGGGGGTATATTCGATGCCCTGCAATCGGTTGATCTCCCCAGGGTCAAACATCGCAGGCATGCGGATCAGATGCTCGCTGACCGGCTGACGGATGGGGAACTGCGCCAGTATCTGCTACAGAACCTGATGCTCTCCCACGGCCAGTGGTCATGGCGCATGAACCTGCAGGTGCTGGCGGGGGAGATGGAGCAGATCATCGGTTTCCCAGATCTGGCGGATACTGCGCCCTACCTCGGTGCGACCCTGTTTATCTACGGCGGTAACTCCAATTACATCACCGCGGAATACGAAAGCCGGATACATGATCTCTTCCCTTATGCCCGCTTGCGCAGCATAGCCGGGGCAGGGCACTGGGTGTATGCCGAGCAGCCCAAGCTGTTTCAAGCTGCCTTAACCGGTTTTCTGGGCTGAATCGACGCTTCAGTCGTCTCTCCGGATCGGCATAAACCTTGAGCTGTTTCCATTAGTTAACCTGCGGGTATTCTCTTGCATGGGTAATCACTGTTAGTCTTACACTATTCAAACTGACCCCTGTAGCAAAACGGACAATGCTGATGAGTGATGACGCAAACAGTACCCTGATCGGAACCCTCACTGAAGTACAGGAAAGCAGTATGCGCGCTGTACTTACCTGCGGCGCAAATGGTGAGTTTCCCGTGGTTGAATGCCAGGGGTCGCAGATCCCGGTAGGGCAACTTGGCTCCTATGTGATTATCCGCCAACGCACTATCGAGGTGGTGGCGATGATCGTGCGCGCCTTCCAGGAGGAAAGCGGGCGGCGCGGCCAGGAGACGGGAGAGCCGAACACCATCACGCGTGGCAGAATCGATATGGTGCCGTTGGGGGAGCTGGGCAAGGATCGTAACTTCCAGCGGGGCGTGGTGCACTACCCGACACCCGGGGCCGAAGTGCATGTCATCATGCCCGAAGAGATCGATATTCTGTTCAAAAAATACCGCCAGATGGGGTTTGAGCTGGGTTATCTGCCATCGCTCACCTCGATGGGGGTGTGTCTCAATCCCACCACCATGTTTGGCCGGCATCTGGCTATTCTCGGGCAGTCCGGTTCGGGTAAGTCGTGGAGCGTGTCGAGTATTCTCCAGCGCACGGTAGAGACCATGCCCAATGCCCATATCATCCTGCTGGATCTGCACGGCGAGTACGTCTGGACCGATGATTACGGCAAGCGGCACTCGGCCTTCGATGAACAGAATTACCGCTACATCGATGCGCGCGAAATGGAGATACCCTACTGGCTGTTGACCTACGGTGAGCTGGTGGACCTGCTGATTGACCGCGATGACGAGAAGTCATCGACCCAGATGGCGTTTCTGCGCGAGGTGCTGCTGGCACTGCGCAAAAAGGCGAATAAGGATATGTCCGATGTGCATATCTCCATCGATTCGCCGGTCTATTTCTCTCTCGCTGAGCTGTTTCACCAGTTCAAGCGCGCCAACGAGCAGGTCAGTGACTTCGGCAAGGTGAAGGGTCCGCTGTACGGCCAGTTCGACGAGTTTCTGGTGAAGATGCAGAGCCGTTTCAATGACGTGCGTTATGATTTTCTGTTCAAGCCGTCGCGGCGCAAATCCTCCGCCACACTGGGAGATCTGCTGCGGGACTTCGTTGGTCTGGTGAATCCACCCCGCCAGATCACGGTGATCGATTTCAGTTCGGTGCCCTTCGATGTGCGGCCCACGCTCTCGGCACAGGTCGGGCGTCTCGCGTTCGAGTTCAATTATTGGAACCCGCGCTCAAGGGAATTCCCCATCCTGCTGGTGTGTGAAGAGGCGCATTCCTATATTCCGCGCGCATCGGGCACCCAGTTTGAAGGCACCCGGCGTTCCATGGAGCGTATCGCAAAAGAGGGGCGGAAATACGGTGTCGGTCTGGCGGTGGTGAGCCAGCGCCCGCATGAGCTTTCGGAAACAGTGTTGGCGCAGTGCGGCAGTTTTATCTGCCTGCGTGTCACCAACCCGGATGACCAGCAATATATCCGTGACCTGGTGCCGGATGCCGAGGCGGGGCTGGTGAGTATTCTCGCCGGGCTCGGCCGGGGCGAGGCGATGGCGCTGGGTGAGGCTACGCCGCTACCCACCCGGTTCCAGTTCCATATGCCTAACCCCCAGCCCAACAGTAACGATATCGATTACTACAATATGTGGAAAGACGGCCCGCTGGATATTGATGTCGATGAGATCGTTCAGCGCTGGTGGCGTCAGGGCCGATAGCGGGGCTTTTGATTCGGTCGATTTCCTTGGAGTATCCGGTGGTGACTAAGTTATAATTCACCGGTTCCCGCATGCTTGGGGCGTTTTAATCCCAGAAGTCCCCTGAGTAGTCAGCTAACAGCCTCCCTCGTGCGGCTTTTACAATTTTGGAGAGAGCGGCATGTCTGTGTCAGGCGTAAAAAAAGTGGTTCTGGCGTATTCCGGTGGGCTGGATACCTCGATCATTCTCAAGTGGCTGAAAGATCAGTATGACTGCGAAGTGGTGACCTTTACCGCCGATATCGGTCAGGGTGAAGAGGTTGCTCCTGCGCGGGCCAAGGCCGAAGCCGCCGGCGTAAAGGAGATCTACATCGAAGACCTGCGCGAAGAGTTCGCCCGCGATTACGTCTTCCCCATGTTCCGCGCCAATGCCATCTATGAGGGTGAGTACCTGCTCGGCACCTCGATCGCCCGTCCGCTGATCGCCAAGCGCCTGGTCGAGATCGCCAGGGAGACCGGGGCGGATGCCATCTCCCACGGGGCGACCGGAAAAGGCAATGACCAGGTGCGCTTTGAACTGGGCGCCTATGCGCTGATGCCGGATGTCAAAATCATCGCACCCTGGCGCGAGTGGGATCTGCTCTCCCGGGAAAAGCTGATGGCCTATGCCGAGCAGCATGGAATTCCGGTCGAGATGAAGCGCGCCGGTAAAAAATCCCCTTACTCGATGGACGCCAATCTGCTACACATCTCCTATGAGGGTTATGATCTGGAAGATCCCTGGGCAGAGCCGGGCGAGGACATGTGGCGTTGGACAGTATCACCGGAGCTGGCCCCGGAGAAACCCACTTATGTCGAACTGACTTTCGAGAAAGGTGATATCGTCGCCATCGATGGCGTGCCAACCAGCCCGGCTGCGGTCATGGAAAAGCTCAATGAGATGGGTGGTGCAAACGGCATCGGCCGTGACGACATCGTTGAAAACCGCTATGTTGGCATGAAGTCGCGCGGTTGCTACGAGACACCTGCCGGAACCATCATGCTTAAAGCGCATCGCGCGATGGAGTCGCTCACCCTGGATCGCGAGTCGGCCCACCTGAAAGACGAACTGATGCCGCGTTACGCCAAGATGGTCTATAACGGCTACTGGTGGAGCCCGGAGCGCGAAATGCTGCAGGCGGCTATCGACAAGACCCAGGAGGTCGTGAATGGCGTTGTCCGGGTCAAGCTCTACAAGGGCAATGTCATGGTGGTGGGCCGCAAGTCAGAGACCAACAGCCTGTTCGATGAGTCGATCGCCACTTTTGAAGACGATGCCGGCGCTTATGATCAGGCAGATGCCGGCGGCTTTATCAAGCTGAACGCCCTGCGGTTGCGCGTGGCGGCACGCCGGAAGCGTTAATTTTCCGCGCAATGACCAGAACACCAACCCGGCCTTGCGCCGGGTTTTTTTATTTACGTTATAGGGATATGTATGCGAGACCAGTGGGATGGAAGCAGGAGTTCCTGATTAGAGATTTTTACCGTCTATATAAGAAATTTGCATAGCAAAACCTCACCGCTGTCAGTGTTTGTTATGCAACAATAGCTGTCTCTATTCCTAATATATGGAGTTGCTCCCGATGGTCTCCCTGGAAACCCCGGTTTGTGAATTCAATACACCTGCCATTGATTTCAAACTGCCCGGTGTTGATGGCCGGGACTGGACGCTGGAGGAGTGCCGTGGCCCCAATGGATTGCTGGTCATGTTCATCTGCAACCACTGCCCCTATGTAAAGGCGGTGCGGGAGCGTATCGTACGCGATGCCAGGGAGTTGAAGACGCTGGGGGTCAACTGCGTGGCGATCATGTCCAATGATGCCTCCCAGTACCAGGAGGACTCTTTCGACAACATGCGCAAGATCGCCGAAGAGTTCGAATTCCCTTTTCCTTATCTTCTGGATGAAACCCAGGATGTGGCCAAGGCCTATGGTGCAATCTGTACTCCGGACTTCTTTGGCTACAATGCCGAGCTGGGCCTGCAATACCGGGGGCGGCTGGATGCAAGTCGCAAGGAGACCGCGCCTGAGGGGGGCAGCAGAGACCTTTTTGTGGCCATGAAACAGGTTGCCGAAACCGGCCAGGGACCTGCCGATCAGATCCCCAGTATCGGCTGCTCGATCAAGTGGAGGGAGTAAATCGCATTGTGCGTTGCAGCATAACTGGGGATTTTAAAATAGAAGAAAATACTGATATATCAATGATTTGAAATCGTCATCAGTGATTTTCTTTTACCCCCATTAACGCATGTTGGGTTGCTGGTTGACATTGAATGGGGTAAGAATAGCCCTCCTTTTTTAGCAGGGTTTAACAACAGGGGAAGCCGCGGGCCTGTCTGACAGCATGAATGCAGTCGTATCAGCGGACCGCCAGCACAAGATTCACAAGATACCGGGGATTCTGAAAATACCTGCTTTATCGGAGATACACGGTGTCTTCACGTTATTCGGGCCCCAGCAATACCGGACCCGAGCCGGAACTGATAATTTCTAACGAGCCTTTGAGGGGAGGGATTTATGTCCTCACGTAAACAACTTGCCAATGCCATTCGTGCCTTGAGTATGGATGCCGTCCAAAAAGCCAACTCAGGTCATCCCGGCGCACCCATGGGTATGGCGGATATCGCTGAAGTGCTGTGGAATGATTACATGCAGCACAATCCGACCAATCCAAAGTGGGCCGATCGCGACCGCTTCGTGCTGTCCAATGGCCATGGCTCGATGTTGATTTACTCGCTGCTGCACCTTACTGGCTATGATCTGTCAATCGACGATCTGAAACAGTTCCGTCAACTCCATTCAAAAACCCCCGGCCATCCTGAATATGGTTATGCCCCGGGTGTTGAGACCACCACCGGTCCCCTGGGTCAGGGCATCACCAACGCAGTGGGTATGGCGATTGCCGAAAAGGCGCTGGCGGATCAGTTCAACCGTGACGGCCATGCGATTGTCGACCACTACACTTACGTGTTCCTCGGCGACGGCTGCATGATGGAAGGTATCTCCCATGAGTCCTGTTCCCTGGCGGGAACCCTGGGTCTGGGCAAACTGGTGGCCTTTTACGACGACAACAATATCTCCATCGATGGTGAAGTGCGTGGCGGTCATGAAGCGCCTGCCTGGTTCACCGACGACACCCCGGCACGTTTCCGCGCCTATGGCTGGCACGTAATTCCCGTGGTCGATGGCCATAATGCCGATGCCATCAAGACTGCGATTGAAGAGGCCCGCTCGGTCACCGACAAGCCGACTCTGATCTGCTGCCAGACAATCATCGGCTTCGGTTCTCCCAACAAGCAGGGTAAAGAGGAGTGCCACGGCGCGCCTCTGGGCAAGGATGAAATCGCCCTGACCAAAGAGACCCTGGGCTGGAATCACGGTGATTTCGAAGTGCCTGCAGATGTCTACGCTGGTTGGGATGCGAAGGCCAAGGGTCAATCTGCCGAGGCGGATTGGAACAGCCGTTTTGACGCCTATGCAGCCGCCTATCCGGACCTGGCCGCCGAGTTCAAGCGCCGCATGGCCGGTGAGCTGCCTGCTGATTTTGCTGAGAAGGCAGACGCCTTCATCAAGTCTGTCGATGCCAAGGCGGACAAGATTGCCAGCCGTAAGGCCTCGCAGAACTCAATAGAAGGCTTTGGCGCCTTTGTTCCTGAGTTCATGGGCGGTTCCGCTGACCTGGCAGGTTCCAACCTGACCATGTGGTCCGGCGCCAAGGGTCTGAGCGCCAGCGATTGTTCCGGTAACTACATTCACTACGGTGTGCGCGAGTTCGGTATGTCCGCGATCATGAACGGCATCGAACTGCACGGTGGCTTCAAGACCTACGGCGCCACCTTCCTGATGTTCTCCGAATACGCGCGTAACGCACTGCGCATGGCGGCACTGATGAAACAGAGCCCGATCCACGTCTATACCCATGACTCCATCGGTCTGGGCGAAGATGGTCCCACCCATCAGCCGGTTGAGCAGACTGCCACTCTGCGCATGATCCCGCGCATGTCTGTCTGGCGTCCCTGTGACGCGGTTGAAACCGCCGTCGCCTGGCGTGCAGCCCTTGAGCGCAAGGGCGGGCCTACCAGCCTGATCCTGTCGCGTCAGAACCTGGCGCACATGAACCGCAGCGAGGAGCAGCTCGCGGCTATCAGTAAGGGCGGATATATTCTGTCTGATTGTGATGGCTCTCCTGAGGCGATCATCATCGCCACTGGCTCCGAGGTTGAGATGGCCATGGACGCCGCCGGGCAACTGGCCGGCAAGGGTCGCAAAGTGCGAGTGGTTTCCATGCCCTCTACCGACGCATTCGATGCCCAGGATGCGGCCTACAAAGAATCCGTTCTGCCTGCCAGTATCGCCACGCGCGTGGCGGTAGAGGCCGGTGTAACCGGTTTCTGGATGAAGTATGTCGGACTCAATGGCAAGGTCATCGGTCTCGATACCTTCGGTGAGTCAGCACCTGCGGGCGAAGTCTACAAGCACTTCGGCATCACTACTGAAAATGTAGTGAAAGCGGTGGAGGAGCTACTCTAAAAACAGGCGCTCAAGCCGGGAGCGCGTTACAATGCGCTCTTGGCTTAACAGCTTTTTTACCATTCACCCTAAATTCCGATCAGGAGGTTTTATCTAATGGCTATCAAAGTAGGCATTAACGGTTTTGGCCGTATTGGACGTATGGTTTTTCGTGCGGTTGCGAAGGACTTTTCAGATATCGAAGTAGTCGGTATCAACGATCTGCTGGATGCAGAATATCTGGCATACATGCTGAAGTATGACTCAGTACATGGACGCTTCAATGGCGATATCGCGGTTGAAGGCAACAACCTGATCGTGAATGGCAAAACCATCCGCCTCACTGCAGAGCGCGATCCTGCCAACCTGAAGTGGGATGAAGTCGGCGCCGATATCGTTATCGAGTGTACCGGTTTCTTCCTGACCGAAGAGACCTGCCAGAAGCACATCGATGCTGGCGCCAAGAAAGTGGTCATGTCGGCCCCTTCCAAGGACGGCACCCCGATGTTCGTGCACGGCGTCAACCACGACACCTACACCGGTCAGGCGATCATTTCCGCCGCCTCCTGTACCACCAACTGTCTGGCGCCGATTGCCAAGGTTCTGAATGACAAGTGGGGCATCAAGCGTGGCCTGATGACCACCGTTCATGCCGCAACCGCTACCCAGAAGACTGTTGACGGTCCTTCCATGAAGGACTGGCGCGGTGGTCGCGGTATCCTGGAAAACATCATCCCGTCCTCCACCGGTGCCGCCAAGGCAGTGGGTGTGGTGTTGCCTGAACTGAACGGCAAGCTGACCGGCATGGCGTTCCGCGTACCGACCTCTGATGTCTCGGTAGTTGACCTGACCGTAGAGCTGAACAGCGAAGCCAAGTATGCAGACATCTGTGCTGCAATGAAGGCAGCCTCCGCGTCTGGCCCGATGAGCGAGACTCTGGGTTACACCGACGAGAAGGTTGTATCCACCGACTTCCGTGGCGTGGGTTACTCGTCCATTTTCGATGCCGAAGCCGGTATCGCCCTGGATGGCACCTTCGTCAAGGTGGTTTCCTGGTACGACAACGAGTATGGCTATACCTGCAATATGCTGCGTTTTGTCAAGCACGTTGCGGCCAACTAACAGGCGCTGAACCTGTGGATGGCAGGGTGGGTTGAAGCACTGGCCCACCCTGCATTTCCAGCGCTGGTGGTAACGGGTCGAGAGGCATTAGTTGAGCACGGTTTCTGCTAATTCCTTTCAACACCTAAGAACATAACAAGGAGATCATAATATGTCCGTCATCAAGATGACCGATCTCGATCTCGCTGGAAAGCGAGTGCTGATTCGCCAGGACCTGAACGTCCCAATCAAAGACGGCAAGGTCAGCAGTGACACGCGCATACGTGCCAGTATGCCCACCATCGAACATGCCATGAAAGCCGGTGCCCGGGTGATGCTGATGTCTCATCTCGGACGCCCCACCGAAGGTGAGTACGCGGAAGAGTTCTCGATGAAGCCGGTCGCCGATTACCTCTCGGGTCTGCTGGGAAAAGAGGTCAAGCTGATCAAGGATTATCTGGATAGCGCACCACAGATGAATGATGGCGATGTGGTGCTGCTGGAGAACTGTCGCTTCAATGCCGGTGAAAAGAAAAACGATGAAGCCTTGTCCAAAAAGTATGCCGCACTCTGCGACATCTATGTGATGGACGCCTTCGGCACCGCGCATCGTGCCCAGGCATCCACCCACGGCGCCGGGACATTTGCCCCGGTGGCCTGTGCCGGACCGCTGCTGGCAGGTGAACTGGATGCCTTGGGTAAGGCGCTGAACAATCCCAAGCGGCCGATGGCGGCCATCGTTGGTGGCTCCAAGGTTTCCACCAAGCTTACCGTGCTCGATTCGCTCAGTTCCATCGTCGATCAGCTGATTCCAGGGGGCGGTATTGCCAATACCTTTATCGCCGCCATGGGCTATAACGTCGGCAAGTCTCTCTACGAAGAGGACCTGATCCCCGAGGCGAAGCGCCTGATGGAAGCAGCCAAGGCAAAGGGTGGCTCTATTCCGGTACCGGTTGATGTGGTCGTCGGTAAGGAATTTTCCGAATCGGCGGTTGCGACCGTGAAAAAAGTCGATCAGGTGGCCGACGACGACATGATCTTTGATGTCGGGCCGGAGACGGCCGAACAGTATGCCGGGATGATGAAGGCGGCTGGCACGGTAGTCTGGAATGGCCCGGTGGGCGTGTTCGAGTTTGACCAGTTCGGCAACGGAACCAAGGCGCTGGGCGAGGCGATCGCCGCATCGGATGCCTTCTCCATCGCTGGCGGTGGCGACAACCTTGCAGCGGTCGACAAATATGGTCTGACCGACCGTATCTCCTATATCTCGACTGGCGGCGGTGCCTTCCTGGAATTCCTCGAAGGTAAAAAACTGCCTGCGGTTGAAATGCTGGAAAAGCGTGCCGCTGAGTAACTTTATTTGAGATTTCCTGCGCTTTCGCGCAGGGGTCTCGGAGTTTGTATGCTGAGAAGAACCAAAATACTCGCAACACTCGGGCCAGCCACGGATGACCCGAAAGTGATTGATAATCTGATCGGCGCCGGTGTCGACGTCGTCCGCCTCAACCTCTCCCATGGAACCCATGCGGACCATAAGCGCAGAGCGGAAATCGTGCGTGATCGGGCCCAGGCCAGGGGCCGCCAGGTGGGCGTGTTACTGGATCTGCAGGGTCCGAAGATCCGTATCGGCAAATTCAAGAACGACCCTGTGAACCTGCAGGAAGGCGCGGCTTTTATCCTCGATGCCGACTGTGATCTGGATGAGGGCGATCAGGAGCGGGTAGGTATCACCTATAAGTCACTGATAGAAGATGTCAGCCGTGGTGATACCCTGATCCTTGCCGATGGCGCTATCGTGCTTTGGGTTGAAGAGGTTACTGGCGGCGAGATTCGCTGCAAGGTTGTCGTAGGCGGGGTGCTCTCCAATAACAAGGGCATCAACAAGCAGGGGGGTGGCCTGTCAGCGCCAGCGCTGACGGATAAGGATAAAGAGGACATCATATTCGCCGCCAGTATCGAAGCGGATTACCTGGCTGTCTCCTTCGTGCAGACGGCGCGGGATGTTGACGAGGCCAGGCGCCTGTTGCGCGAGGCGGGCGGCAAGGGCGGCATAGTCTCGAAAATCGAACGGGCGGAAGCACTCGACTGCGTCGAAGAGGTGATTATGGCCTCGGAGGCGATCATGATTGCCCGTGGTGATCTGGGTGTCGAGATTGGTGATGCAGAACTTCCGGCCGTTCAGAAACGCCTGATCAAGTGTGCCCGCTCCCTCAACAAGGTCGCCATTACCGCCACCCAGATGATGGAGTCCATGATCGAGAACCAGATCCCGACGCGGGCCGAGGTTTTCGACGTGGCGAACGCCGTGCTGGATGGAACCGATGCTGTCATGCTCTCTGCCGAAACGGCTGCCGGGAAATATCCGGTAAAAACCGTCGAGGCCATGGACCGGATCTGTCGCGAGGCTGAGAAGCAACGCAAGGTGAGAAAGTCCACACACCGCATCAACTCTGTTTTCGGGCGCACCGACGAGGCGATCGCCATGGCGGCCATGTATACCGCCAATCACCTCGGTGTTACCGCGATCGCGGCACTCACAGAATCGGGCTCTACCCCAAAGTGGATGTCGCGTATCAGCTCCGGAATCCCCATCTATGCACTGACTCCGCATGTCGCCACGCGCAGGAAAGTGACGCTGTTTCGCGGTGTCTACCCGATCAGTTTTGATGTCACCGGGTGCGACAGTCAGAAGGCGAATGAAGAGATCATCGATGAGTTGCTGCGCCGCAGTGCAGTACGAGACGGTGATCTGGTGGTAATTACCAAAGGGGATCTCAATGGCGTCGAGGGTGGCACCAATGTTATGAAGATTCTCAAGGTCGGTGAGCACAAACGACCGATCAACGATTGATAAACTGAATTTCGACTAGTTACTGATAAGTAGAAGGTTATGGCTCTCATCTCATTGCGCCAGCTTCTGGACCACGCTGCAGAGCATGGCTATGGTCTGCCGGCATTTAACGTAAACAACATGGAACAGGTACAGGCCATCATGCAGGCCGCGGATGCCGCCGACAGCCCGGTTATTCTGCAGGGCTCTGCCGGTGCGCGCTCCTATGCAGGCGAACCCTTCCTGCGTCACCTGATTCTGGCAGCCCTGGAACAGTACCCGCATATTCCCATCTGTATGCACCAGGACCACGGTGCCTCCCCCGACATCTGCCTGCGCTCCATCCAGTCCGGTTTCAGCTCGGTGATGATGGACGGCTCGCTGATGTCCGACGGCAAGACCCCTTCATCCTACGAGTACAACGTCGATGTCACCAGAAACGTGGTGCAGATGGCCCACGCCGGTGGTGTCTCGGTTGAGGGCGAACTGGGTTGTCTGGGTTCTCTCGAAACCGGTGAAATGGGCGAGGAAGACGGCCACGGCGCAGAAGGCAAGCTGGATATGGATCAGCTCCTGACCGACCCGGACGAAGCGGCTGATTTCGTGAAGAAAACCGGTGTTGATGCCCTGGCTATCGCCATCGGCACCTCCCATGGCGCCTATAAGTTCACCCAGGAGCCGACTGGAAAGATTCTGCGCATCGACCGGGTGAAAGAGATTCACCAGCGTATCCCCGATGTGCACTTGGTGATGCACGGTTACTCATCGGTTCCCCAGGACTGGCTGAAGATCATCAACGATTACGGCGGCGACATGGGTCAGACCTATGGCGTACCGGTCGAAGAGATCGTTGAGGGTATTAAATCCGGCGTGCGCAAGGTGAATATCGATACCGATCTGCGTATGGCATCCACCGGATCGATCCGTCGTCACCTGAACGACAATCGTTCCAACTTTGATCCGCGCAAGTTCCTCAAGGAAGCCACCAAGGCGATGTCTGGAATCTGTAAGGCACGTTACGAATCCTTTGGTTCGGCCGGCATGGCGTCCAAGATCAAACCGATCTCCCTGGAAACCATGTTCCAGCGTTATGCCTCGGGTGAACTGGAGCCGAAGGTCAACTGATCGACCCTCACACTCGGCTAAACAGGGGCGCCTCGGCGCCCCTGTTTATTTCCGGGCTGAAAAATCAATAAGCGGGTAGTGACGGCGCTGTAACCGCCTGCAATTGCAACTCCAGCTGGTTGACGTGATCCAGCCAGTACTGGGGGGTGTTGAACCAGGGGAAAGCCCTGGGGAAGGCCGGGTCGTCCCAGCGGCGGGCAAGCCAGGCCGCGTAGTGGATCATGCGCAGGCTGCGCAGGGGCTCGATCAGGGCGTATTCACGGCAGTTCAGCTCGGCAAAGGTATCGTAGCCCTCGCGCAGATAACTCAACTGCAGGGCCATCTCATTGCGCTCTCCCGAGAGCAGCATCCACAGGTCCTGAATTGCCGGCCCATTGCGGCAGTCGTCCATGTCGACAAAATGAGGCCCTTGATCTGTCCAGAGAATGTTTCCGGGGTGACAGTCGCCGTGCAAGCGAATTGGGCGATAGTCGGTGCGGTCAAAGACATCCCGGATCGCGTCGAGCAGCTGCCCGGCTACCCTTCTGTAGGGATTTGCAATCTCCACTGGCAGCAGATCGTTGTTCAGCAAATAGTCAACGGGTTCTTGTCCGAATGACTGGAGGTCAAGATTCGGGCGGTGCTCGAACGTACGACTGGCCCCCAGCAGATGAATGCGGCCGATAAAGCGCCCAATCCATTCCAGGTTGTCAGGGTTTTCCAGTTCCGGCCACCGGCCGCCACTTCTTGTGTAGACGCTGAAGCGAAAGCCCTGGTGGGTATGCAGGGTCTCTCCCTGTTCATCGGCAATGGGCGGCACCACCGGGATCTCTTCCGCGGCCAATGCCAGGGAGAACCGGTGCTCTTCCCGTATCGCGTCGTCGGTCCAGCGTTGGGGCCGGTAGAATTTCACGATCAGGGGCGCCGACTCCTCGATACCGACCTGGTAAACGCGGTTCTCATAGCTGTTGAGCGCCAGAAAGCCACCATCTGGTTCCAATCCGATGGACTCCAGCGCATTCATGATGACATCGGGAGAGAGGTGCTCGTAGGGGTGGGTGTTCTGGTCAGACATCAAAGCCGGCCTTCTTCAAGGCGCTCTTGAGCTGGTCTGGACGATAGCCGTTGATGGTCTGCTCACCGACCACCACGAGCGGGACGCCACGACCCTGCAGGCGTTGAAACTCCAGAAAGGCGCGCCGGTTCTTGCTGACATCGAATTCGCTGAACGGGACCTTCAGTTGCCGGAGCAGCGCTTTGAGCTGACGGCAGTAGCTGCACTGGCTGGTGGTGTAGAGGATGACGCGTGGATTGGCTTTTTTCATGTCACGCAATGATCCTGCAGATCGGGTAGCCCCCTGTGCAGGGGCGCCCTTGGAGTAAAGAAGTGCTCAGGCCTCGGTGAGGCGGGTTTCCGCCTCGCGGTACTTCTCGGCGGTTTTACTGATCACCTGCTCGGGGAGTTCAGGGCCGGGTGGGGTTTTGTCCCAATCCAGGGTCTCCAGGTAATCGCGCACGAACTGCTTGTCGAAGCTCGGTGGGCTGATGCCGGGGCGGTACTCATCCGCTGGCCAGAATCGGGATGAATCGGGGGTCAGCACCTCATCGATCAGATAGAGTGTACCCTTCTCATCCTGGCCGAACTCGAATTTCGTGTCGGCGATGATGATCCCCTGCTCCAGGGCGTAGGCGGCGCATTCGGTGTAGATCTTCAGGCTGATGTCGCGCACCTTTTCTGCCAGTTCCCTGCCCAGCAGATCGACGGTCTTTTCGAAGCTGATGTTCTCATCGTGCTCGCCGACCTCTGCCTTGGTGGACGGGGTGTAGATTGCCTCAGGCAGCTTGTCGGCCTGTTGCAGCCCGGCGGGCAACTGGATGCCGCAGACCGCGCCGCTCTTCTGGTAGTCCTTCCAGCCGGAACCAATCAGATAGCCGCGCACGATGGCCTCCACCGGAAGTGGCTTGAGTTTCTTTACGACGGTGGCGCGATCGCCCAGTGCGGTGCGTTGTGCGCTGTCGGGAACAACCTGCTCCAGAGTCATCTCCGCGAGGTGGTTAGGGATGATGTTGCGGGTACGGCTGAACCAGAAATTGGCAACTCGGGTCAGGACCTCGCCCTTGCCCGGAATGGGCTGGGGGAGAACCACGTCAAAGGCGCTGAGTCGGTCGCTGGCGACAATCAGCATGTGCGCGTCATCTACATCATAGATATCCCGTACCTTACCGCGGTTGAGAAGTTTCAGGTGAGGCAGGTCGGATTGAAACAGTGCGTCTGTCTGGCTCATGATGGTTAATTCTGTTGATTGAAAACCCAATATTATAACCATGAAGTGCAGTATAAATCAGCATTTTTACGGTCTTGGAGCCTGCGCCGGTGCTGGTAACACCCGGCCAATATCGATTATGCTTCCGGGTATTTAGAGGCCCGAATCCGGGTTTGACTGACAGCCTGGTACAAACCAAAAGCGATATGAATACTCAACAAGCAGAAAAGCCCGACTATATGTCGGCGTTCCGGGGAAGCTTCACCTCGGCCCTGAAATGGCCCAATCTGGATGCCCTCTGGCAGGCCGTGCGTGATCAGCACAGTGATGACTGGTATATCTACGCGATTGGTCACGAGCCACCGGAATCGCCTGTTTCCCAGTCAAAGCTGGCGGAGTTTATAACTGAGATCGATCAGTTGCTGCGTAAGGAGCATGATCACGATTACTGCGGCATTGTCTATGCCGATGATCTCAAGCAGCCGGCATTTATCAAGATCTACGATCCGAACAACCTGGGTGTTTCCTGCGGTTACAGTGATAATCCACCACTGCCCGGTTGGGTGCTGAGTAAGCTGCAACCGGTTGATGTGCCTGCCAATCAGGTCGTTCCCGGCAATCGCCGCCGCTGGTGGCAGCGGTTGTTCGGCTCAGAATGACCAATAACCTTGCTTATTATCTGTAAATTAATCCATGGATTGGTGCTAAAATCCTAGTTAATTAGTAGGAAATAGCATGAATAGGCATGATCACACCAAGGGGATTACCGCAATGAGCGAGATGACTCAGCAAGACAGATTGACTCTGACCAAGGCGACGATGAGTATTCTGGACTCCTGGAAACTGGAGACCGAACAGATGCGCGTGGTTCTCGGGCTTCCCGCTGATGTGCGTGCGCGGGGTTTTCAAAAATACCGCAGTCATGAAACCTTTCCGGATGACCCCAAGGTGGCCCGCTGTGCCGATTATGTGCTGCGTATCGCCGGTGCCCTGCGAACGGCCTATCCGGTGAACCCGACCATGGGCGGGCGCTGGCTGAGGCAGAGACATCGCCGCTTTGGCTGCACCCCACTTTCGGTCATGCTCGAAGGTGGTGAAGATGGCCTGGTGGCGGTGCTGGCGGAGGTGGATTGTACTTTTTCCTGGGATCTCAGCGGCTCCAGGTCGGTTTGATAGCATGTAATCCCGCTGAGCGAGAAAATAGTCTCGCTCAGCGCTTAGTATGATGTCTCAGCTACAGCGAGCTATGCCTGTCGCTGTAGCCAGATCTCAAGCCCCTGCGCACAAAGTCCCAGATCAAGCTCGAGCAACCCCTCGATCTCGCTGTCGCTCAGTTGACAGCCATGCTCCTCGAGTTTTCTCCTGAAATAGCTGTTTAGCCCGTTGTGTATCGACTGATAGCGATGATCGGGGTCCGCATTCCGGGCGATATCCACATAGTCATCGATCTGCCGGTGCAGTTCCCTGGCGAATGCTTCTGTCTGCTCGATCCGGCAGAAGTGGGTCAGGTACATCCGTTGGGGTGAATAGCTCATCAGGCGATCGAGTGTCTGGTGCCAGGCGTCAGGATCGAATTGCACCGGGGTAGTGGGCAGGAAGACAAAGCCTCCCTGATCGGTGTTGAATTCGGGGTAGGAAATACCAAAGGTGTCACCGGTGAAAAATCCCTGGGTCTGCTCATCCCAGAAACAGAGATGGTGGCGCGCATGGCCGGGGGTGTCCAGACAGAGTAGCTTGCGTTGGCCAAGGGTCACCTGGTAACCATCTCTGGCCTCGATCACCCGTGATTCCTCTACAGCTTTCAGCTCATCATAATCCCGTTTGAAGGCCTCCTCGCCATACACGGCAATCGATCCGGCAATCAGTTTGGTCGGATCGATCATGTGGCGTGCGCCATAGGGATGAATGATCAGTTGGGCATTGGGGAACAGCTCCATCAACTGGCCGGTTGCGCCGGCATGATCGAGATGTACATGGGTGGGCATCACATATTTGACCGCCCCGGGTGAGATGCCTTTCCTTTCCAGCAACGCCATGATCAGTGGCACCGTGCGAGCGGTACCCGTGTCGATGAATGCTACTTCGCCCTGATCCTCGAGCATGTAGCAGCAGGCCAGGTTGGGGCGTTGGTAATAGGTTTCAATGCAGGTGATTCCCTGCCCGAGATCCTGATATACGAGTTCCACTGATCTAAGCTCCGCGCCGGTCTGAAATTTATCCACAACCCTGCCATGAAATGCGGGGGTGAACAAGGGGTGAGCGGTGAGGGAATTGCCAGACTCGATCTGCAGTAGCAATCTCAAGTATCATGCGGCTGTTTAACTGATCAATCGTTTACAAAGGATGAGCAATGAGTTCACACACTTACAAGAAAATCGAGCTGGTAGGCACTTCCACGGAGAGTTCAGACAAGGCGGTGGAGAATGCCTTGGCCAAGGCCGCCGAGACCCTCCATAAAATGGACTGGTTCGAGGTGCAGGAGACGCGCGGCCATATCACGGACGGTAAGGTGGCCCACTGGCAGGTGGTGATCAAGGTTGGATTCCGGCTCGACTGAACGATGTGCTGATCGGCCCGGCGCAGCGGCGCCGGGGTTGATGCCTACCCCGTATGAGACGTATCAGGATTGAGCGGCGGCAGCTTTTGTACTGAGTGCTTGCGCTTGAGGCGGTTCGCCTGCAATGGGCGGGGCTTGAGCTGCTGCCGAAAGCGTTTTTTCCAATCATCGAACTCCACCGGTTTCCCGCCGTACACCGAAGCATCCAGCTCATGCATCAGTTGCGCCATCTGGCGCTGATCGGAGTCGTGAATGGCGGCCAGCTGTTCTCCCAGCGCGACCAGAGGCAGATAGGGAGATATGCCAAGATGCTTGTTGGCAAGAAACCTGAGCATATAGGTCCAGACCTCGGGGTCGCTCTCGCCATCCACCACCTTGACACAGAACCAGAGGCGAAACGAGCGGGGCAGGTTGCGGACGAAGATTTGTCGTACCTTCTGCAGGCGTCGAATCGGCGATATCCAGGCCATCAGGTCACGAAACTGACTGAAGGCGAAGGTACCTACAATGGCAACCTCTTCCTCGACCACCTGAACGAAGCGTTTCTTTCTGAGCCAGGCGAGAATCCAGAAGCCGATGGTGAAAGCGAAGGCGGCCACCAGCGGTGACCAGAGCAGAATGGTTGATGCCCCGGGAAACAGATCCGTGATGGGGTTGTCATCCTCGCCCAACTCGCCACGGGTGACGATCTGCTTGATCGGCACTGTGGTGATCTCGGCACGGTCGCTGTCTACGTTCCACCAGGGGATACTGAGCTCGGGAATCTGCAGCTTGCCGCCGTATTGTGGCACCAGGGTAAAGCGTTCGCTGCGGCTGCCCATCAGCAGTTTTCCATCCGGTGAAAGCCGCCCCTTGGACTCGGTCTCTTCCCGGTATATGCGGAAGGCATCGCTCTTCAGGTGTGGTTCGATGGATGGCAGCTGATTGCCGGTGATGCCAATGGCCGAGATATCTATCACCAGGCCAATCGGCTTGCCCGCTTCCGGTTTGTCGGCATCCTCCAGATAGGCCTGCAGGAGCAGACCGTTTAGCGGCAGCCAGGGCCTCACCGCATCATTCGCGGGTTTTACCTCCAGGCGTATTGGATCACCCGATTCGATAGTGAACGCCTGGCTGGAGGCCGTGGCAAAGTTGCCGCTGACCGACAGGGGCGGGATGATCAGGGTCCCGGATCGCAGCGGTGTCAGGGAATAATGGTACTGATTGACGATACTTTTCGCCTTTGAACTGGCAATCGGACCATCCAGGAGCTTTATTGCCACACCATCCAGGGCAGGCAGTTTTACCTGCAGGGCGCCGAGATTACCCTCGCTGATGACACGCAGGGTAAGCACCAGGTTTTGCTGGATGTAGGGAGTGTAACTGGATAACTTGGTTTCAACACTGGGCGGTTTTTGACGGGTTTGCGGGGCTGCCTGTTGATAGCCAGGTGCGGCAGGCTGGGTCCACTGTTGATAGGGATATTGTTGGGGCGCATAGCCTTGTTGCTGGGCAGGGGCTTGCGGCGTCTGGGCTTTGGGTTGCTGCGGTTGCTGTCGTTGGGGCGCATAGGGATAGCCGTAACCCGGATAGTAGGGGTAGGGGGCTTGCTGGGCGACGCTGAGCGATCCATAAGCGAACAGGCCCAGGGCCACTATTGCGAACAGATTATGCAGTATCCGATTGCTAGAGATTGGTTGCATCAGGGTCACCAGGGTCTGGGTTCATGCAGGGGGCCGCCGCTCTTTTGTATCAGGCGCTGCTCCTCCAGCAGGAACTGTCCCCGCAACAGCACGGCCGGATCGCCTTCTATCTGGTTCAGCCATTGTTCCATCAACAGCGTCGTCTGATTCTTGTTGCTGCCCGTGCCATCCTCGCGGCTTTCCCCCTCGGGCTGGTCGCCTTTCGGGTCGGTCGCCTCTCCCTGCTGGTCGAACTCCTCGGCGGCCTGTTCACCCTTGCCTATCTCGCCAGGTTTGAACTCCTCCGGCGGTGGCGCCATCATGCCAGGTTTCGGGCCTGCCTGGGATTTGTTGCCTTGCTCTTCGCCTTCCTGTTTGTCGCCCAGGCCCTGCTCTTGCTGATCAGGTCCCTCCTGCTGGGCTGACTTGCCTTGGTCCTGATTCTCGCCAGGGGATTGTTCGTCGGGTTGATCGCCTTCAGGACCAGGCTGGTTTTCCTCCTCGTCGAGGCCCTTCTTGGCATCCAGTTGCTGTTGATCCTCGCCAGACGACTGCTCGTCGGGTTGGTCGCCTTCCGGTCCGGGTTTGTTTTTATCCTCATCAGGGTTTTTCTGGGCATCCTGCTGTTGCTCCTGCTGATCACCAGCAGCCGCCCGATCCTCGGATTGGTCATCCTGGTTCTGGCCCTTGTCGGTGGTCTGATCCCCTTGGCTTTCGCCCTCCTGCTGTTCCTCGGCGCTACCCTGACTCTCGGTTGCGTCATCACCGGCACTCCCCTCGGACGGTTCCTCCTGCCCCTCTCCGGATGAGCTTTCCTGCTGTGCGCCGCTTTCTGATGATTCGCTGTCCTGTTGATCGCCGCTGGCGTCCTGTTGTTGCTCACTGCTCTCGCCACTGCTGCTCTGTTCAGATTCGGATTGATCGCCGGACTGTTTTTGCTCGGATTCCTGATCGCCGGATTCAGATTCTTGCTTCTCAGATTGATCACCGGAATCCTGCTTTTCGCTTTCTTGCTGTTCCTTCCCCTCTTCCTTTTTCTGCTCCTGCTGCTCTTTCTTCTTCTGTTCCTGCTTCTGTTCCAGTTGTTCCAGGGCCTGCGGGTCTGTCTGCGCCAGCATGGCCTTGGCGAGCTGCAGGTTGTATTGGGCATCCTCATGGTCAGGCTGGCGATCCAGTGCGGCCAGATAGGCGCTGGCGGAGGCCTCGTATTCACCGAGCTGATACTGGGTATTGCCCAGGTTGTAGAGGGCTTCGGTTTTTACCGACTCGCGTTCCACCTGAGAAAACTCCTGGGCGGCGGACGGGTAGTCTCCATCCCGATAATGGGCAACGCCGCGGCGATAGCTGTCAGCAAAGGTTGAGGCGGCCGCGTTGTACTCACCCTTGGCGAAGTGTTCGAGCCCGAGCTGTTCGCTGTTCTTCAGCCAGTCGGCCTGAACCAGGGTAGGGCTGGAAACCAGAAGGATCAGTGGGATTAATCGGATCATCCGGCTTTCCCCTTGGGCAGATGTCGCGACCGGCGAAAGAACGGTACCAGCAGCAGCATTGCGGCGATCACCAGCCAGTAGAAACGCTCGTTCCAAACCTGGGTGGTCTCCTGTTCCATCGCCTTGGCATCGGCCTGGGCGGTGATGCTGCGGATGATGGTTTGGGTATCCTCGTCGCGGAAATCAGCGCTGAGGTAGATGCCCCCTCCCGCCTGTGCCAAGGCCTGCAGGCCGGCCTCATCCAGCGGTGATTCCACGGTCTCGCCCTGGGCGTTGGTCAGAAAGCGTCCCATGACACCTGGAACGGGTCCTCCCCCAGGAGTGCCGATGCCCAGGACATGAATTCTGATATCTTCCGAAGCCAGTTTCCGTGCCTGCTCGAGAAGTCCCTGATCGGCGAAATCACCGTCACTGATGATCAGGATGTTGCGGCTGTTCTCTTCGGGCTGGCCGGCCAGCAGGAGTTTCGCCTTCTCCAGTGCATCCGCCAGACGACTACCCTGCAGTTGCACCAGGCTGGTTGAGATCGCCGGCAGCCGGCTCAGGATCGCATCGCTATCCTCGGTGATGGGCGACATCACATGGGCAATGGAGGCGAAGGCGATCAGGCCGATAGCGATGCCACGATTCTGGGAGAGCAGGTCCTCCACCTCCTGGCGGGCGCGGGCGATGCGTGATGGCCGCACGTCAGTCACCTCCATGGAACGGGAGATATCCAGCAATACCACCAGGTTGGCCCCGGGGCTGAACAGTCGAATCTGCATGGCGTCCCATCTCGGGCCGGCCATGGCCAGTGTCAACAGCACCCAGAGTGCAACCCAACGCGAGAAGTGCTGCCAGCGCTCCCGGCTTTTGAGTTCCCGGCTGCCGGTGAGATGGGGCAGCAGGTGCGGGTCGGCATACAGCTTCAGGCGGGCTGCTCGTCCATGGGCATGACTCCTGCGCAGCCACATCGCCACCGGCAGGATCAGCAGCAGCGCCAGCAGCCACCAGGGTTGGGCAAAGTGAAAACTCCACTCAGTCACCGGCGCCTCCCGCTGTTCTGACCCGTGCTTCGGGGAGCAGTCCCAGGAGCAACAGGGTCGCCAGAGCCACGCCCAGCGGCCAGCGATAGAGCGGGTGGGGGATCAGTACGGTACGCTGTTCGGCTTCGGTCTTCTCCAGTGTGTCGATCTCCTCATAGATCTTTTCCAGGGCCTGGGTGTTGGTTGCGCGAAAGTAGGCGCCGCCGGTCTGTTGGGCAATCTTCTTCAGGGTTGCCTCATCCAGTCCGATATCCGATTCATTGCGGTATTGGCCATCCGAGCCGCGAATCATCACCTCGGTCTTGTTACTGCCAACGCCGATGGCGTAGATGCGTATCCCTTCCAGGGCGGCCATACGTGCCGACTCCAGCGGTGGGATCAGACCGGCGGTATTCTCGCCGTCGGTGACCAGCAGCAGCACCCGGGAACCCTCGGGCCGCTCCCGCAGCTTTTTAACCCCCAGGCCGATCGCATCGCCCATGGCTGTGGCATTACCGGCCATACCCGGTTCGATCTCCTGCAGAATTCGGTGAACGGCCTTGATATCCAGGGTCAGTGGCGACAGGGTAAAAGACTGGTTGCCGAACACTATCAGGCCGACCCGATCCCCCTGGCGGTTCTGAATGAAGCGGCCCATCACACCCTTGACCACCGCCATGCGGCTGATCGGGCGGCTGTCCTTGCTGAAGTCGAGGGCAGTCATGGAGCGTGAGGTGTCAACCGCAAGCATCAGGTCATAGCCCTCGGTTTTCAGTTCCGTGTAGGGTTCCAGCCACTGCGGGCGCATGGCAGCCAGGGTCAGGGTAATCCACAGCAGGGATAACAGCAGCAGATGGGCCTTTCCGGCAATGGCCATCCGCGGGCGGCGGGTATTGAAGCTGGCTTCCAACTGCTGTAATGCGGGGTGGCGCAAAGTAGTGCGAATACCCGGTTCGCTCTGTTCCTGCTGTCCGCGGGCCAGTCTTGGCCAAAGCAGTGCGGCTGCCACGGGCAGAAGCAGCAATAGCGCCATCCAGGGCCAGTGGAAACTAAACATCCTGTGGCTCCGGTTGGCCGGCGATGATCTGTTTTCGGCGGCTGTGTGCGACCAGTTGCAGTGCCGCTTTGATCAGGCGCTGCAGTTTCTGCTGATGGCTTTCGGCAGGGGGTGGCGCATAGGGCAGGATCAGCAGGATGTCGGCTTCACTGCGCCAGTCAAAACCGTTCGGATCGGAATTTGCCAGCCAGTTGAGCCAGTCGTTACCGTTCAGGTTGGCGATCTGTTTACGGCCATGCCGGGCGATGGCGATGCGGCGCAGAATTTCCGAGAGTTCCGCCGCGACCTTTTTGTCAGGCATGGTCCGGGCGTTGCGGCGTAGCCTGACCAGGGCCTTGCGCGCCTCGCCACGCCAGCTCCCGGGAGGGTATTTGATCAGCCGACGGGTCAGCAGGGTGATGGTTAGCAACAGTACCATTGCGCCGATGATCAGCAGCCACCAGCCCGGGGCCAGCGGCCACCAGGAGACGGCGTCGAGACCGTGGATATCGCGCAACTGGGTGATCATGGTGTCGGGCATGACTTCAGCCATCAGCGCAGAATCCTCGTTCTGGCGCTCTGCTTCATGCCGCGCATCAGGGAGTCGTGGACGTCATCGCTGGTGTTGACCGGGATGAAGGGTATGCCCAGCCGGTTGGCCGTGCCGAGCAGGTTGTGCCGGTTGGTTTGCCAGGTCGCCTGATACCTGGCGGCGCCTTCGGCATCATCGGTATCGATCTCAACCAGGTTGCCGGCACTGTCGCTGAACAGCGCCCGGCCCATTTTTGGCAGCGACTTGTCGGCGGGATCATCCACCGGGATCAGAATCAGGGTGTGTCGCTGGCAGAGCCTGCCCAGGGTTGATTCCAGGCTGGCGGTCTCCCGGTTGAAGTCGGCGATGACAAAGATCAGGCTGCCGGTGGCGGTGCCCTTGTCGGTTCGCTGCAGGGCGTCGAGCAGGGGGTCCTTGATGCTGCTGCCCTCAGAGGAAGGGCGTGAGAGTGATTCGAGCAGACGCCACAGGGCGCGCCGGTCCTTGGTCGGGCGAAAATGCCTGGGTCCACTGGCGGTGTCGCCAAACAGCAGCCCCCCGACCCGGTCATTCAGGCCGCTGGCGGCCCAGCCCAGCAGGGCGGCGGCCCTGGCCGCCTGTATCGATTTGAAGGTGCCGCGGGTGCCGAAATCCATATGCGGGCCCTGGTCGACGCAGAGTACGACGCTGCGCTCCCGTTCCTCGCGGAAAATCTTGAGGTGGGGGGCATTGGTGCGCGCGGTTACCTTCCACTCCATGTTGCGGATGTCATCGCCTTCGCGGTACTCCCTTACCTCATCGAAATCGAGGCCGGTGCCCCTGAATACCGAGGCGTAGAGTCCGCTAAAGGATGAATTGACCAGATGGTGAGATGCCAGCCCCAGGGTATGGGCCTGGTGCCGCAGCTCCAGCAGGTCGTCAAGGCGTGGGTGCAGGGCCATCAGCGACTCCCGGATCAGGGGATTGCGACCAGTTCCAGCAGACGCGCGACAAAGTCGTCGTTGGTGACGCCTTCGGCCTCGGCCTCGAAGGTCAGCAGTATTCTGTGGCGCAGGATTTCCGGGGCTACCGCCTGGATGTGCCCCGGCGAGACGAAGTCCTGACCCTCGAGCCAGGCCTGGGCTCTGGCACAGCGGGCGAGGGCAATACTGGCGCGGGGCGATGCCCCAAAGCGACACCAGCGTCCCAGGGTTTCATCGTAGCTGCCGGGGTTGCGGGTGGCCTGGACAATATCGACGATGTAGCTGTTGAGCTTCGGGTCGAGATAGAGCTCAGCAACATTCTTGCGCATGGCAAAAAGCTTGGTCTGGCTGAGCGGAGTCTTGGGTGGTTTGGGCGCTGCCCCCTGTTGCTGGTTGTCGAGATCGAGAATCGCAAGCTCTTCATCGCGATTCGGATAGTCCACCCATACCTGCATCAGGAAGCGGTCGAGTTGCGCCTCGGGCAGATGGTAGGTCCCCTCCTGTTCAATGGGGTTCTGGGTGGCCAGTACCATGAACAGTTCAGGCAGGGGGTAGGTGCGATGTCCGACCGTGATCTGATGTTCACCCATGGCCTCCAGCAGTGCCGACTGTACCTTGGCGGGCGCGCGGTTCACCTCGTCGGCGAGCAGGATGTTGTGGAACAGGGGGCCGGGACGGAATTCAAATTCACCTTTTTCATGGCGGTAGATGTCAGTGCCGACCAGGTCTGAGGGCAGTAGATCGGGGGTGAACTGAACCCGGTGAAAATCGCCTTCAATCGCCTCGGAGAGGGCCTTTACCGCGGTGGTTTTGGCCAGTCCCGGCATGCCCTCCACCAGCAGATGGCCGTCGCTCAACAGACAGATCAGCATGCTGTCTATCAGTTTCTGCTGGCCGATTACACGGGATGCAAGGTGCTCCCGCACCGGGTCAAGATCTGTGGGATTCATAGGCGACTACTGCTGTGTTGTTGTTACTGATGCAGAGGGGTTATGCGGATCTCTGGCGTATCCTTGTCAGGCCTGTATGTCATCGTTGCCCTTACCTCCCTACCCCTAAATTATCAGGTAATCCTGTGCTTTTCAGGGGCAGGATGCAAGTACTATTAATAAATCACAGAGTATTAATTTACGGTGGGAGAGTGGCGTGAAATTATGCTGCAGTGCAGCCAATCGGGCGGTTGACGGATAACGGTGTTTGTTCCAGGAAAGGTAGGCCTTGTTGTTTTTCCCCTGCCCGAAATCATCTTCGGGCAGGGGAAGGGTTCACGGCCTGTTAGTCCTGGCAGAGCAGGAACTCAAGCAGCGCCTTCTGTGAATGCATGCGGTTTTCCGCCTCTTCCCAGACCACGCTGTCGGCCCGGTCGATGACCGATGCCGTCACCTCTTCGCCGCGGTGGGCAGGCAGGCAGTGCATGAACAGGGCATCCGGATTCGCCTGGGCCATCAATTGGTCGTTGACCTGGTAACCGCGGAAGGCCTTTTCACGTTTCAGTTGCTCCTCTTCCTGGCCCATGCTGGCCCAGACATCGGTCACCAGCACATCAGCGCCGGTCGCCGCTTCCATTGGATCACGGATGATCAGGCAGTGGTCCCGGGCCGGTTGCAGGATTGAGTCGTCCGGATCGTAGCCTTCCGGGCAGGCGATGTTCAGCTTGAAATTGAACTGGCGCGCGGCGTTGATGTAGGAGTGGCACATATTATTGCCGTCGCCGATCCAGGTCACGGTTTTGCCGGCAATATCGCCACGGTGTTCGAGATAGGTCTGCATGTCCGCGAGCAGCTGGCAGGGGTGCAGCAGGTCGGTGAGCGCATTGATCACGGGCACCTTGGAATGGGCGGCAAAGCGTTCGATCTTTTCATGTTCGAAGGTGCGGATCATGATGCAATCGACCATCCGCGACAGCACCCGGGCACTGTCTTCGATCGGCTCACCGCGTCCCAGCTGACTGTCTCTGGGCGAAAGGAACAGGGCGTGCCCGCCGAGTTGCGTCATGCCGGTTTCGAAGGAGACGCGGGTGCGGGTCGAGGATTTTTCAAACACCATCGCCAGGGTTTTGTTGCCCAGCGGGGTATAGCTCTCGCCCTCGTGCAGCATGCGCTTCAGTTCAATCGCCCGTCTGATCAGCCGATGCAGCTCCTCCGGGGTCAGGTCGAGCAGAGAGAGAAAGTGTCTGGGCAGGTTGTCGTTCGGATTGCTCATGATCTGTTCGCTATCGTTACTGTTCCTTGAGGAAACTCTTGATCAGGGTTGTCAGGGCATTCACCAGATGGTCGGCCTCTTCATCGCTCATAATCAGCGGTGGCAGCAGTCTGATGACCTTTTCCGCGGTGACATTGATCAGCAGGCCCTGTTCCAGTGCCTGGGTGACCAGCGCCTGACAGGGTCTGTCCAGCTCTATGCCAATCAGCAGACCCAGACCTCTTATCTCCTCGATTCCGGTGACATCCTGGAGCTTGTCGGCAAAATCGGTCAGCAGTTTTGCGCCGAGCTGTTCGGCGCGCTGGGTAAGGCCCTGATCTTCAAGGGTGCGGATCACGGTCAGTGCGGCCGCACAGGCCAGGGGGTTGCCGCCAAAGGTGGAGCCGTGATTGCCGGGTCCGAATGTCTCTGCGGCCTTGCCTTTGGCCAGGCAGGCGCCGATTGGCACGCCATTGCCCAGGCCCTTGGCCAGGGTTATGACGTCTGGATGGATGCCGGTGTGCTGGTAGGCGAACATGCGGCCGCTACGCCCCATGCCGGTCTGGATCTCATCCAGCATAATCAGCCAGTCGTACTCATCGCAGATTGCCCGGATCTCGTTCAGGTAATCTTCCTGGGGGATGTTGATGCCGCCTTCGCCCTGGACCGGTTCGACCAGCACAGCGACCGTGCTGTGCGAGTTCTTGGCCACTGTGCGGATCGCCTCAAGGTCACCGTAAGGGACCCGAATAAAACCGCTTACCAGGGGTTCGAATCCGGCCTGAACCTTGCGGTTCCCGGTAGCGGACAGGGTGGCCAGGGTGCGGCCATGAAAGCTTTGCTCCATGACCACGATAGTCGGATTTTCAATGCCTTTCTTATGGCCAAACAGCCGCGCCAGCTTGATGGCTGCTTCATTGGCCTCGGCGCCGGAGTTGCAGAAAAAGACGCGGTCCATTTCCGCAATGCGTGTCAACCCATCGCCGAGTTGCTGCTGCAACTCAATCTGGTAGAGGTTGGATGTGTGAATCAGCTCGCCGGCCTGTTTGCAGATGGCCTCTTTTACGGCGGGGTGTGCATGACCCAAGCCGCAGACCGCGATGCCCGACAGGGCGTCGAGGTATTTTTTACCGGTGGTGTCCCATACCCAGACACCTTCACCTTTCTGCAAACTGATTGGTAGCCGATTATAGGTAGCCATCAAAGAGTCCGACATACTTCATTCCTCCAGGCGTCTTTTGCGGATCGCGCGCCCATTAAAAACAAAAGGCAGCCCTGCTGATGCGCGGCCACCTCTGGCTTATTTTCCTGGAAAAGTGCAGGAAAACCGTCGATATTATCGGTTCTCTGTACTGATCGCAACTGCCGCGTGTGGGATTGCTGTGTTTCAGCTTGCATCACTTGGGTGGCTGCTATAGTCTTGCCGGCAGGAGTCGGCCGGATGGTCGCTGCCCTTTAAGGGTGGAGGAAAGTCCGGGCTCCACAGGACGGAACGCCAGGTAACGCCTGGGGGGCGCAAGCCTACGGAAAGTGCCACAGAAAATATACCGCCGAAGCCTTCGGGCTGGTAAGGTTGAAATGGTGCGGTAAGAGCGCACCGCGCCACTGGTAACAGTGGTGGCAGGGTAAACCCCGTTCGGAGCAAGACCAAATAGAGGGGCAGGCGGTTTGATCCGCGACATGTGGTCCACATGGTCCCTGGGTAGGTTGCTTGAGGCATGCGGTGACGCATGTCCCAGATGAATGGCCATTCTCGACAGAACCCGGCTTACAGGCCGGCTCCTAATTCTTTATTCTTTACATTTCTCGATTTTAATTCCTATTATATCTAATAATTCACTTTAAGTGCGTATTTTACTGCACTGATTTAGCGTGAGTTATCTCCGTGTATGCTCTCTTCAAAGGTTCTCCTAACTCCCTGTCTTTAAAGGAAGTTTTTCCTATTTCTGTGGTTTGATTTTCTTGACAAGTGGCGATTCCGGTACCTATTATGGGAATAAGTGGGGGAAAGTGGGGATAAATGGGGAGGGTTCGGTTTGTTCCGAGGTGTCAACAGGCTCAACTTAGACGCGAAGGGGCGTCTGGCAATACCGACACGATATCGTGGTCGGTTGCAGGAAGAGTGTGCCTCGCAGTTAATCATTACCGTTGATCCCGAGCGTTGCCTGCTGATCTATCCGATGCCTGAGTGGGTAGAGATCGAAAAGAATCTAATGGCGCTTCCTACCTTTGATAAAAATACACGTCAGTTGCAAAGACTGTTGGTGGGTCATGCGACTGAGGTGGAGATGGATTCCCAGGGGCGTGTGTTGCTGCCTCCCCCCTTAAGAGAATTTGCTTCCCTGGAGAAGCATACCGTATTGATTGGACAGGGCAAAAAATTTGAGCTCTGGGAAGAGGAGCGCTGGACGCGGAAGCGTGATACCTGGCTGGACGAGGTCGATCTGGAGAACCTCGTGCTGCCTGCTGGCCTGGAAAATCTTTCAATTTAATCATGGCAGAGCCTAAACAACATCTGCCAGTGCTGCACAGCGAAGCACTGCAGGCGCTGACTGTTTCATCTTCGGGTATCTATATAGATGGGACGTTTGGGCGGGGTGGTCATAGTGCAGCTATCCTGCAGGCGCTGGGTGCCGAGGGGCGATTGATTGCGATAGATAAGGACCCAGAGGCCATTCAGTGTGCCCAGGGTCTGTTTGCGGGAGACAAGCGTTTTGGGATTGAACAGGGATCTTTTGCCGAGTTGAAGACAATCGCTGAAAAACACGGGGTTTGCGGGAAAGTCAGCGGGATTCTGCTGGATCTGGGGGTCTCTTCGCCACAACTGGATCAGTCGCAGCGTGGCTTTAGCTTTCTCCATGAAGGCCCCCTGGATATGCGCATGGACAACTCCTCCGGCATGAGCGCGGCCACATGGCTGGCGGGTGCCGAGGAGAAGGATATAGCCCAGGTGCTGAAAGAGTACGGAGAGGAGCGCTACGCCAAGCGCATTGCCCGGGCCATTGTCGCCGGGAGAGAGGCCGCGCCGATCACCACCACCACCCGGTTGGCGGAGATTGTGTCGGCGGCCAATCCTGCCTGGGAAAAGGGCAAACACCCGGCCACCCGCGCCTTTCAGGCGATCCGGATTTACATTAATAGAGAATTGGATGATCTGCGCGACTGCCTGGGTTTGTCGCTGGAAGTACTCGCCGTCGGTGGTCGCCTGGTGGTGATCAGTTTCCACTCCCTGGAAGACCGGATAGTCAAGCGCTTCATGCGCGACGAGGAGCGTGGACCGCAGTTACCGATCGGGTTGCCGGTGACTCAGGATCAGACCGGTGGTCGGTTGAGGCGCATCGGTAAGGCGATCCATGCAGGGGATGACGAAGTCAGGCAGAACCCGCGCGCGCGCAGTGCCGTGATGCGCGTTGCCGAGCGTACGGCATGAACCGGCGGCAGTTCATCACACTGCTGCTGCTCGGCCTGATGGTGCTTTCATCAGCCATAGGCGTGGTCTATGCGAAGTATGCCTCGAGAAAGTATTTTGTGGAGCTGAAGGTACTGCAGGCCCAGCGCGATGCGATTGAGATCGAGTGGGGGCGTCTGCAGATTGAGCAGAGTACCTGGGGAACTCATGGGCGAATCGAAAAAATCGCCACCAAGGATTTGAAAATGCACATTCCATCAACCGCTGAGGTTTTGGTGATCAGGCCCTGATATGGCTGATAAGAGACGGCAAAAGCGGGCCGAACAGGCCCTCAAGAGCGAGCAGAGAGCGATGCCCCGTTATCGGGTCAGGCGCTGGGTGTTGCTTGCTCTGTTGGCTGCGTCGTCTGTCGTTCTGGTTGCCCGTGCCGTCGATCGGCAGATTTTCGAGACCGATTTTCTGCAACATGAGGGGCAGCGTCGTCACCTTCGCGTGGTCGAGATGCCGGCCTATCGCGGCATGATTACCGATCGCCAGGGCGAGCCCCTGGCCATCAGTACCCCGGTTGATTCGGTGTGGGCCAACCCGCGTGTCTTATCCCCCGACGCCAAGACACTGATGCCGCTGGCCAAGATACTGGGCAAGGATGTTGACGAGTTGCGCCGTCTGTTGGCCGAGCGCAGTAACCGCGCTTTCGTCTATCTGGAGCGCCGGGTAAATCCTGACTTGGCAGCGGCGGTCGATGAGTTGGATACCAAGGGGGTCGAGTTGCAGCGCGAGTATCGCCGCTACTACCCGGCCGGCGAGGTGTTTGCCCATGTCATCGGTTTTACCGGCGTCGATGATGTCGGTCAGGAAGGTCTTGAACTGGCCTATGAGGAGTGGCTGAAAGGCACCAACGGCAAGAAGATGGTGATCCGGGACGGGCGTGCCCGGGCGGTGAAGGATGTGGAAAATATCCAGAAGCCCATGCCGGGTAACAATCTCACACTCAGTCTCGACCGGCGTCTGCAGTTTCTCGCCTACCGGGAGTTGAAGGCCGCAGTCAAGCACAACAAGGCGAAATCCGGCTCCGCTGTGATCCTGGATGCAAGGACCAACGAAGTGTTGGCGATGGTCAATCAGCCGGCCTATAACCCCAACGGTTCAAAGCGCGGCAAGGCCGGGCGATTCAGAAATCGCGCGGTCACCGATGTCTTCGAGCCGGGCTCTACCATGAAGCCGCTGACCATTGCTGCGGCGTTGGAAACCGGGCGCTATAAACCCGACACCGTTATCGATACCACGCCGGGCTATTACCGGGTGGGTCGCCACCAGGTCAAGGATTATCGCAATTACGGGGTGATCGATGTTTCTACCGTGATTCTTAAATCGAGTAATGTCGGTGTCAGTAAAATCGCCCTGGATATGCCCAAGGAGGATCTCTACAGCTTTTTCTCCAAGCTCGGCTTTGGCGATCCGACCAGTACCGGATTTCCCGGAGAGTCGGGTGGTCAGCTAACCCCGCCACAACGCTGGGCCAAGATTGATCAGGCGACCCTCTCCTTCGGCTATGGCCTGTCAGTCACGCCGCTGCAGTTGGCCCGTGCCTATTCGGTGCTGGCCGCAGATGGTGTCAAACGACAGCTTTCCCTGATCAAGCGTGACAAGATTCCTGACGGGGAGCGTGTGATGCGCGCTTCCACCGCCAAGGCGGTCAGAAAGATGATGGAGGCAGTGGTTTCCTCGGAAGGCACAGCCCCGGCGGCGGCGGTACCTGGGTATCGGGTGGCAGGTAAAACCGGCACGGCGAAAAAGAGCATTTCGGGTGGCTATGCGGACGACCGCTATCTCGCGGTTTTTGCCGGCATAGTGCCTGCCAGCGACCCGCGCCTGGTGATGGTGGTGATGATCGATGAGCCCAGTGCCGGTAAGTATTACGGAGGGCAGGTGGCCGCGCCGGTCTTTTCAAAGGTGATGACCGGGGCCTTGCGGCTATTGAATATCCCGCCGGACGACCTTCCTGAAGAGAGTGTCCGTTTGGCAAGTCTGGGAGGCGAGAAATGATGACGGCCTCCCTTCTGCATTCCACCTGTCGGTTATCTGATTTGCTTGCGGACCTGGCGCAGTTGCCGATGGCCCAGGATCGGGAGATCAGTGCGATAACACTGGACAGTCGTCTGGTCTCTCCCGGTAGCGCCTTTCTGGCCTGTGCCGGAACCTTCAAGCATGGCCTGGTGTATCTGCAACAGGCGCTGGAACGTGGTGCGGTTGCTGTCATTTATGAACCGAATGAAGAGTGGAGCGCAGAACGTGTCGCAGCGTCTGCCGAACAGATTGGCGTGCCCTTTATCGCGGTTGCCGGTCTGCGCCGTCAGGTCAGCCGTATTGCAGGGCGTTTTTTTGGGCATCCCTCGGAATCGCTCTATCTGGCGGGTTTTACCGGCACCAATGGCAAAACCAGTTGCACGCAGTTCCTGGCCCAGGCCCTGGCGCCCGACACCCGCTGTGGTGTGATCGGCACCCTGGGCAGCGGTCTTCTCGGGGCGCTCAGACAGGGCCTGCATACCACTCCGGACCCGATCGAGGTGCAGTCACTGTTGGCGGAGATGCGCGAGGCTAATGCCAGCGCTGTGGCAATGGAGGTCTCCTCCCATGCGCTGGATCAGGCGCGGGTCGAGGATCTGCGCTTCGATATCGCGGTATTGACCAATCTCAGCCGCGATCACCTCGATTATCACGGCAGCATGGATCAGTACGCGAGCGCCAAAAAACGCCTGTTTGAGATGCCAGGCCTCTCGGCGGCGGTGCTGAATATGGACGATGAGTTTGGCCTGCAACTGCAGCAGACCCTGCAGGGCCGCCTGCCGGTTATCGGTTACAGCCTGGAGAGCATGTCGGGGAAAGGGCTGGAGCAGTGGATAGGTGTCAGCCGTCTTCAGGCTGATAGTGACGGTCAGCATATTGCTATCGAAAGCAGTTGGGGTAAAGGTGAACTTCGGACCCCTCTGCTGGGACAGTTCAATGTGAGTAATCTGCTGGCGGTTCTGGTCGTGCTGCTGCATCGCGGTTTGTCCCTTGGCGAGGCGCTCAGCCGCCTGTCACGGGTGCAGACAGTTGCCGGGCGCATGCAGCGTTTCGGTGGTGCCGGACAGCCCTTGGTAGTGGTCGATTACGCCCATACGCCGGATGCCTTGTCGCAAACGCTGCAGGCGTTGCGCGCCCACACCGCAGGCCGCCTGATCTGCCTGTTTGGTTGCGGGGGTGAACGTGACCGGGGTAAGCGACCCGAGATGGGCAGGATCGCCGAGGAGTATGCCGATCAGGTCTATGTCACCGATGACAATCCACGTGGTGAAGCCAGTGAAGCCATTATTGAGGAGATTCTCGGGGGCATGTTGAATGCTTCCGAGGCGGTTGTGATCGCCAATCGTGCGGCCGCCATCGAGGGCGCTCTCCGTTACGCCTCTCCTGGTGATGTCGTATTGATCGCCGGCAAGGGGCACGAGGATTATCAGCAAATCGGCGATCTGCGCATTCCCTACAGCGACCGTCACCAGGTGGCGAAGGTACTTGGGGAGGTGCGCCCATGATCCGTTTCGCCATGAGTGAAATCAGCGATCGTCTGAACGCCAGGCATCTCGGCGCAGATGTGAGCTTCGATGCCGTCTCCACCGACACGCGTCGGATCAATCCCGGGCAGCTGTTTGTCGCCCTCAAGGGGCCGAACTTCGATGGCCACGATTACCTGGACAAGGCATTGGCGCAGGGTGCGGCAGGCGCCATGGTCAGCCGGGATACAGCGATTAACATGCCGCGGCTGCTGGTACATGACACGCGTATCGGCCTGGGGCGTCTCGCTGCCATGTGGCGGGAGAGCAGCGCTGTGCCGGTGGTGGCCATTACCGGCAGCAATGGTAAAACAACAGTGAAAGAGATGGTGGCGGCCATTCTCTCGACCCAGGGCAAGGTGCTGGCCACCCAGGGTAATCTGAATAATGATATCGGTCTGCCACTGACCCTGTTGCGTCTCCAGGAGCATGATTTCGCTGTGGTCGAGATGGGCGCCAATCATGTGGGCGAGATCGACTACCTGAGCCGTATTGCCCAGCCGGATTGCGTGCTGATCAACAATGCGGGTCGTGCCCATCTGGAAGGCTTTGGCAGCGTCGAGCAGGTGGCACGCGCCAAGGGTGAGATTATCAACGGCCTCAAAGCGGATGGCTGCATTATCTACAACGGCGATGATCTGATGTCGGGTATCTGGAGAGAGTTGAGCGCCGGCAAGAGAAGCCTGCGTTTCGGTACTTCACCTAGCGCGGATGTCCTGTTGCTCAGCGACAGCAGCGAGTTTTGCTGGAACGATCAGGGCTTTGTTAACCGTTTTGTGATTGCCACGCCGATGGGTGAGATCGCTATCTCCATGTCACTGGCGGGATATCACAACCAGCTGAACGCGGCGGCTGCCACGGCGGTATCGCTGCAACTTGGCGCTACGGCGGAACAGATTCAGCAGGGCCTCGCCTCGATCAGTCCGGTGGCGGGCCGTCTGCAGTTCAGGCAAGCCAGGCAGGGTGTATACCTGGTCGATGACAGCTATAACGCCAATCCTGAATCGGTAAGCGCGGCCATTGCGGTGCTTGCTGCCGCACCGGGTCAGCGTTTCCTGGTGCTTGGACCACTTGCCGAACTGGGCGAGGGTGAGGCGGATTTCTATCGGGAACTGGGTAATGCCGCCAGATGTCAGCAGATCACCCGTTTGTATGCAGTAGGTAACGCCGGACTTGCCGCCGAAGCATTTGGGCACGGGGGGCGTGTTTTTCGGGATAACGCCGAGCTGATAGCTGCCCTGCAGGGTGAGCTAGGTGCCGGGGACGCGGTGCTGGTCAAAGGATCCAGGAGTGCCGGGATGGAGCAGGTAGTGAATGCGCTTATCAATGGGGAGGGTGTCTGATGCTGCTGCTTCTGTCTGAATATCTGGCGGAGATCAACACAGGGTTTAATGTTTTCCAGTACCTGACCCTGCGGGCGATTCTTGGCGTTTTGACGGCGCTGGTGATCTCGTTTCTGGTGGGGCCGGTGATGATCCGGCGTCTCACCTTCCACCAGATCGGCCAGACGGTGCGTGATGATGGCCCGCAGACCCACCTGTCAAAGGCAGGAACGCCGACCATGGGTGGCGCACTGCTGCTGGTGGCCGTCTCGATTAGTACCCTGCTCTGGTCGGACCTGAATAACCGTTATGTCTGGGTCGTGATCATTGTCACTTTGGTGTTTGGCGTGATCGGTTTCTACGACGACTATAAGAAACTGGTGCTGAAAGATCCCAAGGGGCTGGCTGCCCGCTATAAATATTTCTGGCAGTCGGTGGCTGGGTTGGGTGCGGCTTATGCGCTCTATGCCACCGCGGCACTTCCCGCCGAGACCCAGCTGATCATCCCTTTCATCAAAAGCATCGTGATCGACATGGGTCCCTGGTTCGTGGTGCTGACCTACTTTGTCATCGTCGGCTCAAGCAATGCGGTCAATCTCACCGACGGTCTGGACGGCCTGGCGATCATGCCGACGGTGCTGGTGGCCGGAGCTCTGGGCATCTTTGCCTATGTCTCGGGTCATGCCCAGATCTCCAATTATCTGTTGATCCCGTTTCTGCCCGGTGTCGGTGAAGTGGCGGTCTTCTGTGGCGCCCTGGTGGGCGCAGGTCTCGGTTTTCTCTGGTTTAACGCCTATCCGGCCCAGGTCTTCATGGGTGATGTGGGCGCGCTGGCGTTGGGTGCCGCGTTGGGCGTGGTGGCGGTGGTGGTTCGCCAGGAGTTGGTGTTGCTGATTATGGGTGGTGTGTTCGTCATGGAGACGGTCTCGGTGATGCTGCAGGTCGCATCCTTCAAGCTGACCGGTCGCCGGATTTTCCGCATGGCGCCCCTGCATCACCATTTTGAATTGAAGGGCTGGCCCGAGCCGCGGGTGATTGTGCGCTTCTGGATTGTGACGGTGATCCTGGTGCTGGTCGGGCTGGCGAGTCTGAAGATTCGCTGAGTTTTATTGCTATCGATTCTGATTGAGAGAGCAGAAGCAGATGAAGGCAAATACAGATCAAAAGGTGTTGATCGTAGGTCTGGGAAAGACCGGGCTTTCCTGTGCGCGTTTTCTTTCGGAGCAGGGGCTGTCGGTGGCCATCACCGATAGCCGCGAAACTCCCCCCGGCCTGGAGCAGTTGCGCGAAGAGTTACCCGATACGGCCCTGTTCCTCGGTGGCTTCGATGAAGCGGCCTTTCAGGCGGCCGATCTGCTGGTGGTCAGTCCGGGGGTTTCGATACGTCATCCGCTGATATCCGAGGCGAGTCGCCGCGGCATTGAGATCATTGGCGATATCGAGTTGTTTGCGCGGCATGTCAATGCCCCGGTCGCGGCGATTACCGGCTCCAATGGCAAGAGCACGGTGACTACACTGCTGGGACAGATGGCCGCCCAGGCGGGCCGGAAAGTCCGGGTCGGTGGCAATCTGGGCGAGCCGGCGCTGGATATCCTCGATCCTGAAGCCGATCTCTATGTGCTGGAACTGTCGAGTTTTCAGTTGGAGACCACCTTTGCCTTGACCCCGGATGCGGCTGTGGTGCTGAATGTCTCGGCAGATCATCTGGATCGATACGCGAGCATTGATGAGTATGCCAATGCCAAGGCGACGCTTTACTGGCGGGCCAGGTACCGGATATTGAATCGTGATGATGCGATGGTCATGGCCATGCCCCAGGGTGATGGCGATGACCTGTTCTTTACCCTCGGCGAGCCCGGCGAAAAGACCTTCGGCCTGCGTCAGCTGGATTCAGGACTCTGGATCGGCTACGAAGAGCAGAATCTGTTGCCAGTCGCCGCAGTGAAAATCCCAGGGCGGCATAATCTTGCCAATGCAATGGCGGCCCTGGCCCTGGGCATGGCGCTGGAGCTGCCTATGTCGGCCATGCTCCAGGCGCTGGGCGAGTTTCGTGGATTGCCACATCGCACCGAGTTCGTGGCAGAGCATAACGGGGTGTGCTGGTACAACGATTCCAAGGGCACCAACGTCGGCGCCAGCATTGCGGCGTTGAACGGTTTTCTGTCCGATGACGACAGCCGTACCGTGCTGATCGCCGGTGGGCAGGCAAAAGGCGCTGATTTTTCTGCGTTGACCCCGGTAGTCGAGGCGTCAGCGCGGGCGGTGGTGCTGATCGGTGAGGCCGCGGGGCTGATCGAGACGCAACTCGGTGGTGTCGTGCCGGTAGTACACGCCGCCAGTATGGATGAAGCGGTTGCAAGGGCGGCTGAACTGGCCCGTGCAGGTGATCGGGTGCTGTTGTCACCGGCCTGCGCCAGCTTCGATATGTTCAGGAACTATGAGCATCGGGGTGAAATGTTTATCGCTGCCGTACAGGGGCTGACGCAATGACGACGCTGGCTCGCAAGCAGGCGACAGTCGGTCAGAACTCTCTGAGTATGCCCGATCTCGACTATCTGCTGATCGCGGCGGCGGTTGCGCTATTGGGTCTGGGACTGGTGATGGTGGCCTCTGCTTCCCTGCACCGCATTGCTCCGGCGCCTTTCTATTATGTCAATCGCCATCTGATTGCCATTGTGCTGGGTTTCATCGGTGCGCTGCTGTTGCTGCGCATCCCCGTGGTCCAGTGGCAGAAGGCCGGGGGTGCTCTGTATCTGCTTGGCCTGTTTCTGCTGATGCTGGTGCTGGTGCCGGGACTGGGGCGCGAGGCCAACGGGGCGATTCGCTGGATTCCCATCGGACCCTTCAATCTGCAAAGCTCGGAATTCATGAAGGTGTTCATGGTGGTGTATATCGCCGGCTATCTGGTGCGCCGTCAGGTTGAGGTTACGCACAGCATTTGGGGTTTCATCAAGCCGATGCTGCTGCTCGGCGTGGCCTGTTCCCTGATTATGTTTCAGCCCGATTTTGGCACCACCGCGGTGCTGCTGGCGACAGCGCTCGGCATGCTGTTTCTCGGTGGCGTGGCTGTCTGGCAGTTTGCGGTGTTGCTGGGTCTGGTCGGCTCGATGCTGGTGGTGATGGTGATCTTCTCCCCCTACCGACTGCAGCGGGTTACCGCATTTCTCGATCCCTGGGCGGATGTCGAGGGTAGTGGTTATCAGCTTGCCCAGGCGTTGATCGCCTTTGGTCGCGGTGAGTGGTTCGGCGTTGGTCTGGGCAATGGCATTCAAAAACAGTTTTATCTGCCGGAGGCGCACACCGATTTCCTGATGGCGGTAATTGGTGAGGAGTTCGGACTGGTGGGTACGCTGATGGTGGTCCTGCTGTTCGCGGTGATCGTCTGGCGGGGGTTCCGTATTGGCGCCCGCGCCGAGCAGATGAACCAGCGTTTTGCCTCCTATGTGGCGCAGGGGTTGTCGCTGTGGATCGGTATGCAGGCGTTTATCAATATCGGCGTCAACGTGGGACTGCTGCCTACCAAGGGGCTGACCCTGCCGCTGATGAGCTACGGTGGCAACAGTATTATCGTCGCCTGCATGGTTATTGCGATGCTGGTGCGAATCGACTTTGAACTGCGCAACCCGGCGCAGGCAGAAACAGGATCCGGAGGCGAGCCATGGAAGGGCGAGTGATGATCATGGCCGGTGGGACAGGGGGGCATGTGTTTCCAGCCCTGGCGGTTGCCGATGAGCTGCGCTCCAGGGGCGCGGATGTGTTCTGGTTGGGCACGCCGAACAGTTTCGAATCGCGCGTTGTGCCTGAACATGGCTATTCGCTGGAGTGGATCAGGATCAAGGGGTTGCGCGGCAATGGTCTGCTGCGCTGGTTGGCTGCGCCGTTCAAGATGGCGATCGCCATGTCTCAGGCACTGGCAGTGATCCGAAGAAGAAAACCGGATCTGGTGGTCGGCATGGGTGGCTTTGCCTCCGGCCCGGGTGGATTGGTCGCGAGACTGATGGCCAGGCCGCTGCTGATTCACGAACAGAATGCCGTTCCGGGTCTGACCAACCGTTGGCTGGCGCGCATCGCCACCGTTGTACTCGAGGCCTTTCCCGGGAGTTTTTCCGCCGATCGTGGCGCCAAGGTGACAGGCAACCCGGTGCGCCCGGAAATCGCCACGATTGCTCCGCCGGTCGAGCGTCTGGCCGGTCGCGAGGGACCTTTGCGACTGCTGGTGCTGGGCGGTTCCCAGGGGGCGCAGATATTGAATGAAATGTTGCCAGCGGCCATTGCCGGACTGGCTGCCGATGTCCGACCGCTGGTTCGTCATCAGGCTGGCCGTGACAAGGTTGAGGCGACCACGGCCGCTTATCGGTCGGTGGGCGTGGAGGCGGAAGTAAGCGCATTCGTCAACGACATGGCCGAGGCCTACGGTTGGGCCGACCTGGTGGTCTGTCGGTCGGGCGCCCTGACGGTCGCCGAGCTGGCCGCCGCTGGTGTGGCTTCGGTGCTGGTCCCATACCCCTATGCGGTGGATGATCACCAAACCCTGAATGGCCGTTATCTGGCGGATCAGGGCGCGGCGCTGCTGATACCCCAGGCGCGATTCACCCAGGTTGCCCTGCAAGCGGTTCTGCTTGACCTGGACCGGGATAGAAACAAGGTGCTGCAGATGGCCGAATCGGCCCGCTCACTGGCGCTGATCAATGCAACTGCAGATGTGGCGGATCATTGCCAGGCGGTTTTGGAGAAAGAGGTGACACGCTGATGAACCAGACCAAGCGTCAACAGCGTCGATTGGCGGAAACGATGGGTCGCATGCGTCACCTGCACTTTATCGGTATCGGCGGATCGGGGATGAACGGCATTGCTCAGGTGATGCTCAATCTCGGTTACCGGATTTCCGGTTCGGATCTGAAAGAGAACGCCGCGACACGTCGTCTGGCGGAACAGGGTGCGGACATCCATATCGGACATCGCACCGATAATATCCTGGGTGCGGATGCGGTGGTGATTTCCAGCGCGGTGCGGGATGAAAATCCCGAGGTAATGGCTGCCAGAGAACATCGCATACCCGTTGTACCGCGTGCAGAAATGCTTGCGGAGATCATGCGTTTTCATTACGGCATAGCGGTAGCCGGCACCCATGGCAAAACCACCACCACCAGCCTTGTGGCCAGTCTGCTGACCGAGGGTGAACTGGACCCGACATTCGTGATCGGCGGTAAGCTCAACTCGGCCGGTACCTACGCGCACCTGGGCGCCAGCGAGTACCTGGTGGCCGAGGCGGATGAGAGCGATGCCTCTTTCCTCTATCTGCAGCCGATGATCTCTATCGTCACCAATGTCGATGCCGATCATATGGCTACCTATGGCGGAGATTTCAACCGCTTGCGCCAGACCTTCGTGGAGTTCCTGCATCATCTGCCGTTTTACGGTCTGGCGGTGTTGTGTATCGATGACCCCGAGGTCAGGGACATGCTGCCGGAGATTACCCGTCAGGTGATCACTTATGGTGTTTCGGATGATGCCGATCTGCGGGCGACGGATATTCGTCAACAAGGTCCACAGACCCACTTCAAGGTGGCGCCGCCGGAAGGCGAGGCATTTGCGGTCAGTCTCAACATGCCGGGCGTACATAATGTTCTGAACGCCTTGGCTGCGATTGCCGTTGCGCTGGAACTGGGTGTCCCGGTGGCGATGATCCAGAAGGCGCTAAAAGACTTTCAGGGAATCGGCAGGCGCTTCCAGGTGACCGATGCCAGACTCTCCGATGGCCGTAATCTGATGTTGGTCGATGATTATGGGCACCACCCCAATGAGGTTGCCGCGACTCTGGATGCGGTGCGTGGTGGTTGGCCGGGTCGTCGCCTTGTCCTGGTGTTCCAGCCACACCGCTACAGTCGTACCCAGGAGCAGTTCGACGACTTCGTGCAGGTGTTGTCGCGTGCCGATGTTCTTATTCTTGGCGAGGTGTTTGCCGCGGGTGAAACACCTATTCCCGGTGCTGATGGCCGTTCTCTGAGCCGCGCGATACGTATCCGTGGCCAGGTTGATCCGGTGTTTGTCGATCCTATCACCGAGGTTCCGGAACTGCTGGAGCGGCTGGTGCTGGAGGACGATATCGTGATGCTGTCCGGGGCCGGGGATATCGGCGCGGTGGCCGCCAGTCTGGCCGAACAGTGGTCAACTGCGGGAGCGGATCAATGAACCCGGGTATTTGCAGAAAATTGCACATGGGTTGCGGTGAGTCCCTGAGTCGACTGCTGCTGCCAGAAGTAAAGACGACGCCTAAACCTGCACCGCCTCAGGCGACGGATAATCCCGTGTCGATGCTGAAGCGAAGCAAGAGGAGAAAACCACAGTGATGGTTGCCATGGAACCCATCCAGTTGCGCGGGGAGATGCGTTATGACGAGCCTCTGGCCCGGCATACCACCTGGCGCGTGGGTGGTCCGGCAGACCGGTTTTATCGCCCGGCAGACAGTCAGGATCTGATGACCTTTCTCCGGCAACTGGATTCGGATGAGCCCCTGTTCTGGCTCGGTCTGGGCAGCAACCTTCTGGTCCGTGATGGCGGCTTCCGGGGAACGGTGATAGCGACTCAAGGGTGTCTTGAAGATATCCGGGTTGAAGGCGCCACTAGCTTGCGGGTCGAGGCCGGTGCAGCATGCGCCAAGGTGTCCCGGTTCGCGGCGCGCAAGGGTCTGTGTGGCGCCGAGTTTCTGGCCGGTATCCCGGGCACCATGGGCGGTGCCCTGGCAATGAATGCCGGCGCCTTTGGCGGCGAGACCTGGGAGCGGGTCATCAAGGTCGAGACCATCGACCGGCAGGGCCAGGTGAGAACGCGTCTGCCTGCCGAGTTCGAGGTGGCCTATCGCAGTGTCAAAGGGCCGGCTGGGGAGTGGTTTCTGGCGGCCTATCTGGACCTGGAGATGGGTGATGTGGAGAGCGGTCAGGAGAAGATTCGTCAACTGCTCAGCCGGCGCGCCGAGACCCAGCCGACCGGACTGCCGAGTTGTGGTTCGGTGTTCCGCAACCCTGCGGATGATTATGCCGCGCGCCTGATCGAACGGGCGGGCCTGAAAAATTACTGTATTGGTGGCGCCTGTGTTTCCGACAAGCACGCCAATTTCATCATCAATACCGGCCATGCCACCGCCTCGGAGATTGAGTCATTGATAACCGCTGTACAGCATCAGGTGTTTACTGCGTTCGGCATCGAATTGCACACCGAGGTGCGGGTTATCGGTGAGGGGGCAGTGGAATGAATACAACTGCAGCTGATTTCGGCAAGGTCGCGGTCCTGTTTGGCGGATTGTCAGCAGAGCGCGAGGTATCGCTCAAGAGCGGCCGGGCCGTCCTAGACGGTCTGTTGCGCGGGGGTGTCGATGCCCATCCCATCGATGCCGGGCATGATGTGCTGGCTGTATTGCAGGCAGGAGCCTTTGACCGCGCCTTCATCGTGTTACATGGCCGAGGCGGAGAAGACGGGGTTATCCAGGGCGCGCTCGAATCGATCGGCATGCCTTATACCGGCAGTGGTGTACAGGGCTCGGCGCTGAGCATGGACAAATTCCGCTGCAAGCTGCTCTGGGCAGGTCTTGGCTTGCCGACACCGGCCTTTGTGCTGCTGGAGAGCGAAGCCGATCTGGCCGCTGCCCAGGCGCTGGATTTTCCGCTGATGATCAAGCCTGCGCGCGAGGGCTCCAGCATTGGCATGGCGCGGGTGGAGAATGCCGGGGAACTGGAGGCGGCCTGGAATGAGGCGAGCAAATACGATTCCGAGGTTCTGGCGGAGCAGTGGATCGACGGGCCGGAGTATACCGAATCGATTCTGCAGGATGAGGCGTTGCCGCTGATCAGGCTGGAGACGCCCCATACCTTTTACGATTATGACGCCAAGTACATCGCCAATACCACCCGCTATCACTGTCCGTGCGGTTTGCCAGGAGAGGAGGAGGGTGAATTACAACAGTTGGCGCTAAAGGCATTCAAAGCGGTGGGGGCGAGTGGCTGGGGTCGGGTCGATATGATGCTTGACCGGAACGGCAAGCCCTATCTGCTGGAAGTGAATACCGTGCCGGGTATGACCGATCATAGCCTGGTTCCCATGGCGGCCAAGGTGCGTGGACTGAGTTTTGAGCAACTGGTCTGGAGAATTCTCGAAACCAGCCTGGAAAGTAAACAATGACAACCGAACAGAAAACAAAAGCAGCAGATAAGACGCAGGTTCGACCGCTGGACTGGCATCGGCTGGGTCGCTGGTCACTTGCGGTGTTGCTGTTTGCGTTGATGGGGGCCGGAACAGCCTGGGGGGTTGTGACGCTGCGCGATCCCAACGTGTTGCCCCTGAAGGTGGTCAGGATCGACGGTGAATTTCGTCACCTGAAGCGTCCGGTGCTGGAGAGCGCAGTGGGCAGAGTGGTGCGTGGCAATTTTTTTACCGTGGATGTGGCGAGTGTTCGCCGCGCCGCCGAAGAGCTGGCCTGGGTGGAAGGCGCCAGCGTCCGCCGCGTCTGGCCTGACACCCTGGTGATGACAGTCACCGAGCAACAGCCTTTGGCGCGCTGGGATGCCGACCGGTTGGTGAATTTGCGCGGTGAGATATTTGCCCCTGAAAAATCGGAACTGCCGGCCGGGCTGCCTAATTTTTCAGGGCCGGATGAAGATGCCAAATGGGTGGTCGAACGCTTCGCAGAGCTCAACCAGATGCTCAGGCCGCTGGCAGTGGCGATTACCGAACTGGCCGTGGATGGACGCGGCTCATGGCGTGTCGGCCTCGGTGATCAGTTGGCGCTGAAGCTGGGCAAGGTTGATGTTGATCAGCGCTTGCAGCGTTTCATCCGGATCTACCCGGAACTCAACCGCGACAATACAAAACGCGCCAGGGTGGTGGATCTGCGTTACACCAACGGTCTGGCGGTGAAATGGGAAATGATTGAGACAGATATGGATCAAGAAGCAGAGAGCTCCGGTGTTGTTCGCAACTCCGGGACCAGGGTCCGAGACGATAAAGGACAGGTTTAAATGACCAAGAAAGCGGAGAAAAATCTGATCGTCGGGCTTGATATCGGCACCTCCAAGGTGGTGGCGATCGTCGGTGAGGTGCGACCGGATGGCGAGATCGAGATTATCGGCATCGGCTCTCACCCCTCGCGCGGCATAAAGAAAGGCGTGGTGGTGAATATCGAATCCACAGTGCAGTCCATCCAGCGTGCGGTTGAAGAGGCTGAATTGATGGCCGGTTGTGAGATCCATTCGGTGCATGCCGGGATCGCCGGAAACCATATCCGCAGCCTCAACTCCCACGGTATCGTCGCGATCAAGGATCGCGAGGTGACCCATGGAGATGTCGAACGGGTGATCGATGCGGCGCGTGCCGTGGCTATCCCGGCAGACCAGAAGATCCTGCACATCCTGCCCCAGGAGTTCATCATCGATCAGCAGGAGGGTATTCGGGAGCCGATCGGCATGTCCGGGGTGCGTCTCGAGGCGCGGGTGCATATGGTCACCGGCGCGGTGAGCGCGGCGCAGAACATCATCAAGTGCGTGCGGCGCTGCGGCCTCGAGGTGGATGATCTGATCCTTGAACAACTCAGCTCCAGTTATGCGGTGTTGAGCGACGATGAGAAGGATCTCGGCGTTTGCCTGGTGGATATCGGCGGAGGTACCACCGATATTGCCGTTTTCACCGAAGGCTCTATCCGGCACACCGCGGTGATTCCGATCGCCGGGGATCAGGTGACCAACGACATCGCCGTAGCGTTGCGCACCCCTACCCAGCATGCCGAAGAGATCAAGATCAAGTATGCCTGTGCGCTGACCCAACTGGCCACCAGTGACGAGAGCATCGAGGTGCCGAGCATCGGCGACCGTCCGGCCCGTCGGCTGTCACGCCAGACCCTGGCTGAGGTGGTCGAGCCCCGTTACGAAGAGCTGTTGACGCTGATCCAGTCCGAATTGCGTCGCAGCGGTTTTGAAAATCTGATCGCCGGAGGCGTGGTGTTGACCGGCGGCAGTTCCAAGATGGAAGGATTAATCGAACTGGCTGAGGAGGTGTTCCACATGCCGGTTCGACTGGGTGTGCCCCACTATGTGACCGGACTGGTCGATGTGGTGCGTAACCCGATTTATGCGACCGGAGTCGGTCTGTTGCTGTTTGGTCAGCAGAACCGTAACACACGCTTGCAGGACATACCGTCGGGGGGCGGCATGAAAGCGGTGTGGGAGCGGATGAAGAGTTGGTTTCAGGGGAATTTTTAATACCCGCTGAGAATGGATGATTTTTAGAATTTCAATTGGCAAAACTGCCATGTGAATGAGGAGAGAGGCAAATGTTCGAGTTAATGGATGCATACAGTCAGAATGCTGTGATCAAGGTTGTTGGCGTGGGTGGCGGTGGCGGCAATGCCATCAACCATATGCTGAATGCCAACATCGAGGGTGTTGAGTTCATTTGTGCCAACACCGACGCCCAGGCGTTGAAAAACAGCCACGTGCGTACCTTGCTGCAACTGGGTAACAACATTACCAAGGGTCTGGGCGCCGGTGCCGATCCGATCATTGGTCGTGAAGCGGCTATGGAAGACCGCGACCGTATCTACGAAGCGCTGCAGGGTTCGGATATGGTATTCATCACAGCGGGCATGGGCGGCGGTACCGGTACCGGTGCGGCGCCCGTGGTGGCCGAGGTGGCCAAGGACCTCGGGATTCTCACCGTTGCGGTTGTCACCAAGCCGTTCCCGTTTGAAGGCGGCAAGCGCATGCAGATCGCCAACAAGGGCATCGAGGAGTTGACTGCGTATGTCGATTCGCTGATCACCATCCCGAATGAAAAACTGCTGGCGGTGCTGGGCAAAGAGATGAGCCTGATCAACGCCTTCAAATCCGCAAACGATGTGTTGCTGGGTGCGGTACAGGGCATTGCCGAGCTGATTACGCGGCCGGGCCTGATCAACGTTGATTTTGCCGACGTTCGCACGGTCATGTCGGAAATGGGCGTGGCGATGATGGGCTCGGGTTCAGCACGGGGCGAAACGCGTGCGCGTGATGCCGCCGAACAGGCGATCAACAGCCCGCTGCTGGAAGATATCAATCTCTCGGGTGCGCGTGGCATTCTGGTCAATATCACCGCCGGCCTGGATCTCTCCATTGGTGAATTTGACGAAGTGGGCAATACGGTCAAGGAGTTTGCCTGTGATGATGCGACAGTGGTGGTTGGAACGGTTATTGATCCGGATATGACGGACGAGTTGCGGGTCACAGTGGTTGCAACCGGTCTCGGTCAGGTTGCGGCGCAGGTGCAGAAACCGCAACTTCAGGAAGCCGCGCCCGTGCGTCTGGTCAATTCGGATGTGGCGGCTGAGCACGCTTTTGGCGCAGTGGATTATCGCGACATGGACAGCCCGACGGTGGTCAGAAAGGATCGTCAGGCTGCGCGTTCATACGTTGAAGCGGCACAGAGCAAGGATATGGATTATCTGGATATACCGGCGTTTTTGCGTCGTCAGGCAGATTGATGGAGGTGTAATAATCTTGCAAAATCCTGTAAGAACTGGTACATATTAGGGTATTCCCTAATGAAGCTGAGGTCGGCATGAGGAATCGCCTTCCTGAACGACGGGTTGTGCGTGCAGCAATGGCAGAAAGATTGCCTAAATTCTGTGTGGCTGTGCTACTATTTCAAGGATTTACGCCAGATTCTGTTTGAATACAGGGGACAAGAGATAAAATGATACGGCAGCGAACGCTCAAAAATGTCATTCGTGCGACCGGTGTGGGATTGCACACGGGAGAAAAAGTCTATCTCACGCTCAGGCCGGCAGCACCCGACACCGGGATTATTTTTCGGCGTATCGATTTGGAAGAGCCGGTCGAGATTCGGGCCTGTCCCAACAATGTGGGTGATACACGCCTCTCCACCACATTGGTTCAGGATGGTGTACGGGTCTCCACCGTGGAGCATCTGCTGTCTGCCTTTGCCGGGCTTGGCATCGACAACGCCTATGTTGATGTCAGCGCACCGGAGGTCCCTATCATGGATGGTAGCGCGGGGCCTTTTGTATTCCTGATTCAATCGGCCGGTGTCGAAGAGCAGAATCGGGCGAAAAAATTCATCAGAATCAAGAAGAAAGTGGTTGTCGAAGACGGTGACAAGCGTGCTGCCTTCGAGCCCTTCGATGGTTTTAAGGTGGCGTTCGCCATCGAATTCGATCATCCCGCCTTCGCCGAGCGAACCAAGTACTCGGCAATCGATTTTTCCTCCACCTCGTTCGTCAAAGAGGTCAGCCGGGCACGCACCTTCGGTTTTCTGCGCGACATCGAGATGCTGCGCGAACGCAAACTGGCCTTGGGCGGCAGTATGGATAATGCCATTGTCGTTGACGATTACCGGGTCCTGAATGAAGACGGACTGCGCTACGAAGACGAGTTCGTCAAGCATAAAATCCTGGATGCAATAGGAGACCTGTATCTTCTGGGTCATAGCCTGATCGGTGCTTTCAGTGGCAAAAAATCCGGCCACGAGCTGAATAACAAGCTGCTGAAAACCCTGATGGCGGACAAGACCGCCTGGGAAGAGGTGACTTTCGAAGAGGGCGATGCGGTCCCCATCTCCTACATGAAGCCGGTTCACTCCAGCTAAGATTTAACGGTGACATGCCGGCTGAGCCGTTTTAAAGCCGCGCTCAGCTCAAGGTCACCAAGATTTTCGGCGACCTCATTGATCAATTTCGCATTGTCGGCTGTCAGGTGGCGCGGTTTTCTTGGGATCGTCTTACCCGGACCACGCGTAATCAGCACCTTGACTGAGACCTTTCCGACAGAGACCCCTGAATCCTCCATTCTGGATTTCAGCTGGCGCGAGAAAAAGCGCAAACGACTGGCCCAGGCGGAGGATTCAGTATAAAGTATCAAGCTGTTTTTGCCGTTAACAACGGCAAGGCAGTGGCTATCCAGCGGTTCCGGCAACAGCGAGCGAACAAGCTCGAGGAGCTGGTTTAGCCTTTTTCCCTCGGCAGTCAGGGATCTGATAGTAGATCCGGGTAGCGACTGGGAACCGAGCAGAGTGCCGATGGCTTTGGGATAGCGGGGCTTGGATTGCATGGAAGCTCTTGAGTTACGGATAACCCTGAAGTTGAGATTGTCAGCCTGGGCTGGCAGTGAGACCTTCAAAGGTAACAGATTTATCCATGAAAATTATTTTCCTTTCCAAATTGTGCCATAAAACTGGCAGCCGGTCGCTCTCCCTGGTGTCACTCGGACTGGGTTTGATAGCTGTTCTTAGCCTTGTCAGCGGTGGATCGCTGTGGCTCGGCTACGAGCTTGGGCGTCAGAACCAGGTTGTGGTGGAAGACCCGGATCGCGCCAACGAGATGCTCGAAGATCTCATCGAAGCACAGCAGGATTTACTGGATACCACCCGCCAGAGTACCCGAGACCATCTCGATGCCCTGGCGTTACGTCTGGGTGAGATGCAGTCGAGGATTCTGCGCCTGGATGCCCTCGGTGAGCGCCTGACAGAATTGGGCGAGCTGGACGCCGAGGAGTTCAACTTCTCCGAATCCCCCGCACGGGGCGGTGCAGAGACCCCCGAATCGACAGAATCGGTCGAGCTGAATGATCTGGTTGCCGAGATGGAGCAGTTGTCGCGGATACTGGCAGACCGTGAACAGAAACTCGATCTGCTGGCCGGACTGATTACCAGCGCCAAGGTGCAGGATCAGATGGCCCCCCAGGGTCGGCCGGTAAAAAAGGGCTGGATTTCATCCCATTACGGCAAGCGAAAAGACCCGTTCACCGGTAAAAAGGCATTTCACCATGGTGTGGATATTGCCGGTAAAAAGGATTCCGAGGTGATGGCAGTGGCGTCCGGACTGGTGACCTGGGCCGGTAAGAAGAGCGGTTTCGGCTACATGGTCGAGGTTAAGCACGCCGATGGTTTTGTTACCAAATATGCCCATAACAGCAAGATTTTTGTTGCCGAGGGCGAGTTGATCAGCAAAGGGCAGGTGATTGGACTGATGGGTTCCAGCGGTCGTTCAACCGGTCCCCATGTGCATTTTGAAATTGCGCGCAATGGCAAAACCATCAATCCGCTGAGCTATCTGAAGAAAGCCAAGTAACTTCCCATTGAACCCTTGACCCGGGGTGATCTCTAACAACTGTTCCCGCTAGTCGGAATAGACCCCTCTCCTGTGCAATTAGCGGCTGTTTTGCGGTATCATCTGCACTATTTTTTATATCCACAACGGAAAGCTTAATTTCATGGTTAGTAAGATTCTCAGGAAAGTCTTTGGCAGTCGAAATGATCGTCTTGTAAAACGGATGTCAAAGGTCGTTGCCAAGATCAATGAGCTTGAAGCAGCGATTCAAAGCCTTTCGGATGAAGAATTAAAGGCCAAGACCCAGGAATTCAGAGAGCAGATTGCCCAGGGCACCTCGCTGGACGATATTATGCCAGAGGCCTTTGCCGTTGTGCGTGAGGCCGGTGTGCGTATCCTCAATATGCGCCATTTCGATGTGCAGATGATCGGCGGCATGGTGCTGCACTCAGGCAAGATCGCCGAGATGCGCACCGGTGAGGGCAAGACCCTGGTGGCTACCCTGGCAGCCTATCTCAATGCACTGCCCGGCAAGGGCGTGCACGTGATCACGGTGAACGACTATCTGGCGCGGCGTGATGCGACCTGGATGGGCAAGCTCTATGATTTTCTTGGCCTGACGGTAGGGGTAATCAACTCCGGCAGCGGCATGGGTCCGGATGAGGCCTCCTATCAGCTCGATGCCAGCTATGACGGATCGGCCGGGGGCTATCCCCACCTGCGCAAGGTGTCGCGCCGGGACGCCTACCATTGTGATATCACTTACGGAACCAATAACGAATTCGGTTTCGATTATCTGCGCGACAACATGGCATTTTCCGCCGAGCAACGCACCCAGCGGGAGAAGTTCTTTGCGGTGGTCGACGAGGTGGATTCCATTCTGATCGATGAGGCGCGCACCCCGCTGATCATCTCCGGGCCGACCGAAGGCAGTTCCGATCTCTACACCAGCATCAATACCATCATCCCCCATCTCACCCGTCAGGATCCGATTGAAGGCGAAGATTGCAAGCCGGATTTTGGTCCGGGCGACTACTCCGTGGATGAAAAGGCGCGGCAGGTCTACCTCAGCGAGGACGGGCATCAGCATGTCGAGGAGATGCTCACCGAGATGGAGCTGCTCAGTCCCGAATCGAGCCTGTATGACAGCGCCAATATCAACCTGATGCACCATGTGACGGCGGCGTTGCGTGCCCATGTGCTGTTCCAGAAGAATATCGATTACATCGTGCGTGACGGCCAGATCGTCATCGTCGACGAGTTTACCGGCCGCACCATGCCGGGCCGGCGCTGGTCGGAGGGCCTGCATCAGGCGGTCGAGGCCAAAGAGGGGGTGGCGATTCAGCAGGAGAACCAAACCCTGGCATCGATCACCTTCCAGAACTATTTCCGCCTCTACCAGAAACTCTCCGGCATGACCGGCACCGCCGACACCGAGGCCCCGGAATTCCTGCAGATCTACGGTCTGGAAGTGGTGGTGATCCCGACCAACCAGCCGATGATCCGTGACGACATGGGTGATCTGGTCTATCTCTCCGCCGAGGAGAAGTACAAGGCGATCACCGATGACATCCATGACTGTATCAAACGCGGCCAGCCGGTGCTGGTGGGTACCGCCTCTATCGAAACCTCTGAACTGATCTCCTCGCTGCTCGACAATGAGAAGATCAAGCATGAAGTGCTCAATGCCAAACAGCACGAGCGTGAGGCGATGATTGTTGCCGATGCCGGACGTCCTGGTGCGGTAACCATCGCCACCAACATGGCCGGTCGCGGTACCGACATCGTGCTCGGCGGCAATCCGGATATGGAAATCGAGGATACTCTTGGTCCCCAGCCGGATCCGGTCCAGGTGGAGAAAATCAGAGCCGACTGGAAGCTGCGTCATCAGCAGGTGCTGGACGCCGGTGGTCTGCATGTGATCGGTACCGAGCGGCATGAATCTCGTCGCGTCGATAACCAGCTGCGTGGCCGCTCCGGTCGTCAGGGTGATCCCGGCTCAACCCGCTTCTATCTCTCCCTTGAGGATAACCTGATGCGGATTTTCGCATCAGACCGTGTCTCCTCACTGATGCAGAAGCTGGGCATGGAGCAGGGAGAGGCGATCGAGCATCCCTGGGTGACCAAGGCGATTGCCAACGCCCAACGCAAAGTGGAGGGGCGTAACTTCGATATCCGTAAGCAACTGCTGGAATTCGATGACGTCGCCAACGATCAGCGTAAGGTTGTGTACGAGCAGCGCAATGAATTGATGGATGTGAACGATATATCCGATTCCATCAAGTCCATCCGCGAGGATGTGGTGAATGAGCTGATCGACGCCTATATTCCACCGCAGAGCATCGAGGAGCAGTGGGATATTCCCGGCCTGAGCGAGGCGCTGGAGAAGGAGTACGGCAGCCAGTATCCGATCCAGCAGTGGCTGGATGAAGACAGCAGCCTGCATGAAGACACCCTGCGGCAACGCATTCTGGCTGAGATGGTCAAGGAGTACGAAGCCAAAGAGGCATTGGTGGGCAGCGAAAACCTGCGCATGTATGAAAAGGCGATCATGCTGCAGATTCTCGACAGCAACTGGAAGGAGCATCTCTCCTCCATGGACTATCTGCGCCAGGGGATTCATCTGCGTGGATATGCGCAGAAGAACCCGAAGCAGGAGTACAAGCGCGAGGCCTTCCAGATGTTTTCCGATCTTCTGGAGAGCATCAAGAAAGAGGTCATTGGCGTGTTGACGCGTGTCCGGGTGCAATCACCGGAAGAGATGCAGGTTGAACAGCCGGCGCAGGATGCCGCCGATTTCCAGTTCAAGCACGAGGAGTTTGCCGGTTTCGGGGATGACAGCCAGACCCAGGAACAGGAGCCTGCCGAGGCCCAACAGCCGTTTGTACGCTCCGACCGGAAGATCGGTCGGAATGAGCCCTGTCCCTGTGGCTCCGGCAAAAAATACAAGCAGTGCCATGGCAAGTTGCAGTAACCTCGGTCAACCATAGTCGCTACAAGGGAAGTTGGGTATGTCGGAACAAACACTCGATTTTCATCCGGTACCCGGTATTCGGCTGGGCACGGCCGCCGCCGGAATAAAGTACCCCGACAGAAAGGATGTGGTGATTATTGAACTGGCAGAGGGTTCTACCTGTGCCGCCGTGTTCACCCGCAACGCCTTCTGCGCCGCGCCGGTCACCGTGGCCAGGGAACATCTGGCAGCCATCATGCCCAGGTACCTGCTGATCAATTCAGGCAATGCCAACGCAGGAACAGGTAATGATGGATTGCGAGCCGCCCGCGAGAGTTGCAAGGCGGTAGCGGCTGCGCGCGGCTGTGCCATCAATCAGATTCTGCCCTTCTCCACCGGTGTCATCGGTGAGCCTCTGCCGGTGGACAAGATTGCGGTCGCGGTACCGGATGGGCTGACCTCGCTCAGTGAACTGGGCTGGGAGACGGCGGCTCGGGCGATCATGACCACAGACACCGTGCCAAAACTGGTTTCCCGCCAGTTCGACTATGCCGGCCGGCAGATCAGTGTGACGGGAATGGCGAAAGGCTCTGGCATGATTCGACCGGATATGGCGACCATGCTGGCCTATGTGGCCACCGATGCGATGGTCGACAAGCACCTCCTGCAACGCTGCCTGGAACAGGCGGTTGAACCCTCATTCAACAGCATCACTATCGATGGCGACACTTCGACCAATGACGCCTGTGTGTTGATCGCCAGTGGCCTCAGCGGGGCGCCGCCGATCACCGATGACAGTTCCCAGGCATTTGCCGATCTCTGTGATGCGGTGCGTGATGTCTGCATGGCCCTGGCGCGGGCCATCGTCAAGGATGGTGAAGGGGCCACCAAACTGGTGGAGGTGCAGGTCGAAGGGGCAACAGATCTCCAGGAGGCCCGTGATGTCGCCTACACCATCGCCCAGTCACCTTTGGTGAAAACCGCACTGTTCGCCTCCGATCCCAACTGGGGGCGTATTCTCGCGGCCGTAGGTCGTGCGGGTCTGCAGAACCTGGATATCGACAAGGTGCGAATCTGGCTGGGTGATGTGAACATCGTCCGTGATGGCGGCAGGGCATCTGACTATTCCGAAGCGGCCGGACAACGGGTCATGTCCCAGGATGAGATTTTGATCCGGGTTGCCCTTGGACGGGGCGATGCCGAGGTCAGGGTGCTCACCTGCGATTTTTCCTATGATTATGTGAAGATCAATGCCGAGTACCGTAGTTAAGCGGTTTCCTGCCAGACAATAATCTATTCAAATGCCTCCGGTTCATGTGGCTGTCGCCGTCATTCAGAACAGATCCGGTCAGATACTTCTGAGCAGACGTCCTGAGCATGTGCATCAAGGCGGGCTCTGGGAGTTTCCTGGCGGTAAAGTGGAGACCGGAGAGTCGCTGACTGAAGCCCTTCAGCGGGAAATTCATGAAGAGCTGGGAATCAGGGTGAAAAGCCACCAGCCACTGATCCGTATCACCCATCACTATGCCGATAAATCGGTTCTCCTCGATGTCCACCGGATTGCCTCCTTCACGGGTGAGCCTGAAGGTCGTGAGGGGCAGCCGCTGGCCTGGGTCGGACTGGATGATTTCGAGCTATACCCGCTGCCCGCGGCGGATGTACCGATAATCAATGCGTTACGTCTCCCGGCGGAATATCTCGTTACCGGTGCAGATCCAAATCAACCCGAGCAGTTTCTTGAAAAACTCGAGCTTGCCCTGGTAAACGGGGTGCGAATGGTGCAATTGCGCGCGCCGGGTCTGGCGGTTGCGGCTTATCAGGATCTGGCCAGGCAGGCGCTGGTCATCTGTAACCAGCACAATGCCCAACTGCTGCTCAACGCCGATCCACATTTGGTCACGGATCTGGGTGCGCATGGTGTTCATCTCAACAGTCGACGACTGATGGCACTGGAAACCAGGCCATTGCCGGAAGGTCTCTGGGTGTCGGCCTCTTGCCACAACTCGAAGGAGTTGGCGCAGGCCCAGCGGTTGGGTCTCGACTTTGTGGTGCTATCCCCGGTGTTGCCCACGCAGAGCCATCCGGCTGCCGAGCCACTCGGTTGGGAAGGCTTTGAGCGGCTGTGTGACCTGATATCAATCCCGGTTTATGCGCTGGGTGGTGTATGTCATGATCATCTGGAGCAGGCGCGCCGATCAGGCGCCCAGGGGATTGCCGGAATTACGGCCTTCTGGCCCGACTGAGTATCAGTCTGGATCGAACTCGGGCGGTAAGAAGGGTGAGCCTGGATCGGTTTTATCGGGAATCTTATAGCCCTCGTCCAGCCATTCACCCAGATCAATCAGCCGGCAACGCTCACTGCAAAAGGGTCTCCAGGGTGAGCTGGTATCCCAGATGATCTGTTTGCTGCAGGTAGGGCAGGAAATTTTGCGCTTTTCTTGTGACATCTGTCTTCAGAGAATACAACAGTTGAGTGAGAAGGGGACATCATCCTTGACCGGGGATGGACGTTCATTCTCCTCGGGGGTCAGAAAGCGGATACTGAAGCGGTGCTTGCCGCCACTGATTTCCGCCACCAGGCGGGCGTCTTTGGGCAGGCCTACCCGGATCAGTTGCGCTGGAGACTGGGCATCCAGGCTTTTCTGGAAGAATCCCTGCTCGGCAATCTCCTTGGTGGGTGTGGTGCTGCCCCTGATCAGTGACAACAGCAGCTCAACCGCGGAATCAATGGGCGTGAGTGTTTTCAGCCAATGGGTAATCTCCGCCTGGCGATACTCATGGGGCTGTTCCAGCCAGTAGTGGTAGATCGGCAGATCGAAATCGCAGCTGCCACCAGGGATGGAACTGCGCTGCATGATGCTTTTCAGAAATTCGTTTTCACGTATCTCCTGTCCAATCTGACCACTGAATCGGTATAACCGGCCGCTGATTTCATCCAGTTCACGCAGAATGTGATTCAGACGTTCGGTGTCGATGCCCGGCGTCTGGCGCATTGAATTCAGTTTGCCCTTGTGGCGATCCAACTCCTTGATGAGATCGGCCTTGATATCGGCGCGGGCAAAGATGCTGACCATGTCCAGCAGCGCGGTGATTGCCGCACGACTGCTCCAGACATCGGGTTTCGGCAAATGGAAGGCCGATTCCCTGAATAGATGCTCCAAACGCAGGATTGTTCGCGTCTTTTCGTTGAGCGGGTGCTCGTAAATAATCTTCTCTGACGCGGTCGATGGCATGATAGAGATTCAATGGGTCCGGGTAATTCTTTCGACTGACGTCAAAAGTCACAATATTCCTGCTATTTTCATATTTTTTGAGGGATTGGTAAACAGTTATGCCGGGTTGTGTGAGGCAAGTTCAAGATATTTACGATGGAGATTTTCCACCTGGGTATGCAACTCGCTGAATGTTCCGGTGTTTTCAATCATGTCATCCGCTGCATCGAGTCGCCGCTGGCGTGGAATTTGCGCAGCGATGACGGTTGCTGCCTCCTGCGGCGACATGCCATCTCGGGCACAGACACGCTCTATCTGCAGTTGTCGGGGAACATCAACAACCAGCACGCGATCAACCGAGCTGTTCTGTCCGGTTTCCACCAGCAGAGGGATCTCCAGGATCACATAGGGTGTTGTTTGCCGGTGTGCCAGTTCCCACATGCTTGCGCGGATTCTGGGGTGGAGGATCGCCTCCAGATCGGCCTTGGCCTGCGGGTCTGAAAAGATGATCTGTCGCAGTTGCTTTCTGTCCAGTCGCCCATCACTGGCGAGAATCTGGGAACCGAACCGTTGTTCGATCTCTTTCAGTGCCGGCAGTCCCGGTTCCACCACTTCTCGGGCCACGCTGTCGGCATCGATAACCGGAATGCCCAGTTCTGAGAAACAGCGAGCGACTGCGGACTTTCCACTGCCAATACCGCCCGTCAGGCCGATAATCAGCATTGCTCAGCTCAGGCCGGCCCAGGTCAGGTAGGCGTGATTGATGGAATCGCCCCACATCAGGCTGATCCATCCGGCGGTGGCGATATAGGGGCCAAAGGGGATAGGGATGTTTCTGTCACGCCACAGGAAGATAATCAGTAACAGTCCGATAACAGCGCCAACGACCGATGACAAGAGGATGATTTGTAACAGGTATTGCCATCCTAGCCAGGCGCCAAACAGGGCGAGGAGCTTGAAATCACCATAGCCCATACCCTCTTTTCCCGTAAGGATCCTGAAGATATGGAAGATAGACCAGAGGGAGAGGTAGCCGAATACTGCGCCGTAAATCGATGAACCAGGATCGGTGAAAATCCCGAAGGTGCTTAGTATCAGACCCAGCCAGAGGAATGGGAGCACAATTGAGTCGGGAAGCAGCTTATGATCGAAATCGATCATGCTCAGGGCAATCAGCGCCCAGGTCAGGGGCAGGGCGGCAGCGGTTTCCCAGGTGAATCCGAAATGCCAGGCCACTACTACGGAAAGCAGTGCAGTGGCGGCTTCAATGATCGGATAGCGGGGGGATATTCCCGCCTTGCAGGAAGAGCATTTTCCCTTAAGAATCAGATAACTGACAACAGGGATGTTTTCCCAGGCACGGATTTTGTGCCCGCAATGTGGACAGGTTGAAGCAGGCTTGCTCAGGGTGATTTTTTCTAATGATGTTTCTTCCTGCTCAATTTCCAGAAGTTCACGGCATTGAGTGTGCCATTCTGATTCCATCATTTTAGGAAGGCGGAGAATCACCACATTCAGAAAACTGCCCACGGCAAGGCTGAAAAGCGAAACGGTTGTCAGGAACAGGAGTTGGTTTTCCTGGAGTAGAGACAGAAGGGTCATTTATTATTTTAATTTCGAGTTTAATTAAGGGTCGTAGTCACTGCTGGCTACGACCCTGTTAGGCGGCTACACGACAGATGCCATTTTGAAAATAGGCAGGTACATGGCAACAACCAGGCCACCTACCAGGGTACCGATGATCACCATAATGAAGGGCTCAAGCAGGCTGCTCAAGGCGTCTACGGCGTTATCAACTTCTTCTTCATAGAAATCGGCGACTTTGCTGAGCATGTCATCTAGTGCGCCAGATTCTTCACCAATAGCTACCATTTGGATCACCATATGGGGGAATAGTCCCTGCTGCTTCATGGTGAGCTGCAGAGATTGTCCGGTGGCAACATCCTCTCGCATACGCATCACTGCATCTGAATACACCATGTTACCTGTTGCCCCAGCTACTGACTCAAGAGCCTCAACTAAAGGAACACCTGCAGCAAACATAGTGGCAAGAGTGCGTGCATATCGGGCTATTGATGCTTTATTGAGAATTACTCCGAGAACAGGAAATTTGAGCAGTATTTTGTCGAGAGTCTGTCTAAATTTGCGTGAGCGTTTCCAGATGTTCGAAAGTACATAAGTGGAGGTGATTATTCCCAATAAGAGAGCCCACCACCATTCTTGCATCCATTCAGATAAGGCAATAACCGCTTTAGTAAATGCGGGCAGATCACCACCGAAATTTGCGAACAGACTTTGAAATTGTGGGATAACAAAAATCATGATTACGGCAGTTACAACTAGTGCCACGATTATTACTGCAGCGGGATAGAAGAGTGCCTTTTTAATTTTCCCTTTGAGGGACTCTGTTTTTTCCTTATAGGTTGCAATTTTATCAAGCAGGATTTCCAGTACACCTGCAGCTTCCCCTGCTTTCACTAAATTACAAAATAGGTCATCAAAATAGAAAGGATGTTTCCCGAGAGCTTCTGCCAATGCCGTGCCACTTTCTACATCTGATTTCACTGCGAGCAGCAGATCTTGCATGGCTGGATTTTCATGCCCTCTACCAACGATATCGAAGGCCTGTACCAAGGGGACACCGGCATTCATCATAGTCGCCAACTGGCGGCTGAAAACGGCAATATCGCCTGCGGTAATTTTCCTCTTTCTGGCGCTCAGGAGCGTCGACTTCTTCTTTATGGTTCCCGGAATTATTCCTTGCCGGCGCAGTTCGGCTCTAACCATACTCTCCCCGGCAGCTCGGCTTTCACCCTTGACCTTTCGTCCATGTTTGTCAGACCCACTCCACTGAAAAATCATGGGCTTTTCAGTTTTTTGTGTAGCAGCTGCCATAATAGTTAATCCTTAGTGACGCGGTTGATTTCTTCCAGGCTGGTTATTCCCATACGTACTTTTTGGAGTCCTGATTGTCTCAAGGAGCGTACTCCCTCTTCGTCGGCCTGTTGCTCTAATTGGATAGAGTTAGCTCCTTCCATAATCATTTTACCCATGGCATCGGAAACAGGCATTACCTGAAATATACCAACTCGTCACTTGTAGCCTTGAGTGCAGAGTTCACACCCTACAGCTTTGTATACTTTAAGGTTTGGTATCTCTTGCTACGTAAAGCCCTCTTCCAGCAAAGCTTCTTTTGGAAGTTCATCGATTGTTTTGCAATGCTCACAAAGACGACGCGCCAGTCTCTGCGCCATGATCAGGTTGACCGATGAGGCGATATTGAAGGGAGGTACTCCCATATTAGCCAAGCGGGTTAGTGTTTGTGGGGCATCGTTGGTATGCAAAGTGGACAAAACCAAGTGGCCCGTTTGTGCAGCTTTAACCGCAATTTCGGCAGTTTCCAGGTCACGAATCTCACCTACCATTATGATATCCGGGTCTTGGCGTAGGAATGCCCTGAGTGCTTCCGCAAAGGTCAAGCCGGTTTTTACGTTGACGTTTACCTGGTTGATGCCTGGCACCTGGATTTCCACGGGGTCTTCTGCTGTAGAGATATTTACATCAGGTTTGTTAAGCATATTTAAACCTGTATACAGAGATACCGTCTTACCGCTACCTGTAGGACCAGTAACCAGGATCATTCCATAAGGTTTTTTTATTGCCGCCTCAAAGGCATCCCGCTGCTGTGGCTCAAAACCAAGGGCTTCGATACCAAGTTGTGCACTGGTCGGGTCGAGGATACGCAGTACAATTTTCTCGCCATAAAGGGTTGGGCAAGTGTTTACGCGAAAATCGATGGCCTTATTTTTCGATAAGACCATCTTGATGCGCCCATCCTGCGGAACTCTCCGTTCAGCGATATTAAGGCGGGACATTACCTTGATACGTGCGGTCATTCTCGCGGCAGTGTTCACAGGGGGGGATGCAGCCTCGTGCAGAAGACCGTCGACCCTATAACGAACGCGGAAATTCTTTTCGTAGGGTTCGAAGTGGATGTCTGACGCTCCGGTGTTGATTGCATCAAGAAGCATTTTATTCACATAGCGAACTATTGGAGCGTCATCAATCTCTAAGTCGCCTTCTTGGGGTTTTTTATCATCATCCATACTAAAATCGAGATTATCCAGATCAGCATCCAGCAGATCGGACATGCTTGTGTCATTTGCACTAAGCACCTTCTCGATGTTCTTGGCGAGTTTATCTTCTTCAACGATGACGGCTTCTATGGTCAGCCCAGTGTGAAACTTGATTTCGTCTAGGCCCTGCGTGTTAGTCGGATCGGAGACGCCGAGAAAAAGTCGATTTCCTCGTTTGAATAGTGGCAGGGCGTGGTGCTTACGTATCAGCTTTTCCTCGACCAATTGTACCGGTGTGGCCTCAAAATCTAAGGCAGAAATATCGAAAAGTGGCACGCCGAATTCGGATGAAGCAAGTTCAGCAATTTTATGACTTTCGGCTAGTACTTTTTCAACTAGATGACTGACAAACGGTTGTTTGTTCTTATACGATGTCTGTAGTGACTGTTCGGCGGCCTCCTCACTCAGCAGGCCTTCCTGAATCAGCCTTCGGGCTAGGCCGCTTAAGTTGATCAGCGGATTGGGTATAGACATCTCTCGCTCTCGTCTGTTCAGTAATAGGTGCCAATCAACATTGACGTCTAGGCGTTTGAAAACGAATTATATTCTCCACGTTGGTATTGGTTTGGATGGGGTAATTATATTTCTTAAGATTCATTACTCGTATCAAAACAGCCTGATTTTTTCACAGGCAGGATTTCATGCATCAACAGGTTTCGTAACTTTACATATTCTGTACAGTCCACATATTAACCTGAATTATATGTACATACGTTAAAAAATAATAGTAATCAATTGAAATTATGAGAGATTATGCTTTAAGTGTACGGGTATTTTTACAGATTTTATTAGCTCGAAAGTGCATATTCCTGCTTTAAAGGGTGTTTTCTTTATCCCCACAAGGAAAAGAGACCGCCGAAGCGGTCTCTTTTGGCATCTCAGAGATCTATGCTAGGACGCTTTGCGTACTTTGCATTCTCTCATGCCTCTTCCAGATTAACGACATTCGGAGGGAGCATACTTGGCTGGCAATGTGCCTACTGCAGCAGTGACCAAACCGCGGGTGGTTGCTGTAGTGCTGCCAATTGAAGCGCATGCCCAGTCGACAGCGCCTGTTACACCAGCAGCTACGATTGCTCCCTGTACGTTTGGTGTGAATACCAGAGTTGTTCCTGCTGCATCCGTTGGAAAACCGGCAGTTGCGGCAGCTTCCAATGTGACCGTGATTGCGCCATTTGTATTGTCAATTTGGATGTCGTTAACATATTTGGTCTGCTTGTCGGCAATAGCTCGTGCGTTGTATTCGTTCGCCGCTGCAGTTACACCAGCCAGCCCGTCGCTTTGGAAGGCTTCGCTGATTAAACTCTTGGGTGAGGTGGCCTGAATAAGTGCTTCAGAAACCTTGCTTCGCACGGTGTAGTCCTGATAAGCCGGCAGTGCAATAGCAGCCAAAATACCAATGATCGCAACTACGATCATGAGTTCTATCAATGTGAAACCTTGTTGGATCTTTTTCATGTTCTCTCTCCTAGAGGGAAGGGTTGTTAGTTACCTGAAGTTCTGTCAATGAACGAGGGCTTCCAAGTTCTGGTTAAGAGTAAGCAGGTGTCGTGCCAGTTTTTTATTTGATGGGGTTAAAAAATGCTGAAAATCATAACTAGTTGGCAAAAAACAATGAGTTATATGATTGATGTTGCTGAAAATTATTAATCCAGACTGCACCCGACTTGCTTTGCCGGATATGTTTTAGGTTTAAAGTTATAGACATAAAGTGACAAAATTTGTCACTTTTACTCAGATCACCCTAGACCCAGCTTCTCAAGTTTGTAACGCAGCGCACGAAAGCTGATGCCGAGTTGTTTCGCTGCCGCTGTGCGGTTCCACTTGTTCTCATCCAGCGCCTGGGTGATCAACTGGCGTTCGATCTCTTCCAGGTGACTCTCCAGGAAGAAACCGTCCGGATCATCAGGTAGTTTGTGGTTGGTTTCTGTGGTTCTTTGTTGTGGCAGGTTCAGGTCTTCCGGTTGAATCAGGCTCTCCTCCGAGAGTGCCGTAGCGCGTTCGAGAATATTCTCCAACTCCCTGATATTTCCAGGAAAATTGTATTCCATCAGTCGCTTGAGCGCATTGCGCTCAATCTTTGGCTTATCCACCCCGGACTGTTTTGCAATGCGGGTGAGGAAATGGTCGATCAGCGAGGCGATGTCGTCGCGGCGTTGGCGCAGGGGTGGGATGTTCAGATCGATGACATTGATGCGATAAAAGAGATCCTGGCGGAAATCGCCTGTATCGACCAGGGCCGGAAGGTTTTTGTGGGTTGCGCTGAGGATGCGCACATCCACTGGGATCTCCTGCTGGGTGCCAATCGGGCGGATCGATTTCTCCTGGATGGCCCGTAGCAGTTTGACCTGCATCGACAAAGGCAGGTCAGCGACTTCATCGAGAAACAGGGTGCCGCCTTCGGCAGCCTGAAACAGCCCGTTTTTATCGGTAACCGCGCCGGTAAAACTCCCTTTCTTGTGGCCAAAGAACTCGCTCTCCATCAGTTCCTGGGGAATCGCGCCGCAGTTGACGGCGATAAAGGGCTGATCAGTGCGCGGCCCGAGCCTGTGGATCAGTCGGGCGGCAAGCTCCTTGCCGGTGCCGGATTCGCCGCTGATGAACACGGGTGCCTGGCTGCGTGCCAGCTTTCGGATCATCTTTCTGATCTGCTCGGTAGCCTCAGATTTGCCGAGCAGTTCGTCGATGCTGTGGTCTTTGCTGATGGATGATGTGGTGGGTTGTTTGCCCTCGTCCGTGAGCTTGAGGGCCTTTTCCACCAGTTTTCGCAGCATGCCGAGATCGACCGGCTTGGAGACGAAGTCGAACGCGCCGAGCTTGAGTGCCTGAACCGCCGCTTCAACATTGCCATGGGCGGTGATTACCGCAACGGGCAGATTGGGGTACTGCTTGCCGATGAGTTCGACAATCTCCAGGCCACTGCCGTCTGGCAGGCGCATATCGGTCAGGCAGAGATCGAAATGCCCCTGATTCAGCAGGGTTTGTGCCGAGCGCACATCTTCCGCCTCGCGGGTTTCAATGTTCATCCGCCCCAGGGTGATACTCAGCAGTTCCCGGATGTCGGGTTCGTCGTCAATGATCAGTGCTACGGGTTGTTTCATGGTGTTCAGCTTACCTGAATAGGGAGTGTTGTTAAACGGGCCCATTCCTGTAAAAGTAGTGTTCCAGTACACTCTGAAATATAAGGCATAAGCCTGATTTGTGGGGATGGAAACTTGATTAACCAGAATGAACTATCACGGGTGCTCGAGGCCGATCCTTCCTTGCAGATAGTCATTTTATTCGGCTCAATGGCAAATGGCCAGATACGCACCGACAGTGATATCGATATTGCAGTGGCAGCCAATAAGCCTCTGGATGCCGGGGCCAAGCTTGCGTTGATTGACTCTATAGGGGAGAGGATTGGGCGACCAGTAGACCTGGTCGATCTGCGTAATGCCGGTGAACCACTTTTAGGGCAAATCCTGCGCAAAGGGAAAAAACTGCTCGTTCGAGACAGGCGGTTGCTGGAGGCGTTGATCAGCCGGCACCTTGTCGACACTGAAGACTTCCTTCCCTATCGGCACCTTATTTTGGAACAGCGGAGGCGTGAATGGATAGGGAAGTAATCACAGAAAAACTTGAGGCATTGCGCTACTGCCTTTCTCGGTTGAGCGGCAAGTGCCCGGATCAGGTTGCCACGCTGAGTCGTGATCCCGATCTTCAGGATATCGTGGCGATGAATCTCGCGCGGTCAGTGCAGTTGTGTGTTGATATTGCGGTCCACATCGTGGCGGAGAGCCAATTGCCCGTTCCTAACACCATGGCTGAGGCCTTTGATGATTTGCATACACTTGGCGTATTGACTGGGGACACAAGCCGGAAAATGCGAAAGGCCGTGGGTTTTCGCAACATCGCTGTGCATGCCTATGGCAGGATTGACTGGGCCGTGGTGCATGACATTTGCCAGCATCGACTGGTGGATTTCGAACGCTTTGCTGAGGAGATCCAGGATGCGGCTGCTTTGAAATAACGAATCAGTGTTAAACCCCACTGGGAAATGTCAGCCGGAACCGGCTGCCGCCAGTCGGCACCCCAAGATAATCGATGGTCAGGCGGTTGGTTTCGCACAGCTCCTTGGTGATGTACAGACCAAGCCCGGTGCCTGAATTCAGGGTGGTGAAGAATGGCTCGTACATCTGACGGACCGCCTCGGCTGAGATGCCCGGACCGTTGTCGATGATATCGAGAAAGGCGCCACCCGCGTCCCGGGCGATACCGCCGTGGATCTGCAGTTTCAGTTCGCTGATCTCTCTGTCGAAATGCCGCACGGCATTTTCGCACAGGTTGGTGAGGATCTGGCGCAGTTGTGTCTTGTCCGACATTATACTGGTTGAGTCGGGCTCAACCTGTAGCGTCAGCTGAGAATCGGGCAGATTCTGGGTTCTCATGAAATCATCTGCGAACTTCTCCAGCCAGGGCTTCAGTTCGATCTCTTCGGGCTGGGATCTGTCCCGCCGGGTCAGGTGGAGAATGCTCTCGATCACCTCGATTACCCGTTTTGAGTTGGTGTTGATGATGTCGATCAGCCGCTGGTCGGCCTTGGGCAGATCCGGCGATTCTCGCAGGAGTTGCTCGGCGTGGCTGATTGCACCCAGGGGGTTGCGAATCTCATGGGCGATACTGGCGGTCAACCTGCCCAGAGAAGCGAGCTTCATCTGTTGCGCCTGCTGGGTCAGGGTGGCGGCATCCTCGATGAAAATGACCACCCCGGCATTGCCAAGCCCGGCCATATTGGCGCTCAGGAGCCTGCCGCCCGCTTTATTTGTGAAGTTCTCCCGGCGCAGATGCCTGTCGGCCTGCCAGGATTTGAGCTGTTCGGTCAGTTCATAGCTGGCGCGCTCCAGCGCCACCCCGGCCCTGGCGTCGGGCATGCCCAGCAGATACCAAGCCGCATCGTTCATCATGCGGATACGCTCCTCGTCATCCACCACGAGTATGCCCATCTGCATATGCTGGATGATGTAGCTGTTGAGTTCCTCCAGGTTGGCGAGGTCGATTTCCCGTTGCGAGGCCAGTGCCTGGCTTTGCCTGAGCCTCTTGGAAAAGACGTGGGAGAGGGTGGCGATGGCGAAGAAGCCGATACCGAGAAAGCCGGACTGGGTATAGTCGGTCGTGCCCGATTCATAGAGTTTGAAAAAGATCTGCTCGGTCAGCACCGCAAGGCTGGCCAGGGCGGCGAGCAGGATAGCCGGACTGCCCTGGATAATCAGGCTGCCGGAGGCGATAGAGACCACCATCAGCATGCCGATGCCGGTCTCAATCCCGCCACTGGCGTGCATCAGCAGGGTAATGGCGACGATATCGACGAAAACCATCATGAATATCTGGTTTTTTACCGGCCGATCGGTCGATGTGAACAGAATTACCACACTGGCGGTGATCATTCCCAGGAATATGAAGATCACCAGAGAGAAGAATTCCGGGTTGTGACGACCGAGTATCGAGTTTTCCGTCCTGGACAGAAACAGAATGGCCAGAATCAGCGCAAAGAGTGCGCGGTAGATGAAGTAGATATTGACCGGAAGCCTGGATTCTACCGGGTCTGGTTCGAACTCCTGGTCGAAGGGTTGGGTGCGGTCGGTCTTCGATAATGCCATGGCGTTTACGGGTGGCTTATCTCAGTGTGACTGAATTTAATGTTTTCATAATCAATGAGATATATCTTTTTTGTATTCCAGTAAATGCTCCTGGCTGCAAAAATAGTCATCGCTATCACAGAGGGCCTCATGGCGGGGCAGGTGGGTGCCGCACTGTTTGCACTGCACCATATCAACGGCTGGTCGCTGCTTATCAGCCTCGGCCTTTGCCGCAAGACGCTTTCTGTATGCATTTCGGATGACGATAAAAAGCAGCCAGATGCCGAGAATAGTGATGAAAAAACGCAAGCCCATAACAATTTTTTATCCGGGTATTTTTTTATTTTGATTATTTGTCAGAATTCGAACAGAATAGCACTTTTTTTCAGCGGACTGGTTGCAAAGAATGAATCTACACGAGTATCAATCTAAACAGTTATTCGCCAAATATGGACTGCCTGTTTCCGAGGGTGTTCCGGCAATCACGGTCAATGAAGCCCGTGAGGCGGCTCAATCTCTGGGCGGTGAGCGTTGGATGGTCAAGGCGCAGGTGCATGCCGGTGGACGCGGCAAGGCCGGGGGTGTGGTGCTGGTTGACAGCCTGGATGCCGTCGAGGCGGAGGCCGAACGCCTGCTGGGCAGTCGTCTGATCACCAAACAGACCGGAGAGCCGGGTCTGCCGATCAATACCCTGCTGATAGAGTCTCCCACCGATATCGAACGTGAACTCTATCTGAGTGCGCTGGTTGATCGCGCCGAGCGCAAGATTCTGTTCATGGCCTCCAGCGCAGGCGGCATGAATATCGAAGAGGTGGCGGAGGAGACGCCGGAGCAGATCCACACCATCCACATCGATCCCGCAGCAGGGCTGCAGGGTTATCAGTGCCGCAAGCTGGCCTTTGCCCTGAATCTCGAAGGCGCGCAGATAAAGCAGTTCCACAAACTGATGACCGGTCTGTGCAAGCTGTTTACCGCCTGTGACGCCAGCCTGGTGGAGATCAACCCTCTGGTGGTCACCAAGCAGGGCGATCTGCTTGCCCTGGATGCGAAGATCAATCTCGATGACAACGCCTTTTATCGCCAGCCCGAGCTGATTGCGATGCGCGATGTCAGCCAGGAAGACGAACGCGAGGCCAAGGCCAAGGAGCACGACCTCAACTACATCACCCTGGATGGCAATATCGGTTGCATGGTCAATGGTGCCGGTCTGGCGATGGCGACCATGGATCTGGTGCAGCTCAAGGGCGGTTCGCCGGCCAACTTCCTGGATGTGGGCGGTGGCACCACGGCCGAGCGCGTGGCCGAGGCATTCAAGCTGATCCTCTCCGACAGCAAGGTAAAGGCGGTGCTGGTCAATATCTTCGGCGGTATCGTGCGCTGCGACCTGATTGCCGACGGCATCATTCAGGCGGTGAAAGAGGTCGATATCAAGGTGCCGGTGGTGGTGCGTCTGGAAGGCACCAATGCCCCCCAGGGTCTGGAAAAGCTTGCCTCCAGCGGGTTGGCGATCGAGACCGCCGCGGATCTTGCAGAGGGCGCGGAAAAAGTGGTTGCAGCCGCGGCCAACAGCTGAACACCGGATACAGGAATATAAACAGTGAGCATTCTCGTAAATAAAGATACGCGTGTCATCTGTCAGGGTTTTACCGGCAAGCAGGGCACATTTCACACCGAACAGGCGCTCGCCTATGGCACCAACATGGTCGGTGGCGTCACCCCCGGCAAAGGCGGCCAGACCCATCTCGGCCTGCCGGTTTTCCACACCGTGCACGATGCGGTGGAGGAGACCGGCGCGGACGCCAGCATGATCTACGTACCGGCTACCTTTGCCGCCGATGCCATCCTGGAAGCGGCCAACGCCGGTATCAAGGTGATCGCCTGTATTACCGAAGGCATCCCGGTGCTGGATATGCTGAAGGTCAAAGCGGCGCTGGCCGACTATGACTGCCGGCTGATTGGCCCCAACTGTCCCGGCCTGATCACCCCCGGCGAGTGCAAGATCGGTATCATGCCCGGCATGATTCACCAGCCGGGCCGGGTCGGCATCGTCTCCCGCTCAGGCACCCTGACCTACGAGGCGGTGTATCAGACGACCAAGGTCGGGCTGGGTCAGAGCACCTGCGTGGGCATCGGTGGCGATCCGATTCACGGCATGAATTTCATCGACTGCCTGGAGCTGTTCCAGGAGGACCCCCAGACCGAAGGCATCGTCATGGTGGGCGAGATCGGTGGTTCGGCCGAAGAAGACGCGGCTGAGTACATCAAGGATCATGTTACCAAACCGGTGGTGGCCTATATCGCCGGTGTCACCGCGCCTCCGGGCAAGCGCATGGGCCATGCCGGCGCCATTGTCAGTGGCGGAAAAGGCACCGCCGACGGCAAGTTTGCCGCGATGGAGGCCGCCGGAGTCGCCACGGTGCGCTCTCCGGCCGAAATTGGCAGTCGCATGCTGGAGTTGATGTAGTAGTTTTTTTTACTGCACAGAGGTCGGAGCCAATTGACTCCGACCCCTGTCAATATATGATAGAACCGCCTTCGGGGATTCCCGTTGGCGGTTTTATAACTTTCAGGACCCGGTGAACCCACCATGCTTAGAATTTCAATGGCCCAGCTCAATTTTCTGGTGGGAGACATCGCCGGCAATGCCCGGCGCGTGTTGGAGGCGGTCACCCAGGCCCGTTATGATCAGAATGCCGATGTCATTGTCTTTCCCGAACTGACCCTGACCGGCTATCCCCCCGAGGATCTGCTGCTGCGCCCTGATTTTATCCGTCGGGTGGAGATCGAACTGACGAATTTGACCGGACAGATCCACGGTATCGACGTGGTGCTGGGTTATCCGCGCTGCCGCGATGGCAAGCTGTTCAACTCCGCAGGTGTGATTCGCGCCGGCAAGATCATCGCCGAATACGACAAGGCACTGCTGCCCAACTACAGCGTCTTCGATGAGAAGCGCTATTTCGAACCGGGTGGCGAGCCCTGTGTCTGGGAGGTGAAAGACATCTCCCTGGGTATCACCATCTGTGAGGACATCTGGTACAAGACCCCGGCACAGCGGGCGGCTGAGGCGGGCGCCAAACTGCTGCTCAATCTCAACGCCTCGCCCTTCCATTCGGGCAAGGCCCCGGAGCGCGAACAATTGCTGCAGAAACGCGCTCAGGAGTCGGGTCTGCCCATCGTCTATGTGAATCTGGTGGGCGGGCAGGATTAACTGGTGTTCGATGGCGGTTCGTTTGTGGTCGATGTCGATGGCAAGCTCACGCAACGCTATGATTTTTTTCAGGAAGGCTTGGATCTGGCGCAGTTCGAGATGAAGGCGGGACAGCTTCACGCGGTGCCGGGCGAGATCGCCCCGCAGGCGAGCGTTGAACAGGGCATCTATCGCGCCCTGGTCTATGGAATTCGCGACTATGTCCGGAAAAACGGTTTTCAGGGCGCGGTGATCGGTCTCTCGGGCGGTATTGACTCGGCCCTGACCTTGGCGCTGGCCGTGGATGCCCTGGGTGCGGAACAGGTTGAAGTGGTGTTGATGCCGTCGCGCTACACCGCCGATATGAGTAACGAGGATGCCGCGCAACAGGCCAGAACCCTCGGGGTAAATTATCGCTCGATACCCATCGAGCCCGCCTTCAACGCCTTTCTGGGCATGTTACAGGCCGAGTTTGCCGGCACTGAACCGGATGTCACCGAGGAGAATATACAGGCTCGTTGCCGTGGTATCATCCTGATGGCGATCTCCAACAAGAAAGGCAAGATCCTGCTGACCACTGGCAACAAGAGCGAAATGTCGGTGGGATACGCCACGCTCTACGGTGATATGGCCGGCGGTTTTGCCCCGATCAAGGATGTTCCCAAGTTGATGGTCTTCCGTCTCGCCCGGTTTATCAACCGGGACAGAGAGATTATTCCCTGGCGGGTGATCGAGCGGCCCCCGTCAGCGGAACTGGCCCCCGATCAGAAGGATTCCGACAGCTTGCCCGATTACGCGGTGCTGGATCCGATCCTGGAGCGCTACGTCGAGATGGACCAGTCAGTCGATGAGATAGTGGCGGCGGGGTTCGATCAGGCGGTGGTCGCCCGGGTGACACGCCTGGTGGATCGCAATGAATACAAACGCCGCCAGGCTCCGCCGGGGGTCAAGATCACCAAAAGGGCCTTCGGCAGGGATCGGCGCTATCCCCTCACCAGCGGATATGCCATCTCCAAATAAGCGGTGAAAACCTATATCATGGGCAAAACCAAATTCCCCCGCATCCGCGGAAAGATTTTGACACTGGAGCACAGCAGCAATGAAAAAAGTCGATGCGATTATTAAACCTTTCAAGCTTGACGATGTTCGCGAAGCACTCTCGGCAGTGGGTATCACCGGCATGACTGCAACCGAGGTCAAGGGTTTTGGTCGTCAGAAGGGCCACACCGAGCTATACCGCGGCGCCGAGTACGTGGTCGACTTTCTGCCCAAGGTTAAAATCGAGATCGTGATCAACGATGATCAGCTGGACGAGTGTATCGAGGCGATTACCAATGCAGCGCGTACCGGCAAGATCGGTGATGGCAAGATATTCGTCTCTACCGTGGAGAAGGTGGTGCGTATCCGTACCGGGGAAATGGACGAGGCGGCTATCTGATCGTTCGAGGGTAAATTCCGGGGAGCCGGTCGGGCTCCCCGTTCAATCAGTTTTCATCCAGCTTCAGGTAATCCCAGAGCTTTCTGCCGAGTGAGGGCGGCTTGCCTGCATTATCATCGGGGATATCGAGGTTACCCGCCTGTTCATTCACGGCAAGCACCCGCTGGGCGTCTGCCGAGAGCTGGGTCAGCCCCATGATGTCGTAGGCCTCGACCAGAATTTCCAGGGCCTCCTTGACCGGTGGGGTGCGCTGGTACTTTTCCACCACGTTCTTGGCACGATTGGCCGCCGCAACATAAGCACCGCGGCGCATGTAGTAACGCGCCACATGCAGTTCGCTCATGGCCAGATTGTTTCTCAGATAAATCATACGGCTTCGGGCATCGTCCGCATATTCACTGTCGGGAAAGCGGCGCACCAGTTCGGCAAAATCATTGAATGAGCTGAGCGTGGCGCTGGCATCACGCTGGGAGGTGTCGGTTGGGAAGAAACGCGAGAAAAAGCTGAGATTGCGATTGAAGTTGACCACCCCTTTCAGATAGTAGGCATAATCGACAAAGGGGTTGCGCGGATGCAGCTTGATAAACCGGTCTGAGGCGGCAATCGATGACTCGTACTCGCCATTCTTGTAATAGGCGTAGGCGACATCCAGCTGGGCCTGCATCGCATAGCGCCCGAATGGATAGCGTGCTTCCAGGCCTTCGTAATACTTGATGGCTGTTTCATAGTCGCCTTCAGACATGGCCAGGCTCGCTTCCGTGTAGAATTTCAGCGCACTCCAGCCCTTGGTCTCATCCTCCTGCTCGGGTAAAAGGGAGCAGGCAGAGAGCGAAACAACCAGTAGTATTAAAATCAGGGAACGAAAAATAGCCATTATTACCTGAAGTCGTGATAATTGATAAGGAGCCAAAGTATAACCCAAAAGCGGGCCCAGGCACGATGAAGATTAACCCTTTTTCAGTTTAAGAAGACCAGATCATTGAATGAACGCATAGAGTATTTTAACGCCAGCATCGATCAGGAGTTGGCCGGGAAGCGTCTCGACCAGGTGCTGCCGTTGCTGTTTCCCGACTTTTCCCGCAGTCGTCTGCAGCAGTGGATCAAGCAGGGGCAGGTGACCCTGGACGGCAAGGCCTGCCGCATCCGGGACAAGGTCGTTGGTGGCGAACGGGTTGAGTTGGCAGCCCGGCTGGAAGATCAGGTCGAGTGTCAGCCACAGGCGATCGAGTTGGAGATCATCTTCGAGGATGAGCAGATTCTGGTGGTCAACAAGCCGGTCGGGCTGGTGGTCCATCCGGCCGCGGGAAACCCGGATGGGACCCTGCAGAATGCCCTCTTGCACCACGATGCCGAGTTGATTCAGCTGCCGCGGGCGGGGATTGTGCATCGTCTGGACAAGGAGACCAGCGGTCTGCTGGTAGTGGCCAAAACCCCTGGGGCGCACCGCTCGCTGATCGAGCAGTTGCAGGCCCGCGAGATCAAGCGCGAGTACCGCGCCCTGGCCTGCGGGGTGATGACCGCCGGAGGAACGGTCGATCAGCCGATCGGCCGGCATCCGAGTCAGCGTATCAAGATGGCGGTGGTTCGCTCCGGCAAGCCGGCGGTGACCCACTACCGGGTGATCGAACGCTTCCGCGCCCATACCTATCTGAAGGTGTTCCTGGAAACCGGTCGTACCCATCAGATCCGGGTGCACATGGCGCACATCCACTATCCGCTGATAGGCGACCCACTCTACGGGGGGCGTCTGAAACTGCCTGCCGGGGCGACCGAGGCCCTCCGGCACCAGCTTCAGACCTTTCGGCGGCAGGCGCTGCATGCCCGCCAACTTGGCCTCAAGCATCCGCTCAGCGGCGAGTGGATGGAGTGGCAGGCGCCTATTCCAGCGGATATGGAAGAGCTGCTCGAGGCGCTGCGCGAGGATGCCGCCAGTGGCTGAATGGATTGTTCCGGATTGGCCGGCCCCGGCCGGAGTCAGGGCCGTCGCGACGACCCGCCAGGGCGGGTTCAGCCTGCCGCCCTATGACAGTCTCAATCTGGGTGATCATGTTGGCGATGACCCTGACAAAGTCGCAAAAAACCGGGTGCAGCTGAGGAGAAGTCTCGCCTTGCCGGCAGAACCGAACTGGCTGGAGCAGGTGCACGGCTGCGAGGTTGCAGCCTGTGGCTCGGGACAGAACAAGGCGGATGCGGTGATTGCCGGTCAGGTTGGAGAGATCTGCGCCGTGCTCACCGCCGATTGCCTGCCGCTGCTGCTGTGCAACCGCCAGGGTACAACAGTGGCCGCAGTACATGCGGGCTGGCGGGGACTGGCCGGCGGGGTGATCGAGAATGCAGTCGCCGCCTTCAGGCAACCGGGCGATGAGTTGCTGGCCTGGATGGGGCCGGCCATCGGTGCGCAGCAGTTTGAGGTCGGTGATGAGGTGAGAGAGGTGTTTATTGCCGCCGATCCTGCCGCCGAAACGGCCTTTGGTGCCCATGGTCCCGGCCATTGGCTGGCGGATATCTACCTTCTCGCGCGCCAACGGTTGGCTTCACTCAATTTGGGGTACGTCGGCGGGGGAGAATACTGTACAGTATCTGACCCAGAGCGTTTTTTTTCTTATCGTAGGGACAGCGTAACCGGACGTATGGCGGCGCTGATCTGGATCGAATCGGATTAAATCAATAGCGGGTTTTTTATGGCTGAATGGAAAATGTTAACCCTGGTCGGTGAAGACCGCTCGGGGATTGTGGCGCGTCTGACCGATGCCCTGTTTCGAGGCGGATGGAACCTGGGCGAGGCGTCGATGATTCGCCTGGGCGGGAATTTCACCATCATGATGATGATCAGCGGCAGCGGCGATGTACAGCCGGTCGTTGAGCCTGTGGCACAGGAGATGGGGCTGCATCTGCATATCGACGAGATCTCCGGCGGACTGCATCAGCATCTGGTGCCGAATGTCCAGGTACGGGTGACGGGCGCGGACCGCGCCGGGATCGTGGCCCAGGTGACCGGCGTCCTGGCAGAGTCGGGCTTCAATATTCTCGAGCTTGAATCGGATGTGGCCGGCTCGGCCAGCAAGCCGGTGTATATCATGAATATCCAGGGTTATGCCGACACCACGCTGGAGGCCATCGAGGCCGCTTTGAATGAACTCGGGGATATCGATGTCAGTGTCTCCTCCATTGAGACACTGATTGGCTGAGCGATATGGCAGTATTGGAAATTCTTACTATCCCGGATGAGCGGTTGAAACGGGTGTCGCAGCCCGTTGAGGTGTTCGATGACGAACTGCGCGCCTTTATTGACGATCTCGAGGAGACCCGGCTCGACGGTCCGGCGGCGGTGGGCATCGCCGCCCCGCAGGTGGGGCGCGAGCAGCGCATCCTGATCATGGATGTATCCAACACCCGCAAGCCGGTCCCCAATCACGGATATTTGGTGCTGATAAACCCGGAGATCACCCACTGGGATGGTTATGAGATGGGGCGCGAAGGCTGCCTGTCGGTACCGGATTACACCGGCAACGTGATCCGCGCCACGCACATCAAGGTCAAGGCCCAGGATCCCCACGGCCAGCCGCTGGAGTATGAAATGGAGGGCTACGAGGCGCGTGCCCTGCAGCATGAGATGGATCACCTGGATGGCATGCTGTTTATCGATCGCGTGGTGAGCCGACGTACCGACCTGTTCCGCCGCAAGGTCTACCAGAAGGGTGGCAAGGGCTAACCGAAGCACTGTTCTGATGAATGCATCGGGGCCCGGGGCCATTGCTGGGTCCGGTCCCTTACCCGCTCTGCTGAAATGGATTGGAATAGTAGCTCGATGGATTACCTGATCCTGCTCATTTGCCTGGTTCTGCTGATGCTTGCCGTCTGGCAGTTGCGACGCCTGGTAAAGGCCGCGAGACGGGCCAATCGGGTCGACTGGGGGCATGGTTGGATGAATCTGCTGGATGGCATCAACCGGCTGTTTTGCTACCGCTATCACCGTCTCAATGTCACCCGGCTGAGATTGCCGCGCAGCGGTCCCTGCGTGGTGGCGGCAAATCATGTCTCAGGGCTGGACCCGATGCTGTTGCTTGCGTCGGCCCGGCGGCCACTGCGTTTTCTCATCGCCCGGGAAGAGTATCAGCGCTTCGGGATGACTTGGCTGTTCGATGCCATGGGCTGCATCCCGGTGGATCGGGAGCGCAAGCCTGAACAGGCGCTGCGTGCGGCGCTGCGGGCCCTGAAAGAGGGCGAGGCAGTAGCGCTTTTCCCTCACGGCAAGATCCATCTCGATAGCGATCCCCCACGGAAGATCAAGAAGGGTGCGGTTCGCCTGGCCCATCTGACCGGTGCGCCAATCATTCCCCTGCGCATCACCGGCATTCGCGGAGCGGGTGGTGTGGTCTCCGGGGTGCTGTTGCGCGGCCGCGCCCAGATCGAGATCTATCCTTCCCTATCCCCCGATACGCTCAGCGAGCAAGCCCTGAGTGAGCAGTTGCAGCAGATTCTCGACGGCAAGGGGTGATCCTGCCGGCTGGGTGCGGCGGCCGCTGGCCGGGTTGTCTGTACATCTGTTGTCGAAATATACCCTCTTGATTTTTCCGGTATTCCCCCCAATTTCAGGGATAACCTTAGATTTTTCGGAGTTGTTTCGATGCGTATGGATCGACTAACCAGTAAGTTTCAGATGGCCCTGTCAGACGCCCAGAGTCTGGCGGTTGGCCGTGATCATCAATTCATCGAGCCGATACATGTGATGGTCGCGCTCCTCGATCAGGAGGGGGGCACGGCGCGTTACCTGTTGTCCCAGGCCGATGTCAATATCAACCAGCTGCGGTCCGGTCTGGGTGACGCCCTCGATCGTCTTCCCAGTGTCGAGGGGGCTGCCGGTGACCTGCACTTCTCCAATGACACGGGGCGGCTGCTCAATCTCACCGACAAACTGGCCCAGCAGCGCAAGGATCAGTACATCTCCAGCGAACTGTTTGTCCTCGCAGCGGTGGATGACAAGGGCGAGCTGGGCAATATTTTGAAAAAGGCGGGCGCCAGCAAGGCGGCGCTGGAGAGCGCCATCGATAACATCCGCGGCGGTCAGAACGTGGATGATCCGAATGCCGAGGAGCAGCGCCAGGCGTTGGAAAAATATACCATCGATCTCACCGAGCGTGCCGAACAGGGCAAGCTCGACCCGGTGATCGGCCGCGATGACGAGATTCGCCGCACCATCCAGGTGCTGCAACGGCGCACCAAGAATAACCCGGTGCTGATCGGTGAGCCGGGTGTCGGCAAGACCGCGATCGTCGAGGGTCTGGCCCAGCGCATCATCAATGGCGAGGTGCCGGAGGGGCTGAAGAACAAGCGCCTGCTCTCCCTGGATATGGGTGCTCTGATCGCCGGCGCCAAGTTTCGCGGTGAGTTCGAGGAGCGCCTGAAGGCGGTTCTCAATGATCTATCGAAACAGGAAGGCCAGATCATCCTATTCATCGACGAGTTGCACACAATGGTCGGCGCCGGCAAGGCGGAAGGCTCGATGGACGCCGGTAATATGCTGAAACCGGCGCTGGCGCGCGGCGAGCTGCACTGCGTGGGCGCCACGACCCTGGATGAATACCGCAAGTATGTCGAGAAGGACGCCGCGTTGGAGCGCCGTTTTCAGAAGGTACTGGTCGATGAGCCGACGGTAGAGGACACCATCGCCATTCTTCGCGGGCTGAAAGAGCGCTACGAAATTCATCACCGCGTCGATATCACCGACCCGGCGATTGTCGCTGCAGCCACCCTGTCGCAGCGTTATATCACTGACCGGCAGCTGCCGGACAAGGCAATCGACCTGATCGATGAGGCGGCATCCCGTATCCGCATGGAGATCGACTCCATGCCCGAGGATATGGACCGCCTTGAACGGCGAATGATTCAGTTGAAGATCGAACGCGAGGCACTGGCCAAAGAGTCGGACGAGGCATCGAAAAAGCGTCTCTCCACCCTGGAGGCCGAAATTGAACGGGCGGAGCGGGAGTTTTCCGACCTTGAGGAGATCTGGAAGTCGGAAAAGGCCGCACTGCAGGGCACGGCGCACATCAAGGAGGAGCTGGAACGGGCCCGGCTGGAGCTGGAAACCGCGCGCCGCGCCAGTGACCTGACCCGTATGTCGGAGCTGCAGTACGGGCGTATCCCGGAGCTGGAAAAGCAGCTGGATATGGCCGCCCAGGCGGAAATGCAGGACATGAAACTGCTGCGCAACAAGGTCAGCGAGGAGGAGATCGCCGAGGTCGTCTCCAAGTGGACCGGCATCCCGGTGAGCAAGATGCTCGAGGGTGAACGCGACAAGCTGTTGCGCATGGAGGATATGCTATCCAAGCGGGTCGTGGGGCAGGGTGAAGGTATCGCTGCCGTCTCGAATGCCATTCGCCGCTCACGGGCGGGGCTCTCAGACCCGAACCAGCCGAATGGCTCCTTCCTGTTTCTCGGGCCCACCGGCGTCGGCAAGACCGAGCTGTGCAAGGCGCTAGCGGAGTTTCTGTTCGACACCGAAGAGGCGATGGTGCGCATCGACATGTCGGAATTCATGGAGAAGCACTCCGTGGCGCGTCTGATCGGTGCGCCGCCCGGCTATGTCGGCTACGAGGAGGGTGGTTACCTGACCGAGGCGGTGCGCCGCCGTCCCTATTCAGTGATACTGCTGGATGAGGTGGAGAAGGCCCACCCAGATGTCTTCAATGTGCTGCTGCAGGTGCTGGATGACGGACGACTCACCGATTGTCAAGGCCGCACCGTGGATTTCAGAAATACTGTGATCGTGATGACCTCCAATCTCGGTTCTCAGCTTATCCAGGAGATGGCGGGCGAGGAGAATTATGCCGAGATGAAGGCAGCGATCATGGAGGTGGTCGGCAGTCACTTCCGGCCCGAGTTCATCAACCGTGTGGACGAGATCGTGGTCTTTCATCCCCTGGGCCGTGAACAGATACGCGCGATCAGCGGAATTCAGATTCAGTACCTGCGCAAGCGACTGGCAGAGGCGGATATCGGTCTGGAACTGAGCGACGCCGCCCTCGATCGGCTGGGAGAAGCCGGGTTTGATCCGGTCTATGGCGCACGGCCGCTGAAACGGACCATCCGCCAGCAACTGGAAAATCCGCTGGCCCAGGAGATCCTGTCCGGGCATTTCGGACCGGGCGATAGCATCAGGGTGGAGGTGTCCGGCGATACGCTCTCTTTTCAGAAATGATCTGAGGACCCGCAGCGAGACGCGGATACCGGCGAATGATCTCTGGGAGAGACATTGGCGGGTATCCGCGTTTTTTATTGTCGGCAGAAAAAGATTTTCCGTCAGCGGCCGCTATAGATTCAATCAACGGAGCGATTGAACTGAACAACGATGCGAGAGATAGGCCGTTTCAAGGTGATGAAAAAGCTGGGTGCCGGCGCGCAGGGTACGGTTTACCTGTGTCTGGATCCGGAATTGCAGCGCAAGGTAGCCATCAAGCTCCTGGATCGGTCGCTGTTTGGCGGTGGCCGCGAGGAGATGGATTTTCTGCGCGAGGCTCGCGCTATCAGCCGTATCCAGCACCCGAATATCGTCTCCATCTTCGATGCCGGCCGGACTGGGAGCCAACCCTATCTGGTGTTCGAATATGTTGATGGCGAGCTGCTTTCCGACCGATTCGCAAAGTCCGCGCCGGCGATAACCAAGACCCTGGATATCTGCGCCGGGATTCTGAACGGTGTGGCCCAGGTCCACCGCGAAGGGATTGTGCATCGCGATCTGAAACCCTCGAATATTATTCTGAACGGCAACTCGATGCCGAAGATCATGGACTTTGGTCTGGCGCGGGTGCTTACAAAAAATGCCCAGGCCGACACGATACGTGCCGGCACACCCCGCTACATGGCCCCGGAATATATCGCCGAGGGGGTCGTCAGCAGTCAAACCGATGTGTTTTCCCTGGGCGCGATCCTGTTTGAGCTGCTGAGCGGACAGTATGCCTTCGACGCCAAGAACCAACAGGCGCTACTCAAGAGTATCCAGCTGGATGCCGTGGTTCCGCCCTCCACTCACAATGTCGATGTGAAACCCAGGCTGGACGCCATAGTCATGAAGGCGCTGGAAAAAGACCCGGCCAGCCGTTATGAGAGCGCCGATGAGATGTACCAGGCGCTGCTCGACTATCGACTGGCCAGCGATCGGCAGAGCGGTGATCCGACAGTCAGGAAGGGTACGGTCGAGTTTCTGATTCGCCGCATGCAGCACAAGAGCGATTTTCCGGCGCTCTCCGAGTCGATCCGTACCCTCAATCAACTGGCGGCCTCGGAAGACCAGGACATGAGTCATCTCGCCAGCATTCTGATCCGGGATTTCGCCCTGACCAACAAGATACTGCGTGTGGTCAACTCCGCCTATTACAGCCGCTTTGCCGGGAAGATCGGCACCATCTCCCGGGCCATTGTCGTGCTCGGAATCAATACCATCCGCACCATCGCCGCCTCTCTGATATTTTTTGAGCATCTGCATAACAAGACCCAGGCCGGACGGCTGAAGGACCTGATCGCATCCGCGGTATTCAGCGCTACTCTGGCGCGGCAGGCGGCGGAGGATGCCGGCATGCAGCACTCGGAGGAGGGTTTTCTCTGCGGCATGCTGCACAATCTCGGCAATGTTCTGGTGGCCTACTACCTGCATTCCGAGAGTGAGGAGATCGACCGACTGGTCAGGCAGGAGGGTGTCGATCCGGAACAGGCACAGCGGCGCGTCCTGGGGATGACCTTTCAGCAGATGGGAATGGCGATCGCCAAACAGTGGAATTTCCCGGAAACCATTATACAGGGGATGATGAAGGTCGACCCGGTAAAACCCGGGGATCTCAAGAATGAGGATGTGAAGCTGCGCCTGATCGCCAATTTTTCCAATGAGGCGGCAACTGTAATCGGTGAGACGGATGAGGATGACCGTCCAGTAAAGGCTCTGCTGCGGCGTTTTCGCATGAGTCTGGCCATCAGCGAAAAGCGTTTTTCACGGATGGTGGAGGAGGCGCGCAATGAGTTCAGCCAGTTGAGCAGCCTGGAGAGCCGGCATAAAAGCCCCTTCATGCGGCGTCTTACCTCCCAGCCGATTCTTCAGCACACCGTGAAGAAGCCCCGTGATCCGGTGCAGGATCTGACCCAGACCCTCGCCCTGGAGGTTTTTCAGGAGGCTGTATTTGATGCCGGGGGCAATCAGGAGCAACAGAGCCAGGTCCCCGAGACGATCCTGACTGAGGGTCTACAGGAAGTCAGTGCGATGCTGCTGGACGATCAGGTGAATCTGAACCAGGTGTTCAATGTGGTTCTAGAGACCATCTACCGGGCCATGTCATTTTCGCGCGTTGTGCTCTGTCTACAGGATGTCACCCGGAAAAACTACTCTGCCCGGCTCGGTTTCGGCAGGGAGATCGAGCACTTTATTGAGTCGTTTCATTTTCCCCGAAGCTACAGCCCCGACGTGTTCCATGCGGCACTGAAAAACGGGGTGGATGTCTATATCGCCAATACCCAGGATCACCGGATCAGCAGTGATATTCCCGCCTGGTACAAGACGCTCTCCACGGCTGGTTCTTTTGCGGTATTTCCACTGGTTATCAAGCAGAGCCCAATCGGGCTGATCTATGCCGATCACGTCAGCCCGAAGGGGATTACCTTTGAAGGGAAGTCGGTGAACCTGATCAAGGCCCTGAGGAATCAGTTGGTCCTGGGGTTCAGGTCTCGCCTGTAGCGGGTATTTTCCGGTTGAATTATCGGTTAGGATGCCGCTGTTTATCGCCGTTCACTGGATTTGCGTATGCTTGAGTACATCTTTTTTCATGCCACCCCGTGGGAACATTTCATCGATTTTCTGCAGGCGCGGGGTCTGGCGCATGATGCCGCCCAGGAAGAGCAGGGGTTTATGGTGAGAATCCCCGAAGAGACGGATGACGGCCTGATGGATGAGATCGAGGCGTACTACGATCGCCTGCTCGATATGAACGAGGCGTTGTTCATCGCCGAGGAAGAGGGGCAGCAGGTGCATACCGCAGGGGTCAGCGTCAATCTCTCGGATGGACGCAGCGTACAGGCCGCGGTGGATCCGAAACTGCTGAATCGGATACTGGAGTCCGTTTCGATCGATGAGTTGGGTGTGTTCATCAATGCCATTGTGGATGCGGTTGAGAATCCCGATGAACGGCCATTCTGTCAGCGGGTTTACTAGGGCCTCTGGAGTTTGAAATCATTTGTCCTGCTGCTGCATATCCCCGTTTGTTGATGACGAGCTGCTTTCGTCAGCTTCGGATTCAGCTTTTTTTTCCAGCTTCTCGGCCTTGTTCTTTTCCACCATCTCGATGTACTCCTTTGGCGTCAGTGTCGATGCCCCCTCGGGTTTGCGGTCCGGTGCATAGTAGGCGTAGATGATCACGCCGATCAGAACGATAAAAACGGGAAAAAATGGCTTGACCGTCATGGGGGGTTTCCTGGTTCGTTGCTATAGATTCTAGCCAAGATCGGTGAACTTGTTGCCCGGTTTGATTGGATCGGCAAGTGCATTCACTCCTCTCTGAGTGAAATGATTTGCCAGCCCTGCTGTTCGGCGTGCGCCCTAAGGTTGTCGTCAGGATCCACGGCCACCGGGTTGTCCACCCGCTCCAGTAACGGGATATCATTGTGGGAGTCGCTGTAGAAGTAGCTCCCGACCAGGTCCTGGCCATGGGCTTTCATCCAGTCATTCAGGCGGGTGACCTTGCCCTGCTGGAAACTGGGGATACCCATGACTTCGCCGGTATATTGTCCCGCTACCAGTTCAGGATCGGTGGCGATCAGATGATTGATGCCGAGTAGCTCTGCGATCGGGGCGGTGACAAAGGCATTGGTGGCGGTGATGATCATCAGGGTATCGCCGGCTACCCGGTGTTTTTCGACCAGTTCCCTGGCCTTTGGCAGGATGATCGGCTCGATTTTCCGGGTGATGAAATCCTTGCGCCACTGTTGCAGGCTCTCCAGGGTGTTGTCCTTCAGGGGCTTGAGAGAAAAACGCAGGAACTCGAAGATATCCAGGCGTCCTTCCTTGTACTCGCGGTAAAAACGCTCGTTCTCGGATTCATAGTGATGCCGGTCGACTATTCCCAGTTCCGAGAGATAGACGCCCCATAGATAATCCGAATCATCGGCCAGCAGGGTATTGTCCAGATCGAAGATCGCCAGCGCCAAGGTCGTGCTCCAGTAATTTTCAGGTATAAATCGCCGATTCTATCAGAAATTGCTGATATTTTTATGTATTTCCAGGACTTACCGGGACTAATGAGTGGTTGCCCTGCTGGCGTTGAATATGGAACAATCTATTTAACTTAACAAGATTGATATAGGTTTTCCTTTGATTGACTCAGAAGGTTTCAGGCCTAATGTCGGTATAATTATTTGCAATCATCAGAATCAGTTGTTTTGGGGCAGGCGGGTAGGACAGAACGCCTGGCAGTTCCCCCAGGGTGGAATCAAGGAGCAGGAGACACCCGAGGAGGCGATGTTCAGGGAACTCGAAGAGGAGGTTGGTCTCAGCCGACTGCAGGTCGAAATTCTCGGAACAACTGATGATTGGTTGCGTTACCGATTGCCTAAAAGATACATCCGTCACCATTGCCAGCCGTTGTGCATCGGGCAGAAACAACGCTGGTTTCTGCTACGGGTAAAATGCAATGAGACGGATTTTTGTCTCGACAGCTCAACCAAGCCGGAATTCGATCATTGGCGCTGGGTGAAATACTGGCATCCGTTGCGCGAAGTGGTCTATTTCAAACGCAAGGTCTATGCCCGGGCGCTGGAAGAGTTGGCGCCGCTGCTGTTCCCGGATGGCACACCGGTACGCAGCCACGTTAATTACCTGCGTCAGCATCGCCGTTAATCCTTGGTTTGTCTGGCTGTTCCGGACTGCCTAGCTGGAGTTGAAACTCTCTGATGCTCGAAGTGCTGCATCGAATTGTTCAGGAGGTGAACGCTGCGCCGGATCTGGCCAGGGCGTTGCGTATCATCGTCGAGCAGGTCAAGCAGTCGATCAGCGCCGATGTCTGCTCGGTCTACCTGACCGATTTTGAGCAGCGCAATCATGTGCTGATGGCCACCGACGGTCTGCGCCAGCAGGCGGTGGGAAAGGTGACAATACCCTTTCATCGCGGTCTGGTCGGTCTGGTTTGCGAACGGGCCGAACTGCTCAACGTGGACGACGCCACCACTCATCCCCGATATCTGCGTATTACCGAAACCGGCGAGACCTCCTACCGGGGTTTTCTCGGTGTTCCGATTATTCAGCACCGCAAGGTGTTGGGTGTGTTGGTGGCGAGACAGAAGGCGCCGCGTCGCTTTGACGACGACGAGGTGACCTTTCTATTTACCTTGGCTGCCCAGCTCGCGGGTGCGATCACCCATGCCCAGGCAACCGGCGACACCCTGCTCAATCAATACGGTTCACTGGATACCCCCAGCCGCTTTTTGCAGGGTCGCCCCGGGGCATCCGGCGTGGCCATCGGTTCCATCGTGGTCGCTTTCAGGCAGGCCGACCTGGATGCGGTGCCGGATCGCACCACGGAGAAGCCTGAGGAGGATATCCAGGAATTTCACAATGCCGTGGCGCATGTCCAGGACGATCTTCGGAAAATGAAAGAGCGTCTCAGCCATACGCTGTCGGTGGAAGATCAGGCGCTGTTTGATGCCCTGCTGATGATGTTGAGTGGCGATACCCTGATCAGCCACACGGTGGATCGTATCAAGAAGGGTGAGTGGGTGCAGTCTGCCCTGCACTACACTATCGAGGAGCATACCCGGGTATTCGACAACATGGATGACCCGTATTTGCGTGAACGGGGTTCGGATGTCAGGGATCTGGGGCGTCGCATCCTCCACTATCTGCAAACCGACAAGCCCCGGGTGATCGAATATCCTGCACTCACCGTTCTGGTGGGTGATGATGTTAGCGCTGTGGACCTGGCAGAGATCCCCAAGGAGCATCTGGTGGGAGTCATCTCCGCCAAGGGGTCGAGTTCGTCACATGTGGCCATTCTCGCCCGTGCCATGGGTGTTCCGGCAGTGATGGGTGTTACCGATCTGCCGGTCAGCCGGGTCGAGGGGCGTGAAGTGATTCTCGACGGCTATCGGGGGCGGGTCTATATCGCGCCCCCGCCGTCGGTGAAAGAGGAGTATCAGCGGCTGGCCAAGGAAGATCAGGAACTCTCGGAAGAGTTGCAGTCTTTGCTGGGTGAGCCGTCGGAGACTACCGACGGGGTGAAAATTCCCCTCTATCTGAACACCGGCCTGGTATCGGAAATGAGCAGTCTCGGAACCCAGGAGGCGCAGGGCGTGGGGCTCTACCGCACAGAGTTCCCCTTCATGGTGCGTGACCGATTCCCCGGAGAAGAGGTGCAGGTCGCCAATTATGCCAAGGTGCTAGAGACCTTTTCACCACGACCGGTGATTCTGCGTACCCTGGATATTGGTGGGGATAAACCACTGCCCTATTTTCCCATTGAGGAGCCCAATCCCTTTCTGGGCTGGCGCGGTATCCGTATCTCGCTTGATCATCCGGAGATCTTTTTGACCCAGATCAGGGCCATGCTGCGTGCGGCTATCGGGTTCAATAACCTGCAGATTATGCTGCCGATGATCAGCAGTGTCTCCGAAGTTGACGAACTGATGATTCTGATTCAGCGCGCCCACGACGAGTTGATCGAAGAGGGGTTTGTGGTCAGCATGCCGCGGGTTGGCGTCATGATCGAGGTTCCATCGGCTGTTTACCAGGTGAAAGAGTTGGCCCGGCGGGTCGATTTCCTCTCGGTGGGCACCAACGATCTGACCCAATATCTTCTTGCGGTCGATCGAAACAACCCGTTTGTCGCAGAGATTTACGATGACCTGCACCCGGCCGTACTGCGCGCACTGGTTCAGGTGATCGATGGGGCAAAGGAGTATGGCAGTCCGGTCAGCGTCTGTGGTGAGATGGCCGGTAATCCGTTGGCCTGTGTACTGTTGCTCGGCATGGGTGTGGACAGTCTCAGCATGTCGGCCGGCAGTCTGCTGAAAGTGAAGTGGGTAATACGCAGCTTCAGCCGTTCATGGGCCAAGCAACTTTTACGGAATGTGCTGCGCATGGAGAATCCCAAGGAAGTTCGGAATTTCCTCACCGGTGCATTGGAAGATATGGGACTGGGGGGCTTGGTGCGTCCGGGTAAATAGACTTTTTGGCATGATGGGTCAATTTATGGACTAGATTTTTTATGGTTTATGGTTAATTATTAAGCATAAGGAACAATAAAAATAACGTGGCGGGGTTTCTTCAACGGCTCATTGAAGGGATGCCTCAGATATAACAAAGACTTGGTCCCACCCATTAAGGGCGTGATGTGTAAGCGGGTGGAGACAGAAGCAAACTGATTTGGGGTGATTGCCATGCGGGAACGGGTAATCAAGCAGTTCTCTCTTTTTTCAATCCTATTCTTCGTTTCGCTGGGTTTATATGCCCAGGCCAAAGATGAGGCCTTCGATTTTGAATTGGAGGTTCTCACCAAGGATGACTGCAGGCTTTGTCATAGTGGACAGGCTGTGGCCTATTTCTCAAGTCTGCATGGCCAGTCAGAAAATGCAGTACATGAGAATCCCATCAAACAGTGTGAAACCTGCCACGGTGAGTTTTATGCTCACATCAAATCACGTGGTGAGAGTCTGGATGGCGTGGTGAGTTTTGCCAACAAAAATGGCACCTTTCTGGAAAGGAACCAGCGTTGTATGAACTGTCATGAGGACAGTCGCCGCATGCACTGGCAGGGCAGTATGCATGAAACCAGCAGTATGGATTGCAGTAGTTGCCACAAGATTCATGGTAAGGATGCTGTCTTGGCAAGAAACGAAGAGTCCAAAGTTTGCTTTAGCTGCCATCAGAAAATACGCGCAGATTTACACAAGCCATCGAGTCATCCGTCTGGAGAAGTGATGAGCTGTCGCGACTGTCACAACAGTCATGGTTCAACTGGTGATAAATTACTGAGGCATTTTGATGTCAATCTGGTCTGTTATGAGTGTCATGCCAATCTGCGTGGACCATTTCTCTGGGAACATCCCCCTGCATCAGACAATTGCCTGACCTGTCACGAGGCTCACGGTTCAAGTCATTATTCAATGCTGAAGAGGCGGGCTCCGTTCCTGTGCCAGCAGTGTCATCAAAATGAGGTAGGTTCCCGTCATGTTCGACGCGTTATGGATCTGGATGCACTTGCTGAAGTGGGTGAGGGGAGATTTATTGCAGCAGGATCATGCATGAACTGCCATTCCAAAGTCCATGGTTCAAACCACCCCTCAGGAGTTGGATTGTCTCGTTGATAGTGCGAGGAAGTGATGAATATACAATGCCGGCAGTATACGGAAGTAATCGCAATCTTGTGTCTAACTGGATTTAACTCCACCAGCTTTGGTCTGGAAAATGACAATGATACAGGTGTCATAACCTATGGGAGTATATCCTATGAACATGGTTATGAAATGGCGCAGAGTGCAAATCTGAATGCCGATAGTTATCGTTTAAATATCAACGTGGGAAAGACGGCACAGTTTCATGCTGGGCTTACGGCAGACAAAATCACAACCAGGCCTTCCTTGGGTACAATGACGCTGTATGAATCTGTAGGTTCAGATACGCTCGTATTGCCGGATGATTGGGTTAATGTAGGCAGAGTGGAGAACATCGACCCAGCCGATCTTAACGCTGTTAAAATCAATACTGAAAGGAAGCGGATAGCGGGTGATGTGACTCTTATGTCGGGCTCCGGTTGGCAGGTCAGCTTAAACATGGGTCGGGATAAAAAGGAGGGTCTTAAAAAAGCGGGCGCTGCTTTTGCGACGAATACAAATGAGATTGTGAAGAATGTAAAGGCTGTAATTCTTCCCGAACCTGTTGACCACGTTACCGATCGTTCAAATCTGATTTTCGATTATCAAAAAGAGAAGTATCAACTCCAGGCATCGCTGCACGTTTCCAGATTTAATAATAATAATGACTCGTTGAGTTGGGAGAATCTTTTCCTTACAGGCGCTGATGTGGGTGTAATGAGCCTTGAGCCAGATAATACTTTTTACCAGGCAAGTCTGGTTGGTAGCTATAAGCTCAGTGATGCTACAAAAATGACGGCTTCTTTGTCGTCAGGCATTATGAAGCAGGATCAGCCGTACCTCCCCTACAGTTCCAGTGATGAGCTAAACGGACAGTTGCCGCAAGACTCCCTTGATGGTGAGGTGCTTGTCAATTCCATCGGCTTGAAAGTTTCGTCGCGGTTCTCTGAAAAGCTTCGTCTGAATGCAAAATACCAGTTCAAGGAACGGGATAACAATACTCCACAGAATACCTATAATCCTGTATTACTGGACTATTCTAGCTATGGTTTGTATACCAATCGACCCTATAGTTACAAGAAACACAATTTTGATCTGGGAGCCAACTATCAGCTAAATTCCGCATTGGATTTTGATCTTGATTATGAGCATGATGATGTTAAAAGATGGCGCTCTGAGGTAACTGAGGCCACTGAAGACATGCTAACGGGGCGCGTTAATTTTAATATTAATCCGAACTGGAACGTCGCTCTCAGCACAGGGCATGGGCAGAGAGTGGGTAGCAACTATGTGCCTTTTAGTGATCCGGTAACAACCACCAATCCATTATTGAGAAAATTTGATGTTGCAGACCGGTTGCAGCACCGTTATGGGGTTAGCGTTAACTATCTCCCCTCGGATAATCTGATCATTGCCGGAAGTATGAATCTTCTGCAGGATGAATATCCCGATACAAATATTGGCCTGCATGAAAACGATAATCTTGATACTTCTCTTGATGTCAATTATCAGATCAATGAGAAAATCAATCTCCATGGATTTATAAACCGCAGTAAAAGCCAGATGTCACAGGCTGGATCGGATGCCTATCCGGAGCCGTCCATTGATCCGAACTGGTACGTGGATATAAAAGACCGGTTCTATAGCCTTGGTCTTGGGCTTGAAATGCTTTCAGTCATGCCAAATCTGGATATGGGTATTGACTACACGCATAGTCGCAGCAGGGGGCGGACCATTATAAATGATCTGACTACAGGGACGTCCATCGTATCCGAGTATCCGGATCTGATAACCAACTACAAGGGCCTCCAACTCTATGGGCGCTACAGGTTTAGTCCGAACCTGATGGGACGGCTTGCGCTTGTGCGCGAGAAGTATGATTCCAGTGATTGGGCCTATGATGACCTGGATGCAAATTCACTGACCTCTCTGTTGTTGCTGGGCGAAGAGAGTCAGAGGTACTCCAACACCTTTGTCGCCTTTACCATCCACTACACGTTTTGATTTGCTGGCGGGATCATTCCCAGCGAAACAGATAGGCGCCTATGGTCATGAAAACTGCGGTCATGCCACCCAGAATAAATAGATGATGGCTGATTTCGACCAGTCCGGAGCCATCGATCATTACCGCCCTCGCTGCATCGATGATGTGTGTCAGTGGCAGCAGTTGCGCTGCCTGACGAACGAGTTCGGGTGATCCCTCCAGTGAAAACCAGACGCCGGATAACAGCATCATTGGCCAGCTGACCAGATTCAGCAGACCATTGGCTGTCTCTTCGCTGGCCATGCGTGCCGCGATAATGAGGCTGAGGCTGATCAGGCTCAGTGTGCCAAGGGTCAGAATCAGCAGGAGGGTGGCGTAGGAGCCGAGCATTCTGAATCCAATAAAAAAATCGGTGCCAATATATACCAGAATGGTAAACAGCAGGATAAGCCATAGCCGCGAGAATACCTGCGCCGAGAGAAACTCAAAGGCGCTGAGCGGGGTTGCTTTCAGGCGCTTCAGTACGCCGTTCTTGCGGTAACGCACAATCACATAGCCGATACCGAACAGGGAGCTGAACATCACGTTCATGCCCAGTATGCCCGGGATCAGCCAGTCCACGTAACGAACCGCCTCGCCGCTGACCAGTTGTTTGCTGAATCCGGGTGACAGGCTGTTGAGTAACCGTTCCAACATGTATCCCTTGGCGGATGTTTCATTGATCCAGTACTGCTTTGTGCCAATATCGATCAGCATATCGTACTGATGGCGTTCCACCTTGCCGATTGTTTGGTCCAGGTTTTCGATGTTGATGAAGCTGACATGCTCTGTCGCGAGAAAGGCCTCGGCTGTGGCGGGCTGGGCCTGTATTTCCTTGACTGCAACCTTGAACAGTTCGTTGTCATCGGTATGAAAGGCAAAGGCAAAACCCATAACGATCAGCACTGGAAAAATGATGTTCCATGCAAGTGCCGACTTGTCACGTAAGAACTCCCGGTTGCGCGCCCCCAGGACGGCCAGAAAACGTTTGAGTGTCATTTTTGTATCAGGCTCTCAGGTTATGGCCAGTGAGTTGGAGGAACAGATCTTCCAGCGTTCGTTCGCGAACCTGTAGTTGTGTCAGCGGGACTCCGGCGTCGATCAGCAGATGAATGGTCTTATCCACATCATCGCTTAGAATGTCAGCGTACCCGTTCGCCTGATGGCTAACCAGTTGATCCCTGCATGCCGGGTGGTTGCGGAAATTTGTGCTTGGAAGGGTGATGACGGTATTCTGGAAATGGCTTTTCAATAGGTCCCGTGGTGTGCCCTGAGCAATGATGCGACCATTATCCATGATCGCAATCTCGTCACACAGCTCATAGGCCTCTTCCATGTAATGGGTGGTGAGCAGCAGGGTTTTCCTCTCGGCCTTGATTTTGTGCACCAGTTGCCAGAAATTACGCCGTGCTTGCGGATCGAGGCCTGTCGTGGGTTCATCAAGAAAAATAATTTCCGGGTCGTTGATCAATGCAATGGCAAGTAACACCCGCTGCCGCTGACCGCCCGACAGGCGTTTGGTATCGCGATCGAGAAATTCGCCCAGTGCGCACTGTTCGATTAACTGCTCCATAGGCCGGACGCGAGGATAAAAATCGGCGAACAGACGCAACGCCTCCCTGACAGTGATGTGCTCCTGCAAGGCGGTATTCTGGAACATGATGCCGGCGGTGTTGCGGAACTCAGGCCCAATGGGTTTCCCCCGGTAGTGGATACTGCCGGAGCTGGGTTCGATAATGCCCTCCAGCATTTCAACGGTGGTGGTCTTACCCGCCCCATTGGGGCCCAGCAGGCCAAAGCATATCCCCTTGGGGATGGAAAAGCTCACGCCATTAACCGCTTTTACCTCCTTGTAGGACTTGCACAGATTTTCGATGTCGATTATCGGGTTCATTGACCTGCCATAACAGTGCTGAACGTGAATTGTAGCGTAACTGACACGGTCGGGTTACTGCTGTTTTCCCTGTGAAATGTGTTGATAAAGTGCGTGTAAATCGGCATGCCTGCAACTTTTGTTCTAAATTTGGATTAGCAATCCTGCTACTCTGATAACAGACTCACGCGCAGTGGAGATGATGATGCTGATAGCTGTCCCCAAAGAGATCAAGAATAACGAATTTCGGGTAGGCCTGACCCCCGCCAGCGTGCGTGAATTGATTGGTCAGGGTCATCAGGTGATTGTTGAAACACAGGCCAGTGCCGGTATCGGATTGACGGATGATATCTATCGCACGGCCGGCGCCGAGATTGTGCAGACGGCGGAGGAGCTGTTTCAGCGAGCCGAGATGATCGTCAAGGTCAAGGAGCCCCAGCCCGATGAGTGCCGGATGTTGCGGGAAGGCCAGGTGTTGTTCACCTACCTGCACCTGGCCCCGGATCCGCAACAGACGCGACTCCTTATCGAGTCAGGTGTCACCGCGATCGCCTATGAAACGGTCACCGACCATCGCGGTGGATTGCCGCTGTTAACGCCGATGTCAGAGGTGGCGGGGCGTATGTCTATCCAGGCCGGGGCGAATTGTCTGGAGAAGGTGCATGGCGGCTCTGGGGTTCTGCTCGGTGGTGTGGCCGGTGTTGCCCCAGCGGATGTGGTGGTGATCGGTGGCGGGGTGGTAGGCACCAACGCCATCCTGATGGCGATGGGCATGGGTGCCAGGGTGACGGTGCTGGACCGTTCACTGGAGCGCCTGAGGGCATTGGACATGCAGTTTGGCAGTCATCTCAATACCATCTACTCGACCGCCGATATGCTGGAGCAGTACGTGCTCAATGCGGATCTTGTGATCGGTGCCGTACTGGTGCCGGGCGCCTCAGCGCCCAAGCTGGTTACCCGGGAGATGTTAAAAGGGATGAGGCCGGGTTCCGTACTGGTTGATGTGGCCATCGATCAGGGGGGGTGTTTTGAGACATCCAGGGCGACGACCCATGCCGAGCCCACCTTCATCGTTGAAAATATCGTGCATTACTGCGTCGCCAATATGCCTGGTGCTGTTCCCCACACTTCAACCTTTGCGCTGAATAACGCGACTCTCCCGTTTGTTAGCAGACTCGCCAATTCGGGTTCTGCGAAGGCCCTCGCGGGTGATCACAACCTACTGGCCGGTCTGAATGTGCATCGCGGGCAGGTGACTTATGAAGCCGTGGCGCAGTCGCTGGGATACCCCTATGTGCCAGCAAAACAGGCGCTGGGTATTGATTAGGCCTGTGCAGATGCTGGCAGATAGGCGCTTTGGTTCAGCCTTGTTTCAGCCAAACGGGCACGGTGGCGTTTTACCAGCCGCCACCGCCACCACCGCCACCACCACCACCGGAAGAACCGCCACCCCCTGAACCGGATGAAGATCCGGGTGCAGTGGATGAGGAGGCGATGGCCGAGCTCATGGCCGTGCCGACAGTTGCCGCAAAGTGGCTGAAATCGCCGCGCTGCCAGCTGTTGCCGTGATACCAGGCCGGATGATAGGGCTGATTATCGGTCTGCGCCTGTGCCAGGATGCGGGAAAACTTGTCGGCCCATTGTTGCTCCACCCCCAGGGCAATGGCATAGGGCAGGTAGCGCTCAAACAGCTCGGGTGTTTTTTCGGGCGGGTGTTTGAAATCCAGCTCATCCTTTTCGGCGACCGAGAGATAGAGGCTGAAGCCCTCTGCCTTCTGCCTCAGCTTCTGCCCCAGGCGGGTGGGTGCCTTCATCCATTCGTAGAACAGCAGATTAATCACCACCAGCAGCGCCAGGCAGATGGTCAGCGGAATCGAGCCTTCGACCAGCATTATACCAAGACCCACCACGGCGCCCAGCACGAAGGGGATGGAGAACAGTGTGGACGTGATGGCTGAGACCAAGCCTTTTCGGGTCTGCAGGTAGCTGCGCCAATTGCCGAGCACGCCCCTCAGCAGTGCAAACACGGCAATGCTCCAGATCGACAGCCACACAGCCATGAAACCGATTAATGCCTTCTGGTCGGGTGAGTCCAGGCTGAGCACCGCCAGGACCAGAGTGCCTATGCTGAGCAGAAAACCGGGCACCAGGTAGCGTTGGTTGGTGCGGAAGTGGGTGGTTTCATAATTTTTCTTCAATGCCTTTTTATGGGCATTGAGAGCAGATCGCAGTTTACTGTGATTGCTCTGTTTGAGGGTTATCGTGGTACTTCCATCACCAAACAGCGCCGAGGCGAGTGCACTCTCGCCCGGGGCGAGATGGGGCATATTGCCGGTTTTTGTCAGGGTGAATTCGTTATTGCTCCCCTCGGTGATCTGCAGATAGCCGGCAACGGCCATGTTGACGATGGCGGCACTGAAGGTTTTGTTGTCATAACCCATTTGCTGTACGAAGCGCAGCGAGGCAGGCGAAAACTCGGGTGGTGGTGTGTACTCGGGAATGATGACACCCATCTCCGGATCACGCCCGACCTTGTTCCAACTGTAGCCGTAATAGAGCAGCAACAGGATGATGCCGCCTATGCCGATGGCCGATTCCTGATTGTCTGCTAAAAACCATGCCAGTTTTTCACCCTGTCCCGGTTGCTGGATTTGCCCCTTGGGCCAGGTGGTGACGATGGTCAGCCCCTCGGAAGGGTTGAGTGGTTGGGTGGTTTCGAAGATTGCCGTGCCGTCATATTCCACCCAGGCATCATAGGCCTGCCCGGTCGCACCCTGATACCCGGTGTAGCCTTCCACGTGAATCTTGTCCTCGGCTATCCCTTTCGGCAGGTGGACGCGGGCGCTCGCCTTTTCGATCGGGAAGTCCCAGCCATTGCCTGTAACATTCCAGTAGAGTTCGTCGTGTTGTTCGAAAAAGCCCAGCTGCCGGGTGGTCAGATAGCGAAGGGTGTAAGTATAGGTGCCGGTCTGAAGAAAGAGATCCTTGTTGCCAATATAGATGCGAACGCCGTTGCCCCTGGTTTCCATACGATGGGTTTCCGCAGAACCGTCCTTGTCCACCCCGAGCAGTTCAAATCCGACCTTGTAGCGGTTGCCTGTCTTATCCTTGTAGTCGGTGGGAAAATCACGAAAGATGCCGCGTTTGATCTTGTTGCCTTCTGCGCGGACCTTTATTGTCTCCTCAACCAACATGCTGCCATCTGTTTGAATGACAATGTCACTGCTGAACTCAAGGATCGACTCCACGGCGGACGTGCCGAGGGAAATGAACGCCAGAGAGAGAAAAGCGAAAAGGGACAGGTAGGTCTTCATTGCTCAAGGTTTCCGGTTGTCGAGGTCAACGGCCGGTCAAACTCAAAAAACTCCGCGGGCCTGAACCTGAAAAAACCTGCAATCAGCATGTCGGGGAAGGAGTCTATTCTGACATTCAGGCTCTTGACACTGCCGTTGTAATAACGCCGGGCATACTGAATGTGGTTTTCCACCTCGCTTATCTGTTGCAGAAGATCGAGATATTGGCTGTCCGCCTTGAGTTCAGGATAGGCCTCGGCAACAGCGATGAGCGTCTGTAACTGGCCGGTCAGAGCCGTTTCCGCCGCTGACTGTTGGGTCGGGTTCTGGGCGCTCTCGGCGCTTTTTCGCATGCGGGTGATCTCGTCCAGCGTGCTGCGTTCATAGTGGGCATAGGCGTTGACCGCTTCGACCAGTTTCGGGATCAGATCATGGCGACGCTTCAATTGAACATCGATATCGCTCCAGGACTGCAATACGCGGTTCTTGTCCCGGATCAGACTGTTGTAGATCACGATGCCCCAGATCAAAAGTGCAATGGGAATCAGCAGCAGTGCTTCCAGCATGGGCGGGTATACCTTCTTGATATGTCAGTCGTATTTACGATCCTGTCAGAAATCCTATGATGGTGGATGACTGAATAAAATGAAAGCTTGATATAAGTCAGTGTTTACCTATCTACTTAGATTTATTATAAAGAACTTATATCCTTATAAAAAGATCAGAGGGGCATATGGCTGAGGAAATCACCACAAAAGCGGAAGCGAAAGCAAAGACAGATAAAAGCGCGAAGAACACGGCAAAGCACTCGGATGATCTCAAGTCCATGGTTGCCCAGAAAGTCGCTGAACAGGGGTCAAGGATCAAGATCGATGTCGATGCCAAACAGCTGAAAAAAGACGCTGAAATCTACTACCCCTACAAGGAGAAGATGAAGCGCGATGAGTATGAGGACATCAAGTATCAGCTACAGATTGAGTTGCTGAAGATGCAGAACTGGGTCAAGGAGACCGGGCAGAAGATCGTCATCCTGTTCGAGGGTCGGGACGCCGCCGGGAAGGGTGGCACGATCCAGCGCTTTATGGAGCATCTCAATCCCCGAGGCGCGCATGTGGTCGCACTGGAAAAACCTTCGGAGAGCGAACAGGGTCAATGGTATTACCAGCGCTATCTGAAGCACTTGCCATCAAAGGGTGAGATCGTGCTATTTGACCGTTCCTGGTACAACCGCGCCGGTGTCGAGCGGGTAATGGGCTTTTGCAGCTCTTCCGATTACCTGGAATTCATGCGTCAAACTCCCGAGCTAGAACGCATGTTTGCGCGATCCGGGATACACCTGTTCAAGCTGTGGTTCTCGGTGACCCGCAAGGAACAGTTGCGCCGCTTCCAGTCGCGCGAACTGGATCCGCTCAAGCACTGGAAGCTGAGCCCGATCGACCTTGCCTCACTGGCGCGTTGGGACGACTATACCGAGGCCAAGGAGAACATGTTCTTCTATACACATACCGCTGATGCACCCTGGATCGTCGTTAAATCGGACGATAAGAAGCGCGCGCGTATCAATGCGATACGACATATTCTGCATACGTTGCCCTATAACAATAAAGATCCGAAGATTGCGCATGAGCCGGATTCCCTGATTGTCGTCGATCCATCAGTGGATCATATTAAACCGAATGAACTCTGACTGGAGAGACAGTAAATGACCGAACACTATGTAAAGAACGCGCGTTCCATCGTAAATGGCTTCAAAAGCATGCTGAGCGATGAGGTGGTCGAGGCGGTTGGTGATGAGAATTTTGCCCAGCTCACAATGCTGGTTGAGTCGGGTATGGCGAACCTATTGCTGCAGAATATGGAAAAGGTAGCGGATCAGGTAGAGGCGCTGGCCCACGCCATCCGCGATGATGCTGAAAACTTTGACGATAATTGAGTAGATTTACTCTCCGGTCATACCGTGACGGTTGACCGGAGATCCGCCCCTCAGTCTACCTTCAGCTTGAAACCTGCCGCCTTCATTCTTTTGGCTTCCTGCTTTAATTCCATATGGGACAGAGGGTGGCTATCGAGCCACCCTACAGGGAACTGCAGTTGCAGGGTGTTTTCAGATACTGAGAGCCGGATGTCGATCTGGGCTATCAAAGAGCGTGAACGGTGCAAAAGCACCGCGAGGCGTAATATCGTGCAGAGTTGCAGCACACAATGCATGATTGAGTCGGGCAGTTCCTGCACAGTATCCATCGAGATCTTCCGCCGGTGGTTACGAATCAGCGCCGCCAGCACCTTCTGCTCCTGGCGGGAAAATCCCGGCATGTCGGAGTTGGCGATGATGTAGGCGCTGTGCTTCTGGAACTGGGTATGGGATATGGTTAGGCCTATCTCATGCACGCGGGCAGCCCAGCCCAGCATCTCGGTGTACTCCCGGTCGATAAGTCCCCAACACGGGGCGACCTGGGCAAACAATTTGCGGGCCGTGGCTTCGATACGTCTGGCATGCTCCATGTCCACATCATAGCGCTTGCACAGGGTTCTGATAGTCGCTTCCCGGACATCTTCGTGATGGATGCGTCCCAGCATTTCATAAATCAGCCCCTCGCGCAGCGCCTTGTCAGAGACCTGCATCTGATCAATGTTGAGGGCCTTGAATACAGAGCGTAATACCGCCACACCCCCAGGAAAAACTGGACGCCGCTCAACGCTTAGTCCTGGCAAGTCGATCTTTTCGACGGTGCCCGCCTGCACCAGGGCGTTGCGCAATTTCTCCAGGGCAGAGGCGGTGATTACGTCGGAGTTGTCGCTCCAGCCGGCCTCCTTGATGACTTTGCCAATGGCGCGAATGGTTCCCGAGCTGCCGATCGCCATCTGCCAGCCGGCACTGCGATACTCATTCTTCACAGGCCGCATATCGATGGCGCCAGTCAGTTCCGCCGCATGCATGGCCTTTTCGCTGATCACGCCATCTTCGAAGCGCTTGCGGGTCATGCTCACGCAGCCCATATGGATGCTCTCCATATGCCTGGGCCGGAATCCATCGCCGACGATCAGTTCGGTGCTGCCGCCGCCGATATCCACCACCAGTCGCCGCTCATTGCCTGCAGCCAGGCCGTGGGCCACGCCAAGGTAGACCAGTCGAGCCTCTTCTCTCCCGGCAATGATCTCGATGGGGTGCCCAAGCGCCTGTTCCGCGAGCCTGAGGAATCGTCTGGAGTCTTTGACCTGTCTCAGGGTGTTGGTGCCGACAGCCCGTACGGCACCCTGGGGCAGGGATTTCACCCGCTGACCAAAGCGTTCCAGGCAGGCGAGGGCACGTTGTTCCGCTTCGGGGGTCAGGTTTTTCTGTTTGTCGAGCCCCGCGCCCAGTCGGACCATTTCACGCAGTTTGTCGATGACCTGGAAGTTGTTGTCATCGACCTTGACGACAATCATGTGGAAGCTGTTTGAGCCCAGGTCGATTGCCGCCAGGGTATCGGGTGTTCCAAGGGATTTGGATATATAGTGAAACATCGTTCAGCAACCCTAAAAAATTGACTGGGATGCTAGCAGGTTATGCTGTGTAAATCGATCAAATCGCCAGATCGCGTAACTGCCTCGGGGTCAGAAACCAGTCCATCTCTGCCCGTCCGGCGGCTGGTTTGGCGACGCTGTTCAACAGGCAGGCAGCGCCTTTTTTAAAACGCACGAAACTGCTGTTTGTCCCGCAGCAAAGCCAGGCGATGAGTTGCGACAGATCGGGTTCGTGGCCGATCAGGGCTATGCTTGCATCGGCCGGCAATGAACCCAGATACTCCGCGAGTATCTAAGGCGTAGCACCGGGTGCGAGGTGGATCGTCTCTTGACGGGAGGCGTAGGGATAGAAATCATGGAGAATATTGGCTGTTTGAATGGCGCGAAGCAGCGGACTGCTGATCAGATAGTCGATCTTGTGGTGCTGACGCGACAGGCCTTTCGCTGCCGCTCGCATTCTTTTCTTCCCTTTCAATGTCAGCGGCCGCTTGTTGTCGTCATCGTGTTTCATGGCAAAGACGGCAGGCTCTTCGGCTATGGCGTGTCTGACTAATAGGATATTCATGGCAGTACCTCTTCAGTAACCCACGGAGTAGACCATTTTGACCTTCTTGGCGATCAGTCCTTCGTCGACATCGCTCTCTTCGATGTAGAATTCAAGCACAGTCTCGCGTTGCATCATATCTTCCGGCTTTATAGTATCCGCCAGTTCATTGATATGGCAAAAGACGCTTTCGTAGGGTGATGCCGGATCCCTGGGGTCGGTGATCCAGAGATCGGGAGATATATGCTTGATAAAGCGCAGGAAGCCATAACCCTTATCGGGGAACCACTTGGTGCAGACACCGCGGACACAGGAGCCCGGTTTGCCCCATTCATTGCGCGGTTCGTTGGTGAACGGCAGCAGATCGGGGATCAGATAGCCGCGGTAAAAGGCATCGACCTGCCGCTGCAGCTGCTTTGAAACATTGTTGAAGCCGAGGAGTTCAACGCGGCACCCGCGGTTTTGCAGCGCGGTCACCACTTGCAGAAAATCCCCGTCGCCGGTCACCAGGAGAATCAGATCGAGGTTTTCAACCTGCAGCATGGCGTCCACGGCCAGATCCAGATCGGCATTGGCCTTGGTCGTGACATTGCCCTCTTCATCGGTGTAGCGCTTTACGTTTTTAACGATGATCTTCCAGCCAAAATCACGCACCATCTGTTGGTAGATGGCGGATTTCTTCTGGTACTCCTGATCATCCCGGGCTCTCTCCTGGTCGTATGCCAGGTAGGTGTTGAGGCGCAACAGCGTGCCGCCATCGCGTGAGGCAAACAGCCGTAGGATGTCGTAGCGCAGTTGGTAGCCGCCGTTGAATTTTACGTTTTCGGCATCCACGAAGACGCCCACTTTCAGGTTGCTCAATTGTACAGGCCTCGATGTAATATATTGATATTAGAGATAAATATTTACAGGCATGGATTGCGATATTATTAGAAGGGTTCATGCCTGGTGTGACTGAAAAATTGATATTTTCTGCTGAATTCTGTACCTGGCCGTTATTCCCCTGCAAGATAAACCGAAGGGTGTTGTGGTACGCCGACAAAAAAGGCGGATATCCATTCCGCCTTTATTGCCGTTGATGGAAAAACCGCGTTTTATTTGTTTTCGCGATTGTTGATCAGCTCATCCACTACGGTTGGATCCGCCAGGGTCGAGGTATCGCCCAGGGTATCGAGTTCGTTGCAGGCAACCTTGCGCAGGATACGACGCATGATTTTACCTGAACGGGTCTTCGGCAGTCCGGGTGCCCACTGGATGAGGTTGATCTTGGCGATTGGACCGATCTCGGCGCGTACCAGATTGATCAACTCCTTCTTCAACTCATCGGTCGGTTCAACACCGGCCATCGGGGTGACATAGGCGTAGATGCCCTGTCCGGTGATTTCGTGGGGATAACCGACGACCGCCGCTTCAGCAACCTTGTCGTGCAGAACCAGGGCCGATTCGATTTCGGCTGTACCCAGCCGGTGGCCGGATACGTTCAGTACGTCATCGATACGCCCGGTGATCCAGTAGTAGCCATCGGCGTCACGGCGTGCGCCATCGCCGGTGAAGTAGGTGCCCGGATACTGGGAGAAATAGGTATCCCTGAAACGTTGATGATCGCCATAGAGGGTGCGCATCTGCGCGGGCCAGGGGCGGGTGATGACCAGTGCGCCTTCACACTCACCTTCCAGCTCTTCGCCGGTTGCGGCATCCACAATCGAGGGTACGACGCCGAAGAAGGGCCGTGAGGCCGAGCCCGGCTTGAGCGGGGTTGCGCCCGGCAGCGGGGTGATCAGATGACCGCCAGTCTCGGTCTGCCACCAGGTATCGACAATCGGGCAGCGTTCACCGCCGACCACCTTGTGGTACCACTCCCAGGCCTCTGGATTGATCGGCTCACCCACCGAACCGAGCAGTCGCAGGCTGGAGAGGTCATGTTTTTTGACGGGCTCATCACCCACACGCATCAGTGCACGGATTGCGGTTGGTGCAGTATAGAAGGTGTTGACCTTGTGCTTTTCGCACACCGCCCAGAAACGCCCGGCATCCGGGTAGGTGGGGATGCCTTCGAACATCAGGCTGATGGCGCCGTTTGCCAGGGGGCCATAGACAATATAGGTATGGCCGGTCACCCAGCCCACATCGGCGGTACACCAGTAGATTTCCCCCTCTTTGTAATCGAAGGTGTATTTGTGGGTCATGGCAGCGAACAGCAGGTAACCGCCGGTGGTATGCAGTACGCCCTTGGGTTTGCCGGTTGAGCCGGAGGTGTAGAGGATGAACAACGGGTCTTCGGCATCCATCTGTTCGGGTTCGCAAACGGCATCGGCAGTGGCCATTGCATCGTTGTAGTAGATGTCGCGGCCCTCTTTCCAATCAACCTTGCCGCCGGTGCGTTTCACCACCACGCAGGTATGCACATTCGGGCATGACTTCAGCGCGATATCGGCATTGGACTTGAGGGGGACATTCTTGCCGCCGCGAACCGACTCGTCTGAGGTGATCAGGGTCTGACAGTCGGAGTCGAGAATACGGCTGGAGAGGGCGTCAGGCGAGAAACCGCCGAATACGATGGAATGGATGGCGCCGATGCGGGTACAGGCCAGCATGGCAACCGCTGCTTCGGGGACCATCGGCAGGTAGATGCAGACACGATCGCCCTTCTTCACGCCACGGGATTTCAGCACATTGGCAAATTTACAGACATCCGCGTGCAGTTCACGATAGGTGATTTTTTTGTCTTCGTTGGGGTTGTCACTCTCCCAGATGATGGCCGTTTGATCGCCGCGCGTGTCCAGATGCCGGTCGAGACAGTTATAGGAGACATTCAGCTTGCCGCCGATGAACCACTTGATGTCGGCAGTGTGGTAATCCCATTCAGTAACCTTATCCCACTTCTTGTTCCAGGTTACGAACTCCTCCGCCATGTCCGCCCAGAAACCATCGGGATCATCGACTGAGCGTTTGTACATCGCATCGTATTTTGCCGCATCAATGTGTGCATTCGCAGCGATGTCAGCTGGGACGGGATAGACCTTGTGTTCGGACATGTTTTGTCTCCTTAATAGGTGTCTATTCGACAACAGGGTGGACTGTTGTCGGTCTTCACTTCAATTGATTTAGATATACCCGGTATCGGACCGGGGCTGCGGATTTTTATTGTTATCCGCCAGTTTCACACATTGCATAGAAAGGCTGTTTCGCTCATAACACAGGCGATATTATAAAAACGAGGAATCACGAATAGAAATGCTGCCGGTCATCTCCACTCTGTTCCACCAGTATTTTTTGGTTCTCAGGCTCTGCGGGTGAATGCCCAGGCCGGCGCAAGAGAACACGCTGGTAAATGGCACCCCACAGAGTCGATCCGGTCGCCGATGCAGGGATGCCTGTTGTCTGCATGAACTGACCATTCTTACAGTTTCACAGGCATTGTCAATGACATTACGGTCGATTGGTTTGCCCGGTGTATTGGACGACTCAGAATATGTCTGATGCATACTCGTCTTTCAATTTATCCTGAAAACGTTTCACAGCTCGCATGGCCATCCGTAAGGTGCTGCGCGATTGACGCGACAGCTTGTCGGGATCAATCAGTTTATTCAGCTCACGGCCACTTTTGGCCTGTGAGATCTGGTGTGTCAGCAGCAGATCAAGCAGTTCCTCGTAGGCCTCCTGGACAGAATCCTTGAAATCCTGGGAGAGTCGGCCAACCCGCACCAGAGCATTCAGGCGGCTGCTGGTATTCTGGGCGGCAATGCCACTGCCCAGCGCCATGATCCGGGCGGCGTTGGCGATGATGCGCAGGCCGTTGCGTTTGATGTCTATCCACTCGCCCTGATCATTTGAGGTGGTTGTGATCAACTGGTTGAAAAAGCCGATGGCGGGCTTCCCCTCCGAGTCGTCATCCGCCATCATTTTCAGCAGCCTGGGGTACTCCTTGAGCTCTGCCAGGACATGATGCCAGAGTTCGGTGGTCAGCAGGTCATTGCCGTACAGGGTATCAAAGTCGAATACGACATTGGCCCAGCGTGCCGCCTTTGCTGTGGGCCTTCGGTTGATGTGGGAAACCTGTTTTTTCCACTGTTTCAGGGTTTTTCGGTACATCGGGTTGCGCGCCATGATATCCCCGGGACAGAGCGGATAGCCGATGCGGTCCAGGTTTTTATTCAGGCGTTTGCAGAAGCGCTCGAACCACTCCTGGACCTCCGGGGTGTCGCTCTGCGGCGAGTCGGCGATGATGATGCCGTTGTCCTGGTCGGAGTTGAGCAGCATCTCCTTGCGGCCACATGAGCCCATGTTGAGGATGGCATAATCGAGGGGAGGTCCGCCGTAGCCTTTTGTCTCCATCCATCTCAGGGCCAGTTCCACGGCCCGGCGCTGCGCCACCAGGTGGGTTTCGCTGAGCAGACGCACTGCGTCGCTGGGGCGGTGGTTGGTCTCCTGGGCATCGATGGCCGCGTCGATCAGTCGCGCGGTGAGTCCTGCCAGTTCCTGGATGCTATCGGTTTCCCTGAACCTGTTGGTCAGCGTGCTGGGACGCGAGATCAGGGTGCGCAGAATGTCTGTTTCCGAAATCATGCCGATCGGGGTCATGCCATCCACCACGATGAGGTATTTGGCGGTGTAGCGTTTATGAATCTCCTCGGCCTCCCAGAGTGCCGTGTCGGGATCAATCACCCTGGGTATTTCACAGGCCACGTCCATCACGCTGTCGTCGGCTTTTGCCCCTTTCTCTATCGAGGCCTCTGCCAGGCCGGCGAATGTCAGCAGGCCTTTGAGATGGTTTTTCTCATCGGTGACCACGAGACTGCCGAGCTTGCGCTGCTGCATCAATGTCAGGGCCTGGTGTATGGTGGTGTCGGGGCCACAGGTGACAACCGGTGATTTCATCACCCGTGTGACCGGCTGGGCCAGCGCCCCTGAGCTGATTGTTCGATCGGGACTGCGTTCACGCAGTTTTTCCGCGATGATCCTGTTCAGTGCATTGAAGATGTCCGGGTTGGACTGTTCCAGCTGTTGCAACGCCTCGGCCGGGATTACCAGTATCTGCGATTCAGTGGTGGCGACCGTCTTGGTGGTGTAGTCCTGGTGGTCCAGGTAGTTGGCCAGGCCGATGAAGTCGCCGGCCAACACAGTGTCCTGGCGTCCGGTTGGACGGTGCATGATGATGCTGCCCTCGACCAGGACATAGACCAGGTTCTTGTATTTCTCTCCCGGCTTGAACAGGGTTGCACCGCCCGGAATGGTCTGCAGACTGGATTTCTCCACCAGCGCATCAATCGACTCGGCAGAGACCTCCCTGAATGAGCGGGTGCCAGCCAGTTGCTGTTCGGTGGTGATGGTCTTGCTTTCGTTAATCATTAATCTGCGACTGTGCCAAGGTGCTAAACTGCGTGATGTACAGAATCCCGGCGGCGATAGGTCTGGTTGCCATTTGTCTATTGCCATAGAGAATGAACAGGTTTCGCTGATGATTGACTGGATATTACTCCTGGTAACCGGCTTTATTGCCTATCATGCCCTGACCTTCCGGAATGAAGAGGGAGAGAATGACATCGGCCATCTGCTGTTCGGTGCAATCGCATTGTTATTTTTCATGCGTGTCCTGTTTGTCGATATTCTTAAACTGGTCGGCTGACAATCGGTCAGACGGGGCATCTTACATCCTGTAACTGCGTTGCTGGCTGTCGATTTCCGGTTTTTGTAGCAGCCTCTCTGAGGCAGGCAAGGCCAGCTGTTTGGTTAGATAGTCGGCGCGGTCTGCGATGGTTGGCGGCGCCTCGGCCTGATTACGCAGGAAACGCGTCAGCAGGCCCGGGCCCTGGGCGACTTCCGGTTCCAACCGCATGGCGGTTCGATAGTCGGCGAGGGCGCTCTGGTGATCGCCCAGCCAGTCGTTGACAATGCCCCGGTTGGCGTAACTGACGGCCAGCAGGGAACGGTTGCTATCATCGATGCCGTTGCCCTGTTCCTGCCCGATCAGCAGGTCGAAGCCGCTCAGGGATTCTGCGAGATAGTCTGGCGCTGCCGGTGGAGTGCTTGTGACCCGTTGCGCCGCGCCAAGTTGCATCAATGAGAGGGCTTCCCCATAGAGCGCCTGGCTGTTTTCCGGATTGTTTTCCAGTATCCCCTGATAAACCTGTAGTGCTTCGATGTACTGCCCGTCTTCGATATACCGTGATGCCGCCGCCAGAGATCGGGCTTCGGGAGTGCCATTGCCGAGGCCGAGCTGGTAGAGCGTCCAGCCAATCCACAGCAACGTCAGCAGTACGGCACTGCGTACCAGCCATCGGTGCAGGCGGCTATCCATGGCTCGCTCCACCCAGCAGGCGCAGATTGAATAGCCAGGCGAAGGCGAGGCTGACCAGCAGGGCAATTAGGCTCGCCCGGAATCTCTGGCCGCGCAGTTCGCTGTCCAGCAATGGGCGGTCCAGTTTCTTTTGCATGCGCCGCACACTCAGCACCCAGATCAGTTTGCTGACGGGGAAAAACAGCAGTAATGCAAGCACCGTAACCGACAGGTAGAAATACAGGCTCATGGATAGCGTATACCCTGGGTTTCGCCAATGATCGATATCGCCCGCCTTCTGCATGACAATGTGCAGACCGGTATTGTTTGTCTGTTCTGCGGAAAAAAAGCGGGGGAGAATAACTCCCCCGAAGCCACAGACAAACTGTTAGCCAGGACGGTCAAAATCCATCTGGATGTCACCAATATCTTCATGCAGGGCTTCCACCTCTTTATTCGGAATGGTTGACATCTCCATCTTGTAAGCGAGAAACCACATCATAAACACACCCAATGCCCACCAGACGATCTGCCAGGCCCAGATTGACGGGATACCGAACAGCCAGCTCTGGGCGTTGTTCGGATCGCCAAATATCCAGTTGCCGATGACCGCACCCGGACCTATGCCAAAGAAGAACCAGACAATGGTGATTATCAAGGCGATAGGCACCAGGCTCCTTTTGCTCTCTGGCAGCGAGGCGTGCTCGCGGAGAAAGTTATGGAAGGTCATGCGGTGTTCACGTTCGTTGTCATTCTGGGTCATGGCCGAGATGATGATGGCCAGGCTGAGATTGAACAGGATGCCCCAGCCTGCAGAGTGTATGGTCAACGGCCAGCGTCCCCAGGGCATGAACTGGGCGCCGATATTTTCCGTCAGGGTGACGGCAATCAGACCGGCGATCAGACCTGCCACGACTCCCTGCCGGGTCAGGAAGGGCCACCAGCAGATGGCGATCAGGGCTGGCAACATCTGAAAGCCATAGGCAACCGCGAGACCACCCAGCAACACCAGGGCGTCGGTGGCGGTTGTGGCGACGATCAGTGCTGCGATGACAATCACCGCCACGCCAATCCGGCCGTAGAGCTTCTGCTGCATATGGGTCGCCCGCGGCATGATAAAGCGCTTCAGTATGTCGCGGGTGAGCATGCCCCCGGCCGTGGACATGTAGGCCGCGCCGGTGGATTGCATGGCGGCCAGGGCGCAGACCGACAACAGGCCGACCAGCCAGGGCGCGGTGGCCGAGAGCAGATAGATCAGTTGCGGGACCAGCATATCCGGCTCGCTGGGGGATATCAGCAGATCGGTCGCCCCGATTTTTGCGAGCCCTTCCTGCATGACCGGATTGACCAGATCGGGATGTGCCGCGGCAAAGGCGCTGTCGGCACCCAGAAAGTGCGAACCTATGCCCTGAATCGCGGTAAACACCATCAGAATCAGGCCGATCCCCGCAGACGAGGCCCAGACCTGCTGTGGCGCGAAAGGCTCGGGGCTTTTGTTGCCGAAGGCCCACATGGAAAAGGCCGGTGCGGACTGTATGCCCATCAGGGCAAACATATAGGTGAGAATCATCATGCCGGTCCAGGCCCCGCCCGAGGGGTCTTCAACCCCGAGTCCGGAAACCAGCTGGATGGCGCCCGGTATGGCAATGTAGGCACTGTATCCGTCTGGCGTGGTCTCTCCGAAATAGGCAGTTCCGCTGTCCGGGTTGATGGCGGTCAGGGCGGCCAATCCCGCTTGCAACTGATCGAAACCGCCGATCGCGTGCATGGCGATAATACCGATGACCACTATGCCCCCCGCCAGCAGGATGGCCTGGGCGGAATCGACATAGGCCACAGCGCGCAGGCCACCGGAGGCAACGTAGATGATCACAACCAGCGACAAGAGCCACATGCCGACCTCGATGTCGAGCATGTTGTCGGTCAGGATGTTGAACAGGAAGCCCGAGGCGCGCAACTGGATGCCGAGATAGGGTACGGAAAATACCAGTGCGACCAGCACCACCAGCAGGCGCACTGTATCGGATTTGAAATAGTAGGCCATCATTTCGCCAGGAGTGATGAAACCAAAGCGCTTGCCGAGCATCCACTGGCGTTTCAGGAAGACGACCCCGGTGAAGGGAATGGTTATGGCGTAAAAAGATGCATACGCGTATTGGAAGCCGTCACGGTAGATCAGGCCGGGATGTCCCATGAAGGTCCAGCCGGAAAAGGATGTCGCGGTGGCGGCCAGGATAAAAACCCAGAGCGAGATCTGTCGCCCAGCCACAAAATAGTCGCTCGCGGTCTTGGCGGACAATGCGCCCTTGATGCCCCAGAAGATGCAGTACGTCCAGTAGAGAGCAACAAAAATGAACAACCAGACTACTTTTGCGTCCATGTTGAATGTGACCTCCGGCAATTGGGTTGGGCAGCGGTTCCAGGTCTGGCCAAATGGTTAACGGTGTGTAGTATGCAAAAAATATACCGCATGCAAATACTGAATAAAAACAATGCGTTAATTGCATATTACTGGCGGCGGGTTATAGGCTATTTGTTACCTTGGGTAACGTCTCTGTTTACAAAGGTAACGTATGCTGAACCTGGGTTCCGGTCAGTATCCGTTTTACGCCTGCCAGCGGTTGCTGAATCGAAGGCCATCGGGTTTATTTTAATGATCTGTGACCGGCATCCCGTTGATTGCCTGAGTGGTGGAGGATGCCATCTGTCGTTTGTTTCATTTGGTAACATATCGATGTTACCGACTGGGGGCTTTTCGCTACCTTGGGTAACAGTAAACGCCGGTAATAACCATCGGTGAATGTGTTAGTAGATTAAAGAACACTAATAAATCAAATAGTTAGGAATCTTGGCCCATTTTGTGCGATATTAATCCGCGTTGTCCGGATATCAGCCTGGGTTTGGTTCGTGAAGGGGAGTTGTTGCACAAGAGGTGGCAGAGTGTGCAATAACAGGTGAGCGGCAGGTTCGGATTAGCAAACAATCACTCTAATAAGCTGGAGGACTTTTAATGAGCACAGCACAAGATATGTCGGGACAAGCCTACTGGAAGGCTAATATCCGGCTAGTAACCATCCACCTGATTGTATGGGCCTTCGTGTCCTATTTCTGCGGCATACTCCTGCGTCCGATGCTTTCGGGAATCCCAATCGGTGGTACTGACCTCGGGTTCTGGTTCGCCCAGCAGGGTTCCATGTTTATATTCATTGCTCAGATCTTTATTTACGCTGCGCAGATGAACAAGCTGGACCGTCGATTTGACGTTCACGAAGACTAAGGGGTCAAATAAATGGATCTGCAAACTTTAACGTACATTGTTGTGGGTGCTACCTTTGCGCTCTACATTGGTATTGCCATCTGGGCGCGAGCTGGTACGACAGGTGAATTCTATGCCGCGGGTCGCGGTATTCACCCGGTTGCCAATGGTATGGCAACGGCAGCTGACTGGATGTCCGCCGCCTCTTTCATCTCCATGGCGGGCCTTATCGCCTTCATGGGCTACGACGCCTCTATCTTCCTGATGGGCTGGACCGGCGGATACGTTCTGCTGGCCATGCTGCTGGCGCCTTATCTGCGTAAGTTCGGTAAGTTCACCGTGCCGGAGTTCATTGGGGATCGCTACTACTCGCAGACGGCGCGTATCGTGGCTGTCATCTGTCTGATCGTCGCTTCACTGACCTATGTAATCGGTCAGATGAAGGGTATCGGCGTGGCATTCTCCCGCTTCCTGGAGCTGGATTACGAGACAGGTCTCTACACGGGTATGGTTATCGTGTTTTTCTACGCCGTTCTTGGCGGCATGAAGGGTATCACCTACACCCAGATCGCTCAGTACTGCGTCCTGATTTTCGCCTACACCATCCCGGCGATCTTCATCTCGTTGCAGTTGACCGATAACCCGATTCCGCAGCTGGGTCTGTGGGGCAATCTGGAAGATGGCACACCCTTGCTGCAGAAGCTGGATATGACCCTGGTCGATCTGGGCTTTGGCGAGTACACGGCACAGAAGGGCGGCACACTGAATATGGTGCTTTACACCTTCTCGCTGATGCTCGGTACGGCAGGTCTGCCACACGTTATCATCCGCTTCTTCACCGTACCCAAGGTACGTGACGCCCGTTACTCTGCAGGTTGGGCGCTGGTGTTCATCGGTATCCTCTACACCACTGCACCGGCGGTTGGCTCCATGGCCTTCTACAACCTGGCAAAAACAGTACAGCCTGGTCCAGTAGCCGAGGCAGATGGCGCGCTCTCCTATGAGCAACGTCCACAGTGGTTCAAGAACTGGGAGACTACCGGTCTGCTGACCTTTGAAGACAAGAATGGCGACGGCCGTATCCAGTATCGCAAAGGCGACGCCAACGAGTTGAAAGTTGACCGTGACATCATGGTATTGGCCAATCCTGAAATCGCCAAACTGCCTAACTGGGTGATTGCACTGGTAGCAGCAGGCGGTCTTGCTGCGGCGCTGTCAACAGCGGCCGGATTGTTGCTTGCCATTTCGTCATCCATTTCGCATGATCTGTTGAAGGGTATGTTCGCCAAGGGCATCTCGGAGAAAGGCGAACTGCTGGCTGCGCGTGTGGCCATGGCAGGTGCGATCGTGGTGGCCGGTTACTTCGGTCTGCATCCACCAGGATTCGCGGCACAGGTGGTGGCATTGGCCTTCGGTCTGGCGGCATCGTCGATCTTCCCGGCCTTGATGATGGGTATCTTCAACAAGCGGGTAAACAATGTGGGCGCTGTAGTCGGTATGTTGGTTGGTTTGAGTGCTACCCTGGTGTATATCTTCACCTACAAGGGCTGGTTCTTCATTCCGGGTACCAACACTCTGCCCAACACTGCCGATAACTGGTTCCTGGGTATCTCTCCAGAGGCCTTCGGTGCAGTGGGTGCCATGTTGAACTTCGCCTCTGCGATCATCGTTTCCAAGATGACTGCCGAGCCTCCGGAGCACATCCAGCACCTGGTCGAAGACATCCGCGTACCCAAGGGTGCGGGTGGTGCGGTTGACCACTAATCACATCATCTGAAGTGGTGTAAAATGGACCCCGCTATATGCGGGGTCTTTTTTTCTCGTATTCTCAGGGATTGCATAACAACACAACTCAACCAGGGTAACGCATGGATATTGAACTACTAGAGATCAGGGATTTTCTTGCAGCCCACCATCCCTTCGATCAGTTGCCAACGGATGCCCTCAGCGCACTACCGGCAAAACTGCAGATTCGTTATTTCAGGCGTGACTCAACCATTCCCGAGAGCGGGAATCTGAACAATGATCTCTACCTGGTGAGAACCGGGGCTGTGGAACTGCGGGATACCGAAGGCGAACTGCTAGCGCGTCTGGGGGAGGGTGATGTGTGCGGCTATCGCACCTCATCCTATGATGAACTGGCGGAACACCATGGGAGTGCGATCGAGGATACGCTGATCTACCAGTTACCGGCCAAGGAGGTCGATGATCTCTGCCTGCGCTATCCGCCGTTCGCCTATTTTTTCGTATCCGAGGGCGGCAACCGCCGGCGCGATGCCTTTTCCAATATCGGACAGGCGGACAGTGCCCAGGTCAACCAGATGACGGTGCCGATTGGCGATATCATCCACAAGGCGCCGATCAGCATGCCACCTACGGCGACCATCCGTGAAACCGCCGAGGTGATGAGTAACGAGCGGGTCTCGTCGATATTGATCGCCGATGCCGGAGGCGCCCTGCTGGGAATAGTGACCGACCGGGATTTGCGCGGCAGGGTGGTTGCCAAGGCCCTTGATTACAACCTCCCCATTGCCGAAATCATGACCCGTTCACCGCTCACGGTGGATATTGACGACTATGCCTTCGAGGCGCAGTTGATGATGGCCCGGCAGAACATCCATCATCTGCCGGTCATGAACGGCGAGCGTGTGGCCGGCATGTTGACCGCCACCGATCTGACCAAGCATCACACCACCTCGGCGGTTTACCTTGTGAGTGATATTTTCAAGCAGACGCAAATCGAGAGTCTGCAGGAGATCAGCGCCAAGGTGCCGCAGCTTCTGCTCAGTCTCGCCAGCGCGGAGGCCACAGCCGATAGCGCCGGGCATGTAATTACCGCAGTGACCGACGCCATTACCACGCGCCTGTTACAACTCGCCGAGCAGAAGCTTGGGGCGCCGCCAGTCCCTTACGCCTGGATAGCTGCGGGTTCCCAGGCGCGCAATGAGCAGACCGCAAAATCGGATCAGGATAACTGCATGATCATCGACGACGGTTACGATGAAAAACTCCATGGCGAATATTTCCGCGAACTGGCCCGTTTTGTCTGCGATGGACTGGATGCCTGTGGGTATATCTATTGCCCGGGTGAGATGATGGCGATCACCGATCAGTGGCGACAACCGTTAAAGACCTGGAAGCGCTATTTCCACAAGTGGATCGAGCAGCCTGAACCCAAGGCCCTGATGCTGACCTGCGTGTTTTTTGACCTGCGCTGTATCTATGGCGAAAAAAATCTGTTTCGCGATATCCGGGAATATCTGTTACAAAAGACCCGAGGCAACCGGATATTTCTCGCCTATATGGCGGGTAATGCCTTGTCCCATCAACCGCCCCTGGGCTTTTTTCGCAACTTTGTGCTGATCAAGGGTGGGGAGCATGATCACACCTTCGATATGAAACATACCGGCATAGTGCCGATTGTCGACCTGGCCCGGGTCTACGCGCTGGCCGCCGGCAGTGAGGCGGTGAATACCCTGAGTCGCCTGGAGGCTGTCGCTGAAGGTGGTGAGGTTTCGGAAAACGGCGCAAGAGACCTGCGCGATGCCCTGGAGTTTGTCAGCGCCATTCGGATCGAGCATCAGGCAAAACAGATTCGCGCCGGCCTGAAGGCGGATAATTTCATGTCACCCGATGATCTCTCCCATTTCGAACGTAATCAGCTGAAAGATGCCTTTGCGGTGGTGCGCACCATGCAGAACGTGCTCAGCCAGCGCTATCAACGGTAGAACTGAATATGTCGATCTGGAAATACCTGTTCAACCTGGAAGAGCGACGCAACTGGTGGATGCGCAAAATGCCGGACTGCCCGCTGCGGGATTACTACGAAGTGGATTTTCCCGATAAGGACTCCGATTGGCGGCAGGTGGACTATATCGCGGTCGATTACGAAACCACCGGACTGGATCAGAAGAATGACCAGATCCTCAGTATCGGTTACACCACGGTGCGTGGTTCAAGAATCTACCTGGATGAGGCGGTGCATATCCTGACCAAGCCCACAGTGGATATCCCCGAGTCCTCGGCGGTGGTGCACGGCATTCTCGATGATCAGGCGGCGCGCGCCAAACCCATTGAAGAGGCGCTGCCGATATTGTTGTCAGCGCTGGCCGGCAAGGTGATGCTTGCCCATCATGCCGCTATCGAGTACCACTTTCTCAGCAACGCCTGTAGATATCTCTACGGCTACCCGTTTATTGGTCCGGTAGTGGATACGCTGGCCCTGGAGGTGCGTTCGTTTCGAAACCGCGACAAGGCCATTCAGGCGGGAGATCTGCGACTGGCCGCCGCACGAGCGCGTTATGGACTGCCGCGCTACCCGGCGCACAATGCCTTGACCGACGCTATCGCGGCAGGTGAATTGTTCCTGGCCCAGGTGGCCTACCGGGAAGGTAAACGGCAACCGAGGCTGAAGGACCTGACGGTCATCAGCTGAGTCCAGGATAACAGACGCTAGAACTTCTTCTGGCCGGGCTTTTTCCCACGTTTGTTTGTATCCATGCTCTCGCCCTCTTTCATCCCCAGGTCAACCGCCAGCACATTATCGATGAACTTCCAGCCGATACGACGTGCCGTGAGAAACAAAAACAGGGTCTGTGCACCGAACACGAACACATAAATGGCGGTGTACTGGAAGGGTACCCCGATCTGCCACAACCAGCTGATGAGAAAAGCCGGTAGAAAAAAGATACTGATCAGATAGAGGTCGCGCAGCATCTGCCAGTGAATGCGTGTGTTCAGCACGACCGGCACGCTGCCGTGCTGTTTGTGCACTTTTTCCCAGGTGTCGATCTGGGTCTGGGGATTGAAGCCGGAGTCCTTGATCGCCGGGTGCGCCCGCAACAGAGTATTCGACTCAAAGGGTTGTTTTCTGTTGTTGAGGAAGGCATTGAAGGCGGGGTGTGGATAATCCCGGCGGAAATAGAGCAGGCGGTTTTTCCATTCAATGGAGAGTCTGTGGCACAACAGAATGGCGGCTATTGTGAGAATGCTGGCAATGCCGAGCATATAGCCGATCTGTGGGCTGAGCTTGTCCCAAAGTCGCAGGCTGGCAAAGAAGGGTTCCAGGCCGTAGGGGATTTGCATGAGAAACAGGTAGATCATCATGCCGTTGATCACGGCAAACAGAGTCACCAGTGCATTGTGGAAATATCGAAGGAAGTTCATAAGATCCCGTTGTTGTATCTAGTGGCCATTGATTGCCCTGCTTTCAGATGTGCAACATACCCTATTTAATGGGGATATGCTGCGACCATCGCCTTGCCTGGTGCATGCTGTCTATATTTTTTTTGCCCGGGGTATGCCAAGCCGTTGCCGTCGTTCCCATAGCGCCTTACGGCTGATACCCAGTTTCTTGGCCAGTTCGGTTTCCGTCATTGCATCCTGGTTGGCGATCAGAAACTGGCAGAAATACTCCTCGAGCGACAGATCCTGGGCGGTGGATTGGAGGCTTTGGTCGGGGTACTGGGGACCGTTGTCTATCGCCAGCAGGTCTGGGGTGATCAGATTGTTTTCACACAGGATGACGGCCCGCTCCAGTGCATTTTCCAGTTCCCGGACATTGCCTGGCCAGTCATAGGAGGTAATGGCCTTGATGGCATCGGCTGAGAGTTCGATTGGCGGTCGATTGAGCTGAACCCGCGCCTTCTCCAGCAGAAACCGGGCCAGATCGACGATATCCTTCTCGCGATCACGCAGCGGTGGCAGATTGAGCTCGACCACCCTGAGGCGGAAATAGAGATCGCTTCTGAACAGACTTTCCTGCACCAGTTGTTTAAGGTCCCGGTGGGTGGCCGCAATGAGGCGGATATCGACATGTCTTGATTTTTCCGATCCCAGTGGGCGTATCTCCCCGTTCTGCAATACCCGCAAGAGCCTGGCCTGCGCGGCGAGGGGTAGCTCACCGATCTCATCGAGAAACAACGTGCCGCCATCGGCCGCCTCGACCAGCCCGGTGCGGGTTGAATCAGCCCCGGTGAAGGCGCCTTTCAGGTGACCGAAGAGTTCTGATTCAATCAGGGGCTCAGGAATGGCGGCGCAGTTGACGGTGACGATCGGGGCGTCTTTTCGCGTGCTCTGTTCGTGCAGGGCGCGGGCGACCAGCTCTTTGCCGGTCCCTGATTCACCGAGTATCAGAACGGTGCTGTCGGTCGGGGCCACCTTGCCGATGCGCTTGAATACCTCCTGCATCGCCTGACAGCTGCCGATAATGCCCCGCACAGGGTAGACCTTGTCCATTTCGGATTTGAGGACTTCGCTTTTTCTCTCCAGTTGTTGTTGGCGCAGGGCACGTTCCACCAGCAGCAGGAGTTCATCGTGATCGAAGGGTTTGGCAATGTAATCAATGGCGCCCTGTTTGATTGAATCAACTGCGGATCGCACACTGGCATAGCTGGTCATCACCAGCACCGGTATGTTCGGCGCCTTTTTGATGACCTCGGTCCCCGGCGCGCCGGGTAAACGGATATCGGTGAGGATCAGGTTGAAGCTGTTCAGGGAATATGTCTGCTCTGCCTCTTCCACGGAAGCGGCCTCGGATACATCGTAATCCTTGCGTTGCAGCAGGCGTTTCACCGCGCCGCGGATTACCTCTTCGTCTTCGATGATCAGTATTTTATTCATGCGTGCTCTGTGTTTGATTGTGGGGCAACTTGATGATGATGCGTGTCCCAACATTGGGTGCCGAGTCGATCTCGATTTCGCCCTTGTGATCCTCGATGATCTTGTAAACCATGGAGAGCCCCAGGCCGGTTCCCTTGCCAGGGTCTTTGGTGGTGAAAAAGGGTTCGAATACCGCCTCCTGCACCTCTTTGGGAATGCCTTCACCTTGGTCCATCACTTCCAGCTGGACGCTGCCGTTGTTGGCAAAGGCAAAGATTTCAACCCGATCCCCCGGTTTTGAGGCGTCGCAGGCATTGGTCAGAAGGTTGACCAGTACCTGTGACAGACGCTGGCGATCGCCCACCAGCTGGATGCTGCCGGTGCAGCCGTTGTGGCAGCTGACCTGCTTGCCGGCCTGGGTCAGCTTGACCAGCTGGATTGCCTCCTGAATGATCTCGTTTAGTTCAAATGACTTGAAATCCGCACCCACGCTGCCGCTACGGCTGAAGTTCATCAGCGACTGCACGATGCTGCTGATCCGCTTGGTCTGCTGCAGTATGGCTTCGATGCTCTCACTGACAATGGCCGGGTCGGGCTCCTCTCGCAGATTCTGGGCGAGGGAGGCGATGCCGGTGACCGGGTTGCCGATCTCGTGGGCGACACCGGCGGCCAGACGGCCGATGGAGGCGAGACGATCACTGTGCGCCAGCTCCGCCTCAAGGGTTTCCAGGTCGGTCAGATCCTCCAGCAGAATCACCAGGCCGGTGCGTGCACCGGGGTCGTGGAGCGTCAGATCGGGATCGGGCAGGTTCGCCTTGTGCAGGTTATACCAACGTGGCTTGGTATCGACACTCACCTCCATGTGATGGATATGCTGGTCCTGTACGGCGGCAAAGCCTGCCAACAGCTGGCTCCAGGGCTCCGGCAGGGTGTTCAGTTTCTTTCCCAGCGCCTGGTGGGCACCCAGGTTACTCATGGTTTCCAACGCCCGGTTCCAGATGACCACGGTCTGATCCGGGGCTATAGCGCAGACACCGAGGGGCAGATCGAGCAGGATCTGACGGTGATAACGGCGCAGCACATCCAGATCCGCATTCAGGCCACGCAGCCGGCTGCGAGACTCCTCCAGACGGTCTTCCATGTAGCGGATGGAATCCGCCAGGGCGGTTTTTGACTGGCTGTCGATCTGCAGTTGCTGGTTGATGATCATGTGCGCCATGTGGGGGCCGACCAGTCCCGACAGATTGCGTTCTATGCGATCGCGCAGCCGGCGCAGCTCCCTCGGGCGGGTTTCGTCGTAGCCCAGATTCAGATCCACGAGCGCCTGGTTGACCTCCAACTCCGCCGCTTCCGGTCCGACCATGGCGGCCAACCCCTCAGCGAACTGGGCGGGTGAACCGGCAGCCACCACACCGTCCAGGGGGACCGGGATGGTGGCGTCACTGCGGCAGGCGAGGGCGGCGCTTTTCTCCTCCTCGGACTGGCGGGTCAGTAATGAAGTGACCACAAACAGGAAGCCGTTGCAGGAGAGCGACCAGAAAGTGGCAAACTCCCAGTAGCCCAGGCCTGAACTCTGGCGCAGTGCTTTCATGTCGATCTGGCTCTGAATGAAGCCGGAGGCCTCGAGCAGGGGCAGCAGCAGGGTGACTGTCCAGATGCTGATGCCGCCCAGCAGCCCGGTAATAAAACCGATTCGGGTCGCCCGCTTCCAGTAGAGAACCCCGATGATACCCGGCAGGAACTGGGCGACCGCAACAAAGGAGATCAGCCCCAGCTCAACCAGCCCTTCGTTGTGTTCCAGCAGCTGATAGAAACCGAAGCCGGCAAACACGATCAGGGTGATCAGTAGACGCCTGCCCCAGAGCAGCCAGCGGTAGAGGTCTACCTTGGGGTCGGGGTAGCTGGCAGGCAGCAACAGGTGATTTAGACACATGGATGAGAGCGCCAGTGTCGTCACGATCACCATCGCACTGGCCGCGGATACCCCGCCGATGAAGGCCAGAACCGGCAACCAACGCGGGCCGCTGGCGGTGATGCCGAGTACATAGTAATCGGCATCCATATCCAGTTGCAGATAGTCGCCGGCCCAGAGAATGGGTGGAATGGCCAGATTCAACAACAGCAGGAACATGGGGAAGGCCCAGCTGGCTGTGCCGAGCGCCTTGACTGAGAAATTCTCGGTAAAGGTCATGTGAAACTGGCGCGGCAACAGGAAGGCTGCGCAGAAGGCCAGAAAAAACAGGGTCACCCAAGGGCCTTCACGCACTGGCTGATAGAGTGCGCGGGTCGCCTCGGGGTGGTTGTTGAGCCAATGATTCAGATCACCGGGTCCGTCGAACACGCCGAAAACGGCGAACAGGCCGACCGCCAGCAGGGCCAGAATCTTCACCAGCGACTCGAAGGCGATGGCGGCGACCAGGCCGCGGTGTTTCTCGCGCGGCGAGATATGACGGGCCCCGAACAGGATGGAAAACAGGATCAGCATGCCGCAGAAGCCCAGGGCGAGGAGCTGAGGTGTCGCCTCCTGGGTCAGAACCTGTATCGAGGAAGTGACCGCACGGATCTGCAGGGCAATGTAGGGCAGCGCCCCGACCAGCATGAACAGCGTCACCAGAACCCCCGCCAGCTGGCTGCGATAGCGGAATGCGAAGAGATCGGCGAGGGAGATCAACTGATAGTCGCGGGTCAGCCGCAACAGGGGTTTGAGCAGGATCGGCGCCATCAGGAAGGCGAAGGTGACACCGATATAGACGGTCAGGAACTGGTATCCCTCTTTTTCTGCGAAACCGACACTGCCATAGTAGCTCCAGGATGTGGCATAGACACCCAGGGAGAGGACGTAGATCGGCGAGTTGGCGGTCCAGCTCTCCGGCAGCAGGCCACTGTCCGTCACATAGGCAACCAGAAAGAGGATCAGCAGGTAAAGTAGACTGGCGCCGAACAGGATCTCTAGTTCATAGGTCATAATGCCTGTATCGTTTGCGCAGCCAGGCGCCAATCAGGATGATCAGTAGCCAGAGCAAATAGGGAAGAAACCAGGGGTGATCATCGGCTGCCCACCAGAGCGTCAGGGGTGAGGCGAAGAGAAAAAGGACAAAAAGACCCAGCAGCAGGGTGCTTTCTCGCTGTTTTTCAGGCTCAATGCGTTTGGTCATCGAGTAAGCCTAACAATTGTTACCAAATGTAACAATAGCTGGTCAGCAATTAGTCTTAACAAGTGATGTAGCGGTGTTGCCCATGGCGTTGCTTGTGCCTGTAGACCGTATGAATTAACCGCAACGTCTGCGAGAATAGGGTAACTGTCTGAAATAAAGAAGAACAACGGTTTCTGCGGCACTTTCGGACAACGGAGTGTTGCGGTTTTTTGCTGAGGAGATCTCATGAATCCGGAAAAAGTGGTATTCGGCTTTTTTATCGTTTTGGCGCTGACGCTCAATTTTGGTTTTTTCGTAGGCGATATCCACAACCCGGATCATCATCATGTCTATGAACTGTTCGCGGTTGTGGTGGTAAATGTGGTCGCCACCATACTCAAATTCGGTGACCGGACGCAGATGGGCGCGGTGCTCCTCGCCACCAGTCTGGTTGCTGTACTGCAACTCTTCGCGGCGGCCTTTGTCTGGGCCTTTGCGGTTCATATCTCCGGCACAGGCCTGACCCCGGTGGTCACCGCGAGCATTGTCTCCCTGTCTGGCGGCGCCATGTTGGCGAATGTTATTTCCGTCGTCCTGCTGGTGATTGAAACGGTTATGTTGCGGCGCTGAGCCGGCGTTCCACCAACGCGATGGAAAATATCATCTTCCTCATCTTTCGGCGCATGCGTCAGCCTCTGCTGACCTTGACCATGACCTATGCCATCGCGGTGCTCGGGCTGGTGCTGATTCCCGGTCAGGATGCCGATGGCAATCCCTGGCATATGGATTTTTTCCACGCCTTCTACTTTGTCAGTTACACCGCAACCACGATCGGTTTTGGCGAGATTCCCTACCCCTTTACCGGGGCCCAGCGGATGTGGGTGATCTTCTCCCTGTACGCGACGGTTATCGTCTGGATCTATTCGATCGGTACCCTGCTGGCACTGATCCAGGACAAGACCTTTCAGGAGGCGATCACTGAGGGGCGCTTCGCCCGCCGTATACGGCATATGCGCGAGCCCTTCTATATCGTCTGTGGCTATGGCGAGACCGGCAGCGCGCTGGTGCATGCGCTGACCGAAAGAAACCAGAATGTGGTGGTGATTGACATTGATCCGTCCAGGGTCAGCGTCCTGCAATTGGAGAATCTTCGCCAGTACGTGCCGGGTCTGCATGGTGATGCGGCGCGGCCAGTGCATCTGCTCGAGGCGGGTCTCGAGCATCCGCTGTGCCGGGGAATTGTGGCGGTTACCAATTTCAACGAAGTCAATCTGAAAATCGCGATCACCAGCAAACTGCTGAATGCGCCGGTCAAGGTGATCTGTCGGGCGGATTCCCATGAGGTGGAGGCCAATATGGCCTCGTTTGGGACCAATTACATCATCGACCCCTTTGATACCTTTGCCAAGCACCTGGCGACCGCCCTGCAATCGCCGGGCCTGCACCTGTTGCATCGCTGGCTGACCGGTATTCGCTATCAGCCGTTGAGCAATCCCATTTACCCCCCGAATAAAGGGCTCTGGATCGTGTGTGGCTACGGTCGGTTCGGCAAGGCCATCCATAAGCGCCTGCGGGATGAGGGGATAGATACGGTCATCGTCGAGGCGACCCCTGATGAGACGGGTCTGATCGAGGCCGGCTTGCCTGAAGAGCAATGGGTGCTTGGCTGGGGCACAGAAGCGGTTACCCTGGAAGAGGCCGGCATTGGCAACGCGGTGGGCCTGGTTGCCGGCACGGATAACGATTCCAACAATCTCTCGATAATCATGACCGCCAAGGAGCTGAACCCCAATCTGTTCGTTATTGCCCGGCAGAATAATGACGATAACGAAGGGCTGTTCAATGCCATTGATGCCGATATTGTGATGCATCCCAGCTCCATTATCGCGAACAAGATCCGGGTCTTGCTGGGAACACCGCTGCTGTACGAGTTCGTCAGTCTGGCGATGTACGAGACCGATGGCTGGGCCTGCGAACTGGTGAGCCGGGTCAGCGCCATTGTCCATGATCAGGTGCCCGAGGTGTGGGAGATCAGCATTGATGAGCAGAACGCCTATGCTGTCAACGAGATGGTTCTCAAGGGTGGGAAGGTAACGCTGGCACACCTGCTGACCGACCCGCAGCAACGTGATAAACGCATCGAGGCGATCCCTTTGCTGAGGTTGACGGAAGGGTCGAGAGAACTGCTGCCGGCGGAAGACGACAGTCTTAAGCGGGGCGACCGGCTACTGATGTGTGGTCGCCTCTCTTCACGCTATCGCATGGAGTGGACACTGCAAAACGAGCATGCCCTGAGCTACATTCTAACCGGCCAGAACAAGCCGCGTGGCTGGGTCTGGCAACTGCTCTCCAAGAAAAAGACCAACGGAGCGTCCGGGACTGCCTGATATTGGGGTATCATTGAGGTCGGGGTTGCAGGTGCGAAGCTGATCCCAGTCGATCAAAACGCAGTCGCAGTATCGGATTTTGATCGAATTCTATGTGTTGTGAAACTGTATGCCATCGGCCGCTGACGGGGATGAAAGAGGCGGTCTATGAGGCAGCAGTCTCATGACTGTTTGAAAATTCAGTCAACCGGGTGGGGCATTGACATGCATAGTTTCCTGGAAAAATTACATAAAGATCATGGCAACCTTGAAAAGATACTGGCGCTGCTGTCACTGCAACTGGATCATTTTTTTGCTGGTCGGGAGTCCAATTTTGATCTGAAAATCGAACTCATGGAGTATCTCGAAACCTATGCCGATCAGGGGCATCATCCACTTGAAAACCTGATTTTCAACACGGCGCGAAAACACCTCGACGCAGATCAGCAGGAACTGATGGATCGTCTGCAGTCGCAGCACGAAAGCCTGGTGCAACTGACCCGAAAATTCCGACAGTCCCTGGAAAACGTACTGCAGGGCGGGGTCATGCCCCGCGATGAACTCGAGGTGCAGGGCCGGGAGTTTGTCGCGTTACAGCGACAGCATCTGGATCTGGAAGAGAGTGAGGCCTTTCCTTTGATTGACTCGGTGATGACCGCTGAGGATTGGCGCGAGGTGGCGGCAAATATCCCTGCCCACGATGATCCGGTTTTCGAATCACCCGACAAGGTGCGCTTCTACAATCTGTTCGAATACCTGAGTAATGCGGAGTAATTCGCCGCTCGGAATGCGGTGCCCTGCTGAGTAGTTACGGCCTAACCAACCGGATCTTAATAAAATAATCAATTACTAATTAACTCACTGTTATTATTAAGATAAATAATCGCCGGGGACTTTATCTTTTCACCTTCTCTCTGTATTGTTATCGGCTTCACTGATTGCAGTACTGCCAAGAATAAATATGCCTGGGCGGGCAAATAATAAATTGGCCGTGAACACTGCAGTCGGAACTTTCAGATAATCTCAACGGGAGGACCATCTATGGCTCATGTAGTTATATTGGGCGCGGGTACGGGCGGTATGCCTTGTGCTTATGAGCTTCGTGAAGCACTTGGCAAAGAGCACGAAGTGACGATGATCAATGAGCGGGACTATTTCCAGTTCGTTCCCTCGAATCCGTGGGTTGCGGTGGGTTGGCGTGACCGGGAAAGCGTGACTTTTGATATTCGTCCTCACCTTGAGAGAAAGGGTATCAAGTTTATTGCCCAACGCTGCGACAAGATCGATGCCGAGGCCAATAAGCTTGAACTGGCGGATGGGCAGGTAGTCGAGTATGACTATCTGGTTATTGCCACCGGTCCCAGACTGGCATTTGAAGAGGTCGAAGGGGCTGGTCCGGAAGGGCATACCCAGTCGATCTGTACCGTGGATCATGCGTTGAATGCCTACGAGGCCTATAAAGGCATTCTGGAGGAACCCGGTCCGGTGATCATTGGCGCCATGCCATTTGCCAGCTGTTTCGGTCCGGCCTATGAGTTCTCGTTCATCATGGATGCCGATCTGCGCAAGCGCAAAATGCGTGATCGTGTGCCGATGACCTATGTCACCTCTGAGCCCTATATCGGTCACCTCGGACTGGGCGGTGTCGGCGATTCAAAGGGGTTTCTCGAATCAGATCTTCGCGCCCATCACATCAACTGGATTACCAATGCCAAGGTGACCAAGGTTGAAGCCGGCAAGATGTTTGTCGAGGAATATGACAACTCCGGACATCTGCTGAAAAACCATGAACTGCCTTTCAAATACTCCATGATGCTTCCCGCATTCAAGGGTGTCGAAGCGGTCGCCAACGTGGAAGGGCTGTGTAATCCACGCGGTTTCGTGTTTGTGGACAGTCACCAGCGCAATCCGACCTACCCGAATATCTACTCCGCCGGTGTCTGTATTGCGATACCGCCGGTTGAAGCCACTGCGGTACCCACCGGTGCGCCCAAGACCGGTTACATGATCGAATCAATGGTTACCGCGATCGTGCACAACATCGATGATGAACTGTCGGGCAGGGAACTCTCCACCAATGCCACCTGGAACGCCATCTGTCTTGCCGATATGGGTGACACGGGTGCAGCCTTCGTGGCCCTGCCGCAGATCCCGCCGCGTAATGTCGCCTGGTTCAAGAAGGGCAAGTGGGTGCATATGGCCAAGATCGCCTTCGAGAAATACTTTATCCGCAAGATGAAGAAAGGCACCTCTGAGCCGATTTACGAAAAGTACATTCTCAAGATGCTGGGTATCGGCAAGCTGAAATAGACGACAATGCCTGTTTGAATCAAAAGCCCGGACAGCGTTCCGGGCTTTTTCGTTTGGTTTTTATCCTAACGCGCGGAAAACCCCGCCGTTCAGGACGGGGATGGATAGCGCGGACACGATAGAGCCTGATTGTTGGTCAGGTGTTATTGCCGCATGGATCAGATACACTTTTAACCATGAAACGATTGCAAGCCTTCAAGTATGAACTGATGCCGACCGGCGAACAGCAGCGCCAGATGCGCCGCTTCGTCGGGTCGTGCCGGTTCGTGTTCAACAAGGCATTGACATGGCAGGGCGAGCAGTATGCCGCCGACCAAACAATCAAATTCAGTTACACCACGCTGGCAAACCTGTTGCCGTTGTGGAAGCAGGACCCCGCCACTGAATGGCTCAAGGCGTCGCCAAGCCAGTGCTTGCAGCAAACGCTAAAAGACCTGGAGCGGGCCTACAA
>PKUO01000031.1 GCA_002869585.1 Sedimenticola sp.
GCTACGCAGGCTTTGGATCTGCTTTTTCAGGGCAGGAATCCAGATTTTATGGAAAGCGATGGGAGCAGTGCAGGCAACTGTGCTGAATAGTTACAAAAATAGCTCACTGCCAGTGGCAGCTCAACGCTTCCCCAGGATTGAACCCAGAACGCCGCGTATGATCTGTGTGCCAATTCGGCTCCCCACAGCCCGGGCGGCGCTTTTCAAGAAGGTCTCCATCACCGACTGGCGTTCCCGGCCAGCGGGTTTTTTCCGTTCCTTGGCCAGCTCCTTTGCTTGCGCTTCCTCGACGGCCACAGCTTCCTGTTCCTGGGCCATTTTTTCAGCCCGCTCGGCAAGAAACTCGTAGGCCGACTTTCTATCCACCGCCTTGTCATAGATACCATTGACCAGGGAACTGGCCATCAGCTCCTCGCGCAGTTTAAGCGTTATCGGACCGATCTGGCTCTGGGGCGGTTTGATCAGGGTACGTGCAACCACGGTCGGACGACCTTTCAGATCCAGCGTGGAAACCAGTGCCTCACCGACCCCCAGTTCGGTGATGACCTGAACGGTATCCAGTTGCGGATTCTGACGGAATGTCTGTGCCGCCGCCTTCACCGCCTTCTGATCCCGCGGGGTAAAGGCGCGCAGCGCATGCTGGACACGATTGCCGAGTTGGCCAAGCACTGTGTCGGGTACATCTAGCGGATTCTGGGTAACAAAATAGACCCCCACACCCTTCGACCGGATCAGGCGAACGACCTGTTCCACCTTGTCGAGCAGGATCTCCGGGGCATCATCAAACATCAGATGGGCTTCATCGAAAAACAGCACCAGCTTGGGTTTTTCAGGGTCACCCACTTCTGGCAGCTGCTCAAACAACTCGGAAAGCAGCCACAGCAGAAAAGTGCCATACATCTGGGGTGAGTTCATCAGCTGATCGGCCGCCAGAATATTGATCACTCCATTGCCATTTTCATCTGTCTGGATCAGGTCCTGGAGATTGAGCGCAGGCTCGCCAAACAGCTTGTCGCCGCCCTGGTCCTCGAGGGTAAGCAGCCTACGTTGTATTGCACCGACACTGGCTGCGGAGATATTGCCGTAGAGTGTCCGAAAATCTGTGGCGTTGTCGGCCACAAACTGGAGCATCGAGCGCAGATCCTTGAGATCGAGTAGCAACCAGCCATTGTCATCGGCCACACGGAATACCAGTGACAGGACTCCCGCCTGGGTCTCATTCAGATTGAGTAACCGGGAGAGTAGCAGTGGTCCCATATCCGAGATGGTGGTGCGCACCGGGTGACCCTGCTTGCCAAACACATCCCAGAAGGTGACCGGATAGCCATTGAAGGCAAAATCGAGATTCATCAACTCGACCCGCTCGCTGATCTTGGGGTGCTCCTTGCCCGGCTGGCTCAGACCCGAGAGATCACCTTTGACATCGGCCAGAAACACCGGCACGCCCAAGTCGCTGAAACTCTCGGCAAAACCCTGGAGTGTTACCGTCTTACCCGTGCCGGTCGCACCCGCGATCAAGCCGTGGCGGTTTGCCATCTTGGGCAGCATAGATACCGGCGCTTCACTCTGACCGATAAATATTGTCTCTTGCATGATCTCCCCCTGAAATAGAATAGCCACCGATCAATCGGCGCCGATCAATAATAGCGCGCGCGTCTGTACAAGACTATTTTTAGCGAAAAAAAAGGTGTGACGACAAGGTCATCACACCTGGAGCACTACTGAACGAATCCGATTGCCAGAGCTAGTATGTCAGTAGTTTAGGGAGTTGTTTGGCCTGATCAACCCAGCTTTTCACCATGCCGATTGAGGGTGCGCGCTTGGCCAGTCCTTTTTTCCTGTTCAGGTCGACAATTGAAGCGTGGAGGTTGTCTGCATTGCGTGTAGCCAACTCCTTGACGGTATCAACCCCGGTCTGCTCGAGCAGATCCGAGTAGATGCCAGCCACCCCTTTTACTCGCGACAGGTCGGCCCGGTTGGCCAGTTCAAGTACCTCGCACTCTGAGACCTCAAGATGCCTGGACATCTCTTTTCTCTGACTGGGGCTGGCAATCAGTTCGAGAAACTGATCACTGTTCTTCACCCCTCTCTCCAGAAGAATCATTTCGACCTTTCGGGTCATGCCTTTTAGCTGATTGATAGAAATCCCCATAACCGTCTCCGTTATTTTACCCATTTGTCGTGAGAGACTTCGCCAACCACAAATTCTCATTCAGAGATCAAAATTTGTGAATCCGAGCAGATGTAGTCCTGGATACGAAGGCTACGTCCCAGGACAATTAACCACAATAGAATCCGCTGAATTGTTACAGTCGTTTACAATTTTGGCAGGGCTCAAGACGCAACCGCCACTTTGGTGTAGATTGAACCCATTTGCAGAACAAGACGATCTACAGACACTAGCCGTATGAGACGAGAGATTGCCATCGTAGAAGACGAACCCGACATCCTGGAAAACTATATGGATGTGCTGAAACGCCAGGGTTATCAGGTAAAAGGGTTCGTCAACCGCGCGGATGCGCTGCGGGATTTCAGCCAGGCCTTGCCCGAACTGGTGATTCTCGACATCGGACTGGGTGATGACATCGATGGCGGATTCGAGCTCTGCCGGCAGCTCAGGAGCCAGTCGGATTCACTGCCGATCATCTTCCTGACCGCCCGCGACAGCGACCTGGATACCGTCTCGGGACTGCGGTTGGGGGCCGACGACTATCTCACCAAGGATATCAGCCTGCCGCACCTGACGGCGCGCATCTCTGCCCTGTTCCGGCGAATCGAGGTGCTCAAATCACCCGGCTCCGAAGAGAAGCTGATCAGCCGGGGTGAGTTGCAAATCAACCTGGACCGGATACAGGTAAGCTGGAAACAGACGCCGATTGACCTGACCGTGACCGAACTCTGGTTTGTGCATGCCCTGGCCCAGCATCCCGGCCATGTGCGCACGCGCGATCAGCTGATGGATGCAGCCAGCATCTATGTCGACAGCACCAGCATCAGCACCTATATCAAGCGCATTCGGCGCAAGTTCGAAACCATTGACCCGACATTCAATGCCATCGAAACCGTCTATGGCATGGGTTATCGCTGGAACAGCCCACGCTGAGCGATGAGCGCCACTGCCCGATCCAAGCGCCGCTTCTACCACAGCATCCGCTTCAAACTGATGCTGGTCGCCCTGTCGCTGCTACTGATCCCCTGGGCGGGGTATAGATACATCCAGGAAAACGAGCTGTTTCTGCGAACCGCCCAGGAGGATGTGCTGTTTGGCACAGCCCAGGCTGTGGCTGCGATGCTGCGCAATCAGCCGGAGCTTTTCATATCGTGTTCGACCTCATCCAGTGGCTCTTCCGGGCAGTTCCTTTACATCCACCCACTGCAGTCGGCTATCCAGCTGGATGGCTATATTGAGGACTGGAACCCCTATATTCACAACACCTGGCGCTATAGCGCGGATAACGCCCTCGCCTTCGACCTGCTACTGGCCCAGGACTCACTGTACATCTACCTGCTGCTGCAGGCAGAAGATGACCATGTAGTTTTCAGAGAGCCCGGCAGCCACTACTCGGAAGGCAATGACCTGGTCAGCCTGGCTGTCACCCATCCGAATGGCGACCTGAATCATTACCACATCAGCACAACATCACCGGGTTGGGCCGACGTCTACCGGCAGGTATCCACTGAAACCGGCATGGTGGAATACCAGACAGTCACGGGAATCAAGGGTGAATGGCAAAGTAGCCCAACCGGCTATAATCTGGAATTACGCATCCCCCGTTATCTGGTTGCGGATTACCTCACCCTCAGCGTCACCGATGTGGACGATGCCACAACCCGGGCAATTCGCGCTCGACTCAGCACCGCGCCGGTGGACAGCACCGAACTGAACCGACTGCTCACCCCCGACCCGAGAATGCTGGAGACCATACAGGGCATTGCCCATGAGAATGCTCGCATCTGGGTGGTGGATCGCTTTCAGCGGGTGCTTGCCCGCCAGGGCTCGTTGAAGGCTACCGAAAGCGTGGAAGAGGATGAGGAGCATGCCCCTGGAATACTGAAAATGCTGTTCAACCTGGCATTGCAGCGCCCAACCGAGCAGTTCGAGGACGACTACGCCAACCGGATTCAGATCCAGGCGCCGGAAATCGCCTCCGCTCTGAAGGGAACGCCCGATACCCGCCGCAGAAGCACCCCGGACAACCGTGCCGTGATTCTCTCCACCACCTGGCCGATCCATGCCAGCGATGGCATCGTTGGTTCGGTACTGGTTGAACAGACCACCAACCAGATCCTGTCGCTGCAAAACCGCGCCATAGAGGGTCTGTTCGGTATGACCCTGCTGCTGTTCATCACCACCAGCCTGTTGCTGCTCGGCTTTGCCACCCTGCTGACCTGACGGGTGCACCGTCTGCGCAACCGGGTCGAGGATGCGGTAACGCCGGACGGGCGCATCCTCAATGAACTCCCTCCCGAGAAGGCTCGGGATGAGATCGGTGACCTGAGTCGTAGTTTTTCGAATGTGCTGAATCGGCTCAAGGAGTACAACCGCTATCTTGAGGCCATGACCTCCCGCCTCGCCCACGAACTGCGCACACCACTGAGCGTGGTACGCTCATCCCTGGACAATTTGTCGCAGGAGGAGTCTGCCGAGGGTCAGGAAAAGTATATCACCCGGGCCAAAGAGGGTGTCGATCGACTCGCTATCATCCTGCACCGCATGCGCGAGGCCACACGGCTGGAGCAGTTGTTGCAGCTGACCACCCATGAATCCTTCGATCTGTCGCAGATGTTGGGCATTGCAACCGAGAGTTATCGCAGCGCCTTCCCCGACATGGTGTTTGATCTTGCACTGCCAAGCAAAGCGGTGATCATCTCAGGCTCACCCGATCTGATCAGTCAGGCCCTGGATAAACTGATCAGCAATGCCCATGACTTTCACACCCCAGGCACGGCCGTGCACCTGGCGTTAAAGGCGAGCGGTCAAGCGACGGTTGAGCTGAGCATCAGCAATCAGGGAGACACTCTGCCCCAGGGAATGGAAAACAGCATATTCGATTCCATGGTCTCCCTGCGTGATCAAAAAGGCGATGAACCCCATCTGGGACTGGGTCTGTACCTGGTAAGATTGATCTGTGAATATCACGGCGGCCATATCGCGGCACGAAACCTTTCCAGCCCCACCGGTGTCGAATTCATCATGACACTGCCGCTGGCACACTAACCTACGGGCAAAACCATGAATCCTGCACCCTTCATTGCCATCTCCCTGATCCTGATGATAATCGTCGGTGTACTGGCGCTGTTACTGGGCGGGAAAGATAGCGAATCCAGCAACTGGGACGATCCGGAAGCGAAAAAGAAGCGCACGCACTTCTTCAAGCGCTTCTGACGATCAACTCTTGATGCCCACACCGTTGCGCAGCAGATAGAGGCTGTAGGCGGTGAGCCCGGTGATAAAACCGAGAATGATCACAAGCGCCATGGCAATACTGATATCGGACACGCCTAAAAGGCCGTAGCGGAAGGCATTCACCATGTAGAGGACCGGATTGGCCAGTGACACGCTTTGCCAGAACTCAGGCAACAGATGGATCGAGTAGAACACCCCGCCCAGGTAGGTCAGCGGCGTCAGCACAAAGGTGGGGATAATCGAAATATCATCAAAACTGTTGGCAAAAACCGCATTGATGAACCCGGCCAGGGCAAACAGCACCGAGGTGAGCACAAACACCATCAGCGTCCAGCCGTAGCTGTGGATATCCAGATCGGTAAAGAACAGAGAGACACCCGTCACAGCGATACCCACCACCACACCACGCGCCACACCGCCAGAGACATAACCGGCGAGGATGATCCAGTTAGGCACAGGCGCGATCAACAACTCCTCAATGTGCTGCTGAAACTTGCTGCTGTAAAAGGATGAGACGACATTCGCGTAGGAATTGGTTATCACCGACATCAGGATCAGACCCGGAACGATGAAGTCGATATAGCGAAAACCATCCATCTCTCCGATACGTTCACCGATCAAGGTGCCGAAGATAATGTAATAGAGCGCCATGGTTATGGCCGGAGGCAGGACCGTCTGCACCCAGATGCGGGCGAAACGCAGGATCTCCTTGGTGAGGATGGTGTAGTAGGCAATCCAGTAGCGACCCAGGCGGTTTTTCATTTACTGCCCCCTGCCCGATGCCCTTCGAGCATGCCGATAAACAGCTGTTCCAGCCGGTTCTGCTTGTTACGCATACTGCTGACTTCTATGCCATATCGTGATAAGGTCTCGAACAGGCGGTTGATACCCTGATCGCGGTTGACCTCTACTTCCAGGGTATTCCTGTCCAGTTGCTCCACCTGATACCCCGGAATCTCCGGCAACTGTTCCAGATCGTCTTTCAGATTAAGGACAAAGATCTCCTTGTGCAGCTGGTGCAGCAAGCGCTCCATACTGCTGTTTTCAACGATGGTGCCGTGATTGATGATCGCAATGTTGCGGCAGAGGCTCTCCGCCTCTTCCAGATAGTGTGTGGTCAGAATGATAGTCGTGCCCCGCTTGTTGAGCTCGCGCAGAAAGACCCACATGGAACGGCGAATCTCGATATCGACCCCGGCGGTGGGCTCATCCAGAATCAGCATTTTGGGGTCATGCACCAGCGCCCGGGCAATCATCAGACGACGCTTCATGCCACCGGAGAGCTCGCGCGCCATCACCTTGCGTTTTTCCCAGAGATCCAGCTGGCGCAGACTTTTCTCAGCACGGATGAAGGCCTCCTTGCGCGGAATCCCGTAAAAACCCGCCTGGTTCACGACAATTTCGACCACGGGCTCGAACTGGTTGAAGTTGAACTCCTGGGGTACCAGACCGATACACCCCTTGACCCCTTCCGGGTCACTGTCCAGATCATGTCCGAATACCTCGACCTTGCCCGAGGTCTTGTTCACCAGGGAGCTGATAACGCCAATGGCCGTAGATTTGCCCGCGCCATTGGGCCCCAGCAATGCAAAGAAATCCCCCTGCTGCACCTCCAGGTCTATGCCTTTGAGTGCTTCGAGGTCATTTTTGTAAACTTTTCTCAGTCCTGAGATGGATAGGGCGTTCATTCGACAGCTTTCAGCTAATTGCTCTGTGGGGTCGCAATGATAGCCCCTTGCACGCCAATATTCATCCATTTGGCATTCAGGGGTTTGCATATCCCGCCTTTTTAACGGGCAGGTGCCCTGAAACCACAACGGGATGGGAGCCGATCCCAGGCTACTCGTAGCGCAGTGCCTCGATCGGTCGCAACCGTGCGGCCTTACGGGCAGGATGCAGGCCGAAAAACACACCAACCAGACCGGCGAACAGGAAGGCGATGAGCACCGAGGCGGCTGTGATGCTGACCGGCAGTGCGGAGAAGCGCGAGACGGCCAATGCGCCAGCCACCCCGAGCAACACCCCGAGCACACCACCGGCGGCGCTGAGCAACAGGGCCTCGAGCAGAAACTGCCAGAGAATGTCGCGACGGCGCGCACCCAGCGCCATTCGGATACCGATCTCGCGAGTACGCTCGGTAACCGAGACCAGCATGATGTTCATGATGCCAATGCCGCCGACCAGCAGCGACACCGAGGCGATACTGCCGAGCAGCCAGGAGAACACGCGACCGCTCTCCTCGGATGATTCCGCCAATTCAGCGCGATTATAGGCACGGAAATCATCGGCCTGGGTATCCGTCAGTCGGTGGCGTTCACGCAATAACTGCTTGACCGCCTCAAGCGCACGGAACGATCCTTCACGACCGCTGGTGGCGATATCTATGCGGTGGATGTGAGTCACACCCAGTAGTTTACGTTGTACTGCGGTAATCGGCATGAACAGGGCGTCGTCCTGGTCAGTACCCCAGGCGGTAGCGCCCTTGGATTCC
>PKUO01000091.1 GCA_002869585.1 Sedimenticola sp.
AGTGTTCACGTTGAAACCGGAATGAGCGTTCACGTTCGACCAGAACAGGTGTTCACGTTGAACCGGAATGGGTGTTCATGATGGGCCGGAATATGCACAGATCAATCCTTGAGGCTGCAGCAGAAGGAATCATTACAGTAAACACAGAGGCGACCATACTTTCAATGAATCGTGCTGCCAAAAATATCTTTGGTATTCCCGAAAGCGAGACCCCCGATTTTAATATAAAGGCCATCTTAACAGACGATTCATCTGCACAAGTATTCAGAAGCCTGTCGACACAAGATAAAGCTATCGCCTCCAACATCACCTATGAAACATCAGCCAAAAACATCCATGGTCAACAGTTCCCAATTGAAGTATCTATCAGTTCAGCAAACCCGGGGAATCAATGCATTCACATAATCATTGTTCACAACATAGCCGAACGAAAAAATGCTGAACAAAAACTCAATGATTCACGACGACAGTTTGAGATCATTTTAGAAACAGTCGTAGAAGGAATACTGGGGTTGGACAAAGATGGTAATTTTATTTTCTTAAATAGTGCCGCTTCGAAAATGCTGGGATGGAATCCACAGGAATTAATAGGCAAGTCAAGCCATGAACTAATTCACCATACCCATGAAGATGGAACAAAGCACAACAAACAGGATTGCCCCATCTATAAATCAGTTCAGATGAATTGTGGGGTTAATATGATCGAGGACATATTCTGGAGAAAAGACGGCACTTCATTCCCTGTTGAGTATTTCAGTCGATTAATACAGGAAGCAGGACTAGTTACGGGTGCAGTGGTGTCATTTCGTGACATTACTGCTCGAAAAGAACAGGAAAAAGAAAAAAAGATTATCGAAATACAACTTCACCAGGCCCAGAAGTTATAATCCATAGGACAACTCGCGGCAGGCATAGCACATGAAATAAACACACCCGCACAATACATTAACGATAATACGCATTTTCTAAATAGTGGCGTTAGTGATTTGTTTGCATACATCGCACTACTAGAGAAAACCATTTCTGAAACCCCAAGCCAGGATAATCAATTCATCAAGAATCGAAATATATTAATGGAAAAGGCAAAAAGCATTGACCTTGAATATATCAAGAATGAAATTCCACTGGCAATCACGCAATCTATTGAAGGATTGGAGCGCATAACTAAAATCGTAAGCGCAATGAAAGAATTTTCTCACCCGTGAGTAGAAGAAAAAACGGCTATAAACATCAATTCCGCCCTGGATAGCACTATCAATGTTTCGAGAAATGAATGGAAGTACTATGCAGACATTGTAAGAAATTACCAGGATCCACTGCCTGACCTAATTTGTTATCCAGCCGAACTTAACCAGGCATTTCTAAACATCATAGTCAATGCGGCCCACGCCATAAAAGATAGCCTGGAGTTTTCAAATGAGGAAAAAGGACAGATAACCATATCAACACGCGAAGGGGATGGCGTTATCGAAGTCGAAATCAGTGATTCAGGTTCTGGCATACCTGAAGAAATAATACCGAAAATATTTGACCCGTTCTTTACCACCAAAGCTGTTGGCAAGGGTACCGGGCAAGGTTTATCAATTACCTACTCTGCTGTCGTTCAAAAACATGGCGGTACCATTGATATTGGCAACATCCCAAATGGTGGCGCATCCTTTCTCATTCGGCTACCAATGCAACTGAGTTGACCCAGCATTAAATCTCGTATGAAAAAGAGAATTATATTTATAGATGATGAAGAAAGCATTCTAAACGGCTTAAGGCGTTCGCTTAGGCATAGACGCGATGAATGGGACATGGATTTTTATACGAGAACGCAAGACGCCATTGATGCTCTCGCAATAAATCAATATAACGCATTGGTTACAGATATGCGCATGCCGGGTATTGATGGCGCTAAATTTCTCGATTTTGTGGCGCAAAATCACCCATCACTCGTGCGCATTGTTCTATCCGGACAATCAGACCTGTCATTAAGCAGCCAACTAACTGTCAACGCACATCAATACCTCTCTAAACCTTGCAAAACAGCAGACCTGGAACATGCGCTTGATAAACCACTGAGGTTTCAAGCTGGCGCCAAAAATGAAAAGCTCACCACCATTATTGCAGGCCTACAATCCATCCCTACCTTACCAACTAAATATATTGAAATCACCTCCGCATTATCTAATGGGGAGGCATCAATCAGGGAAATTGGACATATTATTGGAGAAGACCCTGCAATGTCCGCAAAATTAATGCAGATGATTAATTCCGCTTTTTTTGGGCTCGGAAGAAAATTAACTGCACCAGAGGACGCAGCGGTATACCTTGGCATGGAAACACTGAGAACTTTAGTGCTTACGGTAGGAATTTTCTCACAGATAAGCAAAATAACCGCTGACATCTCACTGGAAAAACTCTGGGAACACAGCAATATAACTGGCGTTCTTGCAAAGCAAATACTACAGGGCATTCAAGCGGAAAAATCCGCGCAGGAAAGAGGCTTCCTTGCTGGGCTACTGCATGACATTGGAATCTTGATTTTAGCCACAAATCTCCCCGATAAATATCAGCAACTGCTGGTTGACGCCAAAACAGAAAATATTTCTTTATACGCAAAAGAACGTGAGGTTCTTGGTGCAACACATGCTGAGGTAGGAGCGTACTTAATGAGTCTTTGGGGGTTCTCAGACGACATTATAGATGCTATTGCATATCATCATGAACCAATGAATTCACCTGATCGTTCAATATCACCGCTAACCGCAGTATATGTAGCAAACCTTCTCGCAAAGCCATATCCAATTACCGAGTACCCGTGTGAAGTTGCTCAAAATGACCGCTATCTGATGGAGTTGGATCTAATCGGAAGTATTCCTAACTGGAAAAAAATGGCAGCCACTCTATCTACTGTATAGCGGTGCGCAACTATTTTAATCACCGTTTATCAGGACCTGTATATTCCCAGACCATAAACCGCTCGCCTCTAAACCCATCAGTCGATAAATAAATGTTTGTGTTATTTCATGACCTTTCGCCACGTAAAGCACACCTGTTTTACTATTTATATTCTGATCAATAATCATTCCAGGCTTTAATCTGGCTATCGGTAATTGTTGAATGCTAACTTCATGCTGGTCAGTACAGACACTATCCAATACCGCTACGATTCCAGGATCATACATTTGTGGGCATGAACGTAAAAAAGCAATTGACTGATGGACGCTTTTATCAGCAATGAGTTGTGAGTCATAAGCTATTACCACTTTCAAAATATGCCCACCAAGTACCGCTTTTTCCTCTTTGGATAATTTCGCTGTCAATTTGGGCAGTTCAGCTGAACCAGACTGCTCTTTAATCATGGCTGAAACTATTTCAAACCGCGGAATGTGATCCAGCAGACGTTTAGCAATCTCCGGATGCTCGGAAAAAACAGCCCGTTCTTCTGCGGAAAGTTCAGATCCAGAAGCTACCTTAGCAATAATCTCAGGTGGCATCGCGATTCTACCCAACTGTGACAGCATTGCCGCGAGCTCATAACTCCAGGTTTCTTCCAACTCAAGTGCGCTAACTATTTGTTTGACATATCGCTGTATGCGTGACGCCTGGCTGAATGCGTGTGGATTCACCATACTCAAAACATCTGTCAACAGGGAAATAGCCCCCTTCAGAGTGCGGTTCAGTAAATCGTGTTCTGTGCGCTGTAACCTATACTGTTTGATCGCTGCAATAATAGTTTTGTGGAGCAATTCCGGGCTGCATGGCTTTGTAAGAAAACGAAATATATTGCCCTCATTGACTGAGTCGATAGCAGTTTGCAGATTGGCATTCCCTGTCAGCATGACGCGAACGGTATCTGGCGCCATATTCCTTACATGCGACAGCAATTCAATGCCATTCATATAGGGCATCTGCATATCAGAAATGACAACAGCAAAAGGTCCTTGGTACTTGATGACTGTCAGCGCATCTTCCCCACCCGGGGCTGCCACTAGATCCAGTTTATTTCTGAATTGCCTCTTCACCGCCGATAACAGGTTTTTATCATCATCAACAAACAGAACTTTCTCGGAAATCATTGATATCATCCAGGAAATTAGCTTGATTCATCAGAGCAATAGCATATGCCATAGCCAAACCTTTTAGCGGCACACCCACTTTTTTCTTAAATTTCAGGTATCACCTGCGCCTGAATGCGAACTAATCTCTTTGAATCAGGAATTCCAGAAAACAGCGCCACTTCCTGTGAACTTCCCAGGAAATTAGCACTCTCAAAGACAGACTGCTAAAATCCATTTGGCATCTGTATCGATGGATGCTAATATAATACCCAAGTAAACTACTAGGATATATGACGATGAGCAAAGAACTTGCCCTTGCGACAACATTGCCCACCGGTAATATCGATGCTTATATCAGTGCCGCCTACCAGCTGCCGATGCTGAGCGCTGAAGAAGAGTCGGACTTGGCTACCCGTCTGCGCAACGACAATGATCTTCAGGCGGCGCGGGTGCTGGTGCTCTCCCACCTGCGTTTCGTGGTGCGCATTGCCCGCGGCTATTCCGGCTATGGTCTGGCGCTTCCCGACCTGATTCAGGAAGGCACCGTGGGCCTGATGAAGGCGGTACGCCGCTTTGATCCCACTATGGGAGTACGCTTGGTTTCATTCGCAGTGCACTGGATCAAGGCGGAGATCCATGAATATGTCCTGAAGAACTGGCGCATAGTGAAAGTGGCCACCACCAAGGCCCAGCGCAAGCTGTTCTTCAACCTGCGCAGCTCAAAGAAACGCCTTGGCTGGTTCTCCCAGGAAGAGGTTGAAAATGTTGCCGAGGAACTAGGCGTAAAACCGGAAACCGTTCTGGAGATGGAGGCCCGCCTGAACAACTATGATGTCGCCTTCGACGGCAGCCCGGCGAACGATGACGAGATGGAGTTCGCCACTCCCGCCAACTATCTGCGGGATATGCGCATGGAGCCCTCCACCCAGCTGGAACAGCAGGACAGCGAAGACAACCAGCAGGAACAGCTCTATACCGCCCTTGAGGGGCTGGATGAGCGCAGCAAGGCGATCCTCGAGGCGCGCTGGCTGTCGGACAGCAAATCCACCCTGCACGAACTGGCCGATCAATACGGCGTCTCCGCCGAGCGTATTCGCCAGATCGAGAAGGCCGCGATGAAAAAGCTCAAAACCCAACTCGCCGCATGACACCCCAACCCACCGGGCCGGCTAGCCACCGGCCCGGTAATCTCGAATCTTCCCCATCATCCCCTTCTACGGTCTGAATTTTCATATTTCTTTGCCGTACGGAAAAAATCCCTTTAATATCCCATAGGATATTTCCCCCGACTCCGGCAGATCAGTACCGGTCGCCATCTTCGTCGATCCAAAGATTGGGGCAGGGAATTATTGATTTGCAAAAGCAGGCTGCCAGAGATTTCAGGTGCCAGAGACCTGGTACAGAGCGGCTTTTTACATATTCGAATAACACGATTTTTATAATTACAGGGGGTCCGGCTTCCCCTTCATGGGCATGCTTTAACTCTCAACACAGCTCTTTACTGAGGAGAATTTACAACAATGAATATTCGTAAAACCATGACTGCACTGGCCGTCAGCACACTGATGAGTTTGACTGCCGCCCAGGCCCTCGCCGCTGACACCATCAAGGTCGGCAGCTTTCTGGCCGTCACAGGAGGAGCCTCATTTCTGGGTGATACGGAACTGAAAACCCTGCAGATGTACGTGGACGAGGTCAACGCCAAGGGCGGAATCGACGGCATGCAGGTCGAACTGATTCATTATGATACCGGCGGTGACTCCAAAAAGGCCGTGAATTTCGCCAAGCGCCTGATCAAGAAAGACCAGGTCGATGTGATTGTCGGTGGGTCCACCTCTGGCACCAGCATGGCGGTGATCGATGAAGTTGAGAGTGAGGGCATTCCATTCATCTCACTGGCCGGTTCAGTGAAAATCGTCGAACCCGTGAAAAAATGGGTCTTCAAAGTGCCCCATACCGATCGTATGGCCGCCGGCAAGATCTTCGAAGACATGAAGAAGCGTGGCATCAGCAAGGTGGCCCTGATCAGCGGCGACGGCGGTTTCGGTAAATCCGGCCGTGGCGAGACCCTGGCCCTGGCACCAGAATACGGCATTGAGATTGTCGCCGACGAATCCTACGGCGCCAAGGATACCGATATGACCGCACAGCTGACCAAGATCCGTGACACCGATGCCCAGGCAGTGCTCAACTTCGGTTTCGGCACAGGCCCGGCGATCGTCACCAAGAACGTGCGCCAGCTCGGCATCACCATCCCTCTGTATCAGTCCCACGGCGTAGCCTCGAAGAAGTATATCGAGCTGGCCGGTGATTCGGCAGAAGGCGTGCGCCTGCCTGCCGCCGCGCTGCTGGTGGCCGACAAGCTGGCCGATGCCGACCCGCAAAAACCTGTGCTGGTGGCCTACCAGACAAAATACGAAGCTGCCCACGGCGCAGTCTCAACCTTCGGTGGCCACGCCTTTGACGGTCTTTACATCGCACTTGAGGCGATTGACCGTGCCAATTCCACCGACAAGGCCAAGGTGCGTGATGAGATCGAGAAGACCACCAACTTCATCGGTACCGGCGGCATCTTCAACATGAGCGCCACTGACCATCTGGGTCTGGGCCTGGATGCCTTCAAGATGCTGGAGATCAAGAACGGCGACTGGACCCTGGTAGAGTAAGGGCCGGCTGGGATCATGTGGGATCAAATCCTGCAATTCCTGATCACCGGGGTCACCGTGGGCGCGACATACGCCCTGGTGGCCCTGGGGTTCGCGATCATCTACAACGCCTCCGACGTGGTGAACTTCGCCCAGGGGGAGTTTGTCATGATCGGCGCGATGACTGCGATTGCGCTCTCCGCCGGTGACGGCGGTCTGCCGCTGCCGCTGGCCCTGATCGGCGCGGTGCTGATCACCATTGCCGTCGGCATCCTGCTACAGCGTTTCGCCATTGCCCCGGCGCGCGGTGCCTCGGTGGTGACGACGATTATTATCACGATCGGCGCCTCGATCTTTCTGCGCGGCGTGGCTCTGCTGGTCTGGGGCAAAGACATTTTTGCCATGCCCCATTTCTCAGGCGAAATCCCGCTGCATATCGGCAATGCCACCCTGCTACCCCAGAATCTCTGGGTAATGGGCGGCGCAGCGCTGCTGGTGATGGGCGTTCACTATTTCTTCAATCACACGATTATCGGCAAGGCGATTCTGGCCTGCTCATGTAACCGCACGGCGGCCCACCTGGTGGGCATCAATGTCGGGTTAATGATGCTGGTGGCCTACGGACTGTCCGCCTTCCTTGGGGCGATGGCGGGTATCCTGGTCGCACCGATCACTTTCACCTCCTACGACGCCGGCGTGATGCTCGGCCTGAAGGGTTTCTCGGCGGCCATTCTCGGCGGCATGGGCAATCCAATGGGCGCGGTAGCCGGCGGTCTGGCCCTGGGACTTATCGAATCCCTGGCCGCCGGTCTGATCTCCTCCGGTTATAAGGACGCCATCGGCTTCATCATTCTCTTGCTGGTGCTGTTTATCCGTCCCAGCGGGATGTTCGGAAAAGTATCAGCGGAGCGGGTATGAGGCGTCTGGCAGGGTTCTATATACTGGCGGCGGGCGTTGCGCTGTTGCCGGTGTTTTTCCCCGATAACTACTTCATCACGGTGGTTGGTGTTACCGCCGGAATCCATGTGATATTGGCGGTGAGCCTCAATCTGCTGATGGGCTATGCCGGGCAGATTTCCCTGGGACACGCGGCCTTCTTCGGTATCGGCGCCTACACTTCGGCAATTCTCAGCGCACGCTATGGCTGGAATCCCTGGCTGGCGATGCTCACCGGGCTGTTGCTCACCGGGGTGATCGCCTATTTCATCGCCCGGCCGATTCTGCGCCTGAAGGGCCACTATCTGGCCATGGCCACACTCGGTTTTGGCATCATCATCAACATCGTGCTGGTGCAGAACGGCCAGCTCACCGGCGGACCCGATGGACTGGGTGATATCCCGTCCCTGACCATTTTCGGCTGGGAGGTGGACAGTGACCTGCACTGGTACGGGGTGATCGGCGTTGCCATGCTGGCGGTGATCTGGCTGTCGCTGAACATCATCGACTCACGCAGCGGACGCGCCCTGCGCGCCCTGCACGGCTCGGAAGTAGCCGCCGAGATGATGGGCATCAACACCACCACCACCAAGACCGGGGTATTCGTGCTCGCTGCACTGATCGCCTCCTTCGCCGGCAGCCTGTTTTCCCATCAGCAGGGGTTTGTCAGCCCCGGCTCGTTCAGCTTTTTCTTCTCCATCGAGCTGGTGACGATGGTGGTGCTCGGCGGCATGGCCTCTACCTACGGGGCGGTTTTCGGGGCCATCGTGCTCACTTTTCTGCCGGAACTGCTGGTGGTGTTCGAGGACTACGAGGTGATGATCTTCGGCGCAATCCTGATGCTCACCATGATCTTCCTGCCCCAGGGAATCTTTGTCGGCCTGCGAAATCTGGCCTACAAGCTGCGCAAGAAGAACGCCACTCCAGATAGCATTGCCGGCAAGGAGCAGAATCGTGGCACTGCTTGAGGTAAAGGATCTGACCAAGGCATTCGGCGGCGTGACCGCAATTGCCGATCTGCACTTCAAGGTCCCCGAGAACAAGGTCTACTCGGTGATCGGCCCCAACGGCGCAGGCAAGACCACCCTGTTCAACATGCTCTCTGGGATCTACCACCCCGACGAGGGCAGCATCCGTTTTCTCGACCAGGAGATCATCGGCAAGGAGCCCCATGCAGTGGCCGAAATGGGTCTCTCCCGCACCTTCCAGAATCTGCAGATGTTCTTCAACATGACGGTTCTGGATAATGTCCTGGTCGGTTGTCATCTGCGTACTCACAGCGGGCTTTTCAGCGCCGCCTTCCGCCTGCCCAGTGTAATCCGTGAGGAGCGGGTGGCGCGGCAATGGGCCGAGGAGGCGCTCGCCTTCTGCGGCCTGGAAGAATATAGCCGCCAGCACGCGGACGCCCTGCCCTACGGCGTCCTCAAACGTATCGAGATCGCGCGCGCTCTGGCAGTGCAGCCAAAACTGCTGCTGATGGATGAACCCGCCGCTGGTCTCAACGATACCGAGACCCTGGAGATGCGCTCACTGATCCGCCGAATCAGTGAATCCGGCATCACCGTACTGTTGGTGGAGCACAACATGGGCCTGGTGATGCAGGTCTCAGACCGGATCCTGGTGCTGGATTACGGCAGCAGGCTGGCCGAGGGCACGCCGGAAGAGATCCAGAACAATCCCCAGGTGATCGAGGCCTATCTCGGCGGCGAGGTGCAGTATGCCGTCTGATACCCCATTGCTGAAAGTGGATGAACTGAGTTCCCACTACGGACCTATCCAGGCGCTGTTCGGCGTCTCGCTGGAGGTCAAGCAGGGCGAACTGGTCGCCATCGTCGGCGCAAATGGCGCCGGCAAGACCACCCTGCTGCATACCCTGTCCGGCGTTCAGAAGGCCAGCGGCGGACAAGTGTTTCTCGACACCCGGGAAATCACCAAACAGAAACCGCACAAGATCGTCGCCGCCGGGGTCTGTCATGTACCCGAGGGACGGCAGGTTTTTGCCCCGCTGAGCGTGGATGACAACCTGCGCCTTGGCGCCTATGCCCTGCGCAAGGAGAAGGAGTGGGTGGAGCAGGAGCTGGATAATATCTACACACTGTTTCCGATCCTGAATGAGAAATCTGCCCAGTCCGCCGGTACCCTCTCCGGTGGTCAGCAACAGATGCTCGCCATCGGTCGGGCGCTGCTCGGGCGCCCTCGGCTGCTGTTGCTCGATGAACCATCGATGGGGCTGGCGCCCCTGCTGGTAGAGGAGATTTTTCGGGTTATCCAGTCCCTGAATGATCAGGGAGTGACTATCCTTCTGGTAGAGCAGAACGCGCGTGCCGCGCTGGGCATCGCCAACCGCGGATATGTCCTGGAAACCGGCAAAGTGGTGCTCTCCGCCGGGGCGGACGAACTACTCAAAGATGAGGCGGTGAGACGCGCCTATCTGGGTTACTGAGCGTTTCCCGGCCGACTACGATTTAACATCCGCAACAGGAGCAATGCGAAGCCATGTACGTTGCACAGATAATGTCCAAAGAGATCGATACGGCCACTGTCGACATGAAACTGAGCCATGCCGCCCAGCTGATGCGCGACAACCGCCGCCGCTTCCTCCCTGTCGTCGATGAGCAGCGGCATCTGCTCGGCCTGTTCAGCCATCGCGAGCTGGCCAAGGCCGCCCCCTCCTCGATCACCACGCTGTCGGTGGGCGAGGTCAATTACCTCACCTCCAAGGTCACGGTCGGCCAGTTGATGCAGAAAAAGCCCCTCACCTGCGCGCCCAACACCCTGATCGAGGAGGCCGGGCGCCTGATCCGCGAGAACAAGATCGGCTGCTTGCCAGTGATGGAAAATGACCAGGTAATCGGTGTGGTCACCGAGACCGACATCCTCGACTTCTTCCTCGACATCACCGGCTGCAACCTGGAAGAGAGCACAAGAATCGCAGTGCACCTGGAAGATGAAAAGGGAGCCCTCGGCGACCTGCTGGATCGCATCAACGATTTCGGCGGCTATGTCGCCACCGTGGTATCGCCCCTCTCCCCGGACGAGAGCGGCAAGCGTATCGTCATTGTGAGCTACCGCTCCTACAGCCCGGCGGACCTGGACAGCCATTTGCGCGAGCTCGGCTATGAAATCATCACCGAGGAGCTGCCGGTAAAATAGGCCCCCTGAAAAGGGCTTGACAGCAAATCGTCACTATTTTTTGTTGCACTGCAAATAAATGTTTACAATTAGCCTTCTATGACAGCCGAAGCACAACAACAGGCCGAACAGATAGGCCAATGGATGTCCCAACACGACCGTTTTGCGCGTCTGCTGGGTATGCAGTTGGAACAGACCGCGCCCGGTTTCTGCAAGGTGGGCATGACCGTCACCGGTGACATGCTGAACGCGGTTGGTTTGACCCATGGCGGGGTCACCTTCGGCTTGGCGGACTTCGCCTTTGCCGTGGCCTCTAATTCCCACGGCAAGGTCGCGGTTGCGCTGTCGGCGCAGATCAACTATCCGGCCGCCAGCCGCGAGGGCGACAGATTGACGGCCATAGCCGTGGAAGATAACAAGAGCGGTCGCACCGGACTCTACACCATCGAGGTGCGTCGCCAGGACAATGATCTGGTCGGGCTCTTCACCGGAACGGTATACCGGCGTTCGGATACCCTTTCCGATTGGATGAGTCGCGACTGAAGCGGGGGATGAACAGATGATACTGCACAACGATTTCGAGACACTGCCGAGGGAAGACCTGCAGGCGCTTCAGCTGAAACGCTTGAAAACCACGGTCGAGCGTTGCTACTACACGGTAAAATTCTACCGCGAGGCGATGGATGAGCTGGGCGTCAACCCGACTCACATCAAGACCCTGGAAGATGTCCGTCATCTCCCCTACACCAAGAAAGAGCATCTGCGGGAGAACTACCCGTTCGGTCTGTTCGCGGTACCGACCAACCAGGTTGTCCGCGTACACGCCTCCTCCGGCACCACCGGCAAGCCCACCGTGGTCGGCTACACCCGGCGCGATATCCAGACCTGGGCGCAACTGGTTGCCCGTTGTCTGGCCGCCTCCGGACTGCACCCCGGCGACCGGCTGCACAACGCCTACGGCTACGGGCTTTTCACCGGTGGGCTGGGACTGCACTACGGCGCGGAGGAGCTGGGAGTGATGGTCACCCCGATGTCCGGCGGCCAGACCCAGAAGCAGATCATGCTGCTTCAGGATTTCGCCCCGACCGCCATCAGCTGCACCCCGTCCTATGCCCTGAACCTCGCCGAGGAGGCAGAGGATCTGGGGGTGGATATCCGCAAGCTGCCGCTGAAGATCGGCATCCACGGCGCCGAACCCTGGACCGAGGAGATGCGCTACGAGATCGAATCGCGCCTCGGAATCGATGCGGTGGATATCTACGGCCTCTCCGAGGTGATCGGCCCCGGTGTGGGCAACGAGTGTATCGAGGCGAAGAAGGGCCTGCATATCTGGGAGGACCATTTCCTGGTCGAGTGTGTCGATATCGATACCGGCAAGCCCCTGCCCTACGGCGAGGAGGGAGAGATCGTCTTCACCTCACTGACCAAGGAGGCCTTCCCCATACTGCGTTACCGCACCCGGGATATCTCGGTACTCGATCCGGCACCCTGCAAGTGCGGGCGCACCCATGTGCGCATGCGCAGAATCACCGGCCGCAGTGATGACATGCTGATCATCCGCGGCGTGAATGTCTTCCCCTCGCAGATTGAATCGATCCTGATGCAGAGTGAAACACTCTCCCCCTTCTACCAGATCGAGATATTCCGGGAAGGCAACATGGATAACATGGTGGTCAATGTCGAGGGCAGCCCTCCGTTGATGGAGCAGTCGCTGGAGGTCCAGCAAAAAGTGGCGCAGAAGCTGGTCAGGGATATCAAGGATTTCATAGGCGTCTCCGTCCGGGTGAATATCAAGGGCGTAACCGAGATTCCCCGCTCGGAAGGGAAAGCAGTTCGGGTGATTGACCACCGCAAGAAAAAGTAACAGACCGTCCAGTTGTTCGGGCGCATAGATCAACTTGATGGCGAGACACGCGGGTGTCTCCCGAAATGAAATCAGAGGTGAGAACATTGAATGCGGTGAACCCCCTGTCGGCAAATGATCGGCAATTCATGTCAGGCAATGAAGCGGTGGCGCGTGGCGCCTGGGAAGCGGGCTGCAAGGTGGCCGCAGCTTATCCCGGCACGCCGTCGACAGAGATTCTCGAATACGCGTCCCAATTCCCGGACATGTATTCAGAGTGGTCGATCAACGAGAAGGTCTCACTGGAGGTGGCGATCGGCGCCTCACTGGCCGGTAGCCGCGCGATTTGCGCCATGAAGCATGTCGGGCTGAACGTTGCCTCGGATGCCTTGATGACCCAGACCCTGATCGGCGTCGGCGGCGGCCTGGTGATCGCGGTTGCCGACGATGTCGGTCTCTCATCCTCCCAGAATGAGCAGGATTCGCGCTTCTGGGGTCGCTTCGCCCATGTGCCTATACTGGAGCCGGCCGATGCCCAGGAGGCCTATGAGTTCACCAAGTATGCCTTCGAGCTGTCTGAACAGTTCAGCGTGCCGGTGATCCTGCGCATGACGACCCGTATCTGCCACGTCAAGGGCGTGGTGACGCCGGGCGAGCGCAAGAATTTCGAGATTGCGGCGGGCTTTCAGAAAAACCCGGCACGTCTGGTAATGACACCCACCAACGCCAGACACCGCATTCCTCTGATGTTTGAACGCGAAGAGCAGATGAAGCCCTTCAGCGAACAGCATCGACTCAAGTTCATCAAGGATGGCAGCGACAAGCGCGTCGGTTTCATCACCTCCGGCCCGACCTATATGCACGTCCAGGAGAGCTTCCCCGATGCACCCCTGATCAAGCTGGGGCTGAGCTATCCGGTACCCGTTGAGAAGATCCGTGAACTGGCCGGCCAGGTCGAGCAGTTGGTGGTGGTTGAAGAGGTCTAGCCGATTCTGGAAACAGAACTCAAGGCCGCCGGCATCAAGGTGTTGGGCAAGGACATTCTTCCGCGAATCGGCGAGCTTGCCCCCAATGTACTGCGCCCGGCGATTGGCAAGCTGCTGGGCGAAGAGCTCGAAGCGCCAGTCGCTCTCGAGCCGGTTCCGGCGCCAAAAAAGGTTGAAGTCGAACTCAAGGCCGGGGGCAACCTGTTTCCCCGCCCGCCCACCATGTGTGTCGCCTGCCCGCATCTAGGTATCTACTACAGCCTGTCGAAGATCAAGAACACCAGTATCTCCGGTGATATCGGCTGCTACACCCTGGGCGCCGGCCATCCCTGTAATGCACTGGACACCACCATCTGCATGGGCGCCTCGATGGGTGTCGCTCTGGGCATGGACAAGGGGCGTGTCGAGGCCGACAAGGATAAAAAGATCATCGCCGTGATCGGCGACTCCACCTTCATGCACATGGGCATGCAGGGCCTGCTCGACATCACCTACAACAAGGGGAATGTGACCATCCTGCTGCTGGACAACCGCGCGGTGGGCATGACAGGTGGACAGTACAACCCGGCCAGCGGGCGTGACATCCACGGCGAGGATTCCCTGCGGGTGGATTTCCGCAAGATCTGCGAGGCCCTCGGGGTCAAGCCGGAGCGCATCCACGAGGTCAACCCCTATGAACTGCCAACCCTGTTCAAGGCACTGCGTGAAGAGGTGAAGATCGACGATACCTCGGTGATCATCACCAACCAGCCCTGCGTTCTGGTGGATTTCTACAGCCAGCTGCCGCCGTTTACCGTGGATGACGACAAGTGCACCGGCTGCAAGAACTGTCTGGATGTTGGCTGCCCGGCGATCTATGTCACCCGCCGGGAGACGGTAGTCAAGCCCAATGGCAGCGAGAAGGAGCTGGCCTTTGTACGCATCGACAGTCAGGCCTGTACCGGCTGCGATCTCTGCCCGAAAACCTGCGGCCCGGACGCCATCCTTCCTCTGGAGAGCTTCATCAGACAATAATGGCTGAAAGGTCGGCGTCAATGACAACTGGCGCCGACCAAACCTGCATAACAACAAGACATAACCATACAGCGAGTCCATCGTGAGCGAAAAGAAAATCACAAACATCCTGGTGGCCGGAATCGGCGGCCAGGGGGTAATGACGGCAGCGGAGGTTCTCTCCCAGACGGCCCTGAAACAGGGTTATGACGTTAAAAAGACCGAAGTGGCCGGCATGGCGCAGCGCGGCGGCGTGGTCACCTCGCATGTGCGCTTCGGCGAGAAGGTTCTCTCCCCCGCGATACCACCGGGTGAAGTGGATATCATCGTCGGATTCGAGCCCGCCGAGGCGCTGCGCTGGTGTTCCCAGCTGCGTCCCGGTGGCGTGGCCATGGTCAACACCATGAAACAGGAGCCGCCGGTCGTCAGCCTCGGATTGTTCGAATACCCGGAAGACCCGGTGGGTGACATCCGCAGGATGGGCGTCGATGTGCACGCCTTCGATGCCGGCGCCATTGCCCGGGAGCTGGGCAATTTCCGCCTGGTCAACACCGTGATGCTCGGCGCCATCTCCGTTTATCTGCCCTTTTCGCCAGAGATTCTGAAAAACGAAATCATCGATCGTTTCCGTGCGAAAAAACCCAAACTGGTGGAAATCAACGAAAAGGCCTTCGAGGCCGGTCGTATCGCTCAGGCCGCCAGCTGACCCATGGGCGACTGGTCACCCTCATCCTGGCAGCAACGGCCTGCCAAACAACAGGCCAGTTACCCCTCCGCAGAGGCCCTGAATGAGGTTCTGCGGCAGCTCTCTCTCCTGCCGCCACTGGTCACCTCCTGGGAGATCGAGGCGCTGAAATCCCAGCTTGCTGCGGCCGCCCGCGGTGAGGCCTTTCTGTTGCAGGGCGGCGATTGCGCCGAGAACTTCGGCGACTGCACCTCGGAAATCGTCACCAACAAACTGAAGATTCTGTTGCAGATGAGCCTGGTACTGCTCCACGGTCTGAATAAAAAGGTCATCCGGGTAGGACGCATTGCCGGGCAGTACGCCAAGCCCCGTTCTGACGATACCGAAACCCGAGGCGGCCTGACCCTGCCCAGCTATCGTGGCGATCTGGTTAATGGGCCGGATTTCACCGCCGCAGAGCGGGTGCCTGACCCGGTCAGGCTGCTGCGCGGCTATGGACGGGCGGCGATGACCCTCAATTTCATTCGCGCCCTCTCCGACTGCGGCTTTGCCGATCTGCATCACCCGGAAAACTGGGATCTCGATTTCGTCAAGCACGCCGCGCTGGCCGATGAATACCACCGTGTGGTCGATTCGCTGGCAAAGTCGCTGCGTTTCATGGAGACCCTTGGCGGCACATCCAATACCGAGCTCAACCGCGTGCAGTTCTTCACCAGTCACGAAGGGCTGCATCTGCACTACGAACAGGCGCTGACCCGTCGTGTCCCGAACCGCAGCGGTTACTACAACCTATCCACTCACCTCCCCTGGATCGGCTACCGAACCGCTGAGACAGACGGCGCCCACATCGAGTATTTTCGCGGTATCCAGAATCCCGTCGGGGTGAAGGTTGGCGCTGGCATGTCCGATGACTGGCTACAGGAACTGGTGGAGCGGCTCAACCCGCACAATGAACCCGGCAAACTGATCCTGATCCACCGTTTCGGCGCCAGCAACATCTCGGAGCACCTACCCAGGCTGATCAATGCCGTGCAACGCACGGAAAAAGAGGTGCTCTGGATCAGTGACCCGATGCACGGCAATACCGAGACCACCACCAGCGGTTATAAAACCCGCGATTTCGCCAACATCCTCTCCGAGTTGGAGCAGGCGTTCGATATCCATAAAGAACTGGGCAGCATCCTCGGCGGTGTTCACTTTGAACTCACCGGCGACGATGTCACCGAGTGCATCGGCGGGGCCCGCGGGCTCGATGCAGCCGGGCTGGAACGCGCCTACAAGACCCAGGTCGACCCCCGGCTGAATTACGAGCAGGCTCTGGAAATGGCGATGGCCATCGTCGGCAAGGCAGACCGCTAAAATATTTTGCTGCAATTGCGAATTCGCAATGCAACAAATCCCCCATAGTGATCAAATAATCCCATCGGTCGGCAGAGGCGCAGTCAAAGGCAGTATCGCAGCAGCACTTCTCCTTTGCTGACCCTTATCTCCTCCATTTTTCAGGGCTGCATCCCCTTCGCAGCCCTGTTTTTTTACCCAAATAAAGGTTTATAAATCAGGGTGTGCTGGTTTTGCTGTTATACCAGTCGAACCATCTGCGCCGTAATCCTGCGCCGTAATCCTTTGACAGTACGAACGCTTTAGCGTACGTTATTCGTCTATGGAGGTGGATTATGACTACCCTAAACGCAACTGAAGCGCGCTCAAAACTTTACAAGCTGATTGATGAGGCCGCTGACACTCATCAACCCATTCTAATTACTGGCAAAAGGAAAAACGCCGTTCTTCTTGCCGAGGAGGACTGGAACTCTATCAATGAGACCTTGTATCTGCTTTCCGTTCCCGGCATGCGAGAATCAATTCGGGAGGGTATGGCTGAAAGCATTGAGGAGTGCGAGAAGGATCTTGACTGGTAATGTGGGAGATCTACTACACCAAACAAGCCAGGAAAGACTCTAAGAAATTGGCTTCCGCGGGATTAAAGGAAAAGGCTCAAGAACTGATAGCCATTCTTCAAGCAAACCCTTTTCAAAATCCCCCACCTTATGAAAAGCTCATTGGCGACATTGATGGTGCCTATTCAAGGCGAATCAACATACAGCACAGACTGGTTTACCAGGTGCTGGAACTAGAGGAAGCGGTGAAGATTTTGCGCCTCTGGACCCACTATGAATGAAAGTGCAACCATTGCCTGAGCGGCTTTCCCAGGCATAGCCGACAAAACACCCACAGGCGGATTGGTTAAACTGGACTCACAAATCGGCTACCCGCTTGGGCAAGGCCTGTTTCAGCTTTGCCGCCATGTCGCGCAGGCATTTCTCCGTGCTCTGCCAGTCGATACAGGCATCGGTCACTGACAGGCCATACTCGAGCTTGCTCAGGTCGGACGGAATCGGCTGGTTGCCTGCCTTCAGGTTGCTCTCCAGCATGATACCGATGATCGAACGGTTGCCTTCAACAATCTGATTGGCGACATTTTCCGCCACCAGCGGTTGCAGTTCCGGCTGTTTGTTGGAGTTGCCATGGCTGCAGTCGATCATGATGTTCTCGGGCAGACCCGCCTTGCTCAACTCCTCTTCGCACAACCTGACATGCACCGAGTCGTAGTTGGGGGTTTTATGACCACCACGCAGAATCACATGGCCACAGACATTGCCCTTGGTCTGGATCACGGTGACCTGGCCACTCTGATTGATACCGAGAAAGCTGTGGGGCTGGGAAACCGATTGCAGGGCATTAATCGCCACCCCGAGCCCGCCGTCGGTACCGTTCTTGAAGCCGACCGGCATGGAGAGACCCGACGCCATCTCGCGGTGGGTCTGTGACTCGGTGGTGCGCGCGCCGATCGCAGCCCATGAGAAGAGATCCGCCAGATACTGTGGGCTGATCGGGTCGAGGGCCTCGGTCGCCGCCGGAAGCCCCAGCTTGCTCAGCCAGAGCAGCAACTCCCGGGCCTTGTGCAGACCCTCTTCGATGTGGAAGGAGTCATCCATGCTGGGGTCGTTTATCAGCCCCTTCCAGCCCACCGTGGTACGGGGTTTCTCGAAATAGATACGCATCACGATGAACAGGGTGTCGCCCAGTTCATCATGCAGTCTCTTCAGATGCTGGGCATAATCCTTGGCCGCCTCTACGTCATGAATAGAGCAGGGACCGGCAATCACCAGGAAGCGATGATCCTTGCGGGTAAGGATATTCTTGATCGTCTGCCTGCCCTCCCAAATCACCTGTTCCGCCTCCGGCGTGAGCGGTATATGGCGCTTCAGGTCGGCAGGTGATATCAGAACCCGCTCGGCGGCGACATTGGTATTATTCAGGCTGTCTTTGATCATCATTGTTCACTGGTCTTCAAATAAGGGAAAAGTATCATAAGGGGTTTGACACGATTCTCAAAATCGGCCCCTCAGAGTTCCAGGTACCGGGCAATGCCCGACGGGGTGACGCCCGTCAGGCGGGGGACATAGCCAAGCATCGGCGCCGGGATGCGCTGTTTCAGACTGTTCAGATTTGCATCCGACTCCAGCATCTGCGGATCGGCCAGATTCGCCACCCAGCCCGCCAATGGCAAACCGGAGGCGAGAATTGCCTCGACGCTCAGCAAGGCATGATTGATGCAGCCCAGCTTGAGTCCGACAACCAGGATCACCGGCAGATCGAGCAGGCACGCCAGATCGGACACAGCGGCCTGATCGTTCAATGGCACACGCCAGCCCCCGACACCCTCCACCAGGACCTGGTCCGCCTTCTGACCGAGTTGCTGATAGATCTGGTGGATCTGCTGGAGTTCGATCTGCTGCCCTGCCTGTTCCGCTGCCAGATGGGGGGCGATCGGCGGTTGAAAGGCGTAGGGATTGACCAGGTCGTAGTCGATAGTAAATGACGCCTCGTTCTGGATTCGCAGCGCATCTGCGTTGCGCAGACCCTCTGCGGTTGGTTCGGCGCCCGAGGCCACCGGCTTCATGCCGAGCACACTCTGGCCCCTCGCCTTCAGCAGATGCATCAGCGCCAGGGTAATTTCGGTCTTGCCGCACTCGGTATCGGTGCCGGTGATGAAGTAGCCGTCAGACACCGGATCCCTCGCCTCTGCGCTTTATCTCACTGACCGGGACCAGGGTAACATCGTTGACACGACGCTGGGCCGGGGCCCAGGCGTGACCGTAAATCACCTCATAGCTGGCGGGCAGTCTGCCGTCACGTCGAAATTGTTCATAGGCGGTGGTCATCGCGCGCAGACGCCCCTTGCCGGTCAGACCGCGCTGACGTTCCAGGGTGACATTGTGCGCCCCCAGTACCTTAAGGTCTTTCATCAGGCCAGAGACATGCTCATAGGTCAGCTCCATGCGATCGACATCCATCACCGGATCGGCAAACTGGGCGCGCACCAGCTCGTCGCCCACATCGTGCATGTCCAGGAAGGTGCTGACATGGCTGCTTCCATCGGCCTGGGACCAGGCCATACGCAACTCTTTGAGGGTGTCGGGGCCGAAGGTGGTGAACATCAGCAGGCCGCCCGGGCGCAGAATACGCAGAAACTCGCTGAAGGTCCGCTCCAGCTGATTGCTCCACTGTATCGCCGCATTGGAGTAGATCAGATCCACGCTCTGATCGGCCAGCGGGACTCTCTCGAAATCACCACACAGGCATTTCGGCCTGCGCAACCAGGAGCCGCGCTTGCGTGTCTCGCGCAGCATGGGCAGGGCAAAATCCAGGGCAATCACCTGGGCCTTGCGATAACGCCGTGCAAGCTGGGCCGTGGCCACACCGGTGCCGGCGCCGACGTCAAGAATCACCTCGGGCTCTAACCTGACCACATCCAGGCGATCAAGCATGCGCTGACCGATCTCACGCTGCAGCACTGCCACCTCGTCATAGCGCTCCGCGGCGCGGGAGAAGGCAAGACGCGCCTGCTGCTTGTCGATCAGGTGGACATTACTCATGCTTGGAATCCAGAAAATGTCGCAAGGTCTTCAACGCGGCCTCTGTATGGGACAAAAAGGGGGCATGGGCGGCGCCGTTCAGGATCAATATCTCGGCATCCGGCATCAGCCGCTCCAGTTCATCGCCTACCGTCACCGGCACCAGGGTGTCGCGCTCACCCAGCAACCAGAGCGTCGGGCACTGGATTTGCCGCAGCTGATCACGCAGATCGACCGTCAGCAGTAACTCCAGCCCATGTTCCAGGGCCGTGGCATTCGGTGCCGGACGCAGGGCAATGTCCTGGCGCAATAGGCGCAGGGCCTGGCGCGCCTGATCATCACCTTTCACCTGCAGTGAGAGAAATCGGTCAAGGGTCTTGGGGGGATCGCCGATCAGCTCAGACGAAAACTGCTGCAGAATCCTGACCGGTAGCGCATGAGGCCAATCATCGCCCTGAATAAATTTTGGGGTAGTCGCTACCAGCACCAGTTTATGGATACGTTCCGGCGCAAGCACCGCAGCGCGCTGGGCGATCTGTCCTCCCAGGGACCAACCTATCCAAACCGCCTGGGTCGGGACCAGCCGAAGCACCGCCTCAACCCACTCATCGAGAACCGCCGAGCTGATAGTGTAGTGGCTTTCGCCATGTCCAGGGAGTTCGACCACTGTCACCCGGAAATGCCGCGACAAGACATCCAGCAAGGGAGACCAGACCGCCGCGTTCATCCCCCAACCGTGCAGCAACACAATATCCTCACCCTGCCCCCTGACCTCACGATAGAGCATCAGGCAGCCCCTGCCGTTGCCAGCTGTTCCAGGGCACCGAGCAGACGATTCACCTGCTGCTCGGTGTGGCTGGCCGAAAAGGTGATCCGCAGGCGCGCGCTCCCTTCGGGAACAGTCGGGGGGCGTATGGCGGTGACCAGTATGCCCTGGGCCTCAAGCATCTGACTCCAGGCCAGTGCCTGTTCGGAACTGCCCGCCAGTATCGGTTGAATCGGTGTCTGGGACGCCATCAGCGGCAACCCGAGCTGTGCCGCCCCCTGTCTGAACTGTCTGATCAGACTATTCAGATGCTCGCGACGCCAGCGCTCCTGCTGTACCAGGCGCAGGCTGGCGCGGGTCGCCTCGGCAACCGCTGGCGGTGTCGCGGTGGTGAAGATATAGGCTCTGGCCTGTTGGATCAGGGTCTCGATCAACTCGTCGGGGCCGGCAACGAAGGCGCCAAAGGTGCCTATCCCCTTGCCCAGGGTGCCCATTAGAATTGGCACATCCTCCTGGCCCAGGTTGAAGTGTCCCAGGCTGCCCTCGCCCCGCTCACCCAGCACGCCGATGCCGTGGGCATCATCGACCATCAGCCAGGCACCCCGGTCGCGGCAGATGGCCGCCATCTCCGGCAGGGGCGCAATATCGCCATCCATGCTGAACACACCGTCGGTTGCCACCAAGGCTTCGCCCCTATCCTGGGCATCTAGCTGCCCCTTGAGGGCAACCACATCCGCATGGGCATAGCGTTTGAATCGGGCGCGCGATAACAGGCCACCATCGATGAGCGAGGCATGATTGAGCCGGTCCTGATAGACCGTATCGCTGCGCCCGAGCAGCGCTGCAATCACCCCCTGGTTGGCCATATAACCGGTAGAGAAGAGTAGGGCGCGATCACGCCCGCAGAACTCCGCCAGCTCCTCTTCGAGGGCATGGTGGGCCGTACTGTGGCCATTCACCAGGTGGGCAGAGCCGCTTCCGACGCCATACTGTTCTGCGCCCCTCTGCAACGCGGCGACCACCTCGGGATGGTTGGCCAGTCCCAGATAGTCGTTACTGCAGAACGACAGCAGGGATTTTCCATTTATTCGCTGTTCTGGACCCTGGGCAGTGTCGCTGACCCGCCGCACGCGGTAGAGGTGATCTTCACGACGGCGCGCCAGTTCAGATGCCAAGGATTTCATACTGCAGGAACGGCTTTAGCCGCGCACAGCGATCGCAACATAACTATCGCGGTTATCACCACACCCAGGATGAAAAAGGTATCCCCCGCCTTCACTGCATTAACCAAACTCGGCCGCCAGGCGACGTGCACGCTTACCGTTGCACTCCTGTTCGGTCGCCTGCAACTCGTTTGACTCTTCAAACTGCAGACCCAGGCGCTGGAACAGCCTGATATCGGCATCGGCCTCAGGATTGTCGGTGGTGAGCAGACGCTCGCCATAGAACATTGAGTTGGCCCCGGCCATGAAGCACAGGGCCTGCATCTCGTCGCTCATCTCGGTACGCCCCGCAGACAGGCGAACATATGAGGCGGGCATCAGGATTCGGGCAACGGCGATGGTGCGGATAAACTCCAGCGGATCAAGCTCATCCGCGCCAAACAGCGGCGTCCCCTCGACCTGCACCAGCATGTTGATGGGCACCGACTCCGGGGGCTTGGGCAGATTGGCCAGCTCACGCAGCATCGAGGCGCGATCGCGGCGCGATTCGCCCATGCCGAGGATGCCGCCGCTGCAGACGTTGATGTTCTGCTCGCGCACATGCTTGAGGGTGTCGAGGCGATCCTGGAAGGTACGGGTGGAGATTACATTACCGTAGAACTCGGGCGAGGTATCAAGGTTGTGATTGTAGTAATCCAGCCCTGCCTCCTTGAGGCGCGCTGCCTGGGGTTCGGTGAGCATGCCGAGGGTAACGCAGGTCTCCATGCCCAGATCATGCACGGCCTGGATCATCTCGATAACCCGTTCCAGATTCTTGTCGGTGGGGTTGCGCCAGGCAGCCCCCATGCAGAAGCGGGTTGCCCCTTTATCCTTGGCCGCCGAGGCCGCCTTGATCACCTCATCGACCGGCAACAGCTTCTCTTTTTCCAGATCGGTATTGTGCTTGGCGCTCTGGGAGCAGTAACCGCAATCTTCCGAGCAGGAGCCGGTCTTGATGCTCAGCAGGGTGCTGACCTGAACCCGGTTGGGGTCGAAATGCTAACGGTGCACGGTTTGCGCCCTGAAAAGCAGGTCATTGAAGGGCATATCCAGCAGTCCCTCGATCTCATCCAGGCCCCAGTCATGTCTCAGTGTTGAATCAGTCATCGAATCAGAACCCTCTCAATTAAAAAGTCTGCTGGGCAAAATGCGCAGGGATGTGGATAATCCAGCGTCCGGCGCTGGAAGTACATATAACCGGAAAGCCGATAATAGTAAGTCAAGCAGAACCATTGTCAACAAGGAGTGTTAGTAATGGTTTACAGCTGTACAAATAATATACTATCTCTTCTTTGTCCCCCGCACTGTGTAATCTGTAATGCACCTGGGTTCGAGAATCTGGATCTGTGCCGGGATTGCCTGGATGAGTTGCCATTCAACACGCATTGCTGCGCGCTTTGCGCCCTGCCAATGGAGACAGAATCTTCCTCGAGAGTCTGCGGCAGCTGCCAGACCAGCCCACCGGCATTCGACCATTGTGTTTCTCCGCTGCGCTTCGAACACCCGGTCAGCCAGCTGGTCAACGGTTTCAAGTTCCACTCGAAGCTGGCCTACGGGCGATTGCTGGCGATCCTGCTGGGAAACCACCTGGAACGCCATGCAGTCGAGCCACCGGAGCTGATCATCCCGGTGCCGCTGCATCGCAGGCGCCTGGCTGAACGTGGTTACAACCAGGCCCTGGAATTGGCCAAACCTCTGGGCAGACGCTTTCAGACCAGGGTTGAGGCCGGACTGTGCCAACGCACCAGGCCCACTCCCGCCCAGTCCGGGCTCGATCGCAAACATCGCCGGCGGAACCTGCGTGGCGCGTTTGAGCTGAAACGGCCAGTCGATGCCCAACATATTGCTCTGGTGGATGATGTGGTCACCACCGGCAGTACTGTCTCGGAGATCGCCGGACTCTTGAAAAAAGCCGGCGTTGCGCGCGTGGATGTCTGGAGCCTGGCGAGAACCGCCATCGATTGAGCGGTAAAAGGCCCCCTGCCCGGCTCACACTGGTCCATACTTAACTTGGGTTGTCACAGAAATAAGGAGGACGAATGGTTCGGCTAAAGCATTTGCGTCTGGACGTTCTCAAACCCCATCACCCCAGCGTCATTGAGTTCAGCAAGATTCTTGCTGAACAGGGTGAGTGCCGGGTCCGTGTGATGGTGCTGGAGATGGACGAAAAGACCGAGACCCTGGAGGTGGAGATCGAGGGATCGAATCTCGATTTCGACCAGATCCAGTCGGCAATCAGCGCCATTGGCGCTTCTCTCCACAGCATCGATGCCGTGGAAGTGGATAGCGCGAAATCCACCTGAACCGGTTCATCCGGCAAAGTAACGCTATGGATTTCCAACAACTGAAACTGTGGCTTCATCTGACACGATCCCACAGCATCGTCCGGCGCTATTTTGTGGTCAATGGTTTTGATGGCGCCCTGACCATGCTCGGGCTGATTACCGGGTTTCATCTCAGCGACAAGACCCAGATCACGGTTGTCATCAGCGCCTGCCTGGGTGCCGCCGTAGCCCTGGGCATCAGCGGCATGACCAGCGCCTACCTGAGTGAATCCGCCGAACGCCGCAAGGCCCTGGCGGATCTCGAGGAGGCGATGGTCACCGATCTGTCGAACAGCGCCCATGCCAATGCAGCCCGGGCCATTCCGTTTCTCATAGCCCTGGTCAACGGGGCCGCGCCACTGCTGATGTCACTGGTCATCATCACCCCGCTGTGGCTGGCAAATGCAGGGGTCTCACTCCCCCTTGATCCGCTGCTAGCGGCCATCGGCACCGCCTTCCTGTGCATTTTCGGGCTGGGCGCCTTTCTCGGCAACGTCGGTGGCACCTCCTGGCTCTTGAGCGGGATTAAAACAGTGGCGATTGCCCTGGCGACGGTGCTGATCATATCGCTGCTTGAGAGCTGACGTGACCCAGCCCAGCGACAGTGCTATGGAGTGGTACCGCCTCGAAACGGGTGAGGCAATCAAGCGGCTGGAAAGCGACGCGGCAAATGGATTGAGCAACACGCGTGCGGCGCAACGGCTGGCGGAATCAGGGCCCAACAAACTTATTGAGGGCAAACGCCGGCCGTTTATTGTGCTCATACTGCGGCAATTCAGCGATTTCATGATCCTGGTGCTGATCGCCGCCGCCGTGATCTCTGGCCTGATCGGCGATATCAGCGACACCCTGGCGATTATCGTCATCCTGCTGTTGAATGCATTGATCGGTGCAATCCAGGAGTACCGTGCGGAACAGGCGGTGGCCGCCTTGCGGGTGATGGCAGTCCCTCATGCCCAGGTGGTGCGCGCTGGAAAAATCGGCTCGATCTCCGCTATTGAACTGGTACCTGGCGACATCGTACAGCTGGAAGCGGGAAATAGTGTGCCAGCCGATCTGCGATTGCTGGATGCCGTCGACATGGAGATCGACGAGTCCTCTCTGACCGGCGAGTCTCACCCCTCCCACAAAACAACCGATGCTATTGCAGCCAGCCACCTGGCGCTGGGGGACCGGCGCAATATCGCCTTCAAGGGCAGTCATGTGACGCGCGGACGGGGCACAGGCCTGGTCATTGCCACCGGCATGCAGACCGAACTGGGCCGCATAGCCGGTCTGCTGGCAGAAGAAAAGGGAGCCAGGACTCCCCTACAGATTCGCATGGCCCGCTTCGGTCGCTATCTGGCGCTGGCGGTCCTGGCCATCTGCACCCTGGTGTTCATCGCAGGCCTGCTCCAGGGACAACCCCTGCTACTGATGTTGCTGACGGCGATCAGCCTGGCGGTGGCGGCAATCCCCGAGGCACTGCCCGCGGTGATCACCATCTCCCTGGCGCTGGGCGCACGCCGGCTGAGCCGGCATAACAGCCTGGTGCGCAACCTCCCGGCGGTCGAAACCCTCGGCTCGGTCACCTTCATCTGCTCCGACAAAACCGGCACCCTGACCGAAAATCGCATGACCGCCGAGTTATTCGTGGTTGCCGACCAGCAGTTCGACGCACTGCAGACGGCAGACAGCGGTTCTCCCTGGGATGAACTGGGTAAGGCACTGGCCTTGAACAACGATATTCTAATCAAAGACGGCCAGCCGGCGGGCGACCCAACCGAACTGGCCCTCTATCACACGGCTGAAGCCGCCGGTTTTGCCAAGACCCGCCTGGAACAGCAGCAACCGCGACTGGCAGAGATCCCCTTCGACAGCGACCGCAAGCGGATGACCACGCTGCATGCGGATGGTGAGGGATTTATCGCCTTTGTCAAAGGCGCTCCAGAAATCCTGCTCGAGCATTGCTGCGACAGCTTCTACCAGACAGAGGGCGAATCCTTCGACAAACAGATGGTGCAGGCACAGGCGGAAGATCTCGCGGCACAGGGCTATCGCGTCATGGCGCTGGCCATGCGGCGCTTCGCCCAGCGCCCCGACTCCCTTGATGAGGCCGAAAACGAGTTGAGCCTGCTTGGCCTGGTGGCGCTGATCGACCCGCCACGCCCCGAAGTCGAAGCCGCAGTCGCCGAATGCCGCAGCGCAGGCATCACACCGGTGATGATTACCGGCGATCACCCGGGCACGGCGCGCGCCATTGCGGTTCGTCTGGGTATAGTCGATGAGCAGGCCCGAATCCTCACCGGACAGGAGCTGGCACAGCTCAGCGACCGGGAGTTCAGTACCCAGGTGCGGGAGGTGCGTGTCTATGCCCGGGTGACCCCTGAGCAGAAAATCAATATCGTCAACGCGTTGCAGCAACAGGGGGAGTTTGTCGCCATGACCGGCGATGGCGTGAACGATGCCCCGGCGCTGAAACACGCGGGGATTGGCATCGCCATGGGCAAGAAGGGGACAGATGTGGCCCGTCAGGCCGCTGACATGGTGCTGCTGGATGACAACTTCGCCACCATCGTCAAGGCCGTCCGCGAAGGGCGGCATATCTTCGATAATATCCGCAAATTCATCAAAGACACCATGAGTTCCAATTCAGGGGAGATCTGGACGCTGTTTCTGGCTCCCTTTCTTGGACTTCCCGTACCGCTACTGCCGATCCACATCCTTTGGATCAATCTGGTGACCGACGGTCTACCCGGGCTGGCGTTTACCATGGAACCAGAGGAACCGGGCATTATGAAACGACTGCCGCGACATCCAGGCGAGAGCATTTTTGCGCACGGCATGTGGCAACACATCATCTGGGTAGGGCTGTTTGTCGGCGCAATCTCCATCGCATCACAGGCCTGGGCCATCGGTCAGGATCTGAGCTACTGGCAAACCATTGTCTTCACCGTGCTGACGATTTCACAACTGTTCCACTCGCTGGCCGTGCGCAGCGAGCGACAATCTATCTTCCAACAAGGTATTTTCAGCAACCTCTACATGCTCGGCGCCGTACTGCTGACCATCACCCTGCAACTGGCGGTGATCTATGTGCCGTTTCTCAACGGCATCTTCAACACCCAACCGCTGCCACTTATCGACCTGCTGCTCTGCTTCGCCCTCTCATCGCTGACCCTGGTGGCAGTGGAGATCGAGAAAGGCCTGATCCGCAGGGGGCTGATCTACACCAACTGAAAGATACGGCTGACTGAAATACCTCCCCTCGAGGACCATCCTCGCGTTATTATTCAGACATGGCGCAGCGACCGCTTACCGGTACTATTTCCAGCAATGAACCACCGAGACTGACCGGATGATCCCAGCCGATACCTTCTCCGTTACCCTCTCCTCCTTCAGCCTGATCGCCCTGGCCGAAATCGGCGACAAGAGCCAACTGGTTTGCATGACCCTGGCCACCCGTCACCGTCACTGGCCTATACTGCTGGGCGCGGCAACAGCCTTCCTGATATTGAATATTCTCGCGGTGGTATTTGGGGCGGGTGTCGCCGCCTGGATTCCGGAGAGAGTCACCGCTGGTCTGGTGGCGATACTGTTCGGTATATTTGGGGTACTGACGCTGATGAATGAAGGGCATGAGGATGCCGGGGAGGTTGTCGAGCAACCAGGACAGGGTATCTTCCTGACCACTCTACTGCTGTTGCTGGTGGCGGAATTCGGCGACAAAACCCAGATAGCAGTAGCCGGTCTGGCCGGGAGCCTGCCACCCCTGCCCGTCTGGATAGGTGCCAGCGCCGCCCTGATCACCGTATCCGCTCTCGGTATCTGGGCAGGACGTACTCTGCTTCAGCGCCTGCCGATACACTGGCTGCACCGACTGGGGGGCCTGGTGTTCTTGATCTTCGCCATACTGGCGGCAATCAGGGCGATCGGCTGAGCACAGGGAAATCGGTTAAGCTAGGGCCATTGTAGAGTGAGGACGATGTCGAATATGGAAGAGACCATCCGTTTCAGCGTATCGCTGCCCAAAACCCTGCTGGACGAGCTCGATAAACGCATCATCAGCAAGGGCTATGCCTCCCGATCGGAATTCGTCAGGGACTTCATCCGCGAAAAGATGGTGGAGGACAACTGGACCCACGGAGATGAAGATGTGGCCGGTGTTCTGACCATCATCTACGACCATCACCAACGCGGGCTGACCCAGCAGATTATCGATATCCAGCATAGCCAGTATGTCCACGTGTTGTGCAACACCCATGTCCACATGGATCACCACAACTGCCTTGAGACCATCATCATCAAGGGAAAGCCGGCAGAAATCGAGCGCATCGCCCTGGAAATCGGCGGATTGAAGGGCGTGCGCTTCGCAAAATTGACACGCGCTGCGAAGGTTGAAATATAAACCGGGCAATTCAGGCCGGTTTATGAACAATCTTTTGCCGTGGATCAAAGAGAATCGGGCATGCTCGTTCCTATAATGGGAGAAGCGATGCAGATCAGTGGGCCAGACATCGATTGCTGAATACCAACGCGATTGACAGCCGTCCTTTGGGGGTGCAGTGTTTTCAGTTAAAATAACAACTTGTTCGACCAACAGCAGAAAAGGTGATGAATAATGCTTGGCGAGATGCACGACGTCCTTCACGAATTTCCGGATCTGAAGGACAAAATCAATGAGCTTCATGACAATGATGCGGAATTTGCCAAACTGATGGATACCCATGATCAGCTTGACGACAAGATACGCGGACTTGAAGAGCATGAACAACCGGTATCCGACTTCCACATGGAAGATTTAAAAAAACAGCGCGCCCTGTTAAAAGACCAGATCTACGACATCCTTCGCGGCTTGAGTTAACCCGTTTTCAGGCTCCCGTTTTTTGCTGAATTGATCACATCAAACGGGAGCAAGGTTGAATCAACGCCCCGCCAGTCTCCTTGATAGCGGGATGCCCCACCACAAAAAACTTCCAATCCCGGGGTTTTATAATTCGCCATATTGACTAGGCTCAGTAGGGGATGGGTGCGCTTCAAGCCTTCATCTTCCCGAACTCCATTGCAGACAGATCTAAAATAATGAACTCTGTGCCTTCACCTGAAAATGATCAGCAGGAACCTGATTCGCACACAGACCAGGAAGGCCTGAATGAAAACCAGGCGGAGATACTGCTTGAGTTGCAGCGGGACATCATGGAGTCCATCGTGCTCGGCTCCCCGGCCCAGTATCTGTTTGAAAACATCTGCCTGCTGATAGAGAGGATCGTACCGGGCTCGGTGGTCACCATCATGCTCATGCATGAAGAGAGTTACCGGTTGTTTATCGTAGCTGCACCCACCCTGAGTGACTCCCAGGTAGGCCGTTTCACTGGCATTAAACCCGGTCCGGAAAGTGGTTCCTGTGGGAACGCCATCTACTCCGCCACACCGCAGTACGTCTCGGATATCGTCAACGACACACGCTGGAACGGCCTCCGGGATCTGGCAAACGAACTGAATCTGGGCGCCTGCTGGTCACAGCCAATCACCACCACCGATACGCGGATTGCAGGAAGCCTGGCAATCACCAGCTTCAGAAAACGAACGCCCAGCTATTTTCACCGACGGTTGCTTGAAACCTCTGCCCATCTGGCGGGGATCATTCTGCAGCGGGATAAGATCGAAAAAACCCTGGAGCAGACCGAGAGCAAACTCCGGGGAATCACCAACACCCTGCCGGGCGTGGTGTTCCAATTACGGCTGTTTTTCACCGCGGGCAGGTATCAGCTCGACTATGTCAGTGACGGCATAAAGTCGCTGCTCAACTACCCGGTGAATGCCACCCCAAAACTGAATGCACTGCAGAGGCATATTCACCGGGATGACCAGAACCAGATTCAGCAGAGCTTGTTGACGGCATCTGAATCCCTGTCGCCCTGGCAGCATGACTTCAGAATCATCACCACCGACAATAGTCAGCGCTGGGTACAGGCCCGGGCGATCCCTGAACCCCCCAGGGGCGACGGCAGCATCATCTGGAATGGCGTGTTGTTGGACATCACCAACAGCAAAGCCACTGAATTGAAGCTGCGCCAATCGGCGATCGCCTTTGAGAACACCTCCGAAGGGATCATGATCACCGATCCGCAATCCCGGATCATCGATATCAACAGCTCATTCTGCCGGATCACCGGCTTCACGCGCGACGAGGTGCTCGGCCAGACCCCGCGTCTCTTCCACTCCGGCAAACACGATTCAGCCTTCTACCAGACACTCTGGGCCCATCTCGAATCGAAGGGGTATTGGCAGGGCGAGATCTGGAACCGGCGTAAATCCGGGGAGATCTTTCCCGAGTGGATCAGCATTTCGGTGGTCAAAAACGAGCGCCAGGAAACTACCCACTATGTGGCTGTCTTCGCCGATATCAGCCAGATGAAGGAGTCGGAGAAGAAGCTGATTCACCTCGCCCATCATGACACCTTGACCGGCCTGCCGAACCGGTTGCTGTTCAATGCCAGGCTCGAACACGCCATGGAACGCGCCGATCGCAACAAGAAACGCATTGGCCTGCTGTTTCTCGATCTTGACCGCTTCAAAAACATCAATGACAGCCTGGGCCATGCCATTGGTGATGATCTGCTCAAGCAGGTGGCCAGTCGAATCAAGGACACGATCCGCAGCGATGACACGGTCGCCCGCCTGGGCGGTGATGAATTCACCATCATCATGGAGGATCTGAATTCGAATTCCGACGCGGTCAGTACCGCAAGCAAGCTACTCAACAGCTTCCATCGTCCGTTCGAACTGCACGGCCATGAATTTCACATCACCACCAGCATCGGCCTCAGCCAATACCCGGATGACGGCAGCGATCCGGAGTCGCTGCTGAAGAATGCAGACACGGCGATGTATCGCGCCAAGGAGAATGGGCGCAATACCTTGAGCCTGTATACCCCGCAGATGTCGGAAGAGGTCAGGAACCGGACACTGCTGGAAAAGGATCTCTGGAAGGCCCTGCGCAGCGATGAACTGGAAGTCTGGTATCAGCCCCAGTATTGCCTGAAAGAGCAGCGCTACCGTGGCGTCGAGGCACTGGTCAGATGGCGCCACCCGATCCGCGGCATGATCCAGACAGACTATTTCATCGGGATTGCCGAAGATGCCGACCTGATCGGTGAACTCGGTGAATGGGTCACCCGTCAGGCCTGCCAGGATATCGCCCTTCTGGCGAAAAAGGGATTCGCTCTGGATCTGTCAGTAAATCTCTCCAGCAAACAGCTGAACGCCCCGGGGTGCCAGCGACTGATCCATATCGCCCGCCAATCCGACATCCAACTGGAACGCCTGGAGTTCGAAATATCCGAAAACTTCATTATGCACGATCCGGATCGCACCCTGCCTGTGCTGAACCTGTTCGGCCAGCACAATATCAGTCTCGCCATCGACGACTTCGGCAGCGGTTACTCCTCCCTCGCCTATCTGTCGCACCTGCCACTGAACCGGATCAAGATTGACCGGTCCCTGATCCAGGAGGTGAGCAGCGACCTGAACGATGCCGCTATCGTCCAGGCGATTATCGCCCTGGCGCATACCCTGGAATTGACCGTGACGGCGGAGGGCGTGGAAACCGCCAGGCAGTATGAGTTTCTCGAGGCATCGGGCATCGACCTGATTCAGGGCTTTATTCTCAGCCCGCCTCTGACCTGCGATCTGCTGCTCGAACTGTTACAACAACAAGCGTCTGTCTGATTTGGCATCTGCGCCAAGAAAGACGAAAATAGCGCCCTCTTCCATCAACAATAACAAAGGTCGAAGTTATGCAACAATTGAAGCTGGGGATACCGAAAGGCAGCCTGGAAACATCCACTATCTCCCTGTTCAAGCAGGCGGGCTGGACCATCTCCCCACGATCACGAAACTACTTTCCCTCGATCAATGACCCAGAGATCAGTTGCGCCCTGGTCCGTTCCCAGGAGATGGCGCCCTACGTGGCCAATGGCACCCTGGACTTGGGACTGACCGGCCACGACTGGATACTGGAGACCGAATCGGATGTGGAAGAGGTGTGCGAACTGGTCTACTCGAAAAGCTCCGATCAGCCCTGTCGCTGGGTACTGGTAGTACCCAAAGATTCACCCATTCAATCGGTGGAAGATCTGAACGGCAAGAAAATCGCCACCGAGCTGGTCGGCTTCACCCAACGCTATCTGCAGCAACGCGGCATCAATGCCCAGGTTGACTTCTCCTGGGGGGCGACCGAGGCCAAGGTGGTCGAGGGGCTGGTGGACGCAGTGGTGGAGATCACAGAAACCGGCAGCACCATCAAGGCGCACGGGCTGCGTATCGTCTGCGATATCCTGCACACCGAGACCCGGCTGATCGCCAACAAGGCGGCGATGCAGGATCCCTGGAAACGGGAGAAGATCGAGCAGATCGCCATGCTACTGAAGGCCGCCCTGACCGCACGCCAGAAGGTGGCGTTAAAAATGAATGCCCCGGCCGGTCGCCTGAGTGAGATTGTCGCCCTGCTGCCGAGTCTGCATGCGCCGACGGTGAGCCACCTGTTTGACCAGGAGTGGCTGGCGATCGAGACGGTGGTGGATGCCGGCGCTGTGCGCGACCTGCTGCCCCGGCTGAAAAATGCCGGTGCCGAGGGCATTCTTGAATACGAGCTGAAAAAAATGATTTAGTCTGGCGCAGAAAAACCAAAGGCCGCTGGAAGGCGGCCTCGGGTTTATTGACTAGCGCTCGGTTGGCGGATTATCAGCCCCGATCGTCGAGCCATTTGGCGATGGCCGGAGTCACCTCTTTCTGCGCCCTGCCGCTCACGTAGATGCCTATGTGACCGCCGGGAAATGAGAGCTCGGTGTAATCCTTTGAACTGGTACGCCCTTTCAATGCCCGCGATGCATCCGGTGGCACCAGATGGTCCTGCTCGGCGAAGATGTTCAACACCGGACAGGTGATATCCTTCAAATCGACAGTCCGCTTGCCAATCTTGACCGTGCCCTTAAGCAGGCCATTCTGCTGGTAAAACTCCTTGATGAACTGACGGAAGGTCTCACCCGCCTGGTCCGGACTGTCAAAGATCCACTTCTCCATGCGCAGGAAGTTTTTCAGCTTCTTCTCATCGTCCAGCACATCGACCATGTTGACATACTTCTGGCCGGTGAGACTGAAAGGCTTGAGCGACAGGAAGGTCCAGTTCAGCAATTCACCCGGAACATTGCCCAGGGTATCGACCAGCAGATCGACATCCATGTGCTGTACCCAGGCGCTGAGCATGTTGTCCGGGGTCTGATAATCCACCGGCGTGACCATGGTCACCATGTTCTGCACCTTGTCCTGGTGCAGGGCGGTGTAGCAGAGGCTGAAGGCGCCACCCTGACAGATGCCCAGAATGTTGATTTTATCCAGACCATGGGCCTCACGGATCTCGTCCACACAGCTGTCGATGTAGCCGTTGATGTAGTCTTCCAGTGCCAGACTGGCATCTGCGGCATCCGGATAGCCCCAGTCGATCAGATAAACATCCTGACCGGCGGCCAGCAGATTTTTGATAGTCGAACGATCTTCCTGGATATCCGTCATGTAGGGACGGTTGACCAGGGCATAGACGATCAGCATCGGTACCGGGTTCTGCTTGACGCCTTCAGGCGCCTTGTAACGGTAGAGGGTCAGCTTGTCTTCGGTATAAACCACCTCTTTCGGGGTGACGCCGGTATCAATCTGGTCTGCGTTGAGCAGATTTTCAACACCCTGTCCCAACTTGCGGCTGAAGTCAGCCATCTCTTGTGCGAGTTTCTCAGGTCGTATATCGATGGGAAACACGATAGTTCTCCTCAACTAATCTGTCCTGCCGGACAGTCAGAATTCCTGTGGTTATAACCGGCGATTACTTCTTGGCCGTGGCTGCTTTCTTTCTCGGTGCCGCCTTACGCTTGGGTGCGGCTTTTGCTGCCGGAGGGGCAGTCTCTGCCGGTGCCGGCGCGGGTGCAGCCTGGGTAGTCGGCGCTTTCGCCTTGTTGCCCAGCAGTCCCTTGAGCTGATGTATCTCGCGCTTCAGTGCCTTGATCTCGCGGCGATTCTCCTGCATACGGGTCTGCAGGGTACGTAGCTCCGCACGGGTCGGCATGTTCAGCGTGCCACAGCCCTCATCGACCAGATTCATCATCTGGCGTTTGGTCAACATCAGGGCATTGACCAGGTTGCCATGAATCATGGCGTACTGGGATGTCATCACCTGTTCGCTGTAGACCTCTTCGCAGGCGCTGATCCAGGTGTCATAGAGACCACGTGCCGAATCGATGTTCTTGCCGCTGCTGCTGAGTGCCTCCACCTTCTGACGCATACGATCCACGGAAAGCACGCCAAGATTGGAGAAGAACTGCATTTACTCCTGGAGCGCCTTCTGGTAGCTGACCGCGGCACGCATCATGTCCTGATACTGCCCCTGCTCCTCGCGGGAGTAACCCAGGCCGGGGGCGGAGAGGAAACGGTCAAGATGCTCGTGCGGGGCTTCGTGGTGCATATTGCGCAGCGCATCACCCGGGGTGAGCGACAGTGAAGAGACCATGCGCTGCCAGTTATCCAGTGGCATTTCCCAGAAGGCCATCATCTTATGCAGTGCATCATCGCCCTGCCCCTGGGTGGAACCGGCGAAGGCATTCTGCATGTCGCTAAAAGTCTTGCCGAGGATGTCACTCCAATCAGACATGCCAGCGCTCTTCTGCTGGGCCTGGCTGAACTGCTCAGCCATGCTGAAAAAGGCCTTCCCCTGATTCATCATCTTGCCCATGAAATCCTGGGCGGTGTCGGAGGCCGATGGCGAGATGGCTTTCCACCAGTGTTCCATGGCGTTTTCCCAGGGAGCGAATTTGCTTTCGGGCGCACCCATAGCCTTCTGACCGATCTCGGCCCAGTTCTCCCAATACTTGCGCTGGACTTCCATCCAGTCGTCATTCCAGAAACCTTGTTGACTCATAGCGTTGATTTCCAATAGTTTTTTCTATAGCAGCAAAAACTATAGCACGGCCGTATTGTGCACTGCAACATTTTTCTTTACACTAGCATTTCAAGAGTCGTTAGCGGCGAATGCTTGGCACACGTCTGATTCCTTTGCTAGGCTCCGACAAGCTGTATCCTCATTACACACAGAATTTATAAAGGTACATATATGAGCGAGAGAATCGTTATTGTTGCTGCGGGACGGTCTGCCATTGGCAACTTTGGAGGAAGCATCTCCGGATTGGCGGCAACCGAACTTGGTGCACAGGTGGTCACCGGTCTGCTGGAGCGCGCAGGCGTGAAACCGGAGCAGGTCGACGAGGTGATTCTCGGTCAGGTTCTGACGGCAGGCTGTGGTCAGAACCCTGCACGTCAGACCACCATCAAGGCCGGCCTGCCTTACACCGTGCCGGCCATGACCATCAACAAGGTCTGCGGCAGCGGTCTGAAAGCGGTTCATCTGGCCATGCAGGCGGTAGCCTGCGGCGATGCCGACATCGTTGTCGCCGGTGGTCAGGAGAGCATGAGCCAGTCTTCCCACGTGGTACCCGGTTCGCGCAACGGCAACAAAATGGGTGACTGGAAAATGAAGGACACCATGATCGTCGACGGACTCTGGGATGCCTTCAATGACTACCACATGGGCACCACGGCGGAAAATATCGCCAAGCAGTACGCCTTCGATCGCGCCACCCAGGACGACTTCGCCGCCCAGTCACAGCAGAAGGCGGAAGCCGCGCAGAAGGCCGGTCGTTTCGATGACGAAATCATTCCGGTACAGGTACCCCAGCGCAAGGGCGATCCGCTGGTGTTCAGCGCCGACGAATTCCCGCGTCACGGCACCACCGCGGAAAGCCTGGGCAAATTGCGCCCGGCCTTTGACCGCGAGGGTACAGTGACCGCAGGCAACGCCTCGGGTCTGAATGACGGTGCCGCGGCAGTCATTGTGATGACCGAAAGCAAGGCCAAAGCCCTGGGCCTGGAGCCCCTGGCGACCATCAAGGCCTTCGCATCGACCGGCGTCGATCCCGCCATCATGGGAACGGGTCCGATCAGCGCCTCCACCAAGTGTCTTGAAAAGGCCGGCTGGAGTCCGGCTGATCTGGACCTGATCGAGGCCAACGAGGCCTTCGCTGCCCAGGCCATGTCGGTCAATAAGGATATGGGATGGGATCTGAGCAAGGTCAACGTCAACGGTGGCGCCATTGCACTTGGCCATCCGATCGGCGCCTCGGGCGCACGCGTGCTGGTCTCTCTGCTGCATGAAATGAAACGCCGTGACGCCAAAAAAGGCCTGGCCACGCTCTGTATCGGTGGCGGCATGGGTGTTGCGCTGGCGGTTGAGAGAAGCTAGAAATTATCGCCCCGGTGTAATGCCGGGCAGTAAGTCCGGGGGGAAGTGGCGAAATCACCACTTCCCCTTTGTGTTTCAGCAACCGCGTCCCGAAAAATCATCCTTACCGTTGAAAGGATAAGTTTTAGCTATGCAGCAAATCGAAAAAAGAAATTTCACATCTTATTATATTCCCATGTAGACTTTGGGCATTGGATCGTCTCTCGCATGAGGAATCGCGGCTATGCCCAGCGCCAGAATTATCAAAAAGTACCCCAATCGCCGTCTCTATGATACGGAGCTGAGCCGCTACATAACCCTGGCCGATATACGCGAACTGGTGATGAAGGGCGTGGACTTCAGGGTCACGGACACCAACAGCGAAGAGGACCTCACCCGCTCGATCCTGCTGCAGATCATGCTGGAGGAAGAATCCGGCGGCGAACCCCTGTTCAGCGCCAGCATGCTGTCACAGATCATTCGCTATTACGGTGGCAGCGTGCAGGGCATGTTTGCCCGTTATCTGGAAGAGAGCATGTCAATGTTCGCAACCCAGCAGGAGACCTTCCGCGAAACCATCGGCGTCGACCCGATGAAAACCATGACAGAGCTTGCCCAGCGCAATATAAAAATGTGGTCAGACATGCAATCCAGCTTCTTCAAGGCAGCAGGGGTTAAAAATTCCGACACCAAGCCAAACGAATAACCCTCTGATTTTCATCATGTAATAAACCCTCCCAGGGCTCCCCTTGTTATTTTGTGCGCTGCACAAAATATTTCACTTCTGGTATTGACAACCTCCAGCATTTGCAGATATGCTGCACCGCAACAATGCTGCATCGCACAATACCCTTTATTTTTGGAGCTGACACTATGATTACTGCAAAAGAAAACCTGGACATGATCAAAGAACTGAGCACCAGCAGCTTTGAAACTGCACGTGCCTTCGGTGAGCTGAACCTGCGCATCTGGGAAAAGATGGTCGAGAAACAGATGGAAACCTTCAACCTGTTCATGGACACCGGTATCGAACAGATGAAACTGAGCACCGAAACCAAGGACATCAAAGACCTCTCCAGCGGTCAGACTGAACTGGCGAAGAAATTCGGCGAGGCTCTGGTAGCCAAGGGCCGTGAAGGTCTGGAAGTGGCCAACGAAGCCCGTGATGAGTACCGCACTCTGGTAGAAAAGAGCGTGAACACCTTCACCACCAAGGTAAGTGAAGTAGCTCAGAAAGCCGCTTGAGACAACTGACAATCTGGAGAAAAAGAGGATGACTGAAAAGAGACGTCTCGCCGTTGTAACCGGTGGTTTAGGGGGCATTGGTACCGCTATCTGCCAACGCCTGGCAAAAGATGGCTGCAAAGTAGTCGCAACCTATCACCCGGCTGAAGAGGACAAACTGGCTGACTGGAGTGCCGCACGCACTGCCGAGGGGCTGGATATTGGACTGGTAGCTGGAGACGTGTCTTCCTCTGAAGATAGCGCAAGAATGATGGCTGAAGTGGCAGAGAAGTTCGGTGCAGTAGACATCCTGGTCAACTGCGCCGGCATCACCCGCGACACCACCATGAAGCGTATGCAGGCCGACCAGTGGGATGCGGTGATCGACACCAACCTGAGCAGTGTTTTCTATGTCACCAAGCCCATCTGGGAAGGCATGCTGGAACGGGGTTTCGGTCGCGTCATCAACATCTCCTCAGTGAACGGCCAGCGCGGCCAGTTCGGACAGGTCAACTACTCGGCGGCCAAGGCAGGCATGCATGGCTTTACCATGGCCCTGGCCCAGGAAGGCGCTGCCAAGGGTGTAACCGTCAACACAATTTCTCCGGGCTATGTAAAGACGGCGATGACCGACGCCATCCGCGAGGATGTCAAGGAAGCGATCATCTCCGGTATCCCGATGCGTCGTATGGGTCTGCCAGAAGAGATCGCCTCGGCCATCGCCTTCCTGGCAGCCGACGACCAGGCCTACGTCACCGGCGCGAATATTCCGGTCAACGGTGGGCTGTTCATGCATTAATCCTCCTCTCTCTCTGAACAGTGCATAGAGAGCTTTTGCCCGGCGCCTTGCCGGGCATTTTTTTGCCTGCAGAAACCCCCGTTAACTCCCTGTATTCAGGCTTTTCGGCAGAAGTCCACAATCCCCCAAAAACCGAGTGTTTTTCTCAGTCAATTAAAGGTCTAGGATAAGATCTGTACTCATTCTAATAATGGGCTACCGGAATAAACCTACGGATTCAGTGATCGATGTGGGCTCCCGGTATCCTCGGACAACAGGATGTATTTGGGAGGAACACATGGCAAAACCAATGCATGAAACACCGATGCTTGACCAACTGGAGACTGGCCCTTGGCCCAGCTTCGTAACCGGCCTCAAGCGTCTCGCAAACGATAATGACATGATGGTTGACCTGCTCGGTCAGCTGGAGACCTCATACCAGACCCGCAAGGGCTACTGGAAGGGCGGTACCGTCGGTGTCATCGGCTACGGTGGCGGCATCATTCCCCGTTTCACCGAACTCAAAGACGACAAGGGCAAACCGGTCTTCCCGGCCGCCGCTGAATTCCACACCCTGCGTGTCATGCCGCCTCCAGGCATGCACTACGACACCAACACCCTGCGCAAGATGTGCGACATCTGGGAAAAGTACGGCTCTGGCCTGATCGCTTTCCACGGCCAGTCTGGCGACATCATGTTCCAGGGTGCAACCACAGACAACGTTCAACCCGCCTTTGATGCGCTCAATGAAATGGGCTTCGACCTGGGCGGCGCCGGTCCTGCGGTGCGTACCGGCATGAGCTGCGTGGGCGCTGCCCGCTGCGAACAGTCCTGTGTCGACGAAGGCCGCACCATGCGCATGCTGGTGAACAACGCCCTGGACGAC
>PKUO01000055.1 GCA_002869585.1 Sedimenticola sp.
GCGCGGATCGCTGCAGCCAGCACATGCCGGTCATCAGCATCTGGCAGGCTGAGGCTCTCGATTAATGGTTCATAAGCTGTAACCAATGAATCCGGTACAGCGGTATTCATCAATTCACGTGTACGAGGTAACTTGTCTTGGAGTTCAGGTCGAGATTTTAATACATTCCTAATCCACTCATCATGTATCTGGTCTGTCCATTTTGCAGAGAATAGACCTGTCATCGACAGTCGGAGCAGGAAGTCTCGTAGTGGAGCCGGGTAGAGTACACAGGCATCAAAGACAACCGTATAGCGCATCAATAACCCATATCGTGATCTTGCGCTTCAGACACCAATTCATCAAGCGCAGCCTTACTCTCCTGATTACGTTGAGCGCGATAGGACATTAAATCTTGGTAACGAATGCGACGATGGGTTCCTGTCCTGGAAAAAGGAATTACACCTTCTTCCAGTAATTTCACCAGATGGGGACGTGATACGTTCAGAATATTCGCGGCCTCCTGGGTTGTAAGCTCAGCATGAGTTGGAACAATAGTGACTGCATTACCCTGGGCCATCTCTACAAGCAGATCACGAAGCAATGCTAACGCCTGTCTTGGCAGCACGAGATCGTTGCCATCAAGTTGCACTCTTGCTCGCTCAGTCTCAGGCATCTGGCAAAGTAGACGGCTCAATTCCTCAGCACTTGAGCGAGCTAATGCTGAAGATTCACTGTCGGGCAAAACTTGCGGTTGTGGGGTCATGGCATTTACCATAAAGAACTCTATTTTTATGGAGTATATTCGAAATAAACGAAAACGCAATAAGTGGAACTGGATCGCGATCACTAATCCAGGGACCAATAATTGACCAGAATATGTTGCGCGGATAAATAGAAAACGGTTCTGTCTTGGAGCCGATAAAAACTAACAAGACTAGGATTTTCCGCGTCTTCTACAGCGGTGCGTGTTCAGTAGCCACCGCACTTCAGATCGAGACCGGCTGGCATCTGCATCAGGCGTTTGACGCCGCTGTTGATACGCCCGTCGGGATAGAGTTCCAACCAGCGAAAGCCCGGTGATAGATGGTCGATGGCGAAATCATCCCGCCCCGGGGTGAACTGAATGCAGGTCGATGGACTGCCCATCAGTCGCACGTGGTTATGCATCCCTTCATAGGTCTGGTGAATATGGCCCCAGAGCACGCCCCGGGTATTGGGATTCTGTTCGATGATATGGAAGAAACTCTCGGGGTTTCTCAGATACATGCCATCCATCCAGGCACTGCCAATTTTTACCGGGTGGTGGTGCAGGCAGATCAGGGCATGCAGGTCTTGGTTGGCCTGCAGGGTCTCCTGCAATAGCCGCAGCTCGTCATCAGGCAGTCCACCGCCGGCTTCGCTGGGGATGGTGGAGTCGAGGAAGATCAGGATCCAGTTGCCGGAGACCACGCTCTTCTGGCTGCTGACCAGTTCGCTTTCCATGTTGTAGGCCATGGTTTTTGGAACATCGTGATTTCCGGGCAGACAGAATACCGGCAGGTTGAACTGTTCCAGGTGAATTCTGGCCCGTTGATAACCTTCCGGTGAGGCGTCATGCACGATATCCCCGGTGGCCAGGATCATATCGGCGGGCATCGCTGTCTGCATGGCCAGATCGATTACCTGTTCGAAGGTCTCCTGGGTATTCAGGCCGACCAGTCTGCGGGAGGTGTCAGCATACAGGTGACAGTCCGAGATCTGCAGCAAACGCAAGACATCGCCTGGAAGATTCTCAGTCAGTTCTTGTTCTGCGACGTTATGAGTAATTTTGCCGATGTCGTACATGCCTTGATTCTGAAGACGGTCCATTTCCTATGTTAGGACATTAATCCCCTCTCTGGGAGGTTGCCGGGGGAAAAATTGTCGTGCTGTGATCGCTTTTTGAAAAAACTGGGCGATAAATTCGACATTTATTTGAACTGGATCACATTTTTCAGCCGGTCTGTGCGCATGGATGAGTATTCCCGTTTTCGCTGAACTGCTTTTTGCCCTTTGTCCCACCCCCTGCCGCGAGGGGCGGGGTAGACAAGAGCTCATCACCGCAAGTCCTAGAAGTTGTCAGTCGATTTAAACAGTCCGACACGCAGATCCTTGGCCGCGTAGATCTCACGGCCATCCACCAGCACCGTACCATCGGCCACGCCCAGAATCAGTTTTCTGGATATAACCCGTTTGATATCAAGTTGATAGGTTACTATTTTTGCCGTGGGCAACACCTGTCCGGTGAACTTCACCTCGCCCACGCCCAGGGCGCGGCCATGGCCGGGGTTGCCGATCCAGGCGAGATAGAAACCCACTGCCTGCCACATGGCGTCCAGTCCAAGACAGCCGGGCATCACCGGATCCCCGGGAAAATGGCATTCGAAAAACCACAGATCGGGGCTGATATCCAACTCCGCCTTGATTTCGCCCTTGCCGTACTTGCCGCCCTCATCCGCAATGCGGGTAATGCGATCCATCATCAGCATGTTCGGGATGGGCAGCTGGGCGTTGCCCGGGCCGAACATCCTGCCGTGACCGCACTCCAGTAACTGCTCCTTGCTTAAACTCTCTACTTTAGCCATGAATTATTTTGCCTTGTTATTCTTGATGCCGGTTACTTTGGCACTGTCCCTCCGGGGACGCAAATAGGTGCCGGGGGCATGGGTATGCCGCTCCGGTCCCTGTTATATCACTGTTTACCGAGTTGCTCTTTGAGGAACGCCACAATACCGTCAGCGTCGATCATGCTGTTTTCGCTGTCGCTGCGGGCCCGATATTCCACCTTGCCCTCATCCAGGCCGCGTTCGCCCACCACCACCCGGTGGGGAATGCCGATCAGCTCCATATCGGCAAAGATAAAGCCGGGCCGTGCGTCGCGATCATCCAGCAGCACATCGATGCCTGCCGCCTGAAGTTCAGCATAGAGTTTGTCCACCGCCTCTTTTACCCGGTAGGACTTGTTCATCTTCATCGGCACTATGGCCACCTGGAAGGGGGCGATGGCATTCGACCAGAGAATACCGCGCTCATCGTGGTTCTGCTCGATCGCCGCGGCGACGACCCGTGAAACCCCGATGCCGTAGCAGCCCATGATCATCACCTGGGTGCGGCCATTCTCATCCAGCACGGTGGCGTTCATCGCCTCGCTGTATTTCTGGCCGAGCTGGAAGATGTGTCCCACCTCGACGCCGCGGGCGATGGTCAGCGTACCCTGGCCATCGGGGCTGGGGTCGCCCTCTTTGACGCTGCGCAGGTCCGCTGTGGGCGGTGTGGGAAGATCACGTTCCCAATTCAGCCCGAAGTAGTGCTTGCCATCGATATTGGCGCCCGCGCTGAAATCCGCTGTGACGGCGACGCTGCGGTCGATGATGCAGGGGATCGGCAGATTGAGCGGGCCGAGTGATCCTGGACCGGCACCGACAATGTTGCGAATCTCCTCATCCGTGGCAAAGCGCAGGGGCTCGGCCACATCACGCAGCTTTTCCGCCTTGATTTCGTTGAGTGCGTGATCGCCGCGAACCAGCAAGGCGACAAAATCGGCGTCGCACTCTTCCGAGGCGGCCACGATCAGGGTTTTCACCGTGCGTTCGATGGGCTGGTTGAACTGCTCGACCAGCTCCTGAATGGTTTTGGCATTGGGGGTATCGACCAGGCGCAGCTCTTCGCTGGCAGGTGCTCTTTCGCTGCTCAGCGCGACTGCCTCGGCCAGCTCGATATTGGCCGCGTAGTTACTTCCGGTGGAGAAGGCGATGGCGTCTTCCCCGGCGTCGGCCAGCACATGAAATTCATGGGAGGCGTTACCGCCGATGCTGCCGGTATCCGCCTGAACCGCGCGGAAATCGAGGCCGCAGCGCTCGAAGATACGCGAATAGGTGGCGTACATCACCTCATAGGTCTCCTGCAGCGATTCCTGGGTGGTATGGAAGGAGTAGGCGTCCTTCATCAGGAATTCGCGGGCGCGCATCACCCCGAAGCGCGGACGGATCTCGTCGCGGAACTTGGTCTGGATCTGGTAGAAGTTGATCGGCAGTTGCTTGTAGCTCTGCAGTTCATTGCGCACCAGGTCGGTAATGATCTCCTCGTGGGTCGGGCCAAAGCAGAAGCTACGCTTGTGCCGGTCGGTGATGCGCAGCAGTTCGGGGCCATACTTTTCCCAGCGTCCCGACTCCTCCCACAGCTCGGCCGGTTGTACCGCGGGCATCAGCACCTCCAGGGCGCCGGCGCGGTTCATCTCTTCGCGGACGATGGCCTCCACCTTGCGCAGCACCCGTAATCCCAGGGGCAGCCAGGTGTAGAGCCCGGCAGCCAGCTTGCGGATCAAGCCTGCCCTGAGCATCAGCTGATGGCTGATGATCTCGGCGTCAGCAGGGGTCTCCTTGAGGGTATTCAAAGGGAACTGTGATGTGCGCATCGGTCGGTCCAAAGGTGAGTGTAAAACCCGTTATTCTATCGGTATGGCCGGATTGTCACAATTGCTGGTTTTTCGGGGTTTTTTGGCGCCGTTTCCCTGGCGGCGCGTCGTCGGGAGCAAGGTGCCTCGTCTTTCTCCGGTGCATTTTGCGTTTGGGCATCAAGTTTCGCCCGGAGCAGACGACATAAACAGCAGGGAGGCCGGACGCGGCCTTCACGACTTACCCACCGAAACCGGATGTTTGCGTGACGAAATTCCTGCGGTTGAGGTGCCGGCGCGGCGCGCGGTTCCGGCATCTGCTTCTCATGACAATCCTCTGGCTGGGGCTGGGGCTGGCCCTGGCCTTTGCCGACAGCATCGGAGTGACCGATGAGGTGATCGAGTGGGTGAAAGAAAAGTATGGCGACAGCGCCAGCAACCGGGTCAGCGCCTGGCGGCAGTTGATGCAGGAGAACCGCGACCGCGACGAGGAGGAGAAGCTGGAACTGGTCAACGATTTCTTCAACGACCTGCCCTACAAGTCCGACTGGCGGCTGTGGGGCAAGGAAGACTACTGGGCCACGCCGCTGGAGGCGCTGGTGCGCAAAGGGGCGGATTGCGAGGACTATTCGATCGGCAAGTACTTCACCCTGAAGGAGATGGGGGTGGCGGATGAGAAGCTGCGCATCATGTACGTCAAGGCACTGGAGCTGAACGAGGCCCACATGGTGCTGACCTACTACCCGACGCCCACCTCGGTGCCCAAGGTGCTGGATAATCTCAACGGCCGCATTCTCTCGGCCAGCCGGCGCTCCGACCTGGCGCCGGTCTACAGTTTCAATGCCGAAGGGCTGTGGCTCGCAAAGAATCTCGGCAAGGGCAAAAAGGTGGGCTCATCCGGCCGCCTGGGCCTCTGGCAGGATCTGAAAAAGCGCATGCAGGAGGAGGCCAAGCGATGAACTCTCGTACTAAATCTGGCAGGATAAGGGACAAGATTCAGGCATTACCCATGCACGGATTCATACCAAACAATCAGGCAGTACGGCGTTGCATGGATTGGCCGCCGACCCCTATCGCACATAACAAATACAAGGTGACAGGCCCATGACTCTCTCTCGACAACTGCTTGTTTTGATCGTCGCGCTACTGGCGCTGGTGTTTGCCGGCACCTTCTATATCAGTGTGCAGAACTCGCGCAGCTATCTGGAAACGCAGCTGGAATCCCATGCCCAGGATGCCGCCACTTCGCTCGGCCTGTCGATCTCACCCTACCTGGCTGAACAGGATATCGCCACGGTCACCTCCATGACCGATGCCATTTTTGACCGGGGCTTCTACCGCATGATCCGGGTGCAGGACATGGCAGGAAAACCCCTGGTAGACCGCATCCAGCCGGTACAGTTTGAAGAGGTTCCTGCCTGGTTTGTCGAGCGTTTTCCACTGGATACCCCGGTTGGCGAAGCCACCATCATGGGCGGCTGGGTGCAGGCAGGTCAGGTTATCGTGAGCAGTCACCCCGGTTATGCCTATCGCCAGCTATGGCAGAATGCGGTAGATACCTTTTGGTGGTTCCTGGTCAGCGCCCTGGTCGTGCTGTTGATTGTCATGTCGGCCCTGCGCCGGGTGCTGAAACCGCTCCGGGAGGTGGAGAACCAGGCCAACGCCATCTTCAACCGTGAATTTCCCATCATCGAGAATCTGCCGAAAACCCTCGATCTGCGCCGTATCGTCGAGGCGATGAATCGCATGTCTGGCAAGGTCAAGCAGATGCTTTCCGAGCTGGAGAAACTGGCCGAGGGGTTGCGCAAGCAGGCCCATCGTCACCCGGTCACAGCACTCTCGAATAAGCGCTATTTTTTCGATGCGGTCACCAACCTGTTGGAGACGCCTGAAGAGTGTTCTTGTGGTGTACTGGCACTGGTCCAGTTGAAAGATTTTAAAGCCTATAACGACCAGAAAGGTTATCAGGCCGGCGACGAACTCCTGAAAGAGACCGCCGCAGCCCTGAAAAAGGTCGTGGACACTGTCCCGCAAGGTCATCTGGCGCATCTCACCGGGGCTGATTTTGCGCTGTTTATTCAGGACTGTTCCATGAATGAAGGGGCCAAATTGGGCCAGGCGTTGTCTACGGCGTTGGCCGGTCTCTACGGTACCGGCAAGCTGGAAGAGCCGGATGCCGGTCATATCGGTATGGCCTATTTCGAAGGCACGCAGAATCTCTCGGAACTGATCTCCGAAGCAGACATGGCACTGCGGGTCGCCCAGGGCGAAGGGGCGAATGCCTGGCACCTGTGCACGCCGGATGAGATCACCCACAACCATGTCAAAGGGGCGGCCGACTGGCGCAGTTGCATTCTGGACGCCCTGGAGAATGATCGGGTGGTTTTGCAATATCAGCCGGTCTTTTCATGCGCTGACCAGCAAGTGCTGCATCACGAGGTGTTCGTCCGTTTCCGGGAAGAGAATGACCGGGGCGAGAGTGAACTGCTCTCTGCCGGGTTGTTCATGCCTCAGGCGGAGAGTCTGGGCCTGACCGCGGAGATCGACCGGGCCGTGATCAGCAAGGTGCTGAACCGCCTAATGTACGAGCAGGATATGGAGCACCGCTATGCGATCAATATTTCGCCGCCCTCGATTCAGCGTTCGACCTTTATCAACTGGCTGGGTCAGCAACTGGGCGAGCACAGTGCGGTGGCCCATCGTCTGATCTTTGAGATGCCGGAGTACGGCGCGGTGTCCCAGCTTGACCAGGTTCAGCAGTTGATCGAACTGGTGAAACTCTACGGGGCCTCGTTCTCGCTCGACCATTTTGGTCGCAGCCACAGCGCCTTTGGCTATCTCAAATCGATCAAGGCAGATTACCTGAAGATCGATGTCAGCTACCTGCGCTCGCTGCATGAAAACACCGACAACCAGTTTTTCATCCAGGCACTGGCGGATATCGCTCACGGGCTGGAGGTGAAGGTTATCGGCGAGGCGATTGAAACTGAGCAGGCGTGGAA
>PKUO01000089.1 GCA_002869585.1 Sedimenticola sp.
GCAGTGCCTGCCGGTTCGGATCGCTGTACCGGTGGGGCCATTGCCCTGTTCTGTTTCGTCCCAGGTGATGTGGAGTGTGTCGAGGAATGCCTTATCGGTACCGGCCTGCGCCACCGGCCGTACCGTCTTTTCCGCGTCATGTTCCGCGAAACCGACCCAGGCCATGCGATAGCCGCCGAGTTCCACCGCTACACTGCACATCTTTTGCAGTAAGGATGACTCATCAGCAGCCCTCACCAGCGTGCGGTTACCGGCGCTCAGAGTACGCAACGCAAGGTTGGTACGTTGCAGTTCCTTGTCATGAGTTTCGGCTTCATCTCGCTGCCGTTGCAGCGAAACGGCCATCTGATCAAAGGATTGTGCCAGTTGTCCGAACTCATCCTGCGTCCTCTGCAATGCGGTTCTGGCGCTGAGATCGCCATTGCCGAGGCGTTCGCTGGTACGTGCGAGAATCCTGAGCGGATGCAGGACAAAGGTGTTACTGCCCTTCCATGCCACGGTGGTCACCACCACCACAATCAGAAACAGCAAAAGCAAATCACGTTTAAAACGCGCGTCAAGATCAGCATAGGCGACGTCACGTGGAATACCGACACTGACATAGGCGCTGTCTGAACCCGCCTGGTGCAGGGGCGTGAAGGCATAAAGCCGGTGAATACCCTCCGGATCGATCGATTCATCGGTGCCTTCCATGCCGCGTTCGAGGATCATCCGGACGAACGGCGTATTCCGGATCGTCTTGCCGAACCATTTTTCCGGATCGGGCTGATGCGCCAGCACCGTACCATTTCCATCCAGAATGGTGATGGTCGTACCTTGCGGGAGCGGAATATCGGTCAACTTGCGACTCAACCAGGCAAGATCGAGCGCGGCGAAGACCACCCCATCGACACGGCCATGATCATCGCGTAGCGGGTAACCGAAATTGATAGCGCTCTTACCGGTGATACGTCCGACCTGGTAGCCACCGATGGCAAAGTCACCGGTCTCCATGGCGCGGCGAAAATAGTCCCGATCCTCGATTCGAACCGGTGTCGGCATGGGTAAACCGCTGCAACGCATCAGGCCATCACGGCCACTGACGCCGAAGTTGGCATAATAAGGATATTGCACGAGAAGGTTGGCAAATTCGCGGTTACAGACGGGCCCTGCATCCGGTACACGCACACTCGGCAACTGCGCCAAACCAGGCAATAACTGCCGCGCCCCAGCGATGAGCTCCCGTTGCTCCAGCAGAATCAGACGGGCAAGCCTCAGCGCGACGCTCTGCATATGCAGGGTCTCTTGCTTGCGCGCCTCGAGAGCGTTATGCAGCAACAGCCCAAAGACCGGCACGATGATCAGCATGAGCAGAAACAACAGTCGCACTCGAAGACTGGAAAGCAGGTTCTTTGGCATAAAAATACCTGATTATCCCTGAGGCTCAGCTATTATGCCGCTGGGCACAAATATCGTAAAATATCGCCAAAATTTCTATATTAAGCTCTATGTAGGTTCTATGTTTAGGGATAATTTTGGAGTAAGGCATCCCGCTCATAGAAGCAAATTCCTTAATATTCTTGAGTTTATCAGCCGTCAACCTTGTTGAACAGCCACAGCCACAAGACGAGCGTCCGCTTCATGCCCTGAGTCACTCTGTCAAGACATTTCTATCGGTTCTGGAGAGCAAAGGAGCTTCGATCCATGGCCGCTTTGGTCGCAACAGAAACATTAGAGTGGACCGCTAAGCGCATTTAACATAAAATAGATTATGCGCAATAAGTTATTGATAGTAAAGAAGTTTTAATAATTATACCCCATAGACTATTCTATGCCCAAGGCCTCAATAAATCCCGCATAGGCGGGATTTATTGAGCATGGGCGGCCCTATGACCATCTAATGAGAATTTCCCCGATCCCGCTCTTGTGCTAGGGGCCGCTCGACTTTCTCCGCATCACCTACCTCATTGACATGCACATAATCACCTACAGCGATCTGATCCAGTAGCTTTTCAACTTGGTCCGGTGACATTTGGTTAAGTGCGTGTGCAGATACGCTGTTCTCACTCAACTGCAAATAAAGATAGTTCTGATCAAGACGAACCACATCACCGACATAGTTGACTCCCTGATTAGCCTCCCAAACATCACTGTCCAGCTCTTTGCCAACGGCTTTAAAAAGATTATCTTTCAGCTGGTGACTGGCACTCCCGGTGGCCTGGTCGTGGCGTTCTTTGAACGCTTCGTGATCCATACTTACGACTCGCCACTCAGAGGGGGCTATGTCCGCCAACAGGTCATTGAACCGAATATCCATATCTGTCAAACGCTCTAAAGCTGCTTCAATCTGTGAGATATCCGCGCTCTCTAGCGCCTGCATTACCGTCGTGTCATCCGATGGATCGGTATACTCATATATTTCGGTTATTTTTTCCTCAAGGGATTCAATCTCTTTGTCACTGAATGTATTTGGTGCTAAACCCATTTCTCTATCTCCATGTTGTTTTGAATTTTCACGGTTCCATCCTGTCGGCAATGTTGATTCAACCTTAGCAAGTTCGTAGCGGGTGCCCCGCCCTACTCCAGTCTGTGTCACTGCCCCTTTTTCCAATAGATCATTCAAATCACGAAACGCGGTGCCTCTGCCACACTTCGTTATCGACATATATTTTTTGGTGGTCAATCCTCCCTCGAATCCTTTAGTCCCTTCCGCAAATATACGCCCAACCGCCTTTAACTGGCGCTCATTGAGCTGACTATGGAATTTGTCGTAGTACCTGGTTTTACCTACAATGAACTCGACTTCATTTTTGGTCAGCTCTTGTGCCCTACTGACGATACCCACAAAAAAATCCAGCCAGTCGTTGGCATCTAACCCCCCTTTTCCGGAAGCCTCTAAATGCTCATAGTACGCCCTACGCTCTTGCTCTATGGAGGTTGAAAGACTTGCCAATGCTGGGAAGCGCTCAGCCTGTGAGAGCGCATGATCGACAATGGCCCGCCCTACCCTGCCGTTGCCATCTTCGAACGGGTGTATGTGTTCAAAACGAGCGTGTGCGATACCAGCCCGGATAGGTCCGGGTATCTGCTCTACCCCATCTATGGGCGCCGTAGCGTTGTACCACTCGATGAATCTCGCCATTTCTGCGGGCACCTGACTGGAGGGCGGTGCCTCGTAATGCACCTGCTCATAACCAATCGCACCGGAGACTACCTGCATGGGTGATTCATTGCTTCGGTACGCACCACGCAAAGGTGAATGCAATATCCCCTCTTGAACCACCATACTTTGCCAGTTGCATAGCAACTCCTCGGTCAAGGGATCATTCCAATGCTTTCTAACATCGACCATCAGCGCGGCGACACCTGCCGCCTTGGGATCCCGCGACTGTGTGCCTTTAGGTGCAAATCCCAGATACGCCTTGATGGAGGATCGGACAGACTCTCTATCAAGCTCCTCGCCTTCAATTGAGCTTGTTTTGATAGCTTCAGATACCAACAGATCCACAATGGTCTCTGCCTGAGCTTCGCCGGATAAGGCTTCTACACTTCCAATCAGCCGATCTGCCTGGCGCTGAATTTCCTCCACACGAGATTGAAATCGCTCCTCATCAAAGCGAAAGTCAGGCCAATCTTTATGTTCCCATATCCAAGACATGGAGCGATTATATCAATTTATCGCTCCATATATAAGCTATTATTGGAGCGCAATAATACATGTTTCATCCCAGATAAAATGGCGCTATCGGTGTTATATTACCTACATTGAGGAATATTCATCCTATAACTCAGAGAACAAGGAGGTCCCATGCCATACGTCAAGCCACTGATAATTATAATATTAGTTGTTTTTTCGTCACTCGTACATGCCGACCGCATAGTACCAAGTGAGCGAGTGGAGTCGCGCCTAATTGTGCGAGACGCTCCCGGTGGTGACCGCATCAGCTCGTTGGAACCAGGTCAGTCTGCTGATTATATTGCCAGCGTACCGTATTGGTATGAGATACGGCTTCAAAGTGGAGCAACGGGGTTTGTCAGTAAGGCTTGGTCCCGTGTGGTTCCAGACCTAACCACCTCGGAAACGTTAAGGCTGGGGAGCTGGAATATTAAAAAGCTGGGCCATGGTAATCAGAAAAATTATCCCTTAGTCGCCGGAATTATTGAAGGCCATTTTGACATTCTTGCGGTTGTAGAGGTCATGCAAAAGCAAGGGGGACATCCTGGATACAACCAGTTACTCGTAACACTAGGATCTGGCTGGACAGGGATTGTCACTGATAAACCGCGGCCGGACACCAGCTCAGGGAGTGCAGAATACTACGCGATTCTCTACAGACCCTCGATCATCCAGCCCTGCCAAGGTTGGAGTGGTCTTCGGTATCACCAAGACAATTCCGGTGGTCCCAATGGTGTTGGAGAAGACAGATTTTCTCGCGAGCCCGCATATGGCTGCTTTAGGACCGTTGGAAGCACGGGAAGATTCGATTTCATGCTAGCGGCCTACCATGCTCGCTGGGCCGAAGGCGATATCGAAGATATCCAGATGGAGGTGAAACACCTCAATGAGGTATTTTCCGAAATGAGTTCTGCCAATCCCACCGAGAAAGACCTACTGATAGCCGGCGACTTCAATCTAGTTCCGCTCGACTTAGATGACGCGATCAATATTGAAGTGCCCACCCTGGGTAGCGGCTCAACTCTAAATGGACAGGGCGAACGCACAGGGAACTTATACGACCACCTGGTGGTGTTCGACGCAGCCGAGACCAAGGAACTCATTGGTTCAGCAGAAGTGATAGATGTGCGAAACGTCGCCACTAATCCACGCAAATTCTTTCAAACAGTGAGCGACCATCTGCCCATCATGGCCAAATTTCGAGTAGGTACCGACGACGACTGATCAGAAACGACCCAAAATCCGGAGGCTAGGTTAATCTGGGGATGTGTCAATTACGATTGACAATCACTAGCGTATAATAAAGCCTATGTTAAATGACACAGGCTCTGGTAATTGCATCTAGTTTGATAGCAAGCAATCCGCCCTGTTCGACACTGCGAGGCCCATATCTGGATGTGTGGACGTTACGCAAATCATATCGAGGCCGTGCACGAGTGGCTGGAGATTCTAAAGGATTGGCCAGCCGGCATCGCGACCGGGTTCAATGTTGCACCGACGCAGATCATTCCGGCCGTTCAGGCACAGGGGACCTTTCCAATGCGCTGGGGCTTGGTGCCGACCTGGTCGAAAGAGGCCTCCCCCAAGTACGCCACCTTTAACGCCCGTTTGGAATCGGTGAGCGATAAACCGGCCTTTCGCAATGCCTGGCGCCATTCCCAGACTTGTCTCATTCCGGCGCGGGGTTATTACGAGTGGCGTACTGAGCAAGGGGTGAAGCAGCCTTACTTTATCCACGCGCCAGAAGATCCAGGATTGTTGGTATTTGCCGGCCTGTGGGAACTCCGCGAGGGGCAATACTCCTGCACCATTCTGACCCGGGAATCGGCCGGAGCGCTTTCACAGCTCCACAGCCGGATGCCGGTGATGCTTTCACCTGGGGATGCCCGGAGTTGGCTGACCGAGGGTACCGGTGGTGCCGAACGACTCGGCGAGTCAAGGGTGCATCTCGATGTGCAGTTTCACGCCGTGGATCGCACCGTGGGTAACCCGCGCAGTCAGGGTGAAGCCTTGATCCAGCCGATCCGATAGCGACTCAACGACGATCCAGCAACTGAATATTCTGCTCAATATTTGGATAAATTTTCTGCAGGACACTGATTATTCCGTCGGGGTTGATTCCCCTAATGAGACAGCTGTATTTGTAGCAACTGACCCAGAAATGCCACCTTTACAACTCCCGCTCTTTATACCCCTGGTAATACAGAAGTCATACTCAATCGTAACACCTCGAAAACCGATGGCTATTGGCCTATCGTAAACTCGCCGTAGCCCAACAGAGTGATCACTATAATTGAGTAGCGGATCCACACTAAAAGGGCAAGTCATATAGATTACTGGTACGACCACATGTTGTTATGCGACCCAACGAAGACCAACGACCTCGTCGGTTCTACAGCGGTGATTGATGTACTAAACGCCGCTACCAATTACTACACTTTTTTGCACTACACATGATCGCCAACCGATCGTGGCAAAGTTTTTGGTAAGAATAAATAATGACTGATTGCCATGGATCGGAGCAGAGTGGTTGGTATCCCCTCTTACCAAAGCAAGAGATACGTCACGAGATACCCCTGTCCTCGTTTGCCTTTGTAGTGCTTCCGATTTTTGGAACAACGGCCAAGGATTTTTCGGCATAATTCCAGCACCAGTACTTCTTTTCAAGACTTGAGAGATAGGCCGATGTTATGGGCACAACGGTGTATGCCTTATGCCCACAATAGCTACAAATATCACTATGCGGCTTACGCATGATTTTACAGGCCTCACAGAGATATCCAGACGTGACATTTTGAGCATTTAATTTTTGCACTATATGAACCAATTCTGAAACTCGCTGCATTAATCGATCACGCCCAATGCTCACGTTTCCAGCTGCTAACGGCTGTTGATTTACTGATCGGACCTCTGATGAGGATTGTCGCAGCGTCCCTTAATTTAATCGGCGTGTTCGCTCATTCTCCTGCTTTGCAAACGCTTGCACTGCAGCCTCAAACTTCGCTTTGAATGACTCTGCCAGTGCTTCTTGGGTAGGATAGTAAGTCCAACGCTTGCCTTCCAGAGAGCTCAACAAAAGCGATTCCATAAGTAGGCGAAAGCCGGTCTTGTGATTATCAAATAGCAGTTCGATAGGACGCATTTCAATAACCACATGAGCTAATGCCTGCTCCTGATACACAAATGCCCCTGGAGTATCTATTCCGCCAAATACCAAGGTTACAGCTAAGGTGTATTCGCCGACATTTAGTAGTGCAACATCATATGCCAAGTTGCTAAGAAAGTATGGAAATATTATCGAATCGTATTTCAGTCGCTGTTCATCGACAAGAGTCGATGATTGGCGCAGACCATAGTGGGGTTCATCGAAGGTGAGGTCATAGCTCGGTAGACTGATTTCTCTCGACTCAGAGAGGATTCTTCGTGCCATCCAAAAGATGGATCGCTGAAAACTGGCTGGACAATAATGCTCATCATCCACGAGTCTAGGTTGATGTGAAAAGTGTTCTCGGTTGATCCCACCTTTTCTCGCCTGCATCGGTACATCACAAAATATGCACACACAACCACAGGCGTTTCCGCGCGGGACTTCGTCAACAGAGACTACCCGATTAGTCGCTACATGTTTGGCAAAAGGTATAAGTACATCCATTTCAGCATCACTTCTTATACATTTAAATGTTACCGGCCTAGGGTAATCCTCCAATATTTAGCTGACGCTAAAGGTTGAATACCTAAATTACAACACTAACTTCTGCTTTACTGCGCGGTGGGTCAGCACCAATGAGGACAGCCCTCCTGATTGTACGATCATAGCCGGCTTGTAGCAAACTCCCCTACCCTTTTCAGGCGCCCTACCCCAACCGCGCAGCTTCAGCAGCGACATGGCCCGCTAGTGTAGCAACAAACGTCCTGAGGCCAGTCATAGAAGACAGCTCGGAGAACTTACCTGATTCTGCGGCACTCCGTTCCGCAGTAATGACAGCAGCTGTTGTGTAAAGCTGTTCCTGCACCAAACGCTGGCAAAGCAGGTCATACCGTTTGAGGTACGAGGCTCCCTTGAACTCTTCGAACACTGGAAAGTGTGGCGACGCATCACGCACCGGCTTACGAGAGCCTGGCGCATCCTCAACCATCATTAGCCACCCAACAAATGGACGTGGTTGTTTACCAAACGCCTCCTCTCGATAAGCAGTCCAGAGATCATGTGCCGTACCGATAGCCTCCTCTGTACGGTTATTGAAGTTGTTTCCGAAGGAAGGGCCAACTTGACTTTTCAGCTCAATCGCCGCAATCAGCTCTCCCTTGCTGATCACGAGAAGATCCCAGAGCTTTGTTGGTCGAAAATAACCCGGCAGCGTAAGCACCGCGCGCTTCTGGTGAACCTCAGCATCAGCTAACCCGTTTGCCTTTATAATATCGATAATCAAGGCTAAAAAACCGTCCATGTTCTTTCCAGAGGTGACCCCCGCTCGTTCACCTTGATCGGGCTTCCCTGACTCAACCTGTTTCAGCTTTGCCGCGTTTCTGTTACCCCAAAAAACTTTCACCGCCTCCCGGGCTTTTTTCTCGTAATTGACTAGATCAAGAGCCATTTATTCTCCATTGCCACCTAGGGCAGATCGTTCTTCTTGATTAAGGCCATAGAGCTTGAATGTGGCACAGTTGCAGGCCTGTATGTCACGCCTGACAGCGGCATCAATCAACTCTCGGCGTAGTTGCTCGGATACATCTGCCCACGGCGGAATGCGTATTCTGCGTAAATACTGCGCCTGGAATCGTAGAAAGCCTCCTCGCATTTTGGTGGAGTACGTCGCCACGAAAAGGCGAGTAACAGCGGATAGCAGCACCGCTTGTAAAGCCCGCAGCTCCCAGTCTTCAGACGTGACGAAATAAAGGTTGTGGTGCGGATACAACTCCCCACCCTCAAAAACGATGTGAGCTTCCCCTTTAATGTCAGGTATCAATAGCTTTGGTTTTAAGGCCAACGCCGGTGTGATGCGATCAATAGTTCGATACCAACGTGCTGGTGATTTCTTGGCACAGTGGCGGGTAGCGATAATATCTCGATGAGCTTCAAGGAAACGCTTAAGACGCGGATAATCCTTAAGATCAACGAGCCCGCCGGTTTCAGCAAATGGATTAATAACCCCTTGGCCACGCCACTCAACTTCCCCCGATAGGATGTCTTTCGTCATTACCAGCGGTAACTTACGGTCTGGCTCGACATCCAACGAATTATATTCGCCAATAAACACCCTGTCCGCACCAGTAGCAACGCCAATTCCCACTTTGCAGCCGACCTCTTCCAGGGAAGGAAAATATTGTTCTAAACGGCGGATAACAGCCATCTGGTCAGAAGATTCCAACAGCCAGGGCTCAGAACCTTTCATCACACTGGCTAATTCGCGTACGCCACTCTCCTCTTGCGGTAGCGTCGGAGCACGAAGCGAATCCGCGAGTGCAGTCAGTGTTGCCTGCTCAATATCAGGGCGGTGTGCAATACGGGTCGCACCTGGATCTTCACGACTGATAATCGTTATTGCAGGATATGACATCACATCCGATTGAAAAGCGGGGGTATCCACCATATCGACATACACTTTCAGGTGATACCGTTCTGCCACAAGGTTTCGAAGAGGTCCACCATATCGGTTCTTCATCCATCGGTCTGCGCAAATGAAACCCATATGTCCCCCATCAGACAAGACAGAACGCGAACGCTCGATGAAGGGAATATAGATGTCTGCCCTGTCATACATCGTCTGGTACCGGTTGCGGTACTCAGCCAATAAGGGCCCTGGGATTAACTCTTGACGGACGTAGGGCGGATTACCCACTACAAAATAAAACTCCCCTTCAAGCGAAGCTAGCAGGAAGTCTCCCCTCGACAACCAGCGATTAGCGATAACAGTCGCCTTATTGGACGCTACCCCCTCACTCTTGAGGAGAGCTACAACATCGGCATGGGTGCTATGAAAGGTATCGTGGTGAAGCTCTACAGCCCTAATCGCATCACTCAGATCCTCTAAGGCATCCCCATTCGGTTTTGCAGCCCGCCAAGCTTTTAGCAACCGCATAATAATTGGAAGCAGGAAATCACCCGCGCCAAATGATGGCTCTAACAGCCGCAAATTATACAGAGGCTGACTCTCGGTATAACCTGCCAGATCCAGGATGAAATTCACAACCTCAAGGCGCGTAAAAATAGCTCCACGTGCTTCTAGCCCACCATTCGTAGCCAATGCCTCGGTCGCCGCCGTAATAGGGCAAGCAGGAGCTAAAATGGTCTTCTGGACAACGGTCGGCGTAAATGCCATCAATTAAACCTCAATAAATCATCGAAGATACGCTATGTTCACGCACTACCTCGGCAATGCTGCTCGACCAATATGGTCCGGCAACAAGTAACGACACCCAAAGTCGATAAGATACTACGCCTTTGACAAGGTAAGACTGTGCAGAGCACCTCGGTAACGCTGTTTCTGAATAGATATTTATCATCATATAATACAGAAAAAGCAGATCAATCAAATGTTTGATTATGTAATATAATCAATATGTTATGTAGATAATTCGCAGGTGCGAATTTCACATGTGCCCCCTACCCTCTTTTTGTCAGCTATTCCAACCTTTAACTAGCAGGTCAGATTGTACATTTGTGTAACAGAGAAACAACATCAAGCTTTTCACACTCAATAGCCTCAGTTGCGAAGCATCTGTGGAGCGCTTATAGAACACCTCGCCAATAGTTCAGTCTTGATCTATTGGCTCATCCCAACGACCCCACTCCCCTATGGTGCCCATCCCTAAATATTCTCTCTCACAGCGTCATTAATCAGACTTAACAACGCATCCAGGTTACCTTCAAACTTAGGATCTATCTTGATATGCAATCCACTCTTGCCCGATTTTGAAACAGAAAAGGCTTTCTGTTTATCCAGTGTGTAATCTTTACTAAAATTCACCCCCCCTCCCCTTTTCGGTTTTGCTGCCTCGAGTAGGGCTTTCAGGATCCCTGCCCCATCAAGCGACTGTCCCTTGATTGCTTTCGCCCGCTCTAGAACTTTTGGGCGCAGCTTTGAATCTTTCAACAGCGGCGTTAATTTACGCGCATGGGTGACCTTGATGTCAGTGATGTCCTTGTAACAATCGACCACCTCTTTTGGAAAAGCTGATAACGCGATGTACTCATTGAGCCACGCCTTCGAGGTCTTCATCGCTTCAGCCATCTCTTTCTGGGTCGAGTAAAGTTGCTTTAAAGCATTGGCATAGAACACGGCACGCTCATAATCAGATATGTCTTTTCGCTGCCTGTTCTCCGCATCAACCAGAACAAACGCCTGTTGATCCGTCAGACTCTGGACTTCAACCAGATAAGGGACACCCAAATAGGATGCGGTCCAGTGGCGCCGCGTCCCGACGATGATCTCGTAGTCATGGTCTGGATCGTCAGCGATCTCACGAACAATCGCCGGTATCTGCTGACCCTGCGCCTGGAAGCCTTATATCAGATCCGAACAATTATCTTCATTGAGAAGATCGTAACGTCGGTCATGGTCGGCCCAAATCCGACAACGTTTGGGATCAATCTTGAGCTGAACCTTCAGTTCATTTTTTCGAGGCGTTGCGTGCGTTGGCAAGGTTTCCAACCGATGGCGAAACGCCCCAGGTGTTGTGCGTTGTTTTTCCTCATCAGCATCCTTTGAGTTGCTACTACTTTGCTCATGGACATTGTCCCGCAACGCATCCATGAGTCCCTTCATCTTAGATTTTGAGCCGGCCATATTCGTCTCCAATTTTGTCGAAAATACGCAATCAATAGAAATACGTTTTTCATATATACATCATATAGTTATGGTGATAATTCGCAGGTTCGAATTTCCACATATATCCTTACAAAAGTCCCTCTTCTCGCAACACCTCGGCATGGGAGTGCCAGGACTGGCGGATAAGCAGCAAAAGCTCCTCGTTCGCTTTATTGAAATGATTAACCGCCCGCTTCCATGTTTTCAGGGGAACACTATCAGGCAACACTTCATACAGACTACGACCATACATGCCGGCACGATCCAGTGCGGCAGTCTTCGTCACCGAATGGCGCATCAAGGTATTGCCCATCACTTCGGGAAGCAACTCCACCAATTGCTGCTGTGTTTCGGAATTCATATCCAGGCGCGTCACTAGCAAGCGCACAAACTTGTAGTCAACCTCACCAAAGTGACGCTGCAGCGTCTCTACTACCTCGACCAACATTGAGAAAAACGCACGAGTGGAGAAAATATCGTAGAGCGCCGGCGGAGTGGGGACCACCAACGCATTGGCTGCCTGCATCACACTCAATGAAATCATTCCCAGTGCCGGTGGAGGGTCAAGTAGGATCACATCATAGTTTTGCTCTATGGACTGCAGGCCAAGTAATAACCGGAGGAGGGCGGTTGGATTCTTGTTAGCCTCAACCGCCAGTCCATACTCGGCGTTGTAAAGCATTAGGTTGGACGGAATCAGATCCAGTGAATCCCAATAAGTCTCCCGAATCGCATAGGCAAGTGAAGATTGCTCACCATCGAGGAGCGGTAGAAGCGTATTTGAAACGTTGACATCATCATCAGGGACATAACCAAAAGCGGCGGTTGAACTGGCCTGCGGATCGCAGTCAACCAACAGTACCCTTAACCCATGCTCGGCCAGGTACTGAGCCGCATGGACGGTGGTTGTGGTTTTTGCAGACCCACCCTTAACGTTGGAGACGGCAATCCGGATCGGATCATCACCAGCGCCGCGACGAAGGCGGGTTCCGAACACTTCCCGCGCACGGTTGATATCGGCCAGCGTATACCCTGTTCTCCGGCCATCCGCCAGCGTCTCCCGCGGCTGGAGCCGGCCTTCTTTCTCGGCCGCACGTATCGTATGATATTTCCGTCCGATGAGAGGTTCCGCTTCCTTCATGGTATAGATCTTTGGTGCCATCTTCCCAGGTTTGGCATTAATGTTACGATCATTAATGGCCCGGATTAGCCGATGCATCCGTTCGCTTAAATCCGACAACGTCGATAATGATGTCATGAAGTACTCCGTTAGGTGATGAGTTACGTAATTAACTAATATTGGCGAATATTCACACAATAACTAACGAAAAACAAAAAATAACGTAAATAGCATTATTGGGCATGAATTCTCAAGAATGGCGAAGCTCAATAAGAGGGGCATAGAGCCCCAAAAAAGAGGGGGGCTCTCGAGGCTGCAAACGAGTCAAGATTGTATAGATCGGCGGGTAGGAGAACGCACAAGGCATGAGAAGGCGTAAAAAGGAGAGTGCCCGCCGGCCCTTACTTGTAGACGCTTTTTGGTGAGCGATTAGCGAACCGGTTTTATTGGTTGTGTGAGCCAGAGGCGAACACTCATTAAAGTATTTATTTTGTGGTGGCTGTGAATTGGATAAGTGGTGGAAGGTACGGGTGAACGTAGTGAACATATTTGGATTATTTCTGTGAGTCGGAGACGAACAGTCCTTAGAAGATGTTGGGAAAAGAATGGAGATTGGAATTTCGTATCTAAATTTATTTAGAGAACGGAAGCACACCATGGATGGTGTGCAAAGGCCGAAGGGGCGAAGCAATGGATGGCGAAGGGTAGGCGTTGTTATGTGAAAAGGGCGTCCTTCTTTTGAGTATGATTTGAGTTATCCACAGCCGCAGGACTCTTTCTTGTTTTTTAATGTTTTTATACTTGTTTTTAAGAGGTGTTTTTACTCAGTAAATACAACAGGTTAGGCTGGCCACGTGCTACAATTTTACGGTGGGATGCTACAAAAATACGGTTTAATACTACAGTTAAGCGGCTTGATGCTACAAATTTACGGCGTTATCCACAGGAGGAAAAAAGCCAGTAATGGCGCTGGTTTCAGGCTATTAAAGAACAATATTCACATATATCAGGAATTTAAAGGCGAATTATTTTAAATAATCTCTAATGCTACAAATTAGCGGCCAGTGATGGGGTTCCAAATGCTACATATTTACGGTGTTCGTTGAAGCAACCTATACAGATACCCATACCCCAAATAATTCAAATGCTACAGATTTGCGGTTAATGCGCTTGAACTGAAATGCTACAAATTGACGGCATCCCCTCAACCCCCTCTATATGAGGCCTGGAATTCACTTTGCTGCTACAGATATCCGGCTAATGCTACATGCGTTTACATTTGTAGCATATTGCCATAGACTAGCCCAAATTACATATCGCCTAGGAACAAACATGACTAATCACAAGGAGGTATGAAAGGTTGCCAGATCTTCTATCTCGAGTCGTTTAGTTACGAAGGCGAACGCGCTGATCGAGGCATCATACAGCCTCACGCTCAATGAACAGCGAATTATCCTTGCCTGTGCCGCTCAATTGGATGGGCGAAAGCCATTACCCAAGGACAACCTATTCACGCTATCGGTGGACGAATTTAGCGACCTGTTCAATACCGACATGAAGAGCGCCTATAGGGAAATGGAAGACGCCGTGAACAAGCTGTATGAACGGGATATCCGCAAGATCGAAGGCGAAGTAAAGAAAAGGATGCGCTGGGTCTACTCAGCGGAATATCGAAAAGGGGAGGGCAAGGTCAAGCTGGGATTTTCGCCAGAGATAGCACCCTATATCACAATGCTACACAAGCGTTTCACCAGCTACCGCCTGGCCGAGGTAGCGGAACTCTCCTCCACCTATTCGATCAGGCTTTATGAAATGCTGGCCCAGTTTACCGGGACCGGGCTTTTCATTATCACGGAGCAAGACCTGAGAAATCGCCTGCAGCTGCAGGGCAAATATGACCGTTTCACCAACCTGAAGGCACGGGTGATCCAGCCCGCGGTGAATGAGTTGAACCAGAAAACATCGCTGCATATTGAGTGGAAACCGATCAAGAAGGGTAGGGCGGTAGACAGCCTTGAGTTCAGATTTGAAGAGAAGGCTCAGATGGCGTTGTTGTAGTGAATAGAGTATAGACTCTCGAATTGGCATCCATCTTCAGGCTTTTTAATCAGCAGGTCGCGGGTTAGACTTCTTTCGTCAGCTAAATTTGTGGATGGCCCGTCCCACAGAGTGGGACTTCTATCCTTACCTGCCGGACCCACATACTGAGAAATTTGCCGATGTATACGAGGCATCAATCCGAACGAATGTGCAGTATTCACTGCCCGACGTACTAATGACTCTTAACGGAATGCAAGAGGCGCAAAGGTGACTCCAAACTCTCGATTTTCCGAATTCCTGGCCGACATAGAGCCCAGCCCAACCACAAAAAGTAACGCTTCGAGTGCACAAAACCGCTTACGTGAAATACTCCAGGCGGATGTCGACTTCGGTTCACGCCATCGCACCACCTTCTTGTCAGGCTCATATAAAAGGGAAACCGCCATTCGGCCACAAATTAAGGGCGGCAGAATTAAGCGTCCGGACGTCGATATTATCGTAGTTACCGACTATCGGTTCAATGATCACCCTGGTGATGTGGTCGACGCAATTCACAAGGCATTGACACGGCATTACACGCCGACCAACCGCCAGGCTCGCTCAGTTTCAGTATCTACCCAATTGGTAGATATGGATGTGGTACCACTAATTGACCCAACCGGGACAGGCGAGTATTACATCGCTGATCGGCAACAGCAGCAATGGCTCAGAACCAATCCGCCTGGACACACACATTGGACAAGTGACATAAACAATCGCTGCAGCATGCGCTTTAAACCCCTCGTCAAACTATTTAAGTGGTGGCGCCGAGAAAATGGGACAGTTGGCAAGAGGCCGAAAGGGTTTGTGCTTGAAGTGATTGCTGCGGAGTGCATAAACCCAGATGAAAAACATTATGGTGAGCTATTTGTTCAAATGCTGGAGAAAATTGTGGTGCGCTATGCCAACGACATTCGCTACTACTCAGTACCCTGGCTGGAAGATCCGAGTTTGCCGGGCAACAACGTCCTTGCAGGCGTAAGTTTCGATTCTTTCAACGGCTTCTATAACAAGGTGGTAGAACATGCCGCTATCGGACGCAAGGCGCTGTCACTGGTAGACCAGGAGCAAGCAACGGAAGGGTGGATGAAGCTCTTTGGTAAACGTTTTCCCAAGCCATCGGTCGGAAAGGAATCCGGACTTATGGAGTCGACCACTGTTGGAGCTGGCCTGACTTTCCCTGATCATCCCGTGCGTCCGCGAAACACACCGGAGGGGTTTGCGTAATTGTGTGGTTCTTAACCGATCTGGCTCGACTGGAAAGAGAGCGTGCGACGGTCGAGGAGCTAGCGACAGAAACCTCATGGCTTGACTCAGTTTACTGGCAGATCGATGGTGCAGACGTAACTCTCGATTGCTCTATATGCTTACACTCAGGGGAGCGATACGAGGTTAGAGTCCGGTTCCCCTCCCATTATCCCAGTGCACCCCCGTCAGTGCGACCTCGCCAGCCGGCTTGCTGGTCCAGTCATCAATATGGTGTGGGTGGTGACCTTTGCCTTGAGCTTGGACCAGACAATTGGCACCGCGATCAGAATACTGCTGCAGATATGCTTGTGAGTGCCCATCGACTTTTGGCTGATGAAGAGGCGCGTCGAACTGAAGGCGCGACTGTCATTCCATCTCGCCATTCCGTAACTCAAGGGCAAGAACAGCGCGGAAAGTACGTCAGGTTTATCATAACGCCCGCAGCATTGGCAGAGCTTGGTGGCGTCAAAGACGGCGATTGGGCGATTGCACACTTTAGACAGATATACCATAACGAAGCCTCCATCGTGTTTCTCTTCAAGCTTGAGATTCAGGGCAATGGTCCGTTAGTTTTTAGCGAAGTTCCTGAAGAACTCTCTCGTCACGGATTTAGCGTCATAGGACTAGTAAAGGGAGGCAATCAGGAGGCGGCGCTAACTGATGCTCTTTCGAATGCAGAGGCGCTAGCATCCTATCTTGATGGGGAGACATTACCGATTCTGGATGGCGAATCCGACCCACTGTGTGAAACCCGAGTTGATTTTGTGCTGATGCGCTCGGCAGATAGCTCATGGCAGCTCACAATGCGCTGGGGTAGTCGCCAGAAGCTTTGGTTGTGTTCAACGGTTATTGCTGAAACATCGCCCGCCAGCGTGCGTTTAGGCCCAGACAGCGCTGAATTATCTGACACGACCGTTGCTATTGTTGGGCTTGGATCAGTAGGCAGTAAGATCGCAACGTCTTTGGCACGTTCAGGCGTGAATAGGTTTGTCTTGATCGATGACGATCTCCTGCAGCCAGATAATTTAGTCCGGAATGACAGTGACTGGCGCCATGTTGGCCAGCATAAAGTAGATGCTGTTGCGGATCGGTTAGCCTTAGTCAACTCCAAGATAGAAGTTTACCGTCACCGCGTGCGGTTGGCCGGGCAAGAATCAGCAACTACAGCCGCATCGGCAACAGCGGCCATGGGGAACGCCTCGGTGATTATTGATGCGACTGCAAACGCTGATGCGTTTAATCTGTGTGCACATATTGCAAGGCAATCGCGCCGCCCGCTGGTTTGGTTGGAGATTTACGCGGGTGGTATAGGTGGTCTAATTGCACGTGCGAGGCCCGATAGAGACCCCGAACCATTCACTCTTCGCCAAGCGATCAACGATGCGGCGGGGCGCATTGCTAAGGAGAAAAACGCCATATCTCCGGAAACGGGAGCCAATTATGCGATTGAGCGGAGCAATCAATCACCAATTATTGCCACGGATGCCGAAGTATCAACTATTGCACACCTGGCTTGCCAGCTCGTAGCCGATACTCTGCTCGAGCGTGAACCGAGCAGGTTTCCAAATCCGGCTTATCTTGTTGGCCTCCAAAGACAATGGATCTTTGACCAACCGTTGCAGGTGTTCCCCATCGATTCTCACGATATTGGGTCATGGACATCCGATTCCCCCATGGACAGCTCAACACACGCAGCCGGACTCGACTTTGTTAAGAAACTATTTGAAGACCTTGTGAGCCGTGGTAAAACTGACACTGCCAGCTGAATGGCGAGTGCGCCTAATTGACGAGCTTGAGAGAGCCGGTAGCCACGAGATTGGTGGAATCGTGATGGGGGAGCAATTGGCACCAGGTGAGTTCCGGATAGCTGAAATGACTTTTCAGCGACGAGGAGGTTTGGTGGCGAGTTTCGTACGAAATGCAAAGTGGGCACTATATTCTCTCTGCAATTTCTTTTCACGAACGGAGCACCGATATCAACAATTTAACTATCTTGGGGAATGGCACTCACACCCACTGTTTGCACCGGCCCCAAGCAAGCGAGACCATGCCACAATGATTGATCTCACTTGCCATGGGGAGACGGGCGCAAACTTCCTCATCTTAATGATCGCACGCTTAGATGCCTCTAGGTCCCTGGAGGGTAGCGTTACAGTGTATCTACCCAATGGTACCGTGGGAGCGGGCATTCTAAGAGACGACGAGAGCCTAGGTCGAAGAGGCCGGGCTATTGAATGATGTAGACCTCTTTGGCAAACACGACGACGGCAATTCACAATGGCTTTAACTACCAAGCGCGTATTTTTTGGTTGCACGCGTTTAAACTTCTTAGGCCAGAAACCCATGTTCACGAGGTGATATTTGAATCTGCCAGCCCCAAAGGGTTTGATGATGTTGTCGTGCTATATGACACGCCAATTCCCCGTGGCGGGACGGAGCGTATTACCGAGGAATGCTATCAGATAAAGTGGCACGTCAGTGCTGGTGGTCGTTTTGGTTTCGAACACCTCACTGATCCTCAATTTATCTCTGCCAAAAGTGTGTCCTTGCTCCAAAGGCTGAGGGATGCCGTGACCAGAAAGCCAGATGGATCTGCATTCGTTTTTCTGACCACCGACCGGATCGCCGACTCCGATCCATTGTCAGGCCTGATCTCTAAGAATGATCATTCCATCCTGTTGGAGAAGTTATTTAGCACCAGGACGGACAATAGCTTAATGGGAAGTGTTCGCGCCTGCTGGCGCAAGCACCTGAAATTAGAGAGTGACCAGCAACTCAAACCGATCTTGTCCAAGCTGCGAATATTTGACGGTTACCGATCGCTCGAGGAGCTTCGGCAAGAAGTTAATACTAACGCGGTTGCTGTTGGCCTAAAGCCTGACAATGATGCAAGGTCAGATTTTCGTTACGACGATCTAGCTCAAAAACTAAATGGGCGCAAGATTGATACTTTTAATAGGGGGAATTTGGTAGAGGTGGCCAAGGAAGAAGGGCTATGGGTTGGGACACCAATTGAGCCGGTGGGATCGTTATTAATTGCGATTCACAGTTTTTTAGGGCTCGCAACTGATCTGGTTTCGGCGGAACAGGATAACACACTGCATCTCAATCACTTGTTTCGGCAACGCTACCTTGAAGAGGGTAGGGAATGGCAGGCCGACATCAAACCTCTTGTTGAATCTTTCCTTACAGATATGGCGCATCGATCATCTGACCTTCGTCTTGTGATGAACGCACACGCGTCGATCGCTTACCTAGCAGGCACGGTTTATCATGTGAAATCAGGCATTCATTTAGAGCTAATGCAAAAGGGCATAGTTGGCGGTCTCAGGGCCTGGTGCGCGGACGACAGGACCGCGGGAGATGCATTAAAGATTACGAACAATACCCTGGGCGGCTCACCTGATATTGCGGTCGGCATCAGCATTACTCAGTCTGTTGAAGCGCACATGCAGCGCTATATTGATGCATCTTTGCCTAGTGTGGGGCACATGGTAACAGCGATGCCGCATTCGGGCCCCGGGCAGCAATGTATTTCCGGAGGACAGCATTCTTCCAAGCTCGCGCAGCAGCTGGCTCAATTTATTCGTGAAGTAAAGATCGATAATTTCGGAGCAACTGTGCATGTATTCGCTGCATGCCCAAATAGTTTCCTTTTTTACCTTGGCCAACAGCACCAGTGGATAGGGCCTGTAATTGTTTATGAATTTGATTTTGATGGACAAGGAAACAAAGGCTATCAACCATCATTTTTGATTGAATAGGAGATTGCTGAAAATGCTATTCAACCCTTCTCCAAGCAGCAACCAAATAGCACCCAATATAAGACCGACCATGAATCCCACCAAGTAGGCCATGGCAACAATAATCGTAATGGTCAGCAGAATTCCCATCTCTATCTCCTTTTTCTGGCCGGGCCGAAGCCCGGCCGTTGTGCTGTTATTCCTCTTTAGGCGGCAGGAGAACGATTTCACCATTCACCGGAAGCGCAGCCAGTTTGATCTGATAGCCGCCCTTGCTGTTGGACCAGGCAGCACCGATCTTGTGGAAGAAGGTGTTTTCTCCCTCTCCGGTCACGGTGTAGGCGATCAGTGAGGGTCTTTTGGATTTGTTTGTGCTCATGGTGTAGCTCCTTTTGCAGTGTGAATGTGCAACCAGGTCAACCGGCAGGAAAGGCGAGGGGCCAGGGGTCAGGCCAGTGGATGGAGCGGCCCGCAGCGCAGCGAGGACACGGGAACGCAGACTGAACGAAGTGAACCCCTTGCGCGTCGTCGAGGCCGGTTAGGGTTTGCATACAATTCACACGGAAGGAGGCACTGAAGCACCATCATAAATATCAAGTACGCCAATGAGATACCGTGATATTTCGAAGAGAAAACAGTACTGGAAACCGGAGAGCGGTTTCATGGACAATAAGCGTATCAGATAATCATAAAAACGGGGCAAGAACCCGGCCGTGGGAGCATGACAATGTCCGAAACAAGAGACGTATTGGCACAAAACATCCGGCGACTCAGAAAAATAAAAGGGATGCAGGTGAACCAGCTGGCGGAGGCATCCGGACTCTCTCGATCTTTTGTCGGCATGGTGGAGCATTCCAAGGTGAATATCTCCATCGACAAAATAGAGGCTATCGACAAAGTGTTGGGTGTTGAGGTTTATGTGTTATTCGTCACACAACAAAAATAATCGGGGATCCTGAATAGTAAAAATCCTAGTGACCTGTATAATCGCTTATTTCGTAAGTATAATAAATAATATTAAGTATTATATATTAGCCTTTTTATTATTATTAATTGCAGACTTTCTTGTTTAATTAATTGTAATAATTAATTATTTATAGGGAAAAAAAGGACTTTACAGTTTAATTTCTGTGTAATATATTTGCCCTGCAAGTTAAAGCAGGGATGACGATGGATCGTTTAAACCGCCTTCGGCGGAAGCTCAACACGGAACTAGGCATACTCATTGCCACCGCTTTGGAAGATCCCAAGGTCAGTGACATCTATCTCAATGATGATGGCAAGATCTGGATAAACCGGGCAGGGCAAGCCAAGGAATATGCCGGAGACATGGAGCCGGATCAGGCAATCAGCCTGATCCGCACAGTCGCGTCATTGGTTCACAGTACCATCACCGAAGACTCCCCGGTCGTTGAAGCCAAACTACCCGGCGGCGAGCGTTTCATCTGTGATATATCACCCATCAGTACCGCCCCAACGTTCTGCATTCGTAAACCCGCCCGTGTCGTCTTTAGCTTAGAAAGCTATGTCGATCAGAGCATCATGAATGAACGACAGTGTGCCGCGATTAGAAGCGCGGTACTCAGCCGCTATAACATCCTTGTGGTGGGAGGTACAGGTTCCGGTAAAACCACACTCACCAACGCCATCCTGAAAGAGATTGCCCGCGCCACACCAGAAGATCGCATATTGATCTTCGAAGACACCCCAGAGCTGCAATGCAGCTCCCCCGATCGGTCATTCAAACTCGCTACTGAAACCGTCAGTATGCGAGCGCTATTGCGCAACGGCATGCGGCAAATGCCGGACAGAATTATTGTCGGTGAAGTGCGAGGTGCCGAGGCATCCGTTGTGCTTCAGGCCTGGAATACCGGACATGAAGGCGGGGTACTCACCTTACACGCCAATTCGGCACGGGAGGGAGTGCATAAATTTCAAGAATACGTAGAGGAGGGACTACCCGGCACAGATAAAAGACAAGCTATCGCCAATGCTGTTGATCTAGTCATTTATATGCCCAAGCGCAAGGAGGGATCACCACCTCAAGTCAAAGAGGTGTGCTGGCTCCAGAAGCTGCGTGAGGGGGAATACCAATTTGAAACAGTCCAAGAGGTTTCTCATGTTCACGCGATATAAGGAAATATTCTGGGTCGGATTAATTTTCGCCCTCATGGTTACGGACGCTACCGCCGGCACCGCCACTGGCCTACCGTGGGAAAACCCACTCCAAACTATCACCAACTCAATCACCGGACCAGTGGCCCTGGCAATCTCACTCATCGCCATTGTCATTACCGGCGCAATGCTGATCTGGGGTGGTGAAGTGAATGACTTCGCCAGAAAGCTGATCATCATTGTGCTGGTCATTGCGCTGATTGTTGCAGCGACCAACGTATTGACCACGCTGTTCGGTGCTACTGGCGCGGTGATTTAGCTCATGAAACAAGAGCAGGATTTAATCACCGTACCAATCCGCCGCTCTTTGACGCGACCCCGGCTTATAGCCGGAGCCGAACGTGAACTGTTTCTGTTCCTGGGTTTGATCTGCGCCTGTTTCATTTTCATTTTTATGAACTGGCCCAGTGCTTTTATCGGGATCTTGTTTTGGATCGGCGGCATATACGCCTTGCGCGAAATGGCGAAGGCCGATCCGATGATGTCCAAAATATACATACGACACCGGCAATACCAGGCCTACTACCCGGCGAGATCCCCAAGGACGGTCAAAGAGTCACAGAAAAGGAAGACTAAACCATGCTGGCGTTAAAACAATTTCGTCAAACCCTGAAGGGGTTTCCGGATCTCCTGAACTATGCCGCGGAAATCGAGGACGGCATCATCCAGGGGAAGGATGGTAGCTTTACGGCAGGCTGGATCTATCGGGGCGACGATCTATCCAGTGCCTTGCCGTCACAACGTAACGCCCAAGCGGCCCAGGTCAATACCGCGCTGTCTATGCTGGGATCTGGGTGGATGACGCACCATGACTGCATACGTACTCCGGTAGCCGCCTATGCCAACCGGGAGGCATCCCACTTTCCCGATCCCATCAGTCGCCTGATTGATGAAGAGCGTCGCGCGCTGTTCGAGCAACATGGCAACTACTACGAATCGCTCCACGTGCTGTTTCTCACTTATCTACCGCCCACCAGCGGCAAGTCAAAACTCCGAAACTACGTTTACGAGGAGGACGGTAAGACCCAAACGCACAGCGCGACGGCGGAGCTGAGGCGGTTCACGGCGACGGTTGCGGAGCTGGAAGACAGGCTAGGGGCCTTCTTCCAGATGACCCGCCTAAAAGGCCACGCTTTTGTCAGTGAGCAAGGGGAAAACCAGATCAGGGATGAACTGCTCTCTTATCTGCACTGGATCAGTACCGGCATTCGTCAGCCGATCAACCTCCCCAGCGTGCCGATGTACCTGGATACCGTCATCGGTAGCCAGGATCTTCGGGGCGGTATCGCGCCAATTGTGGGAGAGAACCATATTCGGGTAGTCGCCCTCGATGTGTTCCCCCAGGACTCCTTCCCCGATGTGCTAAGCCACCTTGATCAAGTACCGATCTCCTATCGCTGGAATACCCGCTTCATCTACCTGGAGGCCTATGAGGCGGAACAAGAGTTAGAGCGATTTCGCAAGGTGTGGGAACAGAAAGAACGCACCATGCGCGATCAGATGTTCAACACTCAGAACGGCAAGATCGACCTGGACGACAGGGACATGACCAATGATGTGGTCAACGCTAAGGCGGAAGCTGCAAGCGGTATCGTGCGTTATGGCTACTATACCTCGGTCATTATTCTGATGGATGAAGATGTGGCCACCGTCGAAGAGTCGGCCAAGCAGGTCATCACGTTGATCCGTAATCTGGGCTTTGGCGCACGGCTGGAGACGATCAACGCATTGGAGGCGTGGTTGGGTTCCATGCCATCGCATGGTGTGCAGAATATCCGCCGCCCTCCGATGCACACCCTTAACCTGGCGCACCTGTTACCACTGACCTCGGTCTGGGCGGGTAGAGATCACAACCCCTGTCCGTTTTATCCACCCAAAAGCCCGCCGTTGATTTACGGGGCTACGGATGGCTCGACTCCGTGGCGCTTTAACCTTCATGTGGGTGATATCGGTCATACCTTGATGCTTGGCCCAACCGGGTCGGGAAAATCGACCAAGCTGGCCTTCATCATGGCGCAGTTTTTACGCTACCCCAACGCCACAATGTTTGGATTTGATAAAGACTATTCCGCCTACGCTCTGACCAAGGGTCTCGGTGGTGATCACTATGATATAGGCGGCGACGGGGCTGAGATTGCTTTTGCACCACTCAAAGACCTGCAGACCGAAAGGGATCTCGCATGGGCCTCGCAGTGGATTGAAATGCTGGTTGAGTTGCAGGGTGTCCAGTTGACCCCTCAGCATCGCAAGGAGATCCATCGATCTCTACTGCTGCTGAAAGGCTCCCACCATCAAACCCTGACCGACTATCACGCCACTGTCCAATCGCCAGAAATCAAGGACGCGATTGAACCCTACACCACGGAGGGACCATTCGGGCAGATGTTCGACGCCGAAAGTGACTCGCTGAAAGCGGGACACTTTCAGATATTCGAAGTCGGTCACTTAATGGGGCTCGGTGAGCGGGCGGTACTCCCGGCGCTGGATTATCTGTTTTACCGGATTGAAAAGCGCCTCAAGGGTCAGCCGGCAATGATCGCGTTGGACGAGGCCTGGGTGATGCTCGGGCATCCTGCGTTTAGAGCCAAGATCCGCGAATGGCTCAAAGTGCTGCGTAAGGCCAATTGCGCGGTGGTCCTGGCGACCCAATCACTCACCGATGCCGCCCACAGCGGGATTCTCGATGTGATTAATGAGAGCTGCTTGACCAAGATATATCTGGCCAATCCGCAAGCTCTGGAAGAGGAGTCCGCCGCGCTCTATCAGCGGCTGGGCATCAACAGTACACAGCTTAAGATAATCAGTCAGTTGACACCAAAACGGGACTACTACTATAGCTCGCCCCTGGGTCAACGCCGATACCGGCTTGACCTGGGGCCGTTAGCGCTCTCATTTGTGGCGGTGTCGGGCAAAGAAGAGGTCGCCCAGGTCAAACGCTTTGAAGCGCAGTGTGGTGATGGATGGCAATTGGAATGGATGAAAGAGAGAGGGGTACAAACATGAAATCGCATCAATTAGCGAGCGTATTACTGATCGGTGCCTTGATCCAGCCGGCGGCCTATGCCGGTGGTGGTGGACTCTCTGGCGGGGCGTTGGAAATCACCCAGATCGCCAACAATGCCGAACTGGTGGGGATCTATGGCGAGGAGGTGACCCAAGTCGCCAAGATGGTCGATCAGATCAACAATCAGATTTCCATGATCGCCAACCAGCTGAGCATGTATCAAAACATGCTCGATAACACAGGCACCCTGACCAATCAGGTTTGGGGCAATGTGTTTCCGGAGCTGCAGCAACTCGCCGCCGTGGTTCAGCAGGGGCAAGCTATTGCATACAGCATGAGCAACCTCGACGCCCAATTCAGTAGCCGGTTCCAGGGTTACAACAATTATGTGGCCTCATCCTATGGTCCAAGCAGCTATCGCGCCGATTACAAGGTCTGGTACACCACCCAGCGCGACGGCATTCACGGTGCCCTGAAGTCCGCCAACCTTCAGGCCAGCAAATTCAGTTCTGAGGAGGCCACCTTGAACCAGCTGGAAAACATGTCGCAAACCGCCACAGGCAGGATGCGGGCCCTACAGGTTGGCAACCAGATATCCATGCAGCAAGTCCGGCAAAACCAGAAGCTACGCGAGCTGGTGATGTCGCAAATCCAGCTGCAGGGCAATTACCTGGCCGGCGAAGCCAGTAAGGATGCCGCCCGCCAAGCCCGAACCGAAAAATTTTACGGTGGGCCGACCGGCACTATCGTAGGTGACGGAGCACAGTTCGGTCCTAGTAGCTTTTAAAGGGGAGCAACCATGAAAAAATCCTACGGCTTACTGCTTCTCTCCTTATTGTTGACAGCCGGTTGCGATAGTAACCCCGAGGCATCTGTCCATGTGGACGGCAAGATCGATGTGACCGTCAGGGAGGATAAGCAAGAACCACCGAAGATCCAAAAAGATACCGGCGGAACTATCGTGGGCGATGGAAAGAAGTTTGATTCAAAAGACTTTTAAAGTTCTACCCAGCCAAAATACTTCATGCGTGAATAAAAGGACTTTCAATGACACGGAACGTACACCATTTATACCGTTATTTCTTGCTGATAGGATTATTGCTCGCGGCGGTACTCCCCAACATTGCCTTGAGCCAGATCGCTGAAAACAATCTACTCGATACCGTCGCCCTACAATACAAAACCGCCGCCGCCAGTTGGAGCACTGTTATTAGCAATGCAGCCCTCTGGCTGTTCTTTGCCTTGGCCCTACTTGAGATAGTCTGGACCGGGATCACCCTGGCCCTACGTGACCCTGAACTGGGCGAAGTGCTGGCGGAGATCACCTATCGGGTGATCTTTATTGGATGGTTTTTGACCCTGCTGCAGTTCGGCGGACAGTGGGCAAAAGATATCGTGGCCTCACTGGGCCAGCTGGGCGGACAAGCCAGTATAGACGGTGGCGGTATGGGCACAGTCTCTCCCTCAGATGTGTTTGATTCGGGGGTTTCACTGGCAAAGAAAATGTGGTCCACAATCTCATTTTGGGACAACACCACCGATTCGTTAGGCTTGATCCTGGCAGGTGGTGTCGTCGCCATCGTTTTTGCACTGATCGCCGCCAAACTGCTCATGGTGCTGGTGGAGATCTGGATCACCCTGTATGCCGGCATGATCCTGCTCGGCTTCGGGGCCAGCCGCTTTACCTCGGAGCATGCACTGAAATATTTCATCTACGCCTTCAGCGTGGGCCTGAAATATTTCGTCATCATTTTGATTATCGGCATCGGTCAATCCTTCGTAAATGGCTGGGTGGCCAACTGGAGCAATACCGATAACCAGGTGTTGGTGGCCATCGGTGTTTCGGTGGTTCTGTTGGCTCTGGTGGCCGAGATCCCAACCATCTTCCAAAACCTGGTATCGGGACTGTCCTTCAGTACCGGCGATAGCCTAATGCGCTCCTCCGGGCAGGTAGCAAGAGGCGTTGCGGGAGCCGGTGCCGGCGCGGTAGCGGCGGGTATTGGCTTGGCTGGCGGTGCGGCGGCGGTCAAGAACGCTGTACAACTCGCCCAAACGCAAGGTGCCACAGGTATGGGCGGGGTAGGGCGGCAAGCCGTCTCCAACCTGGTCTCTTCCATGAAAGAGCAGGGAGGAGAATCGGTACGGCGTGGCTCCATGGCTGGGCCGAAAAGCGGCATGAGTCATCGTATGGCGGATGCCATGAAAGCCGCTGAGAAAGAGTTGAAGGCAGGCAATAGCAACAGCATCGAGAAAGGATAACGGAACATGTCCACCACAGAAATCAACAACCCATACCTGAACGCCAGACGTGAGTGGAATGAGCGTTACGGCAGCTACATATCACAAGCGGCTACCTGGCGCGTAATTGCGCTTTTCGCCATGCTGTTGGCGATTATCTCGGTGAGTGGGGCGCTCTACCTGGCACAACAATCCAAGTTCATTCCCTATATCGTCGAGGTGGATCAGCTGGGCCGTGCCCATGCGGTCGGACCAGCGACGGAGGGCAGCAAGATTGATCCCCGCGTCACCAAGGCACTGCTGGCCCGGTTTGTTGAGAATTGGCGCAATATTACCATGGATGTCATGGTTCAAAAGAACCGTGCATTCGATCTTTACGCGCATCTGTCCACGGCCTCTGCCGCCTACATGACGCTCAATGAGTATTACCAGAAGAGCGACCCGTTCAAGCGAGCACAATCGGAACTGGTGAATGTCGAGGTCACATCGCTGCTCAGAATCGGTGAGGACATTTGGCAAGCCGAATGGACCGAAACCACACGCTCGCGCAAAGGCAAGATACTGCGCATCCAATTCTATCAAAGCGCTATGAAACTTTCTTATACCCATCAAGCAGACAATGCGGATCAACTCAGCACCAACCCGGTCGGGTTGTTCGTTGATGAGCTGTCTTGGTCTGAAATATTGAACACTCAAGGAGATCACCAATGAAACGGACATTCGCACTGGCCGCGCTCATGGCCCTCGCCTGCACGGTATCCGGCACCAGCCTGGAACCCAAAGATAAGGAGGCGCTGAAACTGGCGGCGGCTTGGATGAAGCATCCAATCACGCCCAAAAAGGCGGATAACGGCACTGTCATATTTCCTTACGGTGAATCCCTGCCAACCATCGTCTGCGCCCCACTGAGGCTCTGCGATATCGCCCTGCAGCCGGGGGAAACGGTCAAGCATGTCCGTCTGGGCGATACAGTACGCTGGAAGATATCGCCGGCAAGTTCCGGGCCGGAGATCGCGCCCACCACCCACGCGATCGTTAAGCCGCTAGAAGCTAATCTTGAAACGACACTGCTCATCACCACGGACCGTCGGACGTATCACTTGCGCCTGGTGTCCGACAAAAAGAGCTGGATGCCACAGGTCGCCTTTGAGTATCCGGAGGATCAAGAGCGGGCCTGGGCGCAATATGCCGTCCAGCAAAAGGAGCTAGAACAAAAGGAAAAACTCGAAACCATGCCACAGATCGGTATGCACATTGAAGACCTCAATTTCAAATATACGATTGAAGGGGATAGCCACTGGCGACCGGTCCGCGTCTTCGATGACGGTACTCATACCTATATCGATCTCCCGAGGGAATCAAAATTCCGAGACGCACCGATCCTGTTGGTCAAGGACGGGAAACAGGATCGCCTGGTGAACTACCGCATGCATGGGGAACGCTTCGTCGTGGACAGTCTGTTTGATGAGGCGGTGCTGATTTCCGGTGTGGGGTCTGAACAGCAGAAAATCACGATCAAGAGGACAGAGGGATGAATAAAGTCGCCATGCTAGGGATTAGTCTGGTCGCGCTGTTTATGGTGGGCTGCCAATCCGTCGCCATCCGGGACGACCTGGCGAAGGTCGAAGCCGGCAATGCCTCAACCATAGCGAAAGACTGGTCGGCGCTGATCGCCACACAGTTTAACGTATCCACGGTGTTTGTTTTGAAAGGGCAGGGCGCAATTGGTCAAGCCCTCGCTGAGGCGTTACGGAAGAAAGGCTACGGGGTTTCATCATTCAGTGAAGCGGAGGAGCTTCGCGGGACAACTCTGGAAGTCCGGACTGATAAGATCGGTAAGAAGGGCGTCTTGGTATCGCTGGTGGTCGATAAAAACATTATCAACCGCTCCTATCGGCTGACCACGGAGGGAATGACCCCCAATAGCCGGTTTACTCAACTAACCTCGAAAGGAGGTGAGTAATGAGTATGGCGGCAGAAGAGACGCCGGCAGGAATATCTCTCCGGCCTAAACCCACCGGGATTAGACGCCTCAATAAGCTCCCGCTCTATATCGCTATCGGTATCGGCTCCTTGATTGTGGTGATGCTGGCCTACTCCATGAATCAGCGAAGTAAGACGATGTCCCTGGAAGAAAAGAGTAGCGAGGTGAGGCGTACCGCCGACACCACGGCACCGGGTAAGATGACTGGTCCTTACACAGGAGCGGAGATACCCGGACCTAAGGAAGAAGGGCCATCCGCGCCAAAAACCGACGTGCCGGCCTCTGCACAGCAGGCAACACCACCCGCACCACCGCGGCATCATAATCCGAGCCTGTTAGAGCAAGAGCGTGAACGCCAGGCGCAAAAGCGCCTGCAGATGAAATATGGCGCGTTGGAAGCGCCGACAGAGGTTTCATTTACGCGAGAGTTGGATACCGCATCAAGCAGTAACAGCGTCCGGAATGTAGACCCTCGCCAAGCCGCCTATGAGGCGGCCCTGGCGCGAGCCGGCTTGGGGGCCACCGCCGCCGGCGGTGCCGGGCTTGATCCAGCGGACCCGAACAACCAAGAGGGCAAAAACGCCTTTCTGAATCGCCAGATTCCTAAAACCCAGCTGCTGAACGGCAGGGACAAGGCGCTGTCGCAGTTGCTGATTCGTAGCGGCACCGTGATACCCGCCTCGATGATATCCGGGCTTAACTCCGATCTGCCGGGTGAAATCATTGCCCAAGTATCTCAAAACGTTTATGACACGGCCACGGGCCGCTATTTGATAATCCCCCAGGGTACCCGGCTGGTCGGCACCTATGACAGCCATGTTTCCTATGGACAGGATCGTGCCTTGGTGGTCTGGAAACGCTTGGTGTTTCCCGATGCCTCGGCTATGGAACTGGGCACCATGCCGGGTAATGACATGGCCGGCTATGCCGGGTTCAATGACCAAGTGGACCACCACTATTTTCGGATCTTTGGCTCCGCCTTGCTGATGTCTGTTATCGGTGCTGGGTACGCCATTGCCAGTGAAGACAGCAGCAAGAACCAAAACGAAGAAAACGCACAAACAGCCATTGCGCGGGAAATGTCACAAACTTCGGATCGGCTACTACGAAAGAACCTCAACCTGCAACCCACCATCAAGGTCAGACAGGGCTATCGATTTAACGTGTTTGTGAATAAGGACATTCAGTTTAGAGAGCCGTATTCAGGCTAAGGAAAGACAATGTTGATTTTAAATAGAACTCCAATGCCAGGCGAGCGGGAGATTCACATCGGCAACGATGTGATCGTGACCGTTCTGCAGGTGACCGGACAAACAGTGAAGATCGGTATCACGGCACCAAGAGAAACCCCAGTCGCACGTGAAGAATTGCTAAACCAAGCTCATTCAAAGAAAAGATCGGTGAACACGGAGTGTTGAAACACATGGATAAGAGCAATGACACACAGCAAGTGAAACACACCATCAATCAGTTGATAACTTGCGATATAGAACAAGGTATCGATGACGCCATCGAAACACTGCAAATGACCGCTGAAAGATTGTAGTCATTGGATGATCCAGGCATAAAAAACGCCCTCAGGGCTCTGGAACGTTGTGCATCGAGGCTTGAACAGCATTATGTGAAAAATGATATGGCCAAGGCGAGAACAGCTCTTTATCTGGCGGCGGAAAAAGGCCTTGGAGTACGAGTTAGGCGACTACGTGAAGGCGTTGGATTTACTCAATCAAACCTAGCCGCCATGGCGGGAACCAATCAGGCCGTCATCCAAAAGATTGAGAATGGACACAGCACAAGGCCCCGCGTTCTCAGCGCAATAGCTGTGGCTTTGAATGTCAATCCCGCCTGGCTGCAATTTGGAGATGGCTTTGCTAATAAAGAGCCACTAGATCATTAACGATGAGAGATAACCTAGCACGGGAGACAAGGATTTTGCAGCCTAATCGACTTATAGCACCATTGATGATTGCATTCTTAATCGGTGGTTGTACGACCACCGATCCTTACACGCGGGAAACCAAAACCAGTAATACCGCAAAAGGGGCCGGGATCGGCGCTGTTGCTGGGGGCATTATTGGTGCCCTGGTTAATAAAAAAGATCGGGGCAAAGGGGCGCTTGTCGGGGCTGCCCTGGGTGGCGCCGCCGGCGGCGGTATTGGTTACTACATGGATCAGCAGGAAGCCGAATTAAGGCGAGCCCTAGAGGGAACCGGGGTCAGTGTAACCCGTCAGGGTGAACACATAACGCTCAATATGCCTGGCAACATCACCTTCGACACGAATAGAACTGAAGTAAAACAAGCATTTTACCCGGTTCTCGATTCAGTCGGCATCGTGTTAGAGAAGTTCAATCGCTCGAATATCGAGGTAGCGGGGCACACAGACAGTACTGGGAGTCGGGAATACAATCAGCAGCTGTCCGAAAAAAGGGCCTCCTCTGTAGCACGATATCTTGAGAGCCAGCGTGTAGACCCCCGCCGCATATTTACACAGGGCTATGGTGAGACAAGCCCCGTGGCTGATAACACTACAGTCAGCGGCAGGAGTATCAATCGTCGGGTAGAGATTCAGATCCTTGCACACAGAGCCTAGGGCAGTGGAACCCTAAACCAACAATATCAAGAAGTACGTACCAACAAAAAGAAAAGGAACTATGGACAATAATATTGATGCGTACAGTACGCCCAGTATGCCATTAAGAAAGGCCTGGCTATTCTATGGACTGGCCTGGCTTGCCCTCACTGGCTTGTGGCTGATAATGGGAGCCATAGAGTTCATAGCCGGAACGAACCTTCCGGGGCTGTTTATCCTGCTGCTAATTGGATACCTGGCCATCGGCGTTACACTGAACATCAAAGTACTTCGGCAACTGGTAGTCTGGCACCCGATGTACAACACCATTGATAATACCGCGAACGCAAAAACCCATATGTTCGTCCTATGGCCATTTACCTACCCGTATCTCTTCATCCAGATGGCCGTCAGCACCCACCTGTGGGCCCAGCAAATACCTGTCCCCTGCATAGGCCATCAGGACATGCAAAAAGCAGCGATGAACAATCAGGCGCTGAGATTATGGAATCTAAATCGGTTGATATTGTTACCTTACGAATGGAGCAAGTGATGGAAAACGATACGGGGGATTCTCTTATCATGGTTACCTGGACTGGTATGGATCATGTTCAGTATGAGGACGAATGTACTTCGCTGGAGAATGCGCGATCTCGTGCTGTTACGGTATCGGAACATGGCGGTCACTCGATCTCAATTACAGATGAAGACGGTGTCGAATATCCTTTGTAATCCGCAATATCAAGGAGGGGAGAAACTTGGTAATCAGAGACTTAGCCGCGCTTCTGGGAAAAAAAATTACTTTACTATTGCGCAATAGTAAAGGCTTTGCTATCTTTACTATGCCAATTATGTAAAGAGGTTAATTATATGCCACGGGTCAGCTCTAAACGGCAAATTACACTGCCCATAAATCAGTGCGAGGCGCTGGGAATAGAACCAGGTGACGAAGTAGAGAGCTTTGTGGCCGATGGTCAGCTCACCATTATCAAGAAGGTCCGAGGTGCAGCCAAGGGACTTTTGCGTGAAGTCCAGGCTAATCCAGCCATGACCGATCAAGAATCACTGGAAAGCGCGCTGAAGTGATCGCCATAGATACCAACGTACTGTTGCGGTATCTGCTAGAGGATGATGCCGCCCAGTCAGAGAAAGCCGGGAAATTGCTTTTAGGAAAACACCTGGTTTTAATTACCGATGTCGTGTTAGTAGAGACAATTTGGACGCTACGCGGGAAAAAATACCAACTCAGTAAGACTGAGCTGATCACGGTGATTAAGGCTTTATTCCAGGAGCCGAACATTCGTTTTGAAGACGGTCAGGCTGTATGGATGGCGTTAAATGATTATCGGAAAGCAAGGCCGGTAAAAGGCAAAGAGGCGGATTTCGCCGATGCCCTGATTATCCATAAGGCTAGGCTGGTAGCAAAACAACAGAATCAGCAGTTCGATGGATCATATACCTTTGATCTTGCTGCGCAGTCATTACCAGGAGCCAAGGCTCCAAGATGAAACAGAAAAGAGGGACTTGATCGATGTCTAACGCAGATTCTGACTTGTGCAATAAATCCGTCCAGGAAGTCATTGATTTATTAATGGAGATCGAAGATAAGTCCCTACCATTTGAGATAGTGGTCTGGGATCTGAATGGGTTTAATTTGGACTATTCAGAAGCGCGACTGGTGGAATTGTTTAACACAGATGGCTCACCGTCCCGCATAGAGATAAGTATAAGTCTGACCGAAGAGCATGAGCCTCACGAGGAGCAGCCCGAGCCGCGGGTCATTGATTACTGTGGGCAACAGATGGAGATAGCCCCCTACGAGGCTAATCACCGCCCTGAGGCGCAAGCTTGCATAATCGGTGGGGTGCCGATCAATCCTACTCTAAGGCCCGGATTCGATTCAACGCCTAATGAGGAGCGCGATCCGCTGGAAACGAGCGATTGGTGGGATCGTCCATTTATTCAAGCCGTGTCGTGGGCAGACATGGCAAGTTCATATTCCGCCTATCTTGAGCGCACGAAAAATATTCCAGATTACGCACCGACTCCCCAGGTTGTGTTTGAGGCGGAGCAAGAAGAAAGGCGGGAGAATTGGCATGAGCATTGGCCCTCTGGCATCCGTTATGATGTCCGTTGCCTAGATGGTGGAGCATGGGATCGTTCTACGAACTGGGGATCATATGCTACTTTAGATGAAGCTCTTGCTGTTGCAAGGAGTGGGTCTGATCTGCAAAGAAGCACCCATGCCGAATGAATCAGATTAGCGGATTACGCCTAGCGCTTCTAGAAGCTCTACGGTCGCTGTGCAGGTTATTGATTTATAGATAGCAAAGCCCGCAGAATATGGGATAGATTCTCCTGGAAAAGGGCGCAAAAGAGGAAAAATGCGAATAGCATACCCAGTCATCGGCTGGGGATTTTTTTATCGCTTAATGCGAATAATCTTGGTCCTGACAGCGGCGGTCGGGAAAACGTCTCGACCTAAATACTCCATCACTTCTGCCTCTTCATGCTCATAGGTCGAAGGTACCAGGGCCACCAGAGTGGCCATATCATGGCCTCCACGTCCCAGCAGCCGAAGCGCCGCCGCCATATGCTTTTTCACGTGCCGAAAAGGGGGATTCATGATTATCCGGGGAAATTCTATTTTCCCGGCCAACTCGTCGGTGTAATCCAGAAAACAGCGGCTGATTGGGTCTATACATTGATCCCCCTTAAACCGCTGCCTGATCGCCTGGCAAAGCCCATAATGCCGCTCTATCGCCACGGTTTCCCGGGGTGAATGACCCGCGTCATACAGGGCTTGTATCAGGTTTCCGGTGCCGGCTTGCGGATCAACGGTCAAATAGTCACCCACTGGCCCCAGATACTCGACCATACGCGTCGCCACATCGAGCGGGGTCACATGGCATTCGGTACGACTATCCACCTCCACGACTTCAGGAACCCGCAGAGGGTCTAAACCCTCTGCAAAGCCCTGGCGCTTGGTGACAATCATATAAGATGGCTTATTAGGCCGCTTATAGACTGATCGTTTCACGCGACTACCTCCTCGTAACTAACCGCCTCGGATTCCGGCGCATCATGCACCTTTGAATCATTCAGGAAAACACTGACCAGGCCGCCACCATTTTTATGATCAAGACAGGTCTTAAATCGAAATTGACCACACCGGGATAACCTTACACCGCGATAATCGGCATGGATTTTAGAATACTCCGCTTTGGTCATTTCAACCTGGGGATAGGTATTCACCCGTCCGTACATTTCCGCCTCGATGGTGGCACATTTGAAATTCAGAATGGCCGGTGCTTTCGGCTTCGCGGCTGGCACCTCATAGCCGACCGACTCCATCAGGTCACGCCATCCATCAAGCGACAAATCAACCTCTGTTCCCTCGGCAATGTGCAGGGGCAGGGGAACAACAGAGGAAACAGAGAACCCCTGTTCACTTTTTTTAGCCTTCGGACAATCCGCGCCATGGGTCCGGCAAAACGTTTGCAGTACCGCGGGGGTGATAGTACCGGTGAAGCGCACTACTGGCCCCAACTCGGAGCGCTCAAAGTCCAAACGATTCAGGATGTGACTGATCCATCGGAACGTATAGGGATTATTGGCCTGATATTCGTGAAACTTGAGGCAAATATCCACCACATCATCTGGGTTGATCTTTTCATCACGCAACTGTGACCACAAAGAACCCTCGTCACGGGTATGGGGCGCAGCGCTACCGCTTTTTAACTGCGCACCCGCATAATGCAGCACCAGGTCGGTATACTTCTCTGACCCTTTCTTTCGTTCGATCATATGCCATAACTCGGTGCATAGGTTTGCATGGTTAAGCCGCCGTTGCCGGTCGCGCAGCTCCGTCAACAAGGTATTAATCCGCCTTGCCCTTACCCCTGGATCAGCCTTCCTGTTGGCGTGTCGCTCAACCCCGGTTGCCCGGTAGTTCCAATAGCTAACTGCCTCCTGTGCACGGATCGCTCGATCCATCGCGTTGTGCATCTTCTCCTGATCCTTACGCGCTTTCCGCTCTGAATGATGGCCTACCAAGATAGGCTGACCGTAGGCAAATCGCTCGGAGATCCGGTTAGCCGCGGCATGGAAACCACTCGACTCTGCAGCCCGTTTAATGGCCAGATGGTCCAAGCGTTCCGCCTTGGCCTCTGCCCGTTCTACCAGCGTGGTCTGTTCTGCGGTGATCTCTCCCGCCAGCTCGATACAAAAATCCTCTCTATCCGGTGTCCACATCGGGGCGACAAACAGCTCTTGCTTGGGTGCCCACTTAAAACCCATGTCCTTTACTCGGTGGTACAACTCTTCATCCAGACGCTCGCTTGCATAAAGGCGTAGCTTGTTATCTTCGGCGCTGTAGGTGGCATCTATTGAAATCATGGTTTTGATCCTCGCTATTGATGTTGTTCCAAACACCCCATCCCTCTGGGGTTGAGAAACCCCAAAAACCGAGCGAAGCGAGGTAGAGCAGTGGGCTTTACAGTGTCAAGGCAGGGGGGACCACCCACCCATAGCAAAGCGGAGGGCAAGCGATAGCGCCGTGTTGCAGCGAAGCATGAGCGAAACATGTGGGATGCCTGGACTAAGGTCAAACCGCTGCTAATCTATTTTCTACCCAGAGGGATAATCCAGAAAAAAGCCAGGCGCAGCCCACCGACCCCAAAGGAGGACAGTTGCAGCGCATCTGTTCGACGAATAAATAAAAAGCAAAGCGGCAGTCTCGAATGAGTCTGCTGCCTCCATATCAACAAGCGGAGCGCGTAGGCATTAGGGATTGAAGTGGAAACCGTGTTGCAACGGTAAACCCGGCCCGGCGGGAATGCTAGGCATCAAACATTACGATACGCCATAACGCAAAAAACCCGGCAATGAGGAGCCGGGCAAAAGGCAGATCCAGGAATTTTATTACTCTTTTTCTGCGAAGAAAGGATGAATCCGGTGGCCAAAAAAGATAATCACTCCAAAGAACAATACCCACAGGCCGCCCAGAGGAAAGGACATCTGTGTAGCGAACAGCATAAGAAGAGAAGAGACTTCGATAGTCATCCAATTTGACATAAGCGGTCACTCCGTAACCTGGTTGTTAGGAAGGTGAATTATATTCATAAAACACTTACGCGGCAACACCGATAGGAAAAACTGTGATCCGGAGCAAAAACAACGTGGAGGGGCACAGCTAATAAAAAAATCGCCTGGGAACGGGCGGTCCTGCCTGGGGAGGTATATCAGGCACTTGCGGCTGTTCAGACAATCCTTCAGCATCTGCACGCCGGCACCTTGATGGTCATGTCAATGACCACCGAATCGCTATCAATGTACTGTTTGGCCTGAATTCCTTCGGCTCTTCAGAACCTTCACGGTGCAGCCACACGCCCCTCATCTGTGACTTCGTGCGACAAACGTTGCCTCATGCACTCTGTTAGTGCATAGTCAGTACATTACCTTATGAAGAGTGCGTGCGATGGGACAAAAGAACTTCACCTGTCGGGTGGACGACGAGCTGAAGCAGGCCTTCCTGAAGGCGGCCAAGGCGAATGCCCGCCCGGCATCTGTGTTGATCCGCGATTTCATGCGGGACTACGTGCGGCAAACGACCCAAGCCCAGCCGGGTGCGCCAGCCCCCGGCGCTGAGCCACCAGCGGGCAGGAAGTAATCGCCGATGTGCGTAAGGACAAGCATGACTAAGCGGGAGCGCAGATGAAACTGATCCACAACACCGGCGCGGATCGTGTCATCGACCTGATACGCCCGTATCTCCAGCGCGGCAATCAGCTGGGTTGTGTCACGCCGACCCTTTCGCTACATGCCTTCGCAGAGCTGAGGAATCTGCTCGCTGATCTGGAGCGGGCGCAGTTGATCCTTCCACCTGACGACGATGCGCTTGGGTTTCTGGGTGGCGATGGCGACCGGGCTGTACGCAATCGCTTGCAGACGCGCTGGTTGGCGAATCAGTGCGCGCAATGGATCAACGCCAAAGTAGATTTGCGCCGAGCCCAGGGGGCAGTCCCGCAAGGCGCCGCGGTGATGCGCTCTGCTGATGGTGCGCCGGAGCAAGTCGTACTGGGCTCCTTTGCCTTCAGCACCGATGGCTTGGGCTTGACCCCAGGCAATCCCCTGAGCCTGATTCAGGCGTCTGAGTCCGCTGCTGAAGCTGTGCAGCTCGCCCAGTGGTTCGATCGGCACTGGGCTGCCCTACAGGAGCAGGGAGAAGACGCCAGCGCCAGTCGTGATGCCCTTATTCAGTCCCTGAAAAGTATCGGCGAGCACCGTGATCCGTTCACACTCTACACACTCATTCTGCATCATCTATTCCGTGACAGCGACGACATGGACGAGGAGCGCATCGTCAAGTCCGCCACCGGTATCCGCAACACACTGGTGTGGAAGAAGCTGTTCAAGTTCCAGCGCGACGGCGTGGTGGGTGCCATCGACAAGCTCAACCGCTTCGGTGGCTGCATCATCGCCGATAGCGTGGGCCTGGGTAAGACCTTCGAAGCCTTGGCCATCATCAAATACCACGAACTGCGCAACGACCGTGTGCTGGTGCTGGCCCCCAAGCGTCTGCGCGACAACTGGACGCTGTATAAGGCCAATGACAAGCGCAACATCCTTGCGGCCGACCGCTTCAACTACGACGTGCTCAACCACACCGATCTGTCCCGTGATCAGGGGCAGTCCGGAGACATCGCCCTGACCCACGTCAACTGGGGCAATTACGATCTGGTGGTGATCGACGAGTCGCACAACTTCCGCAACAAGTCCACACACAAAGACAAGGAGTCTCGCTACGACCGTCTGATGCGGCGCATCATCAAGGAAGGCGTCAAAACCCGCGTACTGATGCTCTCTGCCACCCCGGTTAACAACCGCTTGGCGGATCTGCGCAACCAGATCGCCTTTGTCACCGAAGGGGATGACACGGCGTTACTGGAGCACGGCATCAGCAGCATTGAAGCGACCACCCGTAAAGCCCAGACCCAGTTTAACCGCTGGCTGGCCATGAACGAGGCCGAAAAGACGCCATCAAAGCTGATTGAAATGCTCGGCTTTGACTATTTCACCCTGCTCGATCACCTGACCATCGCCCGCTCACGGCGTCACATTGAAAAGTATTACGGGATCAGTGAAACCGGCCGCTTCCCCGACCGTCTGCCGCCCATTAACATCAAGGCCGACGTGGACCTGGCCGGGGAGTTTCAGGCGATAAGGGACATCAATCTGGAAATCCGCCGCCTGACCCTGGCCAGCTACGCGCCGCTGCGTTATGTACTGCCACATAAGCAAGCCGCCTACGACGCCAAATACAGCACTCAGGTTCGCGGGGGCAAAAGCTTTTTCCGTCAGGCCGATCGCGAAGAAAGCCTGATCCACCTATTGCGCGTCAACGTGCTCAAACGCATGGAAAGTGCCGTCTCTTCCTTTCGGCTCACGTTGGAGCGGCAGTTACAGGACGTGGAGCGCACCTTGGCCCACATCGAGGCCCACGCCAATGAACTGGAAGAGATCGATATCGCCGATGTGGATATCGACGATCCAGCCTTTGAACCCTTGCTGGTGGGGCGCAAGGTCAAGGTATTGCTTAACGATGTGGACCTGATCCGCTGGAAGCAGGATCTGTTGGAGGACCGTAATCGGCTGGCCACCCTGCTATCGGCCGCCGAACAGGTGACTCCGGCACGCGATGCCAAGCTCGCCGCCCTGCGTGAGATGATCGAAGCCAAATGCCGTCATCCGATCAACGTCGGCAATCGGAAGATCATAGTGTTCACCGCCTTCTCGGACACCGCCCAGTATCTCTACTCCCAACTCGCCCTCTGGGCCAAAAATACACTGGGTATCGATGCCGCACTGGTGACCGGCAGCGCTGGCATTCAATGCACGCTGCAAGGGTTGCCGCGGAACATGGGCAGTATACTCTCCGCCTTCGCTCCCAGAGCCAAGGAGCGGCCTGAAGACCTGGCTGCCGAAGGCGAGCTGGATCTGCTGTTTGCCACCGACTGCATTTCCGAAGGCCAAAACCTGCAGGACTGCGACTGGCTGATCAACTACGACATCCACTGGAATCCGGTGCGCATCATCCAGCGCTTTGGCCGTATTGACCGGATCGGCTCACCCAATCAGAGCATCCAGTTAGCCAACTTCTGGCCCAACATGGAGTTGGAGGAATACATCAACCTGGAACAGCGTGTCAGTGGTCGCATGGTATTGCTGGATATCTCCGCCACAGGCGAAGAAAACCTGATCGAGCAGCAATCGGGCAACCCCATGAACGACCTGGAGTATCGGCGCAAGCAACTGCTGAAACTACAGGATACCGTCATCGATCTGGAAGACCTATCCACAGGCGTCTCCATCACCGACCTGACACTGACGGACTTCCGCATCGACCTGGCCCAGTATCTCAAGGCCCACCCCGGCAAGCTGGACAACCAGCCGCTGGGTGCCTATGCAGTGACCACCACGTTGGATGCCGACCTGCCCCCTGGCATTATCTTCTGCCTGCAAGCCTGTGGCCCGGCTGCCGCCAAAACGCAAAAGGAAGCAGGTCAATCAGACTACCCCCTGGCCCCCTATTACCTCGTGCACGTGGGTGAGGATGGCGCGGTATTGCTGCCCTACACCCAGGCCAAGCGTATCCTGGATCGGCTCAAGAGGGTGGCCGTAGGACGTGAACTGCCCGATGTCCAGGCCTGTGCCCGCTTCGACAAAACCACCCGCCACGGCGAAGACATGCGCCACGCGCAAAAACTGCTCGCCGCAGCCGTAGCCTCGGCTGTGGGCAAGAATGAAGAACAGGCTGTTGCCAGCCTGTTCACACCCGGCGGCACCCATGCCCTGCAGGGCGAGTTCGCCGGCAGCAATGACTTTGAAGTGCTGGCCTTTATGGTGATTCTGCCCGAAGGCGATGCCCAATGACTGATCAGACACACCCGCTAAGCGTACAGAGCCTATTGCGCTGTTTCGCGTTACCGGCAGACAGCCGAGTGAACCAGCGTGTGCCCAAAAAACTGCTGTTGGAGCATGGAGCACCCACCGCCGCCGACAAGCGCCTGATCAATGAGGGGATCGAGGAGATACAGTGTCTGGCTGCGCTCAAGCCCAATACTATTGGCGTTGCCGCCTACCAAGACGAACAACGCGAATATTTGGAGATCGCGGTAGTCAGCCTCACCCTGCGCAGCTTGGAAGGCAAGCAGGCACAGACCTTGCGCCTGGCCGAGCGACTGCACCGCGCGGTGCCCTATCCGCTATTGTTGCTCATCCAGAATGGCTCCGAGCTGCTGCTTACCCTGGCCCAGAAGCGCTGGGCTCAGAATGAGGCAGGCAAAGTAGTGCTGGATGGCGAGTTAAGCACGGCCCGCCTGCCACAGGACGGAGTGAGCAGGGAGACAGCCAGCGCCTTTTGTCAGAGCCTGGCCTTGAATCGCCAGCCCCAGAGTCACTTGAAAGCACTCTATCAGGGATGGATCGACAAGTGCGATTCGCTCAAGGCGGCCGCGCTGACCGGTATATTCAAAGCCCCAACCACCCCAGAACAGGCTACCGCCCGGCGCCACGCCTTGCTGGAATGCGAGCGTTTGGAGGCCGAAGCTCATCGTCTGCACACCTTGGCCAGTAAGGAAAAGCAACTGGCTCGCCAGGTTGAGCTGAACCTGGCGTTCAAACGCGTGCAGACTGAACTGGACAAGCATCGGGGGGCGCTGTGATTCAAGAATCTGGTGAGCGCTTCCCGTTGTGTGGGCGAGCCGGTTTAGCCGGATCCTCCTCCGTGCTTACGATAAACCTCAATACACCCGCCAAGCCTATGTCTGCCCCGGCAGACACGCTAAAATCGTGCGGGGTTTTTATTGCCCACTTTCCAGATATGCCCAGCCAGCGCATCAGCCTGCTAGACCATTGGCCGATCCGTGCCTGCTGGCTTTTCGGTAACCAGGATTGATACCCATGCAGAAAATTGAACCACAAAGCCCATTAGCCCAATCCGCCGATATGCTGAACGGCAATATTGAACAGCTCAAGGCCCTGTTCCATGAGCTGATCACTGAAGGCCCAGAGGGTGTCGCAGTGAATGTGGATGTGCTTAAAGCATTGGTAGGCGATTCCACAGTCACGGATGCCGACGAGAAGTACGGGCTTAGCTGGCATGGCAAGCGCCGTGCCCGGCAACTGGCGCTCACGCCCAGCACCGGTACTCTGCGCCCCTGCCCGGAGGAGAGCGTCGACTGGGATACCACCCAGAACCTGATGATCGAGGGCGACAATCTCGAAGTACTCAAGCTGCTGCAAAAAAGCTATGCCCGTAAGGTCAAACTGATCTACATCGACCCACCCTACAACACCGGCAAGGACTTCGTATACCCGGATAACTTCCAGGACAACATCAAAAACTACTTGGAGTTAACCGGGCAGGTGGAAGGTGGGCAAAAGCTCAGCAGCAACACTGAGACCAGCGGGCGATTTCATACCGACTGGTTGAATATGATGTATCCACGGATGAAGGCAGCGTGGAGCTTGCTTCGAGCGGATGGCTTCCTATTGGTAAGTATCGACGACAAAGAGTTTTGCCATCTCAGGACAGTGCTTAATGAATTGTGCGGTGAAGAGAATTTCATAGCAACACTGGTCTTTGATCGGAATCGTAAGAATGACGCGAAGCTGGTTTCATCGGGTCATGAGTACATGGTTTTGTACGCACGCAACAAGCAGCTCTTGACAGAGCTCGATTTGCGCCTGCGTGCGCCAAAGGAAGGCGTTGATGTGGTGAGAGATCTCTTCGCTGAGCTACGCAATAAGCACGGCGACGACTGGGGAGCAGTACTTGCTGGCTTGAAGGAGTACTATGCGACGTTTGTTGAAGACGACCCTCGTCTCCCTCTAGCGCGCTTTTCGAAAGTCGACGAGCACGGCCCTTACCGTGACGATGGTAATCCCAGTTGGCCTGGAGGTGGGGGGCCACGTTACGACGTGCCACATCCCAAGACAGGTAAGCCCTGTACTGTCCCAAGCCGAGGTTGGGTATGGCCAACTTACGAGCGAATGAAACAAGAGATCGACGCGGGCAACATCGTGTTCGGCGAGGACGAGAAGCGAATTCCATCCATTCGACAAAACCTCTTTGAAAAGGATGAACAGGTTCTCCGTAGTGTGATCTTCAGCTACGCACAGAAGGCAAGTCAGGATTTTGCAACTTTATTCGATGGGCAAGCCGTCTTTCAGAATCCAAAGAGCTATCGAGACCTACACCGCCTCATTTCCTATTTGACTGCGCCCGGGGAACTGATTCTGGACTTCTTCGCTGGATCAGGGACAACAGGTCATGCGACGATGCTCGCGAGTGCTGAAGCCGAACCATCTCGAAGGTTCATGCTCGTCCAACTGCCGGAGCCACTTGATCCTGCAGACAAAGAGCAAAAAACTGCGGCAGACCTCTGCGACAACTTGGGCAAACCTAGAACCATTGCGGAGCTCACTAAAGAGCGCCTTAGTCGTGCCGCTGCAAAAGTGAAGGCAGACAACCCAATGTTCGTCGGCGACACCGGTTTCCGCGTCTTCAAGCTCGACCACTCCAATATCCGCGCCTGGAATCCAGATTCAGCAGATCTGGAGCGCTCCCTGCTCGATCATCAGGAGCATATCCTGGACGGTCGCAGCGAGGCGGATGTGCTCTACGAACTGCTGCTCAAGCTGGGCCTGGACCTGTGCGTACCAATTGAGCGAAGTGAGATCGCTGGCAAGCCAGTACATGCTGTAGGCGGTGGAGTGCTGCTAGCCTGCCTGGCCGAACAGATCACCCGCGAGCAGGTGGAGCCCCTGGCCCAAGGTATCGTCGCCTGGCACCGGGAGATGGCCCCAGTCGGCGATACCACCTGTGTATTCCGCGACAGTGCTTTTATGGATGATGTCACTAAAACCAACCTCACCGCGGTCCTGGAGCAGTACGGCATCCAGAACGTGCGCAGTTTGTGAGGTAACACCATGCAGCCCTATGTACCCGACGTATTACCACTAACTGATCTGGATTACCGCCTGCTGTTGCCGCTGGTTGGACAGGCCAACGCCGCGCTGGCACGTTATGACGGGCTGCTGCAGGGCATCCCTAATCCGGCGGTGATGCTCTCGCCACTGACCACCCAGGAAGCCGTGCTCTCCTCCAAGATTGAGGGCACCCAGGCCACCGTGGATGAAGTGCTTGAACAGGAGGCGGGACTGGTCAAGGAGGGCGAGAAGTACAAGGACATTCAAGAGATTTCCAATTACCGGCAAGCGCTGTTCAAAGCCAGGGAGTATTTGGATGCCTATCCGATTCGCTTGGGCTTTGTGCGGGAGCTGCATCGCATTCTGATGAGCAGCGTGCGTGGCCAGGAAAAGACGCCCGGTGAGTTTCGTCGGGATCAGAACTGGATTGGCCGCCAGGGCTGTCCGATTGAACAGGCCAGTTTTGTACCGCCGAACCCATTACAGCTGCTGGATTATTTGCAGGCATGGGAACGGTATCTGGACAGTGATGACGTGGACTTTCTGGTGCAGACGGCGGTGGTGCATGCGTATTTCGAGTTGTTGCACCCCTTCAAGGATGGCAACGGACGGATCGGACGGATTCTAATTCCCTTATTTTTGTTCCAGAAGCGGGCACTATCACAGCCGATGTTCTATCTGTCAGAGTACCTGGAGAATCATCGAGACGAGTATTATCAACGACTTAAAGCTATTTCCGCTGACGGAGACTGGGATGGCTGGATTGCCTTTTTCCTGCGCGCCACCATCGAGCAGGCGGGCCAGAATACCCGGCGAGTGGAAGCGATCAAAGCGCTCTACGACGAGATGGGGTCGTCTCAGAAAACGGAAAATAAAGCACGCTAAGCCGGTTGCAGCGGCCGTAGCGGCCTGAACTTGCCCGCGCCGATCTTGGCGCTGCTGCGCCAGAGGTAATCGCCGGTCAGGTTGATGTGCTCCCAGCCGAGCGGCGACAGGTACTGCAACAGGCCGTCATCGACGGCTTGACCGTGGCCACGCAAGGCGTTCGCGGCCCGCTCCAGATAGACCGTGTTCCATAGCACGATGGCCGCCGTCACCAGGTTGAGGCCGCTGGCCCGGTAGCGCTGCTGCTCGAAGCTGCGGTCGCGGATTTCCCCCAGGCGGTTGAAGAACACGGCGCGGGCCAGCGCGTTGCGCGCCTCGCCTTTGTTCAGCCCGGCATGCACGCGGCGGCGCAGCTCGACGCTTTGCAGCCAGTCCAGGATGAACAGTGTGCGCTCGATGCGTCCCAGCTCACGCAGGGCGACGGCCAGGCCGTTCTGGCGCGGGTAGCTGCCAAGCTTCCTGAGCATCAGCGAGGCCGTCGCCGTGCCCTGCTTGATCGAGGTGGCCATCCGCAGGATTTCATCCCAATGGGCGCGGACGTGCTTGATGTTGAGCGTGCCGCCGATCATCGGTTTCAACGCCTCGTAGGTGGCATCGCCCTTCGGGATGTAGAGCTTGGTGTCGCCCAGGTCACGAATGCGCGGGGCGAAGCGGAAGCCCAGCAGGTGCATCAACGCGAAGACGTGGTCCGTGAACCCTGCCGTGTCGGTGTAGTGCTCCTCGATCCGCAGGTCGGATTCGTGATACAGCAGGCCGTCGAGCACGTAGGTCGAGTCGCGCACGCCGACGTTCACGACCTTGGTGTGGAACGGCGCGTACTGGTCGGAGATATGGGTGTAGAACGTACGCCCTGGGCTGCTGCCGTATTTCGGATTGATGTGGCCGGTGCTCTCGGCCTTGCTGCCGGTGCGGAAGTTCTGGCCGTCCGACGATGACGTGGTGCCGTCGCCCCAATGCTCGGCGAAGGGATGTCGGAACTGCGCGTTGACCAGCTCGGCCAGTGCCGCCCCGTAGGTTTCGTCGCGGATGTGCCAGGCTTGCAGCCAGGCCAGCTTGGCGTAGGTCGTGCCGGGGCACGATTCCGCCATCTTGGTCAGGCCCAGGTTGATCGCGTCGGCGAGGATCGTGGTCAGCAACAGGTTTTTGTCCTTGGCCAGGTCGCCTGACTTCAGGTGGGCGAAGTGCCGGGTGAAGCCCGTCCATTCGTCTACCTCCAGCAGCAATTCGGTGATCTTGACGTGCGGTAGGATCATCGCCGTCTGGTCGATCAGGGCCTGTGCGGTATCGGGCACCGCCGCATCGAGCGGCGTGATCTTCAGGCCCGACTCCGTGATGATGGCGTCCGGCAGCTCGTTGGCCAGCGCCATGCGGTTGACGGTGGCGAGCTGCGTTTCCAGCAGCGTCAGCCGGTCATGCAGGTACTGGTCGCAATCGGTGGCCACGGCCAGCGGCAATTCGCTGGCCTGCTTGAGGCTGGCGAATTTCGCGGGCGGCACCAGGTAGTCCTCGAAGTCCTTGAACTGGCGCGAGCCTTGCACCCAGATGTCGCCGGAGCGCAGCGCGTTCTTCAGCTCCGACAGCGCGCACAGTTCGTAGTAGCGCCGGTCGATGCCGGTGTCGGTCATCACCAGCTTCTGCCAGCGCGGCTTGATGAACTCGGTCGGCGCGTCGGTGGGCACCTTGCGGGCGTTGTCGCTGTTCATGCTGCGCAGCACCTCGATGGCGTCGAGTACGTCCTTGGCGGCGGGCGCGGCCCGCAACTTGAGCACGTCGAGAAATTCCGGCGCGTAGCGGCGCAGCGTGGCGTAGCTCTCGCCGATGCGGTGCAGGAAATCGAAGTCCTCGGGTTGCGCGAGCCGCTGCGCTTCGGTGACGCTCTCGGCGAAAGCATCCCAGGACATGACGGCCTCGATGGCGGCGAACGGATCGCGGCCCGCTTGCTTGGCCTCGATCAGCGCCTGGCCGATGCGCCCGAACAGCCGCACCTTGGCATTGATCGCCTTGCCGGATGCCTGGAACTGCTGCTGATGCTTGTTCTTGGCGGCATTGAACAGCTTGCCCAGGATGCGGTCATGCAGGTCGATGATTTCGTCGGTGACGGTGGCCATGCCCTCGATGGCGAGCGCCACCAGGGTCGCGTAACGCCGCTGCGGCTCGAACTTCGCCAGGTCGGCGGGCGTCATCTGGCCGCCCTCGCGGGCGATCTTGAGCAGCCGGTTCTGGTGAACCAGCCGCTCGATGCCGGAGGGCAGGTCGAGCGCCTGCCACGCCTTGAGGCGTTCGATGTGTTCCAGCATGTGCCGCGAGTTCGGTTTGACCGGGGATTGCCGCAGCCAGGCCAGCCACGTCGTCTTGCCGTTGTCGCGGCGCTTGAGCAGATCGTCGAGGCGACGGCGATGCACGTCCGTCAGCGGCTCAGCCAAGGCGGCGTAGAGACGCCGGTTGGCGCGGGTAATCGCTTCGGCGCTCGCCCGCTCGACGGCGTTGAGGGCGGGCACAATGACCGACTGCCGCCGCAGGTGCTCGATCAAGGCTCTGGCCAGCACGATGCCCTTGTCGGTTTGCATGGCCAGCTCGGTCAGCAACTGGACAGCCTGCCGGTAGTGGCCAATCGTGAACGGCTGGAAGCCGAACACCGTTTGCAGCTCGACCAGGTGCTCGCGTCGGGTCTGCTCACGCTGCCCGTACTCGTCCCAGCTTTCGATGCCGACCTTGAGCTGGTTGGCGACCAGTCTCAGCAATGGCGGGAACGGTGGCTCATCAGCGCCAAGGATGACGCCGGGAAAGCGCAGGTAGCAGAGCTGCACCGCGAAGCCCAGCCGATTGGCCGGGCCGCGCCGCTGCCGGATGATGGAGAGGTCGCTTTCGCTGAACGTGTAGTGACGGATCAACTCATCCTTGGTGTCCGGCAACGCCAGCAGGCTTTCGCGCTCGGCGGCGGAGAGGATCGAACGGCGGGGCATGCGGTTTCCTTCTTCTTGAAAACGTAGGTTTGTGACAAGCCCGCCAAGGCAACCGGCGCGGCACGGGAATCAAGGCATTGCGATTCTCGAAAATAGTTCTTGAAATTCTATTCTTGATTGCATATCATCTCAACGAGTTTCGATAAGAAAGGATGCCCATGCGACCGTCTGTTGTGCTTGACATGAAGCGAAGCGCAGTGCGTGAAGCGGTAGGCCGCTTTCGCGCCGCGAACCCGCGCGTCTTCGGCTCGGTGCTGCATGGCACCGACCGGGATGGCAGCGACCTCGACCTGTTGGTCGATGCGCTGCCCGGTGCCACGTTGTTGGACTTGGGCGATTTGGAAGAAGAACTGAAATCGCTGCTCGGCGTTGACGTCGATCTGCTGACTCCCGGCGACCTGCCGCCGAAGTTCCGGGCCAAGGTGCTCGCGGAGGCGCAACCGATATGAGCGAGAACCGCCTGCCCGATTACCTCGACCACATTCAGCAGGCCGCCACCGATGCGCGCAGCTTCGTGGAAGGGATGGCCAAGGCCGACTTCTTGGCCGACAAGCGCACCCAGCAGGCCGTCATCATGAGCCTGATCGTCATCGGCGAGGCGGCCACAAAGGTGATGGATGGCTACGTCGAGTTCACCCAGGCGCATGCCGACGTGCCGTGGCGCAGCATGCGCAATATGCGTAATCGCATGGCTCACGGCTATTTCGACATCAACCTCGATGTGGTGTGGGAGACGGTACAGGAATGGCTGCCGGCGTTGCTCCAGCAATTGCNCAGCCTCCCGTTCAAATTCGAGTTAGAACTCATATCCAGCCTGTCTGGGGGCACTGTGAAAGAGGGATCTCCGATGACTGTTGAATCGAGAATATTTTCTGTAGCCGAGTATGTTCAGCCGTCCGAAGGCGAGCCTATTCGTTCCGTTGTGCTTGAAACCCGAGACTCAATTATCGTGGTTTGGCATGTCCATCCCGGGCAGGAAATTGCGGCTCACATTCATCCTCACGGCCAAGACACGTGGACTGTTTTGTCGGGAATGGCTGATTACTTTCAGGGCAATGGGATTGTTCGTGCCCTCAGGGAAGGTGAGATAGCCGTGGCAAGACCGGGCCAAGTGCACGGGGCGCGAAATACAGGTACCGAGCCATTTGTGTTCGTCTCGGTTGTGGCATCAGCCAATGCCGGTTTCGTATTGGCTGAGCGATAGAGCCCAATCTCTGGAGTTGGTCCAATGAGCGGTCGGGGAGATAGGTAACAGACATGCAGCGGACACGGCTGCTAAACCAGGTCGCAAACCTCCTTGCGTCGCAGCGTGCCGCAAGCGACGCGATCAATCGAATGGGGTCGGCATGAGACTGAACACCATCCAGTTCCCGACCGCGTAGCCGCCTGTCCTGCCGATCAGGTCTTGACCATCGACGCCTGGGATCAGTCCTGAATGTTCTTGGAGACCACTACGTTATGAGCCGCAGCCGCCGCAAAACACCCATCGTCGGGCACACGACCTGCGGCAGCGAGCGCGAGGACAAGAAGCTCTGGCATCAGCGCTGGCGCACCCGTGAGCGCACGGCGCTGACCAGCGCGTCGCCCGAAGCCCTGAGCGCCCATCTGCCCCTGCTGGAAAACCAGGCCAGCAGCGTCTGGTCGATGGGCAAGGATGGCCGCTCCTACTGGCCCGTCAAGCGCCAGGCCGCCACGGCGGATCGCATCGCCAATCACAAGGGACGCAACCCGCAAGAACGCGCCTCCCTGAAAAAGCGCCTGCTGCGCAAGTGGATGAGCAAATGAAGCTCTCCTTCCATCAGCACATTGCGCTGTTCTGGATGATCGGTGCTCCGGGCGTCTTCGCGCCCGTGATCGAGAACGCCAAGCGGCCCGATGCCGGCGCCGTCATGGCGTGGGGTGTCGCGATCGTGGCGGTGATGATCCTCTTCACCCCTTTGCTGCTGCGCTGTCCACCATTCCGGCGCTGGTATGGCCGGACGGATGCGCTGTCGGAGCGGCCGCGCCAGGCGCTTGCCGAGCGCGGCCTGCGCCGCTAGTACCAGACCGCTTTCGATGACAGCTACGTGCCCCGCGTGATGCCCTACGTGTGGCGCATCATCTGGACGGTCGGCGGGTTGATGGCTGTGACCGCCGTACTGCCTACCAACACCGGACGGCCAGCCTTCGATGCCTTGGTGGTCTTCTCGACCTGGTATCCGATAGGCGTGATGCTGCTGGTTTTCGCGTCGAGGCCCCTTGGCCGGTTGATTCGCCAAAGAGCACAGGAGCGGCGGAAATGAGCACGTCAACCATCGAGGCGCTGGCCAGCGCCTGGGCAAGGATTGCCGAGGAAGCGGAATTCCCCGCTGACTACGAGGGGACTGCCACACCACAAGCGCATCGGGCTAGCGAAGCTATTCAGGAGCAGATTCGGGAGCGCATCGTCGCCACCAACGACATGCGGCTGTTCAGCCTGCTGCACCTGCTGGGTCAGGCGTCGCTGCGCATGGAGCAAGCGCTGTGGCCGGAGGATTACGAGCGGATGACGCGCGAGGTTGAGGAAGCCCTGCGGCAAGCCACCGACGCCAACGCCAGATCGTACACCCACGAAGAAGTGATGCAGGCGATGCAGGAACGCATCGACCGGGCGCGAGACAAGCCATGTTGATTGGCTATGCGCGCGTCTCGACGCAGGATCAGAACCTGGAGCTGCAACGCGAAGCCTTGAGCAAGGCCGGATGTAAAAAGGTCTTCGAGGACAAGGTGAGTGGCACGCGGGCAGACCGGCCTGGCTTGGCCAAGACGCTCGAAATGCTGCGCGAAGGCGATACTTTGGTCGTCTGGAAGCTCGACCGGCTGGGCCGGTCGGTCAAGCAACTGGTCGATCTGGTCGGCGATCTGCACAAGCACGGTGTCCAGTTCAGGAGCCTCACCGACTCCATCGACACCGGCACACCATCCGGGCGGTTCTTCTTCCACGTCATGGCGAGCCTTGCCGAAATGGAGCGCGAGCTGACCGTCGAGCGCACCCGCGCCGGGCTGGAAGTCGCCAAGCAGCTCGGCCGCAAAGGCGGCCGCAAGCCGAAGATGACCGACAGCAAGATCGAGTCGGCCAAGAAGCTGCTGGCCAGCGGGGTGCCGCCCAAGGACGTGGCCAAGAACCTCGGCGTGTCCATTCCGACGCTGTACCGCTGGGTGCCAGCCTCCACGCACGCTTAGCGTGCTTTATTTTCCGTTTTCTGAGACGACCCCGAGATGAAGGTGGCTATTCAGGAAACGACCCACTCCCAGTATTCGGTACACCTGCTGGATGCCATTTTCAGCAAACCCATTTTCCGTACTTCCGATCTGGCTCAAAAGCTGTCTGTTGACTATGGCATCCACGAGAAGACCGCCCCGGCACTGCTGCGACAGCTGAAGGAGGCCGGCATTCTATTGGAGCTGCAGCCGGGTAGCGGCCGCCGTGCGGCCACCCTGTGCTTTCCCAGGCTGATCAACCTTGCCGAAGGTCGGGAGGTGCTATGAACCGCTTGAGTAACGCCCGGACTCCACAAAACTCGTTGTGGAGTCTTTTTTTAGTTTTGCACTCCACTAATGTGGTAGCGGTGTATGGCTACTCCACAAACAACAAGGCAAGCACATGAAGCTACACTTTGAACCCAACCTCGACTACCAGATGCAGGCCATCGAGGCCGTGTGCGACCTGTTCCGCTGCCAGGAAATCTGCCGTACTGAGTTCACCGTGACCATGAAAGCCCCGGCTACTGCGGATAGCGACCTGTTCCCCGGCACCCAGCCCGAACAGATGACTCTGGGCATGGCCGAATCCGATCTGGGCGTGGGTAACCGCCTGACCCTGCTGGACGACGAGCTGCACAAGAATCTGGCGGATATCCAGCTACGAGGCGGCCTGCCGCCCTCCGGCAGTCTGACTTCCGGTGATTTCACAGTGGAGATGGAAACCGGCACAGGCAAGACCTATGTCTACCTGCGCTCGATATTCGAGCTGAACAAGCGCTATGGCTTCAGCAAGTTCGTGATTGTGGTGCCTTCGGTGGCGATTAAGGAGGGCGTCTACAAGACCCTGCAGATTACCGAAGATCACTTCAAGGGCCTGTATGCCGGCGTGCCCTTCGATTACTTCCTGTATGACTCCAGCAAGCTCGGCCAGGTGCGTAATTTCGCCACCAGCTCCAACATCCAGATCATGGTGGTTACGGTCGGGGCCATCAACAAGAAGGATGTGAACAACCTCTACAAAGATAGCGAAAAGACTGGTGGCGAGAAGCCTATCGACCTGATCAAGGCCACCCGGCCGGTGCTGATCGTAGACGAGCCACAAAGCGTGGACGGCGGCCTGAAGGGCGCTGGCAAGACCGCGCTGGACGCCATGAACCCGCTATGCACCTTGCGCTATTCCGCGACCCATGTGGACAAGCATCACATGGTGTTTCGCCTGGATGCGGTGGATGCCTACGAGCGCAAGCTGGTCAAGCAGATCGAGGTGGCCTCGGCCACGGTAGAAAATGCCAATAACAAGCCCTATGTTCGGCTCGTGGCGGTCAGCAACAAGCGCGGCACCATCAGCGCCAAAATTGCGCTGGATATGCAAATGGCAGGTGGTGTACAGCGCCAGGAAGTCACGGTGCAGGATGGCGACGATCTGGAGCAGACCAGCAAACGGGCGATCTATGCCGATTTTCGCGTCGGCGAGATCAACACCGCCAAGGGCGAGGAGTTCATGGAGTTGCGCTATCCTGGCGGGGAAGCCTTTCTTGCCCCGGGACAGGCCCACGGCGATGTGGACGCCCTGGCCGTGCAGCGGGAGATGATTCGCCGCACTATCCGCGAACACCTGGACAAGGAAAAGCGCCTGCGCCCGCTGGGCATCAAGGTGTTGTCGCTGTTTTTTATCGACGAGGTGGCTCGTTACCGTACCTATGACGCCGACGGCAACGCGGTGAAAGGTGACTATGCCCGCATCTTTGAAGAGGAATACCGTCGTGCCGCCAAGCTACCGGCCTACCAGAGCCTGTTTACAGAGATAGATCTGGACAGTGCCGCCGAGGAGGTGCACAACGGTTATTTCTCCATCGACAAGAAGGGTGGTTGGAGCGATACCGCCGAGAACAACGCCGGTAATCGAGAGAATGCCGAGCGGGCCTACAACCTGATCATGAAGGAGAAGGAAAAGCTGCTTGGCTTTGAAACGCCGCTGAAGTTCATCTTCTCCCACTCCGCGCTGAAGGAAGGTTGGGACAACCCCAATGTATTCCAGATCTGCACACTGCGCGATATCCAGACCGAGCGCGAGCGCCGCCAAACCATCGGGCGAGGTCTGCGACTGTGCGTCAACCAGAAGGGCGAACGAGTGCGTGGCTTCGAGGTCAACACCCTGACCGTGGTGGCGACGGAGAACTACCAGCAGTTTGCCGAAGCACTGCAGAAAGAGATCGAGGACGATACCGGCATTCGCTTTGGCGTGGTCGAACCGCATCAATTTGCCGCCATTACCGTGGTGGGTGAGGATGGCGAGGCTGCACCACTCGGAATGGAGCAGTCCCAGGCGCTGTGGAATCACCTGAAAGCCGCCGGCCACATTGATGCTAAAGGAAAAGTACAGGATTCCCTTAAAACAGCGCTCAAGGACGGTACCCTGACCCTGCCTGCCGAGTTTGATGCCCAGAAAGGGCAAATCGCCGAAGTACTACGCAAGCTCTCCGGCCGGCTCGAAATCAGGAATGCGGACGAGCGCAAACAGATTGCTCTACGCAAAGGTCAGGACGGCAAGGCGATCTACCTCAGCGAGGAATTCAAGGCGCTGTGGGATCGCATCAAACACCAGACGACCTATCGCGTGCAGTTCGACAACGACAAACTGGTGACTGATTGCATCGCTTCGCTGCAAAAGGCCCCGTACATCGCCAAGGCACGTCTGCAATGGCGCAAGGCCGATATAGCCATTGGCAAGGCGGGCGTGGAAGCCACCGAAAAAGCCGGGGCCGCGACGGTGGTCCTGGACGAATCGGATATTGAACTGCCAGACGTACTGACCGACCTGCAGGATCGGACACATCTGACTCGCCGCACGATCACTAGCATTCTGACGGGCAGTGGGCGACTGGATGACTTCAAACGCAACCCGCAGCAATGTATCGAGCTGGCCAGTGGCATCATCAATCGCTGCAAGCGACTGGCCCTTGTGGATGGCATCAAATACCAGAAGCTCGGCGATCAGCACATCTATGCCCAGGAATTGTTCGAGCAAGAGGAACTGACGGGCTACCTGAAAAACCTGCTGCTGGATACGCAGAAATCAATATACGAGCATGTGGTCTACGACTCTACCACCGAGCACGACTTTGCCGATGCGCTGGAGAAGAATGACGCCATCAAACTCTACGTCAAGCTGCCAGGCTGGTTCAAGGTGCCGACCCCGCTAGGTAGTTACAACCCGGACTGGGCGGTACTGGTAGAAGAAGATGGCACCGAGAGGTTGTACTTCGTGGTGGAAACCAAGAGCAGCCTGTTTACTGACTATCTGCGCGACAAGGAGAGCGCAAAGATCGAGTGTGGTAAGGCGCACTTCGCGGCGCTGGCCGAAGGCGACAATCCGGCACGTTATGTAGTGGCACGTTCGCTGGATGATGTGCTGAATGAAGCAGCTGGTACGTAGGACGGCTCACGGCCGGAGTAACGATGCCGCTTTGTTGCTGCCACCAAAGGGTATGTCTGCACGGGCGGTCATATGTCTGCCCTACAACAAAGTCCATATGCGATTGCCCTACAAATCAATAAAGGAGAACAGTTTAGAATTAACTATCAGATTTAAACTCAACAACATTACTATTATCTTTTTTATTTTCGAGAACCAAGCCTTCATCATCAAGCATACTCATATCTCCAGCTGCATTTTTGAGAATTTCCATCACCTTGTGAATCTTCTTTGCTCTCGCTCTAGATTTTTCTATTTGTTCATCTCCACCGAGAATATTTAATATAGATTTTGAGTTTTCAAGCCTATCGATACTATTTTCCAAAGAACTTAGCAATGTTTTTAGTAGATAAGTATTTGCTGACTCTGTTCCTAACACGCCTTTCCTCATTAGTTCATCAACAAACTTTATTTTTAGTTCAGGATTACTGTCAGGATGAATATATGAACCCTTTTTATGATCTAACTTCAGAGCAAAGTCTAGAAACATAGAACTTACATTAATACAATCCTCTATCGTCATTTTATAAAACATAAGCGAAATTTGATTGTTCTGTGCACGGCTGGTTTTTGAAGTAGAACCTTTTATTTCTAGACAATCGTAATATGGTCGCCGACCAGCTGTAGAAATTCCATCTTCTACAATTTCGTACGATGAATTCAATTTTCCTCGAAGAGTCTTAAAGGCTTTAGTTTTACTTTTATCGTACTTATGCCCATATCCAGATAACAAAAAATCCATCTATCTCTCCTTAGTTATTTCACTCTAATTTAAAAAACTAATTTCACCATCACTACTTTTCCATTCAGTGATTAAATGCCTACGCAGCAATCGGATCATTACCAATCTAGTTGCAAGACCCGAAACCCCAGAACCGAAATTGACGCTTATCCGGGAGGGAGTCTCGCCCGGCAGAATATACAGCATTATCAATCCGCTTCTGACCCCATTGCCTTTGTCGTCAGCTGAAGCGAGGTATTAGGGGCTCTCTATGGATGCGAACTTGGTATTGAGTTCAGCCAAGCATTCTATTAACTCGCGGTGAAGACAGTCAGCCGTTATATATTGTGCCTCCACCTTGAAATCACTAGCAGCACCATAGCGGAGCATGTGTTGCTTGTAATAGGAGTTGAGAATCTTCAACTCTTTCATCGCCTCCTTGGAGAACAAGGCCTCGGTAGAGCCCTCATTTATTTCGTTAATGAGCAACTCAAGATCGTGCCCATAGTCACCTTTCAGTTTTTGTTCGAACTTTTCATAGTTGCGTGAAAGAAGGAGTGCCTTGCCGATGCATTCAATACATTGACACACAAGGTGCAGATAGACGAACTTGTGACCTTCGTAAGCCTTGACCAATCCACCGGCCATGACGAAGCTGCGGCCCTTTTCGAACATCGGAAAAGTGATGTGCATGGATGATCCCTCGTAAATACATAGGGTCAGACTTGATCGATCGCTTTAATCGCGTCTGCCCCACTTATTTTCAGTCTTTGGGGTTGAGTGACACCCATTATTGTTTGTTTTTAGAGATTCCCATAATATAAAAGCCTTCTCTCTGAAAAGAACCGTTTTCTTGGAGTACTTTTATTGGGTGCACGTACCGCAATTCAAGGCGAGGACGATAGAAATTATTATATGCTTCCTCCCATTCCTTGCTTGATCCACCAACAACAGGACTAGCGCTAAAATTAGTTACTACTCTACTTCTTTCATAGCATTTTACGCGTAATTAAATCAATGACATACATACGCCCTAGGCGATTCTAGTTCTAAACGCAGCGTGACACAACCGAAATGAAACATTTTTGGACGAACATTATGTGTCTCCACCATCCCCATACAAATCCAAAGGTATTACAGCGGCTATCAGATCAAACTGGCCGCGCTGCAGATGAATGGCGAATCGTTCTCCTGGCGCCTAAAGAATCAGAGTAAAGAACCAGCCGTGCTCCAGCCCGGCTTACTCATCTAAAATCAACGGCCATATCGTCCAGACTTTCCTCATCCCTCCCGACAGTAAACACCACCTCCATGGTGGAAGCAGCGGGATCGACGCCATATCTAATATAGTGTGTCACTCGCTCAACATAACCATTCGAGAAGCCTTTCCAGGTGCTTCCAGTGTTGTACAGCGACAACGCGCCTTGCATCGGCGAATAGGGGGAGGGGAATACGTTACCCTGACCGTTGACCTGTGCCACTGCATCCAGGTATATCTGGCTTCCCAGCTGGATATTCCGACAAGGCTCAAAGGCCTCTGCAATGGAAGCACCCATCCGAGCCAAGTTGTCGCTATTCACCTGCATCAACCCCACATCGACGCTATAGCCCCGAGACACCAGGTCAACTGCCACCATGACCGCCTCGGTCAGACTCTTGGGCCGTACCCATCGAGGGGCAGCCTGTCCCCTCCGTGTATTAACGCCCAGAGCATAGGGCAAACGCCGGGATTCCACCTGGACAATGGCCTCGACTACTTCCGCCGGCGCACCTAAATTGCACTCTTCTATGAGGAGAGGTAAGTCCATTATCGATTCACCGCATAAATCAATGATTTATCAAAAAGCGAGGCCCAGGCCTTCAGCGCAGACACCTGTATCGCCGGGATATCGCCGCCCCTGGCCCACCAGTCATTACTCATACCGATCAGGACATCCGGATCGGTGGACATGGCCACCAGGGGAGGCCAGAACAGCAGCTGTTCATAACAGATCAAAAACGCCGACCGCCTACCATCAATCTCAACCGACTGCGGAGCAAACCAGGCGGGGAGGGCGCTCTGATCACTCCAGGGTCGCCACATCGACACCGGCACCGGCATCAGTTGCTGATACACCGGATCGCCACCGGCACTGGTCAATCGGACAGCGGCGTTTTTATAGCCCTTCTGCGTGGGCAGCTCAGCACCAAACAGGATGGTCTGACCGCGACCCTCGGCGCGTCGCGCCAATTCATCCCAAAGAAAAAGAGACGCGTCACTCCACTGACCGACGATGGTTTCAGGTAAGATCAGGACTCGCTCATTTCGGCGCATCAACTGATCAACAAGTGATTGTTGACGTTGTGCCGCCGTCAGTCCGGACGTCGATCCAGAGGCCATCAGGTAGGAAGTATTGACGGCCGCCCAGTGCGGAGGAGGGGCCTTCACACTTAGCGGTGTCACCATTGAGACCATAAACCAGAGGATGGCTAAGAGCGGGAAGCGAGAGGCTAGGCACACCGCCACAAACGTAGCACCCAGGCCAAACCACCCCCAGCCTGGCAGTAACACCCCGGCAGCGGTTAAGGGATTGGTCCAGCCCACTATGCCGATAGGTGGCACCGATACCAGCACCAAAATCACCGCAAAACGCCAGATCGCCGGATTACGCCGCCACAGCAAGGCGTAGGGCAAGGACAGCAGCAGCGAGGCCCCGATCAACAGCAGCCAACCATTTTGGGTGCCCTGCCCAAAAAACACTGCCGCGCCGGCGGGGATGTCTCGCGCCGCCACCAGGTAATAGGTCAGGGCGATCAACCAGGCGAGCAAACGGCTGTGCGCGATGCCCCAGAAGGACGGCAAAAAGAGCGCGGCACCCAACAAGATCACCTCGCCATGCCACGCCAGATAGGCGGTCAAGCCGGTGAGCGTTAGGAGCGTTCCCGCGTAGACGAGTCGGTGGGTTAACAGCTCTTGACGGCCAACTAAGGCGATTCCGTCCATAGGGGGGTTACCTCACTAATCAGATCCTTGATAGGAGTGGTGCCAAAATACCGTCCATCGAATGAGCGGGGGTGATAGTCGGAGAGCAAGAGAACATGGCCAACCGGGACGATGCCGCCCGTCTGTACCGGCATCGAACGTCCGGCGCTATCTTCGGTCAATGGCTGCGTATTGGGTACCAGCTGGCCGTTGACCTCGATACCTGCGTCAGTCACGGTCCAGCGATCCCCGGCCACCGCCCAAATGCGCTTTAACAGGGCCTCAACCCCGTCGCAGTCGAAACCCCAGGGTAGATACCCCCGCTCAATAAATTCACGGCGTACTGACTTGCCCGGCGCACAGGCCAACACATAGGGATGCTCGCCGGCATGGGTCGGGTCATAGTCGCCAGACTTCTGCCATAAACCGCGGGGGTAGCTTGCGGTGTGATTCAGATACAGTCCGCCGGCGCGGGCTATACCGATCACAGCCAGGACAGCCAGCAACGCCGCCAGCGCCTTAATCAATCGACGTTTAGCCATTAGCTTGGCTGAAAAAGCGCGTAGATCTGCGACTGTGCCCGATTCATGTCTGAATCGGTCGAACGCTTTTGCGGCTCCATGTAGAGACGATCAGATACTGCAGGCGCGGGAATCTTGGAGCGATCGGAGAGAACGGGATCAGCAAAGTACAGCGGCTGCTTGCCATAGATAGCGTTGAATCCGGACGGCATAATCAACATGTCGCCGGGTTCAACGATCTTGGTCCCATCGCTGTTCTTGATGGCCGCCGGCAAGCGCATGCACTCGTCAGCGGTGAGCAGGGGGCGCTCCACCTCTTGTATCGTTTCCGATACCCGGTTCAGCATCCCGCCAAAACGCGAGCCGGAGGTGGAGACCGCTTTTTTGATAACCGTGGTTTTACCCGTCATGCGTGACAGCAGTTCAGCGGTTTCGATTTTATTGGGCGCAAAGGCCACCCGGACCTGGCAAGCGGAAATGATCGACTCGTCCTTGGAATAACTCTTATGTAGCTGGGCAAGGTCTTGCAGAATCAGGTAGGCCTTGATGCCGTAGCCGGCCAAATAAGAGAGCGATTCCTCCATCACATCCAGTTTGCCAAGACTCGCAAACTCATCCAGCATGAGCAAAAGGCGGTGTTTGTAGTGCTGTTTGGTGCCGCCGTCTTCAAACTCCATCTTTTCGGTTAGCCGGCGGATGATCTGAGTCAGGATGATGCGGATCAAAGGCCTCAAGCGGTCTTTATCGGATGGCTTAACCACCAGGTAAAGTGACACCGGATCACTGTGATTCATCAGGTCCGAAATAGAGAAGTCGGACTCCGTTGTGTTCTGGGTAATCACCGGATCACGATAGAGCGTCAGAAAAGAGACCGTAGTCGAATGTACGGAAGAGCGCTCACGCTCTTCCCGATTTAGCATGTCCCGTGCGGACTGGGCAATGGTGGGATGTGTGCCGGTATGTAAGTGTCGGTAGTGCAACATTGCCTGCAGGGCGTCATCCATTGTCCGGGTGGGATCGGACAGGAACAGGGAGAGATCGGTAAGCGAAGCGGACCGACCATCATCCCGCGCCACGTAGAGACAGTGCAGGATGATCCCGACCAAAAAGGCGTGGCCGGTTTTCATCCAATGGTCATTGAGGCCTTTCCCCTCCGGATCCGCAATAATGGTTGCCAGATTCTGCGCGTCGCCCACCTCTTCGGGCTTTCCGATCCGGATCTCCTGCAGGGGGTTGAACCGGGCGCCCAAACCGGTTGAATCGCTCGGTTCAAACCGCAACACCTTGTTATGGGCATACTGCTGACGCCAGCCAGCCGTCAACGCCCACGCCTCGCCCTTCAGATCATACGCAACCAGAGAGTGGGGCCAGGAAAGAAGGGTAGGCGTTACCAGGCTCACACCCTTACCCGAACGGGTTGGGGCAAAGGCGGCGGTATGCTCCGGACCATTGTGCCGGAGATAATGGAGCTGGCGCTTTTCCACCCAGCCGCCCACAAATACACCCTGGGCTGTTTCCCCTTTTTTGGGTAACAGGCCTGACTCCTGGATCTCTGCCTGGGTCGCCCACCGGGCTGTGCCATGCAGCGCCCGGTGGGGTTGGCCCTTGCGTCGAAGCATAAAGTAAACCAGTCCAAACAGGGAAAAGGCGATCACCCCGGCAGCGGCAACCAGCATCGTCGCCTTTTGATAGAGCTGGGGATCATTGTCAGACCAGGCGAGCGACCATTGAACGACTTTCCAGGGGCCGTACATGCCTCCGATCAGCGGTTCGCCTAGAGCGGGCGAATGGTTGTATTGCCAAGCCAGGTACTGAGTACCGGCCATGAGCGATATTAAGGTACAAACCACCAGTAAGGCTAAAACGCCTTTCAGGCCAATGCCGTGCTGTACCGGGCCGGTACCGGCGCCGATCTGTGCAGGTATAGGGGTGCTCATTATTCACGTCCTCTGTCTTTAATTTGGATGCAAGTTCCATCTGCTTCGACCACCCTACCTACCCGGCACTGTTTGAGTTTAGAAGCCTGTTCCTGGTTGATGGGACGAACCAACATCGTCCCTTCCTTTTCTAACAGGGCGACCTTTGGCCCACCCTTTATCGTTCTCTGCCCGCGATACACCAGCGTCCCGGCATCGCTCTCTTGATAGCGCCGATGGTGCAACAGGTCGGCTACCTTATCGGTGGTTGCATTCCGCTGATCAACGTACTGTTGCACGGGGTCTTTGCGATAGGCGTAGCGTTGGTGGGCGCCCTTGACTTGCTCAAGCGCGGAGTCGGTAAAGGTGATATTCATGCCCAAGCGTCCGGCCACTTCTGCAGCCTGGCGCTGAAAGATCTCCGAACCGTTGATCTTCAAACGATTGCCAAACTGATTTTGCGCCATTCGCAAGGCAATCTGAATACTTCGCTCGTAGAAGGCCTCGCCCACACGGATACGCTTGCCTTCATCCGTGACCGCCTTGCCGTCCATATAATAGGTGACGTCCCCATTCCGATGCACCTGGTACTTCATTTGATAGAGCAGGGCGTCCGGTGCCGCCTCGGCAGTACCGGAGAGATACGACGCCTCCTTATGATCAGTGCGTTTCTTCGCCCGTCTCAGCGCATCGACGGCCACGGTGTTGCCGCTATTCGCCTCTCGCTGCAGAAACTGTATCCAGGTCTCTTTACGATGACCTTGCATCGCCGCCTGTCGGAGGCCGTTATAGTGACGTTTCAGCGCCTGCTGTGCCTGTACCCGCTCCATTCTCAACAGGGAATTAGCGGCCCGCTTTTTCCGTCCGCTGACATCCTTACGCGTAAAGATCACTTGGCGTCTGGCGCGAAACGTCGCGGTCAATTCCCGGTACGCCTTACTGGCCTCCGCCTTGATCGTCTGCAGCGCTTGCGTCTTTTCCGACAGTTGCCGCTCGCTGGTCGTCTTGTATTGGTTCCACAGCTCGGCACGGGCCTGGTCCTGGATGGTCTGGGGTGCGGGTTCATACTGCTGGGAGGGATCAGGAAGACTGGCACCGGCAGGTGTGTAATCGCCCAGCTGTCGCTCCAGCCCACCTTTTGAAAAGCGTCTCCCCAGCTGAGAGGCCTTAATAGAAAACTCTGCATTGCCTTGATCCCGTACCACGAAGCCGTTGCCACGCGGGGCAATCATCAGGCCGTACTCATTCAGCGTCTGGTGGACATCGAACCAAGTGGGGTCGGGCCGGTCCAGTAACGCGCTCAACCTCGCCTGTGGCTCTCCCTGTGCCCAGCGCTGAAACGATTCGATGCCCTGGTGCGCTTCCAGATCCTGGACCGGGGCCGTGAGGAGTTGGCCCTTCTCTTCGCCGGCATCGACCACCAGCCCATGCCGCGCCTCGAGTAGCCGACAGGCTTTTTGCAGTTCATGAAAATCATTGAACGGCGTAACCGTGCACAGGGTTTCGGGATGTACCTTGTTGATCGCGATGTGGATGTGCAGATGATCGGTGTTGTCATGCACGGCGGAGACACGTTGGTGATCGCCCAGTTTGATGGCTTCACACAACCGCTGCTCGATGTCGTCTAGGGCTTCCCGGCTGGGCCGCTCGCACTCATGGAACGAGGCGATCAGGTGATAGGTCTTATCGACTTGTGAGCGCGTATTGAGGGCCTGAGTCGCCTCGATTTCCTTGATAACCAAATCCATGTCATCGCTTAAACAGTTGGTGGGTGTCGAATATAATAGCCTTTCTTCAGAGGAATGGGAATCTTGTATATAACGGACCAGTGCCGCAAAACTCGATTTGCCGTCCTTCCTGGACCGGGATCGTTTAGCGATCACAGCGACATGATCCTCGCTTTTAATGACTGCTGTGTCTGCTCGATCTCTTTGAGCAAGGCGCGGATGTCAGGCACCAGGTCTTTTTCTGCGCCTTTGCCCTGTAACCAATGTTTGAGCAAGCCACCGAGTCGCCCCTGATCGGCGTTTACTCTCACCAGTTCCAAGATGGCTTGCTGGTCCAAGGTGCTCTTGGGTTCGATGTCCATGAGGAGATCCCGCACCAGGGCGGCGGGGGAGGCATAGCTGAAAGCCTTTACCTTTTCCTCCGCGGCGGCCTTCTCTTCAGGGGTGCACCTGACCAGGATGTGGGCGGTTCGTTTGCGTGTTTCTGATCCCATCGATTTTGTCTATTCCATTCCTTTGGCGGTAGCCATCACCCCGCAGGGCAGGAGGCCTCGTTGAGCACGGCAGTGCGAATAAGGGGCGGGTTTGTATGCGGTCGCCTTCGGCGGCGGTATATCAAACACCTATCCTGCCCTACTTCTAATTCGCAGTATATTACTACCCTTGTGCAGTTTCTAGTCTGCTGTTGTAATTACAGGTAAATCGTGGGTGAAACCCCTGTGTTAACTTGTTACTACCTGTTTTATACCTATTTTAAATCTAGTAATGATTATGTATTTATCTATAATTACCCTGTCGTTTGGGAATGTATGAATAGGGCACCTAAGGTGAAAAAGACGGATTTGCTTGAGGAGTTGCGCCGGACAAAGTCCAGCAATAAGTCGCTCATCATCAGTCGCTGGCCGGAAATAGCGGCCGCCTTGGAAGCGGGCTATACCAAAAAGGATGTTTACGAGTTGCTACAAAAACAGGGTTTGAATGTCACCTATACGCACTTCACCCGGTTCACGAAAAAGCTACAAAATAAGGGTAAGCAGGTTGAACCCGAACAGAGTCCCAAAGCTGGCCAGGTTGCCGCTATTTCCAAGCAGCGGGCCAAAAAACCAGAGCAAGACGGCCCGATCACCGTGGGCGCCGATCAGGGTGAAGGATTCAGTTACAGCCCCATTCCCAACGAAGAGGAGCTTTACGGGAAATAGCGAAACCGGGACCAGCCGGTCATGGAGGTGGCGACATTGGGCGTGAGCTCTCAAAGTTGACTATTCACCATCCGGTGGTAAAAATGATGGCGAATATTAGTTACATTCACTTCACCCATTTTACGTAGGAACACCTGGCGCGGAAAGTCGCCGGTTTTTATCGTCCCAAGGATCTGCTGGGCGATTTGGAAACAACCAAGGAGGGGAGCCGGCTTGCCGGCGGATGGATCTCATTACAAGGTGCAACCGCATGCGGTTGCTTATTCGGGTTCGCGCTTGGCGCGAATCCCCACAGGGAAGACAGAATATTCGGAGATTCATTATGTCTGATACCCATTTCACCATGCAGGGTAAAGGTGGCGTTGGCAAAACCTTTACCGCCTCGATCTTGGCGCAGTTTTTTGCCGCCGGCCTTCAAGAAGGCCAATCACTGAAGCTGATCGATACCGATCCGGTGAACGCCACTTTTTCTCAGTACAAGGCGTTTGAGGTGGTGCGACTTGAACTGCAAGAAGGCTCGAATTCCCAAATCACCACCCGAAAGTTCGATCAGCTCTTGGAAATGATGCTGACAGACGATCAATCCACTTTTGTGGTGGATAACGGGGCAGCCTCTTTTCTCCCGCTTTCTCACTACATGATCGAGAACAAGGCGATTGAAATGATGCTCGATGCAGGCCGCACGGTTTGGATTCATCCAGTCATTACCGGCGGCCTAGGGCAAGACGATACGCTATCGGGGCTAGATCATTTGGCTCGTCAGATGCCCGCAGCGGTCAAGATCGTGGTTTGGAAAAATCCCTATTTTGGCCGGATCGAAAAGGGCGGAAAACCCTTTGAAGAGATGCCGGTATACAAGAACCACGCAAAGCGGCTCCATGCGGTGATCAATATACCCGATCAATCCGCGGATACCTTTGGTGAAGATGTCAAAACCATGCTGCAGCAGAAGATGACGTTTGACCAGGCGATTGGCTCGGATGCCTTCGGCATCATGAGCCGCCAACGCCTGAAAATCACCAAGGAAAAGCTGTTCAGTAGCATTGCTCCTGTATTCGCATGAGTCTGGATAGAAACACGCTGATTACCGAGGTGGCCAAGCGATGGGGGATCATCCTAAAAGAGGATGATCCCATTATCGCGGTCATTGCCTTGAATGATTTAGTCCTGGAACAACACACCCTGCGACTGGAAGCCGCCTATAAGGCGTTGGAAAACCACCTGGAAAAAGTAAACAAAACCTACGTGGATCAGAGCCGGGTAATTGCCAAAACCGTGGTGGGGGACGCCCTGGTGCATGCCACCAGGGAGATCCGGAGAGAGGCGGACCAGGCCACTCAGGTGATAGGCCATGCCAACTCCCAGCAGATCGAGGGAATCAGTCTTGGGTTAAAGGAGCGTGAGGTCCTGAAACAGTCAGCAACAATCGCCTGGACAGTAGCCGGTATTTCAAGCTTGGGATTGGTCGGAGCACTGTTCTGGTTCACCTGACCACAAGAGCCCACAACCAGACCGCTGCGCGGTCTCCCTCGCTTTGCCTCCGTTGGCCCTTGTTGGGGCCACTCCGGCAGTCTCGGGCAGGGGTTGTGGACTTTGTGGACAGCTTCCGTGATAACCAGCACAATTTAGGCTGTATCGACATAAGGAAAGGAGAGCCTCTTGAAAGTATATCCTCCACTTTATCTGATGGGGAGAAAGATCAACTGTTGGCGATGTGACGCCAAGACATCGGTTGTGGGTATATTGGCTCCAGCCGTAGATTATCCGGAAGAATTCAAGGACCCAGAGTATCCTGACGACGAGGAAGAGCCGCTAATTTTCGTATCCATAGATCATATCCCCGCCACCATCTTATCCTTCATTCAGGCACTTGTTCCCGGATATAAATTACAAGACTCCCGCACTGCAGGACATGAATACTATGGTAATTCATGTAGGGCTTGTGGAGCTCTCATTGGCGATCACTACATCCATAGCGAACCTGGCGGGGCATTTTTTCCAACAAATGCTGAAGAAGCGCAACGGATCTATCTAACGGAGATACCCCTTTTGGAGGCAGATGAAATCAGTGCTGAGTTAAGTATCGGAAGGGGAGGTTTAATCCTGGATAATGCGCAACGTGTTGTACGTAAACTGGAATAGATCATGTTTATCTGACAATTGGTATTAGTGGCCAGAATTGGTTTAGTCTAATATTCTTCCTCAACACCTACCAGGCAGTCGTCATCATAGGCCAGAAGTGTGTAGCTGAAACCATCATTAAGGAGGATCGAGCTGCAATAAATTGTAGATAGACGTCCATGTTTTGAAGAAGGGTTCACCCAGTCTATAGCGTCTACTTCGTCAAAATAAGTGGGGTAGTTTTCAGATCTCACATCGGTAAGGCTTGCTTGTTGTTCCCTTGTAAGTGTGCTTTGCTCTATAAAATAGGCAAAGTTATTCATAGGAACAAATCTTACAAAATGCCCGTTCTGATGAATGATGAGAGCCGAAGGTGATTTATTGGAATAGGCCATTTTTCTGTAGGTGGCTTCCAGAGATGCCTCACAAGCTCTGGAGACAATATCAATATTTGACCAATTGATATCTCCATCGGTCAGCTTAGAGGTTAATGGTTGAGGTATTAATAGTCCCGAGGCAAAACCGTTCGCTTCTTGTTCGATGGGGTCATTGAACTGATTCGATAGTTCTTTTGTCCCGCACTCGAAAGAAGACTTCACCATGGGCATGATGTGCATACATACGTGTCCGAGTTCGTGGGCAGCAGTAAAGTTTAGCCTGCCCGGATCGGGAATATTGGAATTGATGTAAACCAAAGCACCTTTGATGTTCCCTTCGGCGCGCCCGAGAATCTTATCGGAGTCGAAAGACTGAAGCTCCATGCTAAGCTTGAAATCATCGGAGTGAATAGACCGGGCGACATCAAACGGTCGTACTGGCAGCGTATCGTAACCGAGGTCCTCTAATAAACTTTCGGCTTCTGCGATTCCTTTCTGAATTTGTATCATTCCTTCGTCATTTTCCTTAGTCGTCCTGCCATACCGATAAGCATTTCCTGATCGTCTTCGCTCAACTCCTCAAGCATACCCCATTTCCGGTGGAAAGCCCTGGTTTCTTCGTCTTCCGGTGAGACAGTATCCACCCTTTCCCCTGTGATCTCATGCACGGAGACTTTCAGTGCTGACGCGATTTTTCTCAGGACAACAATGGTAGGTATCCGCTTTTCGCCTTGTTCAATTTTACTTAAGGCGGCACCAGTGATACCAGCTTCCTCAGCAAGCTTAGCCTGCGTCCAATTGACAGAAGACCTTAACCTCTTGATATTACTGCTAATAATTGCAGCCTGCTGTTCTTTATCACTCATTGCGTTAACTCCTGTTAATTTTTATTTTAACACCAGTTGACATCCATGCCTAGGTAGCCCTATCATATTAACTGTAGTTAATATTGATGTGTAACACGAGTTAAAGGAGACCGATATGGCAACAAATCCACCGAAAGGTGACGGGCATCGCAACGGAGCAGTGAAAGGCCGCTCCCAAACGAAAACCCTGTCAGGACACTACGTGAAACGCGACGCGGATACGGGGCGTTTCATGGATGTGAAGACTTCGTCCAAGACGCCGTTCAAAGGCGTTCGTAAAGAAAAGTGAGGGAATTGAAATGAGTAGTGAAAAATCAAAACGTCCCGAGTTATTCATCGACAATCAGCGCTTTGACTGGAACGAGGGGATCATCACCGGCGCAGAACTGAGAGAGTTGGGTTCATTACCGGACGATGTAGAAATCTTCTGGAAGGTTCCGGATCAACCTGACGTGCCGGTTGAAAATGACACGATCATCGACCTAACCGAGCATCCAGGTCCGGACCGTTTTTCAACCCAGTCCGTTGGCTCACAAGCTGGCGCATAAAGATATGCCTTTACTGCTGGACGAAGATTACAAGGAGTTAGAAGCGCAAGGCTTTTCGTACACCGAGGATGAAGCCCAGCGTTTTCTGGTACTGCTTAACTACAAGCTGCCGAAAGGCATTTACGATCACGAAGTGTGTGATGTACTGGTAGTCATTCCCAGTAATTACCCGCAAGCAGGTAATGACATGCTCTGGACAAATCCCCGGCTATCCCGCCTGGATGGAAAGCTGATCCCCGCCACCAACAATGTGGGTGGTGGGGACAACAGAATTTATCAGGGAAAGGAGTTTTGCCGCTGGTCTCGGCACTGGAATCAGGGTAAATCTGTCTGGAGACCTGGTACAGATGGTATTGAAACAATTTTGCGGAGAATTGACTGTGCATTCCGGAGGCCCGATGCACAATGAATGCAGCAAGATTGACGTTACTTGGTTCCCAGCATGATGAGCTTGTAAATTATCTGGAGGCACATCCGGAAGGAAACGAAAGAGCTGCCATAGTGTTGTTCCGCAGGCTTCATATCAGTGTGGATGGCTTGCCGGACTCGGACCGCTATATTGCCCAGGACGTGATACCTTTTGATGAAGCGTGGATCAATAGTAGCTCCCCTACTCATTTTGATTTCAAACTAGCTCCATTAAGAGAGATATTCCGGAGGTGTGAGGAAGAAAAGCTTGTTTTTGGCTTTATCCATAATCATCCCGAGGGGCCGGATGAGTTTTCAATCAAGGATGACGAAAACGAAATCACCCTGTTAAGAGCGATTAGCAACCGGAATGGAAAAGACATTACTTTCGTAGCAATGCTTTGGGCTAACAATGTATGGAAAGCCCGAGTCAGAGCAGCAGCTATGCCTGAGAATACCGTACCCGTCAGGCACACTCTTGTCACGACTGACCCGCTAAAAATCTATGGCTACAAGGAAAGCAGCGAAGACCACTCTGAAACCCACAAGCGGGGAGCCGCTGCATTCGGCCAGCCTTTTGTAGACATGCTGCAATCCTTGCGTGTCGGCGTGGTCGGCACAGGAGGAACAGGCAGCCCATTTGCCACGTTGGGAGCACGAGCAGGTATTAGCGAGCTGGTGCTGATAGATGACGATGATCTGGCATTGAGCAATCTCAACAGCGTGAGAGGTCTGAAAAGAGGCGATGTCGGCGATAAAAAAGCCCGCAAACTAAAAGATTTTATTGATGATATTGGTGTGTCAGTGAAGGTCGGAGTTTGAGAGTCAAAGATTGATTCGGACCCGAACGCGCTAGATGCCCTGGCCAGTTGTGATGTGGTCGTGGGCTGTACGGATGACTTTATTGGCAGGGACGTGATGAATATTGCCCTCTATGCCTATGCCCAGCTATATATTGACCTCGGTCTTGGCGGACGTGTTATGGATGACAAGACGGGTCAACCTGGACTTCGTTATCATTTTGGTCGGATCAGTACCATTCTGCCGGAAAGCGGGGAGTGTCTTTTTTGCCAGGGTGTGATTCATGAAAAGTGGATACAAACCCAACTTCTCAAACGTGAAAACCCCAACATAACCAAAGAAGAGCTAAAGGAAAGATATCTTGAAGATGGCGGCGAGGAAGCGCCCGGTGTAGGACCTTTTACCAGCGCCACAGCAGATTTTGCATTGGCAACGCTGTTTGATCTGATTAAACAGTATCGGCGTTATCCTCCTGTACTTCGAAAAGACATGATTCAAGTCGATTTTGTGAATATGGAATTTAGAAGCCGCCAGACCAAATCTGATAATGAATGCCCGTATTGTAGGCATCGCAAATTTTTATTAATGAAAGAGACTTACAGGCTGAAACGGCCTGTATTGGGAAAACGTGATGAATATGTTTAATAAAATAATTAGCTGGTTGAAGGGTGTTAATGGCCATTTAAACTGACCCACTACTGGCCATTTATTTTGACCCACCCTGGGTGGCTTTGGCCACCCAGCCATGTAGTGTTTCCGGTCTTATCC
>PKUO01000005.1 GCA_002869585.1 Sedimenticola sp.
AATGCCTCATCGCCGACTTTCTCGTTTATAAGGCTAAATACTCTTTCGAACTCTCCCTTCTGCTCATGCAAATCAAAATCTTCAACCTTGAATAAAATATCCTCCATAACCCCATCTAGCCATTCTTCAATATTTCCTTTATATTTTTTCCGATAAACAGTGGCAGCAAAAAACCTGAGAACTAATTCTTCATCAGCACGTTGCTCTTTAAAGCCATCTGGCAATCTTGATATGGTTTGAACAAAATCATTGTTTGTCGCCATTTCTTGTATGTTTTCATAAAAATCATCTCCACCATTAATCATTCTTGAACTACAATTTCTAATTTCTTGTGCAGACAATAGAGACCCACCAGTATTAAGTCTTTTAAACATTTCGTACTTAATGAAAGAATCGCCGGATTTATTGATTATTGTTGCACGAATTGGAGATCTTTTTACTTTTAACCTGACAGCCAAAGGGATGTCTTCGAACCTCATCCCATTGAGTTCTTTAACAATGTCACATCCAGAGAGAACTAGCTCAGGTTCTCCTATTACTTTATGATCAAGAAACTGGAGAACAGAACTAGTTCTTTGAAGTCCATCTATTAATTCTAAAACTCCATCATTATTTTCTAACAAAAAAACAGGAGGAATTGGCAGTCCAAGGATTATTGACTCAATAAGTCTAGATCTTTGTTCGTTAGACCAACGAAATAATCTTTGATATTCAGGCCTAATAACTATTTCATTATCCTTATGCAAATTTAGTAATTCGCCAAATGAGAAATCAACTGCTGTTGTTCTTATTTCTCGATCGAAATTATCTTGAGCTTCCATCAACATTCCCTTTCAAATTTGTATCATTAATAAAATGAACCTTCCCCGCTACAGTAACACGGGAGCATGCTAATACATTAGATCAATACTTTTTTTAAATCATCAGCAGAAAGGCAAGGTCTTGTTTTATGAATCATATGGTGACAGTTTGCACAAACGATCGATAATTCAGAAAGTTTCGTTTTATCCCCAACCTTCAACTCTGACACAGGTTTATTGTGATGGCATTCAGCAAAACCATCGCCAATCTCTCCGTACTTTTCCTTAAAGACGAACCCACAGACCTCACAAGCCAGTTTCCCTGTTTGCGTCAGGACAGTTTCTTTTTTTCGTTTTGTCAGAGTGCGGTTTCGTTCTCTTGATTTGTGTGTTCTGGTCAGAACCCTGCCTTCCGGAAACTCCTCCTCCTGATCGGCTACTTCTTCCTCGCGTGAACCAGGCCTGCTAATCGCTGAATGATTTTCACGGATAGACTGCGCCAGTTGGATCAATCGCGCCCTGTCGGTGAAGAGCTCATCCCAAAGTTCGCGATCTAATTTTGATCCTGATTTAAGACCTACGCCGCCATACTCAGGGTCAAAGCTCAAAAAATTACAGAGCTTCATATAGACGCCATTTGGATTCCTGAAGTTCTCTTCAGTGTCCTTGAGCGCATGTATGGGAAGTTGGTTCAGTAGTTCAGAAAGGGCAATGATTTCAGGGTGAGAATCAGAGGTGTGGCGCGGATTGACGCGAAAATACAGTTCAAGGGCAAGAATGATTTCATCACGTGCCCATTTTGGATTTCTTGCCATTTTCCCCTCCCATAAGAATTACAAATACTTAATATCCCTAACGACTCTCTCTCGTCAACCTAATTCCTCGGATGACTTTGCCACGGCACGCAAGCATCAGGCGCGCAGGAGCGCTGGCGGCGGCCTGTATGCGCAGAGTGCCTTTGTCCTAAATGCCAAGGCGCGTTACAGGCCTCGATCTCCACATGTCATGTCCGGCGGTGCGGACCGGCGACTGGGGACCCGCAAGCGCAAAGCGTGAAGTGGGGATTGGAGCGCACCGGACCTGTAGACTTCTACGCCAACCACCGCCCAGGTTTTGGTTTTCACTCCGCTACTGGTCAAGGCGAACGCCTCCGTGTAAAATCGGAACGATTTTTCACAAGGAGGGGTTATGCGATTAACAAGAAAATGGGCGGTAGGGAAACCGCCTCTGCTTGCCCTTGTCGCAACGCAATTTGCCTTTGGTGCACCATATCTAAGCGACGCGCTTAAGAGCTTAAAAAACAGCGCCACTTCAAGTTATCGATTTGATCTTCCCAACTTTCACGATTGGTTCAAGCTCTACCGTTCCCATCGAAAGTCCAACGATTTCATCAGGGGCCTTTTCTCTGAATTTTCTTCGTTCAGCCCTGAATCTATTTCGTTTGCAGAGGAATTAGCCGAACTCACTCAATCTGATTGGCTGCAAGGCAAAAAAACATTTGAAGTCGAGTTTTCAAAACTATCTCCCGAGGATAAACAGCGAGAGATTCGCAACGCTCAGCACAATGCGTCTCAACTCCTTCAGGAATCCTTTAAGGATTTGGAGGAGGACACCTACAGCCATAAATTGGGTGATATTGTCGCTCAAAATCTGCTAGAGCGCATAAATGGATCGATTATAGCTGGCTTCTATTTTCTTGTTTTTGCCCCCTGCTGGCTCCTTTATCGACAGCACCCATCAACCCTATATCGCAATGCTCGATTAGGTGATTACACCTCTCTTGAAAAACTCTTGCGTCTTGATCCGCTCACCATTCACGATCCAGCTATCGGCAAACAGGTTCAGAAGCTTCGTCTCTCTGGCAAAAAATACAAGTATGACAACCTGTTGAGCGCTGTTGGCAAAGGCCCGAGAAAAGATATATCCCATCAAAGAATGGAACATGTCATTGCTGGATTGATCTCAGCAATAAGTGACGGTTTAAACCATCCCCTGAGGCACAAAGAGATCGCCGAACTTTTTGATGCGGTTTCTGTCGATTTGACTCTCAAAAAACATCCCGTCAACCACAAATCAAGCGCCTTCAGTAAAGCGATTCAGCGTGAAAGGCGCGACTGGATGGAGGTTTTGAGGCTGGACAATAAAAACTAAAAACACTGTCCAGTAAACCATGAAAACCCGTGTTCTTCTTTCGCCATAACCATTAACGAAAGGAGCACACTATGAACAATCAATCCACTAATCCCACTCGATCGTCGCTGCCCTCAGGGGGGCAGACGACTATCAGCCCCCCTGCAAAGGTAAAACTCGGCAAAACGGAAACCAGACCCCTTGCCTCCGGCATAGATAGCTTGAACCTTGCTATCGATGTTCACTGGAGCAACACAGACTTCTTTACTCACCTCAGAACAGCGAAAGATCAGGCTAAGAAACTTCGAGCTGATTTTTCCATTGAAATTCCTATCGATGGCGACGCTGAGCCTTGTCCCTTTGCAGTCAAGCCCCATGGACATGACGGCTACGAATGGATGCTCACCAATCGGGAGATGACCCTCTCTGTTGGGAATTGGCAAGTTCCGCAATCACGCCCGAGCCTTTTTGTTGAAAGCCGTTCGGAAGCCCTTTGGCATCTCGGAGCAGAAAAGGCGATTGAAAAAATCAAAAACCTCATCCTGGCAAACGGCGGCACCAAGGTTGAGATCAAGCCAAGCCGTGTTGATCTTTGTGTCGATGCCCTGTTGCCAGATCCGATCTGGACGCCTGACCTAAAAGTCTACGCGTCCACCCGAGCCACCAACATCGGGGCGTATGACACCCATCGAAAGTTAAACGGCATCGCTATCGGCCAAGGAGCGCTCCTGGCTCGCCTTTATGACAAGCCGCTTGAAATCCGGCAGAAATCGAAAAAGTTTTGGATGTATGACATCTGGGACATCAAAGACGTTCCGGAAGGAATGAAAATCATCCGAATCGAATTCCAGCTTCGACGCGAGAAGATCAAAGAATTGGGGATTAACGATATTTCCGAACTGCTTATGCACATCGATAATATTTGGGGCTATTGCACCCAGAAGTGGCTTCGCTTCGAAGACAACCCCGGAAAGCATCATACCCAGAGAAAAACCTTCGATTGGTGGGTTGCCATCCAAAACGGCTTTCTCGGCATCCAGCAACCAGAACCGCTGATCCGCAGCAAGGCCCTCAATTTCGACCTTGACCAAAACATCGCCCAGGCCCTTGGCCATACCTGTTCAATCATCGCCACTCTTCAAGCACGATTGGAGCTGGATTCAGAAGTTCCTGCCGAAATTGAGGACGGTCTTCAAGTGCTGCAACGCCTCGTTAAGCGATCGGAGGAATCGGTCAGCGAATTTGCTGAATCGGTGAACAAGAAGCGGGTCAAGGTGTATCGCTCAATTGATCAGCACGCCATCGCTCAGCAAAAAAGGCAACTTTACGGATTTCCCAAAGGAAAATAACCCCCTTACGAAAAGGACGAATAGAACTATGGAAAACACATCACAGAAAAGAAGACTCATCCCTGTCACTAAATGGAATGAATATCACTCCTGGCCACCGATCGGCGGATTACGTCACCTGATTTTTTACGAGCAAACCAACGGATTCAAGCACTGCGTTGTCCGCTGCGGTCGGCGCGTGCTGATCGATGAGGAGAAGTTCTTCGAATGGGCACAAAGTCAGAATTGAAAAACAGATATTCGGATAACTGCCATTACACGGTGCAGGCTGTGCGCGTCCCCTACCAGGACAAATTACTTTTTTCATCTTTCAAGCAGATGTGCTGGCGACCATGGCCAAGCCTCGGTTTTACTCCCTCGGTCGAAGACGTAAACCGATACCATCTTGAACAGCTTAGTCTTGCTCAAAAAATGGCGATTATCAATTCATATCTCAAGGAAAGATATGCTATCGATCAGAAGAAACGAGCTCTCCTAAAAAAGCCGAAACGGCTTTATTAGAAGTTAGCCGAAAATCTTGTTGTTCATCTTCTCGACAACTGAAGAGGTGTGCGATTCCGACAGATGCGCATAGCGCTTCACCATCTGAAGTGTTTTGTGTCCAAGAACTTCAGCAATTTCCGCCAGTGTTGCTCCGTTCATGGCCAGATAGGATGCCGCCGTATGTCTCAAGTCGTGAAAACGGAAATCTTCAATTCCAGCTTCAGTGAGCGCCATATTAAACGATTTGTGAATTTTGATAGGTGTTTCTGGTTGCGAACTCGGGAAGACTAGTTGGCTATCGATGCGTCGTACTTTTGATAGTTCGCACAGTACCTCGTGGGCAAGGCCAACAACGGGAACTGATCGTCTTTCATTGTTCTTGGTTTCATGAAGGATAAGTCGTGAGCGGCCCAGGTCAATATCCTTCCATGTAAGGTTGAGAATTTCCCCCTGCCTCATTCCCGTAGAAATTGCCAGAATGACAATGGCATATAGGTGTTTGTCCTTATTTGAGCGACAAGCAGCAAGTAGCTTGCTGCGTTCATCGTCATCTAAAAAACGAACTCGTCCTCTTGGCTCAGTTGGCCTCTTGACTTTACTGACAGGATTTCCTTCTAGCCATCCCCATTCATTGACTGCAATTGTAAATGTGTGAGATAGGGCCGCCAAATACCTGTTCACGGTCGCCGGTGTGCGTTTCTTCTTTCGATAGGTTTTACCTGCAAGCAGCTTGTCCCGACATTCGGCGATCAGCGCTGGAGAAATATCAGCTAGTAGGCGATGCCCAAGTTCGGCTTTCCAGTAGTTGAGTTGCTGCGTCTGCGGTTTAATGGCTTTTGGCTTTAGTGGAAGAACGTACTCGATATAGCGATCTATCATTTCTGTGAGGGTGTGTTTTTTGGCTTCAGCAGTTTTGAAGTGCCGGCCTTCGCGAATGGCAGATTCTGTGTCTTGTGCCCATCTCTTTGCATCTGTTTTGCGATCGAAGGTTGCTGATTGGGGAGGGTAGCCTTTGAGTCTGACTAGGACGCGATATTTGGTTTTTCCGTCTGGAGATGTGCGTTCTTGGATTGTAGCCATGTCTCCCCCTGTGTCGTGAAATGGTGTGATCTCTCGTTCTCTAGTGTACCAAGAGTGTACCATTTGGCAAGTTGAAACAGAACAAGGGGTCAGCCGATATTGGCTAACCCCTTGTTTATTATGGCGGAGAGGCGGGGATTCGAACCCCGGGTGGCTTGCGCCACAATTGATTTCGAGTCGAATTTATACAAAAAACCACAACAGTGGGGAAAGAAATACAGTAACAAAAACAATGACCTGCTACGTTTTATGAGTTTTATCCTGTGGTACATTGTTGTCATTTTTCGTGACTAAGTGTACCAAGAGTGTACCAAGTTTTCTTTGTGTTTAGTGTCTCACTTGGCACCCCAATGCAACCCAAAATGGGCACTGGAATTTAGCCTAAGCATAGAGATTTGATCAAATTGTTATGCTTTTTATTTAGATGTATGGTGGTGACGTTAACCTACTATCTACTTGAAGTGCTAAATCATAGATCACATCATATACTGCAGATTCAAATGTTAAGTAGTATGGTACGCCTTCAATAAAGTTGTTTTCACCATGTGCTATTGAATTTCTTCGACTTACAAGTGTTTTTAGTTTTGTTCTATGTTCTTCAACTTTATCTATGCTTAAGTCTGCATCAGTTAAAAAATCAATAAGAATATTTGGATATAGGTTAGAGCTTTTAACTTCTTGGAATTCTGGTGTAACCGAAAGATTATTATTTTCAAAATTGACGATTTCATCAAGAAGATTTGAACTTGGTAAACTTCGAAGTTTTTTCAAACTTGCTTCAAGTGCCAACAGCTTAGTGGTCTCTGGTAGTTTTACACAATGGACACCAGAGTTACATACAAAATCATAAAATGCCGTCAATGTATTTTTACAAAATCCCTCGTAGTGCGCATAAAGCATTGCCCATGCAGCACGTAAAAGAACCTTTTTTTGTGTAGCAGTAATTTCTGTAGATAAAAGTAAAAGCCTCATATTGGCTATCTCTTTTTCTCTCCAATCTAGATCACTAGTTATAGTATTCAGAATGCTCATCAATTACGCCAAATGTCTTGTAACAACTTCAATCCGTGATTCAAGCTTTGGAATTGTATTCGCTCCGGGACCCGTTGCATTTAAGAATTCTTGGTCATTAAAGGCATTAAAAAGGCGTTCTTTTACCTCTCCTGGAGTTCGAGTCTGAATAGAATCATAATTCGTGCTAAAAGCGCATACTGACGCCTCATAATAGGCAGGCGCCAATCTTCCCGTTGGCCTGCCATCGTCATTGAATCTTGTGAATGCCTCATCGCCGACTTTCTCGTTTATAAGGCTAAATACTCTTTCGAACTCTCCCTTCTGCTCATGCAAATCAAAATCTTCAACCTTGAATAAAATA
>PKUO01000038.1 GCA_002869585.1 Sedimenticola sp.
AATTACAATTGCAGCAGCAGGAGATCTATCGTCAAAACGGGGAAATATACAGAAAAAACCTGTCAAGTACTTTTTTCAGATTTCAGCTGAATAGTTACATCTTTTTATTACTCAGCATATTTCAGGCATTCGATGAAATGATACCCGGCATGCGCCTTCCTGATGGGTTGTCACTGCGTCCGGCAGGACCGGGGGACAGTGGCTTCATCGAATCCCTCTACCACTCTACTCGCGATGATCTTCGACTGCTGGATGCTGAGCCGGATTTTATCGAAACGCTTATTGAAAGCCAGTTTCAGGCCCAGACTGAAGGTTATGGTGAGAGCTACCCCAATGCCTGGCATTTCATTATAGAAAAGCAGAAGGAACGAATCGGGCGTCTGATACTGGATTTCGAAACAGATGGTGTCAGAATCGTAAATCTGGCTTTCATCCAGATAGCCAGAGGCCGTGGATACGGCTCTCACATACTGCGTGGTCTGCAGCAGGCTGCCATTGCGACTTGCGCACCCCTGCTACTCACGGTCTCTATGGATAACCCGGGTGCAAAGCGTTTGTACACTCAACTCGGTTTCATAACCGAGCGTACCTTTTCGGTCTATGAACAACTTGTTTGGTATCCTCCCGCTGTCGGCTGACACCCCCCCCGTGTTGGCTGATTGACATTTACGGGCATAAATGTGATGGTTGTCACAAATAGAATGGAGAAGCGTAGGCCACTATGTCACAGCAACCCACGAATCCGTTACGTCGACGCTTCCTGCAAGCCATTCCCGCTGGCATCATTCTGAGCACACTGGCTCCGTTCACCGGGGCGGCAAAGTCACACAGCAGAGCCATTTCGCTGGGCTATGCACCTCCAATCGAAAATAACAGCAATAGTTCAACGGTATTTCCCGCGTCATTATTGCCAGACTCAGACCAGAACTTGGCGGCAACCGGGGCCTACATCAATCTGGACAGCTTTATCGCGCCGGATATAGCTGATTATTTTGATCTGAATCTGACGTTGTTCAACAATGCCACAGTTGCTACCGGGGAAACGATTGCCTGTTTGATCTGGCAGTTGAGTGCTCAACCGGTATACAACTGTTCTGCGCCTGCACACTTCTTCGTTCCGCTGACAGGCGGGAAGCTCTCCTTGATCCTGCAGGGTCGGCTGCAGAAAACCCGGCACTCCACGCCCATTGAGTAGCAGCAACCGGTCAGCTTATCGCTGAATCCCCAGGGCCCATCGGTCAATTTACGCGCCGGGACCTTTTTTATCCCCCTGATGAGCCAAATGAGTAGCGGCGATCGGGACTGGCTTTCACATAAGTGTGAACAGCAGGTCGTAGGGGAGTGTACGCAGCTTCACCTTAAACCTTTCAAGGGGGAGTTACCCGACTTTTCCTTTCTGCAATTGACACTTGAACCGGTTTTACGGAGTGTCAGCTAAATAATATTGCTGTGCAGAAGACCACAACGAATTAAAAAGTTAAAGGATAAGCACCATGTCAGAACCATTTCTTGCAGAGATAGTTATGTTTGGCAGCAATTTTGCGCCACGAAGCTGGGCCTTTTGTGATGGGCAACTCCTCGCGATTAATTCAAATCAAGCCCTGTTTTCACTACTAGGTACCATTTATGGTGGCGACGGCCAGACTACCTTTGCCTTACCCGACCTGCGGGGCAGGGTGCCTGTTGGTCCTAGGCAAGGTCCGGGGTTGAGCAACTACACACTTGGACAGAAAGGGGGCACCGAGTCAGTTACCCTGACCGCAAACCAAATACCCGCGCACAGAGGATCAACACTAGATGGTGATTCGACAGATCCCACCGGCAGATATCCTGCTGCCCCCAATGTTGCAGGCAGACCTGCCAATGCTTACAGGGCCGACAATAATACAAATATGGGGACAGGAGGCGGCCAGTCGCATACCAATGTTCAGCCGTACTTGGCAATAAACTTTATTATTGCTTTGCAGGGTGTTTTTCCGTCGCGAAATTAGAAGGCTGTATCTGAAGGCTTCAGGCTATTAATTATAAATGATCTGATAATAGATACCGTCCTTACGCAGATCGACAATTGGCACCATCAATTGTTCGATTGTTTCACGCTGGGGATGGCTCAAGCGGTAGATGCCCTGAGGCAGAACAGGTTCAAGGGGACCACGCAGGATTAGAGTAAATGGTATACGGGGAAGATATTCCAGGTTATGGCGTCCAAGACGATCACTGTCATCAGCGACTTCTACCAGAACCAGATCAAGGGAATCTTCGCCCAAGGCTACAGAAAAGGTCTCCCCTTCGAGACCTTGAAAGTGGTCGATGATGACAAGTGATTCAGTCATGTGCTTGATGGCCTTATCTATTGTGGGAACCAAGTGGTGAACGACAAGGTCGCCCGAAAGTGGAAAATATAATGCACCATTATCAGCGCGCAAGGAACTAACAGATGTCCCTCAATTCAATGAACGCTGTGAAAAAAGATTTTTTCCATTCGACGGGTGCATTTGTACGTATATGCCTCCTTGCCGCCCTGTTTATTCTACCGTTTTCGGCACTGGCCGTCCCGGCAAGCGAAGATTTCAATAATCCAGCTAACCCGACCGCCACGGATGCCACACTTGCTCAAGGTGACTGGACCCTGGGTTTTATCAACAATGGTATAGCTTCCGATCAGGGTTTTTTCAGCATCAACGATGATGGCGTTAGTGGTGACCTGGGAGCAGATCCAGATTTTTACCTCATCGCCATGGGTACGCTTAATGCGACTGACGGTATCAGTATTACACCAACAACGGACCCAGATCCTTTCCAGCTGGATAGTCTCAACATTGCGAAGGGCCTGTTCGGCGAAACTGCCCTGACAGTTCAGGGGGTCTCCAGTGGCGGCGTGGTCGCCAGCATGGATGTCACGGTGACATCTGACAACCTCAGTCAATTGGTCTCTTTTTCGGGTAACCAGTGGAATTCACTGGATGCTATCCGCATTGTCAATGCCAGTGGTAATGACGATTTTGACATAGAATTGGACGACCTCGCCGTCAGTGCACCCGCGACCGGCGTATCTCCAAATCTGTCCATCAATCCCCTTGCCGCTGTTAATGCCGAGGGCAATAGTGGCACAACTGCCTTCACATTTACTGTCATTCGTAGCGGAAATGTCGCTGGAGCCAGCAGCGCCTCCTATGCTGTTAGCGGAACCGGTGCCAATCCGGCTGATGCTGCCGATTTTGGCGGATCTCTGCCCAGCGGAACCGTTAGTTTTGCTGCCACCGAAACCAGCCAGGTCATTACTATCAATGTCAGCGGTGATACCCTGGCCGAGAGCGACGAGGCATTTACCGTCACCCTCTCCAGTCCATCCAATGCCACACTGGGTATTACCAGCGCAGAGGGCACAATTCAAAACGACGATACCACTCTGGCAATAGCTGCGACATCAGCTGTCAATGCGGAAGGTGATGCTGGCAACACAGCCTTCACCTTCACCGTGACTCGCAGTGGCGATACTACCGGAGCGAGCAGCGCCGCTTATGATGTGACCGGAACTGGAACCAATCCAGCCGATGCGGCTGATTTCGGCGGTGCACTGCCCAGCGGCACTGTCAGTTTTGCTGCCACCGAAACCAGTCAGGTTGTCACTGTAAACGTCAGTGGTGATACCTTGCCCGAGCAGGATGAGACATTCCAGGTAGCTTTATCTGCCCCCACAGGTGCCACACTGGGCACGAGTACGGCTGCGGGAACGATTCAAAACGATGATGTTCCCAATATCACCAATGTTACGATCCCCAATGTACCCATGCAGGTGAATGACGTTGTCAATGTCACGATTACCGTTGATGATGATGGTGGCGACGTCTACACAAACCTGAGCGGGACGATAGGTGGATTTGCACTGAGTAATCTTGCGCGGAGCAATTCCACGACCTATACCGCAACCTTCACTGTTACCGAAGGTGGTACTAACGTGGCTGCAGGTTCCGATATTCCAGTCAGTGTTCGCCTGCAAAGCAGTACGCTTGTTGATTCCAATCTCTACAATACGCCTATCAGTCAGGGCAGTGATCCTATCGTTGCCAGAACCCCAGGTGCGGCCATCGGCGTACCTGTGCTCAATCCCATGTTGATTGGACTACTGACTGGGTTGCTGGGTCTGTTTGGTGTGCGAAGAATCAATTCGCACAAGGAGTGATTCCAGGTTCAAAGCTCTGGCGCATCTGAGCAACTGTATCGGTTGTTCAGATGTGTCTAGTGATGTCATTCAAGAACCCTGAAGTACACTGTGGATCAAGGCCATTGATTATTTCTTCAATGCATTAATCACCCGGCTCATGTATCCAATGAAAGATCGTATTAAACTTCCCGTCTGTTTTGACCCTGACCGTTTGCAGGAAGATCTGCGCCGATTGCATTCTATCGATTGGATAGCGCATTTCGTCACGCAAAATTATGAAGGTGACTGGAGTGTTATTCCTCTGCGTGGGCCTGAAGGTGCTACCCATCCTGTGATGATGATCTATTCTGATCCGACCTGCGAGACATTCGCAGACACCCCTTTTCTCAAGGGCTTGCACTACATTCAGGAGGTACTCAAATCGCTGCACTGCCCCCTCCTGGCCGTTCGACTGATGAAACTGTCCGCTGGCTCTCAAATCAAGGAACATTCAGACCTGGATCTCGCGGCAGAATATGGAACAGTGCGACTGCATATCCCCATCCATACCAGTGATGACGTCGAATTTATTCTGAATGGAACGCGAGTTATTCTCAATGAAGGTGAGTGTTGGTATCTTCGCTTAAGTGATCCCCACTCGGTAAACAATCAGGGAAAGAGTGATAGGGTACATCTTGTTGTTGATGCCAAAATGAATGACTGGTTGCAAGCGTTATTGATAGCCTGAACAGGCACTCGAGAAGCCCCGCCGTTCAGGGCGGGGTAGGATAGCATAGAAACCGTCCTTGGTTTTAGTGTGAGTGGTCTGCCGCGGTTCAAAGTGAACGGGTGTTCTGGCCTTTTTTGTGTCATGTATTGTACTGATATGATTCAGAGTCTATGCTTTGATTAACTTGCGTGAGTATATGATAGATCATTTGCGAAGCTTGACGACATCACTCCTTGATGCTGAAAATCCTGTCTATACATTGCGCCCAGAAATGGTCGAACTGATGGCGATATTGAGAGATTTTCAATCAACCGCATTCGTTCGGCAGAACGATATAACTGAGGGTGAAACACGAACTCCGAACGGTTTGGCTGTATCGCCGACTATGGCGGCGATGTGTGCTGACGACTATGTACGGACAATCACTTTCATGCGCGGTGCACATGCTGCCATTCTTGATATCCAAAAAGAATTTCCTGAACGTCCAGTGCGAGTCCTTTACGTCGGTTGTGGGCCCTATGCTACTCTGGCCGTTCCGCTGATGACGGTTCTCTCTTCTCGTGAAATAAGCTTTACGCTCCTGGATGTGCATCCTGAATCTATAGACTCGGTCAAAACTATTATTAATAGTCTGGGTTTGACTGACGCCGTCGCAAGTTATGAAACGATGGATGCAGATTCGTATCGCGTCTCCCCAGATCAGCCGCCCGATATTATTCTCATGGAAATAATGCAGGCCTGTTTGCAAGCGGAACCCCAGGTAGCAATCACGCGTCACTTACTGAAACAGGCACAAGACTCGATACTTGTACCGGAAGAAGTGCGTATTGACTTGATACTGACTGACATATCACGAGAATTTAATTTTAATAGCCCGCAACAGTATCAAGGGTCTACCCAGCGCGACCGGATCGCCGTCTCACCCGTATTTACTTTAAATCGGGAAACAGTGAAATCCTGGAATTGCAATCAAACTAATAGGCTACCTGCTTCGGATGTGCGAATTCCCTCTATCTTGGATGAACGGTACCAGCCCATGCTTTTTACAACGGTGCAAGTCTATAAGAATTACGTGCTCAGAGATTATGATTCTGGTTTAACCTGCCCTAGGGCACTTTCAATTGGAGGTGCACTCAAGCCTGGTGATACAATTAAATTTCACTACGAACTAGGCGAACATCCAGGGTTACATGCTGAGGTGTCCGAGCGGTTGGATAAAGGCTGAACGATTAGGGTAGGGGGTGAATACTCGATTTGAGATTGCTCGCTGCGCGGTAGGAACGATATCCATATGATTCGAGTACTATGAAACTAACACCTGAACAAATCAAACGATTACGTAAAAGGGCTGGGCTCACACAAACGGAAGCTGGTAAATGTGTGCATGTTGCCCTGAGAACATGGCAGTCATGGGAAAGTCCAGAAGAGGATCCTCACAGTCGTCAAATGCCTGAAGCAAACATCGAACTTTTTTGTATCAAAAATAAGATTCCATACCCACCTAAAATATAAGATAAATAAGTATTGACAAATATGCACGAAGTGCATATAATACATTTAACTAAAGGAGTGGTATTTTTTTAAATTAAAATATGCACAATGTGCATTGTTAAGGGGTGATCTAATGAAAACAGAAACTATCATTTGCAAATTTTGCGGTAATGAACATACGTATGTCCGTACGCACAGGCCTAAGATTTATTGTTCCAAAAAATGCGGTGAAAAATATAACAACCGATTTAACCGAGATAAAGAGGAAGAAAGAAAACGACTGGCGAGCTATCGTAAGAAGAATCCAGAGAAAACCATTCATTCAGTTCTCAAGTTCTCTGCCAATCGAAATAGTCTGGCTTTTGACTTAACACCAGAATGGATTGCGAAAAAGCTTAATACGGGAAGGTGCGAAATGACGGATATGCCCGTTAATCACAAACAATACAAAAAAGGAAATAAAGGGGATCGTGATTTTCTATCCCCCTCCTTTGATCGCATTGATAACAGCAAGGGCTATACAAAAAGCAATTTGCGCCTTGTATGCTGGGTATACAATCTTTCTAAGAATAACTTTACCGATCGTGATGTAACTGCCATGTCGCTTTCTGTCGTATTGAAAAGCGTTCCGAAAAGTCTACGCGCACAACTGCTTGCATTATTACCCGATAGCCTGATCGCCTGTCTTCCTTCTGGAAGTCCCTTCGTTAGTCAGTAAGCGCGAGAAACAATGCCACAAGTAGATAACTACCAACCTCAAAAAACGGCTCTTCAGATTGTCGAAGAGTCGTTTCTGAGCGACAGAGGATCTCCGTTGAATAATCAATGCCTGTTGGCGTTCGAAAAAGCGGGCATTGAATATTCGGGGTCATGCAAGGAGGGGTTGTATGAGATCGGCTTTGATGATGCTACGCGGAATATCCTGGTATTGGGTGGAACCGGACGAGGCAAAACACAGTCGGTTTTGAGGCCTGCATCATACAGATTGATCGAGGCCGGCTGTGCAGGCCTCATTCTTGATGCGAAAAATGACTATACCTTGTTATCCGAGGAGTTCCCAGAGCAAGTATTGCGCCTGTCACTGGACAACGATACTGCAATTAACATCATTGCGGGCATTGATCTGCCAACCTTCCGTGCACTACTTGACAATATCCGGAGGACATTCAGTACTGCCGAGTCCTATTGGGGCATGAGCGGGGTGGAAGATGCGATTCTTGTATTCTTATACCATAAAGCTGCAGGCCAAGACCCGACGCTGTCAGATATTTATGCGGGTATCGTCAACCCCAGGGTATTTTGCCACCAACTTGAACGGTATTTACTGACCCAGCCTAGCCTACCAAAAGATTTACACGACCAGATCCAGTATAGGCTTTCAGATATCTTCAGCATTTTGTGGGTGGGTGAGTTTCATGAAAATGAAACCAATACCCGCGCTGAAGAACAATATACATGGCAGACCAATATCCTTAAAAGAGTATTATCGCCGTTTGCGAATAATCCAGCCATAGAACAGACTTTTTGTTCACATTCTGAAATTGATTACAACGAAATCCTTTATAACAAGGAACAAACCATTATCATTGATATCAATCCTGATCAGTTACCCGATGTCAGTAAAATGATGGGTCAAGTGGTACGCTTAATGTTTATGCGCGCCGTAACCAGCGTCACGCCCTTGGAACGGCAGCGGCAAGGCTATGGGGTAAATAAATTCACGTTCATGTTAATCGATGAATACCAGCAATTCATCAATACATCATACGCTGATAGCGGTAATACATTGCGCGACGATAATGCCTGGATTGATCGATCCAGGGCATATGGCCATATCAATATTCTTGCAACACAAAGTATTTCCTCTCTGTATACCAGGTCAGGTCAATCAGCCGTGAATACTATCGTGCAAAATTGCCAGACTTTAATATGTTTACCAACTACAGACACACACACGATAAATCGCATCGCTGAATTATCGTACGACGCATCTTTGATTAACCCGCACACGCAGGCACTGCTGCATCCCAAGGAGATCGGTGTGGGCTATATTCATATCGCTAACCATCAGGCCTCGAAGCATGGTTCATTAAGTGGAATGTTCAGGTCAGGAAAACTATCGAATCCAAAGTATCACTATATGAGTCGATACATACAGTCCAGAAATCGCCGAGCCTCATCGACATTTAATCATAATAGTGCACCACGCAACGCGGTAAACCCTTTTTTCAAACCGCTGCCTGAAATGGAATACCTTACCGGCACTGTTGTGGTTATTTCAACATGCATGTCGACGTGTTCGGATAATCTGATAGGGCAATTAAGTAATATGCACGGCATTTCCAATGTCGAGTTGATACACTTGGAAAGTGATTCTCCCGTGCTTTCAGATAATGATACTGAGCTTTTATGTTCATTGATCAAAGGCGATGTGGTTATTTTCACCTCATTCCCTGTTAGATACAGACCGCGCGAATACACATCGAGATTGAACTTGTTTAGAATGATAGACACCGCAAAAGATGAAGGTGTTTTAATTGTTACACTTTGCGATAGGGATAATACTGCCATTGACTATCTGCGGGATGCGCACAGAAATTATGATACAGAACAACACTTGCTCTGTGACTTCCATGAATTATTTCATGCCATATAAACGGCAGTTATTATTGTATGGATATACTTATGGAGCAGCGAGAGGATTTACTTGCTGCGTAATTGAATTGCAGTTATTACTTGAAACCACGTTTTTATAGCTTTATCAAAACGCCGGCAATTGCGTTGATAGATAATTTTAAATAGGCTCCCAGCCTTCCTCATCACCAGAACGAATTAATCGCATCAATATTTTAACATCTGCACTTTCTACATGCTGCGGATTACCTGGATTATAACGATCGGAAAAATAATCTATTCCTGCAGGCGTTAATCGATAACCGTCATCCGTTTTACTAATTCTTCCAGATTGCTCATGTCCACTGAAGTTCTTTATGAAGCGTTTCAGAGGAAAAGTCTCACCAGTAGACATCCCCGTGACCTCTAAAATTGCAGCGAAATAAGTATAGAGTCGCTTACCACTGGGAGTTTTCGTTAAGCGGTACATATTTGATCCTGTTACTGTATTGCCAGTGACTATTGAAGTTGCATGATCAATGTTCTTCGCTGTCTCTGAACATCCCATCTCTTTCTTTTCCAAGTTTATAGAAAAACTGCTTATCGGAGTCTGACTCGAACTGTGCAATACTGGTTCATACCCTACAGCCAATACTCGAACGATACTTTCCGGAGTCAGTACAGATACTTGTTTATTCGACGGCTTTTCTATTCGTTGAGTATACCCAGTCGAACTCCACATAAGCAGCTTATCACCATACACCAACCAGGCCTCGTTAGGGTTATCCATCTGCACAAAGGCACCATTCGGAAGCAAATCTATCGAACTGTACCAAACCCTCTTCTTCCCTGCTGAATTCAATCGTTCCTTGTGAAGCACTTCATCGATATCAGTGATACTGTTGCCTATTGCAAACTGATCCTTATTGGATGTTAGCCATAGCATCTTGAATCGATCATATTCAGTTCGCCGGCAAGTTGCACATGGACGGTGTCCTGCCGCAAGTGCGGTAGCTTCATCAAGAAAGAAAAGCTCTGTATATTGACCCGGAGACATCACTGAGCGTTTACGTCCCTTGAATTCGAGTTTACAGATAATCCAGGGTTTACGCGCCCAATGCTTTGACTTTAACTGACCTTTGGAATCGTGTAGACATCCACGGTTTCCCATGAACAATCCCCGATCAGCTACAGCAATAATATTACCCCAAGGGGTGACTCTATTTTGGTAAGGCATTTTAGATCACATCCTTATGGCATGAGACCGCGGATTCACTATTGAACACTTTCGATCAGATGGTGTTTTCATCATGGTAATCAGTCGCCCAATCTCTTCGCCCGTTTGCATAACATCTGTCACAGGTGAAATTTTCACGGCTCGTCTGAAAACCAATGGAATCCTTGACATTAAAATAGCTTCCGCAATGTTTGCATTGTGTTGAGCTATCAGGATTACTCGATGAGTCTGATAACAAAGATTTAAGCAATTCTTGCAGCATACATTATTCCTTCATTGCCTCATGCATCCAGTGTTGATCGATCGGCATTGCAGCGTGCTATTTTTAATAGTGTTTGCAGGAAACACTAGATCCCGGGCATGGCCATTAATCTCGCTTGGCCCATGAATCACTCGTGATCATCTTTCAGTCTCTTATCCAGCTCTTTCATATCCGTAATGGTTGAGAGATTGAATAACAGATTTCCGGCCAGCACCAACAGAACGGCAATCATTCCCAGGACAGCAAAGATGAAAATTCCCTTCAATACACCCGAGGGAAGAAAAATGGCCAGTATCAAGCATGCCACTGTAATCAGGCTCCACCATTTCATCGCCACCTCCCTGACCACTAACTAATCTATTTCTAGATACCATTGTATTGCGCAACAGACTCAATCCATGAGTCCGCAATCACAATGACTGAGGATATGCCCCTACATCAATAGTAGACCAGATCGGTTGGCCAGAAGGCCTAATAGAGCGGATGTATCGATAAACAACGTGCGCCATTGACCTGTCGCACAATCTCCCTATTCAACACCATTCGGGAGGATCTATACCTTGATGGTCAGCAGATACCAGCGCAAGTAATTTTCCTGATCCATTGTTTCGATAGCACCCGGTCGCACGGCGCGCACTTCAGCCATCGCGTTCTCGGCTGTATCGCCCTGTTCGATCAGCAGTTGCGCCGCCAGGGTACCCGTGCGTCCCAGTCCCCCTTTACAGTGAATAACGACGGACTCGCCATCGCGCAATGCTCTACGAACCTTTTTCCCACTCGCTTTCCATTGTGTGTGGAAGGGCTCTCCAGGGGCTTCGCCATCCGGAATGGGCAGCAGATACCAGGCAAGCCCGACCCCTTCGGCGCGCGTGCCCATGTCGGCAACCCCCAGTTCATCCAGTTCCGCTGGTTCCATCAATGTGATCAGTGTGCTGGCTCCGCTGTCAACAATGGCCTTGAGATCCTGCTCAAGATCCTGCTCAAGATCCCGGTTCCAGGCACCCGTCATGGCATAAGGCTGTTTCTTTCCCGGACAAAAGGTCATGCCAATGCGGCCCGAAAAATAACGGCTTGTCAGGTAATTGATCTGCAAGGGATGACTGTCGCTGGTACGTACTGCATGTGGCATCGTGACTCACCTCTCCCTTACGGCCGACATGAGGGCCTCTGCCCTGCCCTCCAGGGCCAATGCATACAAGCCTGTGGCGTAGTCTGAAAGTAATGTGTAGTGGCTCAGGGTGTCACGCCAGGGGGAAGGTATTGCCTCAAGTCCGTAATAGGCCCCAGCCAGCTGGCCATAAATCGCCCCGGTGGTGTCGGCATCATCCCCGAGGTTCACCGCGAGCAAGGCCCCCTCTTCGAAGCTTTCGCTGTGATGAAAGGCCCACAGGGCCGCCTCGAGTGCCTGGACCACATAACCGGTCCCCCGGATCGAAGGCGGGGCTTTCTCCTGGTAGGATCCCACCGCTACCTCGGCTATCCGCTCCGCCAGGGGCTCATCGTCCCACAGCCAGGATACGGGTGATTGACATCCTCCTCTCCCTGAAGGCAGAGGATTCCTGATACTTATACAGTAACAGGTTCCAGCTTATCACTAAGCTTTCCAGTTCCTGCTTCACAGAGTTTGGCAACCCAAGGCTCTCCACAGGCTAACAAGCGGTGCCCCCGCTCTAAGATATTTTTGGCACCTACCACATCCGCGTGTTCTACATGACCACAGACAACACAGGCAAACCTTTCCTGCGTTTGCCGATTGTCTTTGCGGACATGGTGACAATCAGGGCAGGTTTGACTAGTGTGCCTGGGATCAACATACAAAACCTGACCGCCCAACCACTGTTGTTTGTATTCCAGGAACGTTTTGAACATTCCCCAGCCCTGATTGAGTATGACGCGGTTCAGACCGGATTTCTGTTTGACCATCCGTCCCGGGTTTTCCCAATCGCCTTTAGCCGATTTCGTCATGTTCGTAATCTGTAAGTCTTCAAGCACTATCACGGCGTGGCTTTTGCTGAGCGTGGTTGACAACTTATGCAGAATATCACAACGGATATTGGCTATTTTGGTATGAAGGCGATTTATTTTGTCCTTGAGCTTTCGCCAATTATTGGAAAACTTTACTTTTTTGGCTAAACGTTTTTGTAGGCGTTTGATCTTATCTTGCCAGACTTTAACTTCTACAGGTTCTTCGAAATCACCATCGGAGAGCGTGAACAAGCGCTTGACGCCCATATCCACCCCGACCATGGCAGGTGATGGGTGGATCGGTTCAGGTAACTCTATTTCGACCTGAATTGAAACAAACCAGTGCTTTCCCTGACGGGAAACCGTCACATTTTTGGCTGTGCCGACAATATCGCGGGATTTTCTGAAATTCACCCAACCGATTTTCGGCAGAAAGATACGCTTGCCTTCAATTTTAAAGCCTTGTGGAAAGGTAAAGCTGTCACGGTCTCCGCGTTTTTTGAACGTGGGGATTTGCTTTAACGGTTGCGTCTTGTCAAAGGCGTCCCGAAAGGCTCGTTCAAGCTGTTTCAACGTTTGCTGCAAGGTCTGAGCGGGTGATAAGGCTAAAAAACCATAGTCGTCACTCTGCTTCCAGAGTTTGCTAAACCAGTCCAGTTCCTGATACCAAAGCAGTGGCTCTTTGTTATCCAGGTGGTGCAGATTCAACGCCAATGCCTTATTCCACAAGAATCGACAATTACCGGCATATTGAGACATGAGTTGCTCAGTCTCAACAGTGGTATCCAATCGATATTTGAAAGCTTTGCGAATTAGCATGGTCGCATTATACTTTTGGTCTATGGAAAATAAAACATTAATTTGCACTGGAAGACATTGCGTTTTCAATCTGCATGTACATTTGGTCTTTGTGACTAAATATCGGCGTCATGTTCTTGATGGTGATGCCATCAAGCACTTGCGTGACATTTTTGCCAAGGTCTGTATGGACTCCGAAGCGGAGCTGGTTGAAGTGGACGGCGAAGATGATCATGTTCGCCTGTTGGTGAATTACCCACCCAAGGTGGCAGTATCCCATCTTGTGAATAGCTTGAAGGGTGTATCCAGTCGGATGCTGCGAAAGGTACGCCCTGATCTCCAGCAAAGATATTACAAGGGCGTCCTATGGTCGCCATCGTACTTTGCGGCCTCCTGCGGGGGAGCACCAATCAGCATCATTCGCCAGTACATCGAACAGCAGCAGACTCCCGGATAGCTGATCGCGCCTTATATCCCCGCCCTGAACGACGGGGCTTTTACGGCGCATTGGGTAAAAACGGCACGCATCCACCGGTTCGGGTGCACCGTGGGTGGTTTTCGACATCAAGGCGGCCTGACTGATCGCCATGCCCGGATCGGTAAAATAGGCCAAAGGAATGGGTGCCAGGCGCATCAATGACCCGTTCCCTCCGTAATTGGCCTCTTGGCGACCAGAAAAAGGATCGCCTGCAAGGTGGAAGCGCCGCAGGGCATCGGCGACTGTATTGCCGATATCGAAGCAGTATCCGGTACTGCTCAGATGCCCCTCCCGCCACCAGCGGCAATAGCGCCGCATCTGATCCAGCGGATCAAATCCCCCGCACTCGATCAGGCTCTCGGCCAGACACAGGGCCATCGAGGTGTCATCGGTCCATTGCCCCGGTTTTAGCCCGAAATGACCGCCGCCCTGCATGTCCGTAATCGGCTCAAAACTGCCGGGGGCAGAAAACTCCAGCGTGGTTCCCAGGGCGTCACCGACGGCCAGTCCCACCATTGCACCCTGAAAGCGTTGCAGTACATCCATCTCCATCCCCTCAATAACCAGGTCCAGTCAATCTATTGTGACAAACGCGGGGCTCAACCCGTGAGCCCCGTGTACGACACAGTCACCAAGATACGCTCCAGGTGTTAAGGAAATACGAATATCTATGCCAGGTAGATCTGTTTTCCTCAGCAAAACGCACCCTTGTTTATTGTTCTCTTTTGGTTCTATACTAATTTACACCTTGAACCTTGATCACCACAACCCCTCGGAGGGAGTTACTGCATGCCTGGATGCCCCTGGGAGCGCGCCATTGCCCTCGCCGACATGAATGCCTTCTTCTGCAGCATCGAGCAGATGGACCATCCGGAGTGGCAAGGTAAACCCATCGGAGTGACCAATGGCGAGATAGGCACCTGCATCATTACCTGCTCCTACGAGGCGCGGGCCTGGGGGATTCGAACCGGCATGCGCGTCAAACAGGCCAGGGCGCAGTGTCCGGGCTTTATCCAGGTGGCGGCGCGCCCGGAACGCTACGCCGAGGTATCCACCAACATCATGCATGCGCTGATCGATATCACGCCCGACGTGGAGGTGTTTTCCGTGGATGAGGCGTTTCTCGACGTCACCCGCTGCCAACACCTGCATGGCCCACCGCAACAGATTGCCCGACTGATCAAGAACACGATCCATGAGGCGTCCGGGGGCCTGCTCTGCTCCGTGGGTATCAGTGGTGACAGAACCACAGCGAAGTACGCGGCCAAGAAGCACAAACCCGATGGGCTGACAGTGATTCCGCCCTGGCAGGCCCAGGCCGTGCTGGCACCGGTCAAGGTGACCGAACTCTGCGGCATCAGCACGGGAATCGGGCGGTTTCTGGCGGATCGAGGGGTTGAGGTCTGCGCGGATATGGTGCGGCTGCCTATCAGTGAGCTGGGCCGGCGTTTTGGTAATCCGGGCCGGCGTATCTGGCTGATGTGCCAGGGGTTGGATCCAGCACCGATCAACCCTCATGTGCCCGATCCCCAATCCGTTGGGCACGGTAAGGTGATGCCACCCGATACCACAGACCCCGAGGTGATTCGCACCTTTCTGCTGCACATGGCGAGCAAGGTGGGTGCGCGTTTGCGTCGTCATCAGTTGCATGCCAGCCGGTTCTTTATTGGACTGCGTGCCGCACTGGGTTGGCTGGGAGGTAAGTATCCAGCCCCCTTCCCCACCCATGACTCTGCTGTGATCCGGCAGCTGTGTGAAAAAATGCTGGCTGAACAATGGCATGGTGAAGGGGTCTATCAGGTACAGGTCACCGCCCTTGATCCCTTTCCGGGCGGTCTGCAGCGGGATCTGTTTAAGCCGGAGCGGGACCGAGCGGATCAGCTCAATGCGGTGGTCGATGCGATCAATCACCGCTACGGCGAGTTTGCCCTCGCCCCGGCCAGGCTGCTGCTGCGCTCCAGCATGCCCAATGTCATTGCCCCGGCCTGGAAGCCGTTTGGGCACCGTGAAACCATTCTGAAGAAATAGTGCGATGTGTGGTGGTGTTTATTATCTGATCGAGGGCCAGGAGGTACGGACCTACTTCCCCAATCCCAAGGCACAACTGCCGGTGCGAACGCGCGATGGCGGTATCGAGCTGCTACCTTGGGGGCGACGCAAGGCCCAGGCGGGCAAACTGCCCCTGGGGGGTTGGGCAAGGCTTGAATCCATCTATGAAGGGCGCTGGGACAAGTGGTTTCCCACGCCAGTGAAACTGATGGTGTCGCAGTTCATGGAAAAAGACATCGAGGGACACAGCCACTGGTTCGACCTCACGCCGGGGAAATGGGTTCAGGGTCTGATCGCCCACTGGGACAATGAACGACGGGTGTACGTGGTGACCATTACCCCGGAGCAGGAGGATGCGGTGCACGATCGTTGGCCGAGGGTTATGAGCGGGATTTTGTCTGTTCCATAGGGACTGCCTGATCAAGTAATGACCGAATTTCATTGTCTGCATAAACACCATCATTTAGCAGCCCATTAGCAGCCCATTTTTAATTTTGATAGTGAGACCCCCCTTAAGCGAAGAAAACAGCCTATAAGGGCCATATAGTACCTTCCTGCTATAGATTAGCTTCCTTTACTCCAGCCATTCCTTAGCACGACAAACCATTTTCTTGAGTTGATAATTCTGCAATTGCTTGCCACAGCATAAACTGGTGAAAAAATGCGGAATCACAAAAAAACGTTTTACTTTTTTTGCCGATGTTTCTATTATAATTATTATAATCATTATAATTATTATAACAGTTATAATCAATATAAGGAGGGAGCCTGTTTTTTTCAGGTCGAAGTGTGGAAATAATCAGTTTTTGAAAATTTAACTTTGCCCGTGCGGACAAAGTTTGAGCCCGAGTGGGCAATGTTGGTGCCACAAAAAAAACACATAATCACCCTGCCATCAAGAATCGCACGCATTCTCTATCATAAATTTTTAACTAACAATCCATCTATGATGCATTCACACCCTATTGGGTGTATATGCACAGTTTTCGCTTAAGCCGACTGCGGTAAATATAATCATATTTAAATCAAACACACCGAATTCGCTGAACTTGTTTGCGAAATACTCGCTTCACCATTTCCCCTCAATTTTTTGAATATTTGCCGGAGTTTAATCCCAATTTTTGGTTAATAACTTGTACAAGTCGTGAAATATTATTATGTCGATTTTTCGTAAGTGCTCCAGCCCAGCAACCCCACCTATCTAAGCGCAGGGTCCATTGCCAGACTTGTGCTATTGAGATTGAACGGCAACAGAGCTTCCAGTTGCTCGACGGTCTGTACGGCAGGCAGCTCTTTAAAAAG
>PKUO01000082.1 GCA_002869585.1 Sedimenticola sp.
TATAGGGCACGCCAACCATACCCGCCGCGGTTGCCACGCCGGCGGTTTGAATAAATCCTCTACGTGTGATTTTCATGCTGACTTGCCTCCTTATTTCTGCTGGCTGGCGTAGAAGTTGAGAAGCGCCATAACACCATCGCTGCCTTCTTTCTCAAGCATCTTTTCCATCTGTTTTTGCATTTTCTTGGGTGCTTCCCGATCGCCAGACTTGAAGTTGGCCAACTGCCAATTCAGGTAAGGCGTCCATTGACCCGCGAGTACGCCAGCATCATCTTCTGCGGACTGGCCGCCTTCTGCATGACATTTTTCACAGTATTTATCATGGAGTTTTGCCCCGTTGTCAGCGAGATCCTTGTCGAAATCCTGATGGGCCTTCACGAAAGTCTTGGCTTTGAAGTAACCGGCCATCGCCTTCAGTTCGTCCTCTGTGTAGCCCTTGGCAATGCGGCCCATGATGGTCGAGGGAATTTCGTCGTTGGCGAATCCCTGCATGGTCTCTACAAAGTAGTCCGAAGAGAGTCCTGCGATTGTGGGTGAGGCCGGGCCTTGGCTAGAGCCATCGGTTCCGTGACAACCAGCACAGGTGTTGGCAAGCATGCTTGCGCTGGCACCCGTGATTACTTTTGGGGCGTCGTCTGCTGCGAAAGCAGCGGTAGCACTAACTGCTAGCCCTGCAACCACTACAGCCTTGGTTAAGGTTTTGAACGCCATGATACCTCCTTTGGTTTTCAGGCTTATCGTATTCGAAGCTATGGTTGCTTCGTCACAATGCTTGTGGGTTATATGTCGCCATATGCCCTAGCATCAAGTATGCATCCTCTTGATTCTCCAGAAGGATACGAATTCTCTGGGTATAGTTAAAAACGCAGTTTAACCGTCGTTGCTATCCAGCAGCGAGATAACTTTTTTGTTTCGTTTCTTTTTCGCAATGTCCAGTGCTGTGCGCCCTTCATTGTCTTTCAGTGTCTTATCCGCGCCGTGTTCAAGCAGCAGTTTTACCAGGTCTTCTGAACGTACAGATGCCGCCTCCATAAGTGCGGTGACGCCATCGTTGTCGGCCTTATTGACTTCTGCATCCTTGAAAACCAAGCGTTCGGCCGTTTCATAGTGATCCTGTCCGACCGCCCAGATCAGAGCTGTCGCCCCGTCTTGATCAACAGCATTGATGTCTGCACCATTTTCTAACAGCACATTGACCACACCGGTATTGCCCTTGTCTGCCGCGATGATCAGCGCGGTTGCAGCGTGATTGTCACGCAGGCTGTGATCGGCACCGTTCTTGATCAGCAACTGGGCGGTCTCGGGATGGCCTTTGTCTGCAGTATGCATCAAGGCTGTGCGGCCGTCATTGTCCACGGAGTTGGGATTTGAGCCTTTATAGATAAGCTGGTCAACCATGTCCGTCAGGCCATAGCGTGATGCAATGGCCAGTGCGTCCCAACCGGCACTGGTACGCGCATTGAGGTCGGCGCCACGTTCAAGTAGCAGGGCGGTGAGGGCGGTATGTCCGTTTTCCGCGGCCCAGGTGAGTGCGGTGCAGCCTGCAACACCTTTGGCGTTGACGTCTGCTCCGCGTGACAGAAGCAGTGCGGTGGCCTCCATGTTGTCACTCTGGATGGCCATCATCAGTGCCGTGATACCGAACTGGTTTGGACTGTTCACATCCATGCCGGCATCCAGCATGCTGCTCAGGGTTTCGATGTCGCCGATGCTGGCGGCGATTCTGAAATCCTTCTCGTCCTGGGTATCGCCGGCATGGGCGATGAAGGATAACGAGCTGGCCAGTAAGAGAGCGATTATTGTTTTATGCATCATTTACCAGTGGCCTCTGTTAAGTGGCGCTGAATTGTCTCAAGATCAGGAGTTGTCAGCCGCTGGGGCGGCATCATCCGGTTCATCGGGTAACTCGTGGGCGATACCCTTGTGACAGTCGATACAGGTTTCGCCATCGTCAACCGCCCTTGAATGACGTTTGCGCGCCATGCGGCTCTGCTCACCAAGATCCATCTGATCAAAGTCATGACAGGTCCGGCATTCGCGTGAATTGGAAGCCTTCATCTTTGCCCATACACGGCTGGCCATATCCCAGCGGTGCTGTTCGTATTTCTCCTTGGTGTCGATCGTGCCGAGTATTTCATGCCATACATCCTTGGCGGCTATTACCTTCGCCACCATTTTGGGGATGAACTCTTTCGGTACATGACAATCCGAGCAGGTCGCCCGTACACCGGATATGTTGGTGTAATGGACAGTCTCTTTGTACTCTTCCAGGTTGACCTTCATGGAGTGGCAGGATGTGCAGAAATCCATTTCGTTAGTGGCCGACAATCCCATGTTGAACAGGCCGGTAAAAATTATTCCTGCAACGAATACTAGTATTAAGATGAATATGTACTTCTTGCGAGAGGTATTGTTATTACCCATGGAACCGCCTGTCATTCTCCAAGCCTCGATATGATCTCCGTAATCATTTTGCTGGGATCCAAGTATGCCTCAACCAGTCTATTGTGTGCTGGTTTCTGGTAGGCACCCTTGTTTCCCATCATGGGTATTTGCTTGGTGAAACAAAGACACTCGACAATGACTACAGTATTTATTACTTCTAATTATGCACTTGATGTTAAGGTAATCCACAATAATTTGCAAAGAATTAACATGCGACTTTTTTCTGCGTTTACTGCAAATATCAAGGCGAGATGGCGCGTTAGAACATTAGTATTTTATTATTTATCATTGCGCCTAATCTATGCACTTTGATGAAAATCAATGGTGCTGCTTCCCGGTGTGTGTACTATCAACCTCCATTGACAAAACTCAAAAGCGTAAGGTTGAACATGTCCAGTATCACTGAAATCATGACTGCAGATCATCGTCATTGTGATGATGCCTTCGCCCAGGCCGAGGAGCAGATTGCCGCCGGCGAATGGGGTAAGGGGACTGCCCTGCACCAGGCATTTGTGACGAGTACTGAACAGCACTTCCGAAAGGAAGAGGAGGTTTTGTTTCCGAAATTCGAGCAGGCCACCGGCAGCGCAATGGGGCCAACCCAGGTGATGAAGGCCGAACATGCGCAGATGAGGCAGTTGTTCAAGGATATGCAGTCTGCTGTTGACGACCAGGATAAGGATCGCTATCTCGGTTTGTCCGAAACCCTGATGATTGTCATGCAGCAGCACAATATGAAAGAAGAACAGATACTCTATAGAATGGCCGATCAGGCATTCGGTGATATTGCCGATGAGATTTTGCACTCCATGGATGGTATCAACTAAAACCCCTCTCACTAATCATCCTGTTCAGTGGAGATGAAAGTAACTCTGGATGTCAGTCAACTCGAACCCTGCGAGCCATTGGAGCAGACGCTCAAGGCGCTGGATAATCTGCAGCCAGGTGATTATCTCCACGTCATTCATCGCAGGGAACCTAAGCTCCTGTTCCCCCTGCTGGAAAAGAGAGGGGCGAGTTGGCAATGCCTGCAGGAGGGACCAGCCCTTTTTGAAATATCCATCTGGATGACGGATGATCTGGTAGCCGAGCAGCATGCGCTAGGGGCTGCTGCGGAATAATGCTCGGTACTGCAAATCTCTCTCTCGAGCAGGCTCCACCCCTGTCAATCCCCTTTCGGTTTTTCCTGACGGCTCCGCTGTTTGGCGTTGTGGCCGGTCTGTTGGTTCTATTCTATGGATCGGAAGTGATCACTTCGCGCTGGTTGCCGGCGACGCTTGGGTTGACCCATGTGATTACCCTGGGCTTTTTGACCATGGTGATGTGCGGCGCCATGATGCAGATGCTGCCGGTGCTTACCGGCTCACCGCTTCCCCGTGTGCGGTTTGTAGGGGCCTCGCTGCATATAGGTTTGGTTGTCGGCACTTCAGCACTGGTTCTGTCGTTTTTGACAGGGTTCAATGTGCTCACCTGGATGGCCATGTTTTTTCTTGGCGTCGGTCTGGGTATATTCCTCGTGGCGTTGTTTGTGGCCCTGATCCGGGTCAAGGTCACCAGTGCAACGATAACCGGCATGCGTCTGGCAGGTTTCGCCTTGTTTCTGACTATTGCACTGGGTTTGCTTTTGTTGGTTGCACGATCAGGTTGGTTGGAGTTCAGCCAGCCACGCCTGTGGGTCGATGCTCACCTCGGTTGGGGGTTGGTCGGCTGGGTTGGGTTGTTGCTGGTTTCTGTCTCCTATCAAGTCGTCCCCATGTTTCACGTCACGCCGGAATATCCCGGCTGGATGCGTGGCGCTCTGGGCAAAATACTGTTCATACTGCTGCTGGCATGGAGTGTTGGCTGGTTGATGCTCTCACAGCAAATGGTCAGCGAGTTCATACTCGCACTGCTTTTATTGGTGCTGCTCACTTTTGTGGTGACAACCTTCAGGTTGTTCTTGAAAAAAAAGCGCAAGGTCAGAGACGTTACCTTGTGGTTCTGGCGAGCCAGTCTGATAGGCGTCCTGGGTGCCGTGATTATCTGGTTTTCTCTGGAGTTCGTACCGCCAACCTGGGATGCTTCGATTTGGGCGTTGATGATCGGCGCTCTGGCCCTGTTTGCCGCAATGGCCGTCATAAACGCCATGCTGTATAAGATCGCGCCCTTCCTCTCCTGGTTTCATCTCCAGCACAGACAGTTGGCGCTGGGCTGTTTTTCGGTCTCGGTGCCTCACATGAAGACCTTCCTGTCAGACCGTGCGGTGATCAGTCAATTCTATTTGTGGCTGTCGGGGGTGATGTGTTTTCTGCTGGCGCTGCTGCTCCACAGGCAATTGGTCTATCCGGGCGCAATTCTGATGGCGGCGTCCAATCTATACCTCTTCTGGAACCTGGTTTCGATTGTGCGCCTATATAATAAGGTGAATCGACAACTCACAGCTGAAGCGGCTAAGCCAGCGCGCGACTGACCTTGTCGGTTGGCGTTGCGGCGGGGTGAACTTTTCCTGTGGATTTTCCTCAAACCCCACTTACCCCATTCCTGTTTTGATTAGCGACTGGCGGGCTATGGCCTGCGATAATCGACTGGAATACAAGGCATTTTTTTCAACCCGATACATTAACAGGGTGCAGTATGTCGGCAGTCAGTTTGCAAAATAATCTCATTGCTATCCGTAATAATAAAATATTCGAGCTTTTCGTCATTGGCGTGATTATCTTCTCGGCCTTGATTATCGGCGCCAAGACCTATCACATCTCGCCGGGCTGGATGTCCCTGTTTGAGGCCCTGGACCTTGGGGTCACGCTGTTCTTTCTGGTCGAAATCATCATCCGGATGGTAGCCGAGCGGGGTTTGAAAGCGTTTTTCACCAAGGCGTGGAATGTCTTTGATTTTGTGATTGTGGTTGCCAGTCTGGTGCCTGTGGATGAGAGTGAGATGGCTCTGCTCGGGCGGTTGCTGCGCATTTTCAGGGTGCTGCGCCTGGTGTCGATTATTCCGGAATTGAGGGTGATGCTGAATGCCTTTCTGAAGGCGATTCCGCGAATGGGCTATGTCTCTTTGCTGATGTTCATCATCTTTTATATCTATGCTGCGATCGGTAGCACCCTGTTTGCCCAGATCAACCCTGTACTCTGGGAGAATATCTCGATTTCTCTATTGACCCTGTTTCGTGTCGCAACCTTCGAGGATTGGACCGATGTCATGTATGAGACGATGGCGGTCTTTCCCTTTAGCTGGTTCTACTACCTGAGTTTTATCTTCGTCGTGGCGTTCGTCTTTCTGAATATGATGATCGGGATTGTGCTTGAGGTGATGCAGAGAGAGCATGAGGAGTATGATCGGGCCCTGGGACAGGGTGAGGCGGGAGAGGTCCACTGGATTCGGGAACACTCCGAAGCCATGGAAAAGCGCCTCGAACGTATGGAGGAGATGTTGCGCTCAATCGAATCGAAGAGTTGATTTAATTGGCTTAGGCGCGGCGCTCATCCTGGAGTGATCTGCCGTGCGCAAGCCGTTTCAGGCATTACCCTGGGTCTTCATGCCGATACCATGTGTCTTGGCGAACTCCAGCATGCGCTGGATCGGTAGCACGGCCTTTTCTGCCAGGGCGGGGTCGATGACAATCTCATTGGCGCCGGTCGTAAGTACATCCGACAGGTTTTGCAGTGCATTCATCGCCATCCAGGGGCAGTGGGCGCAGCTCTGGCAGGTGGCGCCCTCTCCCTGAGTAGGGGCCTCGATCAGGTTCTTGTTCGGCGCAAGTTGCTTCATCTTGTGGAAAATGCCGCCATCTGTGGCAACAATAAATTCGTCGTTATCCATCGAGGTGACGGCGTTGATCAAAGCGGTCGTCGAGCCGACCACATCCGCCTGATCGATAATGGCGGCAGGCGACTCGGGATGAACAAGGACTGCGGCCCCAGGGTGAAGTTTGCGCAGGCGCTCAAGGGCGACCGATTTGAACTCCTCATGGACCACGCATGAACCCTCCCAAAACAGCATATCAGCGCCGGTCAGTTTCTGGACATAGTGCCCCAGGTGCTTGTCTGGCGCCCAGATGATCTTTTCGCCCTTTTCCGCCAGATGCTTAACGATGGGCAGGGCGATGCCGGAGGTTACCACCCAGTCGGCGCGGGCCTTGACCTCGGCGCTGGTGTTGGCGTAGACCACCACGGTGTGGTCCGGGTGCTGGTCGCAGAAGCGCCTGAACTCATCGGCCGGGCAGCCCTCGTCCAGGGAGCAGGTGGCGTTCAGGTCGGGCATCAGAATCCGCTTTTCCGGATTGAGAATCTTGGCCGTTTCGCCCATGAACCTGACACCGCACACCACCAGTGTTTTGGCAGACTGTTCGCTGCCAAAGCGTGCCATTTCCAGGGAGTCGGCGACGCATCCGCCAGTCTCCTCGGCCAGTGACTGGAGGTCACCATCGGTATAGTAGTGGGCGACCAGAACCGCATCCTGCTCCTGAAGCTGTTGCTTGATGCGTGCCTTGAGCGCCGTTTTTTCCTCTTTCGAGAGGGTTGGCCAGTGCGGGTGCGGTGGCACCTCAATCGGGCGTCTGGCGATCTCGGCAGGGGAGATGATTGTTTCGGTCATTGTCCAAGTCTCGTTTCTGAATGGGCCTTGTCAGCGAATGATTTCCACTTTATCGGGATTTTTCACGCGGTATACCCTGGCTGGTCGGTGATTGCCTCGGCGGCTCATGTTCCCGGTCTCCTCAATCTGCCCCAGGGAGAGTATCCACTTTCTGAAATTGCGCTTATCCAGTTGCTCGTTCAATAAGATCTCGTAAACAGTCTGGAGTTCGCTCAGGGTGAATGTATCCGGCATGAACTGGAAGGCTATAGTCGAGTAGTTGAGTTTCGCCACGAGCCGCTGATGCGCCATGCGGATGATTGTGCCATGGTCGAAGGCCAGTTCTGGCGTGTCATCCATGGGAAACCAGGCGACATCGGCTGCATCGCTGGCGGCCTTCAACTGGAGTTGGTCCGAGGCGCTCAGGGCATAGTAAGTGACACTGATCACCCGCTCTCTCGGATCCCGATCCGGCCGGCCGAAGGTATAGAGCTGTTCAAGGTAAACGCCGCTGATGCCGGTTTCCTCTCTGAGTTCGCGTGCGGCGCACTCCTCAAGATCCTCGTCGATATCCAGAAATCCGCCGGGCAGCGCCCAGAATCCCTGATAAGGATCAGCTGCGCGCTTGATCAGCAGGATTTGCAGTTTTTCCGCCAGGATGGTGAAAACGACAATATCCGTTGTTACCGCCGGGTGTGGATAGGGATAGCTGTAGGGCAATACTTTTAAACCTAAGTGTAAACAGTACACTTAACATAGTGTCGATTATACACAATGTCAACTATCCCATTGGGGATGGGGCTGGTGCAGAGTGATAAATAGCACACCCACCACCGAGGTGCCCGGTGGTGGGTGTGTTTTGACTGATAAAGGCTAAACCGTTTTTTCTGGTGCTGGGGGTTCGGTTGCCGGCGCTGGTGTGACGGGCTCTGGCGTGACGGGTGCTGGTTGCTGTTGCGCCGAAACCATGTCTTCTCCGGATGGATTGGTGAAGCGGTCATTCAGGGTCTGGACATAGTTGTCGGCATCTTCCAGTACCCGGGCCAGACGTTTTCTGGCGCTACGTCCCCACCCGGCAGGATTGTCGCTGAAGATGCTTCGCCAGGGCTGGGTGTTGCGTTTAAAGGCGTTTACCAGATCCCCGCGAATATTGAGCTTGGCTCCGCGTTTTTTCAGGCCGCGAATCATTGACTTCGCGGACAGGGATCTGACCAGGTAGTGCAGCCCCAGCAGCACTATAAGAACCGCGAGGGCGGTAAGGTAGAGATTGGTCGGGTTGCCGGTGATGCTTTCCAGCCACGGCGGGGCGAATGAGAGACCCTGCCAGTAACCGGCATTGATGCTGTAGCCGAGGAGGGCGGCGATGAGAATGCCGAAGGTGATCAGATCGCCCCAGATAACCCGTTTCTTCCAGCCTTCAACCGCGTGCTTGATGGCCGGGATGGCGCGCTCTTCCAGGTCGCGGGCGGACTTTTCCAGTGCGCCGACAATGCGGTAGGCACGCTCGATCTCCACCTCCTTCATTCTTCCGTGGATCTCCTGCAGGTCTGCGTCACGTTTTCTTTCGAAACGTTGCCGGAGATTGTCGTCATCGATAGGCACCGCCGCATCCGGATTGTAGATGGTGAAAAAACGCCCGGCCGTCAGCCCGCGCTCCCCCAGCGCCCGTTGCCAGGCGGCAACCACTTCCTCGGGATTGTCTTCCCTGGCAGTGGTGTCGATCTGGTTGAGGATGTAGAGGAATTTCCCCGAATCAGGTCGGTTGATGGTGTTGCTGACCAGATGATCGAGGGTGTCGTTCATCGCGCCCGGTTCTGGGTGTCTGGCGTCAAAGAAGACCAGAACCAGATCGGAGAGGTCGATGATATGGTCGGTGATTCGCAGGGTCGAGGTTCTTTGCGCGTCGGCATCAAATCCGGGTGAATCGATCACTATCTTGCCGCGCAGCTCTTCGCTGGGGCAGGTTTTCAGTTGCAGATAGGCGTCTATGCGCTGGCCTTCCCCGGCGGCAACCTGCTCTATTTCGTTGCTCATCTGGTAAAAGGGGAAGCGCGGATCCGAGTACAGGGCTACCCCGGGTAGTGCGTGGGCGGTTTTCTCCCGGCTGTAGCAGACGACGGTGAATTTATCGTCAACCGCCTGGTTGCCGGTGCGCTGCAACTTGTAGTTCAGGTAGTTGTTGATGAAAGTGGATTTTCCCGAGGAGAAGGTTCCGAGAATCGCAATCAGTGGCCACCAGGGGATTTGCGTTGCATAGGATTCATCACGGCTGAGGAGTCCCAGTTTGTAGGCGATCTTGTCGAGTTTTCTGAAGCTCTGAACTGTGTTGAGTAACACAGGGTTTTCTTGCTCGAGGTGGGTTTCCAGATGCTTAAGGCGTCCCTCTATCAGTCTTCCCGGTGTATTCATAAACGGCTCCTGGAGCGGGCATTGTTGTATTTGTTTGCCCGGTGATATGACGAGATTTTTATACAAAACTGATCTTATATTAACCTGCATCAATGCCCTGTGACACCCAGTTTATGGCATAGTTACAAAAATGTTCAATTTCGATTCTGGCGAGGAATGGGTTTGTTATAAGGAATTTGCCCAATTGCTTATATATGGTTGTTTTTTAAGCATTAGTCGCACTGTGGATTTGTTGCATTAGCGCTGACCATGGGAGATACTGCATAGGCATATAATCGCTCGCGCAGGTTTGCATTATTGCCATCTGCACGGGTTTTACAATAAACAGCGATATCACTGATAAGAAAGCTAAATGAGCGTGGAGGTTGCGATGTCTGAACTATTTACTGATGAGTGGATGAAGAATTTCATGGAGCAGTGGAATTCCGAGCCTGAACTTTCCGATGCACTGGCGCAAATCAACTTCAACAGTGTGATTGGCTATGGCTTCGAGGGCGATGCACAGCCCAAGGGCGTGCTGACAGTCGAGAATGGCAAGGCAACTGCTGCGGGGGCGTTCAACGGTGAATCCCTGAATTGGGATATCCGTTGCACCGAAGATCAGTGGAAGAAATGGATCAGCAAGCCACCTGGCATGATGGGACTGGGCATGGCATTCACCACCGGCAAGATGAAATTCAAGGTCGGGGATTATGGTGCTATGATTAAAGACCCAAGAATGGCGGGACCTTTTATAAAAAGCTTCTCTGTAATGGCAAGGGCCTGATCATTGATATTAAACCACGCCAATTCATTGATTGGCGTGGATTTTCAGCGGTTATAAATCAGTAGGTCGGTACTAAGATGGGAACGAAAGTCCATGCGCTTGCGCTGGTGGCAGGAATTGTTACCTCGTTACTAGCCCCTTATCAGGTTTCAGCTCAAGTTAGGGGTGGTGACTATTTCACTGTCCAACAGGCTCGTGGTGCGCCAACGGTTTCACTGGGTGGTACAGTCATACCTTATAAAGAGGTGACGCTTTCCGCGCAGTTGCCAGGGCGGGTCAAGTATATCGCCGGTATCGAGGGCGATCGTTTCGAAAAAGGCGCCTTGCTTGTCCACCTGGATGAATCCGAACTGCTGGCCAATCGCAATTCAGCCCTCGCACAGTTGGCCAATGCCGAATCCCAGATGAGGGCGGCAGGTGTGCAGTACAGCCGTGAACTCTGGTCGCCCCAATCGAAATCGGCTATGGGTGGTATGGGTATGCCCAATCTGTTTGATCAGATGTTTACCCGTCCCATGGAAAATTTCTCAGGGACACGGAATCAGGGCGTCGAGCGCCATGCCGACCTGTACAGTTCAGGTGTTCAGATCACCCAGGCACAGAATTCCATCATTTCGGCTCAATCCCAGATTCAGGCGATCGACGCCAAGTTGCGAGACGCCAAGAGCATGGCGCCTTTCGATGGCGTGATCATGAAAAAATTTGTCGAAGTTGGCGATACCATGCAGCCAGGGCAACCGCTGATGATCTATGCCGATGTCGAATATCTGCAGATCGCTGTTGAAGTGCCAGCACGTCTGCGTCCCGGATTGAGTGAAGGGATGATGCTGCAGGCCCAGCTCGATGTCGGAAACCAGGTGGTTCCTGTGCGCGTGGCCCAGATCTTTCCCATGGCGGATGCCCAACGGCATACGGTCAAGGTGAAATTCGATCTGCCCCAGGGTGTCTCTGCCCCCGGCATGTATTCCAAGGTTCTGGTTCCGGATTTTACCGCCCCGGCGCGTAACTACCCGGTAATCCCATCCAGCGCGATTCGTTACAACGGTAGCCTGCCTGGTGTTTATGTGATCTCAGCGGATGGAAAAACAGAGCTACGCCTGATACGTGTCGGTGAAAACCTGGATGGGGGTTACACCAGCGTGTTATCAGGTTTGAGCGAAGGAGAGCGTATTTTACGCAATCCGAGTATTGGTGAGTCCTCAGGCTGGACCTCTTCGTCAGGCGGCGCCCGCTAAACAGCACGACAACGGTCTCCCTGGGTGGCTGTTGTCGCAAGATGGCTCCGGTTCTTTCTCATGCGTGACCAAAACAGTAAAACAATATGAGTCAGGAAGATCCGTTAAACAGTGATCAGCAGAAGTCTGGCCACATGAACGATGAACATTTGGGGCTTGCCGGCAGAACCGCGCGCTTTTTCATCAACTCCCCATTGTCGCCCCTCTTCTTCATCTCCATGATGTTGATGGGATTGCTCGGTCTGGTGATGACCCCCAGGCAGGAGGACCCGCAGATTTCGGTGCCGATGGTGGATATTTTCGTCCAGTACTCGGGAACCTCGGCAGAGCAGGTATCCAATCTCGCCATTGAACCGCTGGAGCGGATCATGAGTGAGATCCCAGGCGTCAAGCATGTCTATTCCGCCACCCAGCGGGGCATGTGCATGGTCACCATCGAGTTCGATGTCGGTGAGCAGATGGGGCCGTCGTTGGTGAAGGTCAACGACAAAATCGATTCCAACATGGACATGATCCCGCCAGGCGTCTCTCCACCTCTGGTTAAGGCCAAAGGCATCGACGACGTTCCGGTCGTCAACGTGACCCTCTGGTCGAAGGACATGGACAAGGATGGCGTGCCCGATGTTGACGATGGGCAGTTGCGCATGCTGGCCCATGATGTGCTCCAGAGCGTCAAGGAGATCGCGGATACCGGCAACGGTTTTGTCGTTGGCGGGCGTGCCGAACAGGTGACCATTGAGGTGTATCCGGAACGTCTATCCGGTTATGGAATAAGCCTGGATCAGGTGGCCAATACCATTCAGACAGCGAACAGTGAGCAGCAGGCCGGTGGCGTCGAGTCAGGTAATACGCGCTTTACCGTGACCACAGGTTCGTTTCTGAAAACCGTGGATGATATCAGCAAGTTGGTTGTCGGCATCTACAATGATGTGCCGGTCTATGTCCACGATGTGGCGCGTGTTACCCAGGGACCCGAGGATGCCTCGCAACTGGTCGCTTACTACACTGGCCCGGCAGGTCCGGAGAATCTGCGTGCCGATGGTGTGCCTGCGGTCACCATAGCTGTCGCCAAAAAGCCAGGCTCGAATGGCGTCACCGTGGCCAACGATATTATTCAACGGGTCAATGACCTGAAAGGGAAACGAATTCCCAGTAATGTCGAGGTCAGCGTTACTCGCAACTACGGTCAGACCGCCGACGATAAAGTCAACGAGCTGATTTTTAAACTGTTTGTAGCCACCGGATTTGTCTTCCTGCTGGTTTTGGCGGCCTTTCGCGCCTTCCGCCCGGCTATCGTAGTGGTACTGGTGATACCGGTTGTGCTGCTGATGACAATTTTTTACGCCTGGGTTATGGGTTACACCATCGACCGGGTGAGTCTGTTTGCGTTGATCTTCTCCATCGGTATTCTGGTTGATGATGCGATCGTGGTTGTCGAGAACATCTACCGGCGCTGGCTGGAGGAGGGTAAAACCGATGTTGATACCGCCGTTGATGCGGTTCGCGAGGTAGGTAACCCGACTATTCTCGCAACTTTCACCGTGATTGCCGCACTGCTGCCGATGGGGTTCGTCAGCGGCATGATGGGGCCTTACATGGAACCCATTCCGGCGCTGGGTTCGGCGGCAATGCTTATTTCCCTGTTTGCTGCTTTCGTGTTCACGCCCTGGCTGGCGATTTCGCGCTGGTTGCGGCCGAGCATGAGTTATCTGGAAAGTGCGGAAAAGAGAGAGCATGCGGGCGCAGAGAAACTCGAAGGACTCTACCGCAGAATACTGACGCCGTTGATTGAGTATCCGCGTAAGCGCTTGATTTTCCGGATCGTGCTCTGGGGCTCTTTTTTCTTCGCCTGTTCGATGTTCTATACCAAGTGGGTCGCGGTAAAAATGCTGCCCCTGGATAACAAACCGGAGTTATCCGTTGTACTTGATATGCCGGAAGGCACAGCGTTGCCGGTCGCGGCCAATATGGCGCACCGCATCGCGGAGACAGTCCGCAAGATGCCTGAGGTAACGGCTATTCAGGTCTATGCAGGCACGGCTCGGCCCTTCGATTTCAACGGCATGGTGCGCCACTATTACCTGCGGCAAGACCCCTGGCAGGCAGAGGTGCAGGTACAACTGCTAGACAAGACCGAGCGTAAGCGCAGCAGTCATCAGATAGCCGTGCAAGCACGCAAGGAGTTGCAGGAGGTGATTCGCGGTTCTGGAGGGCGTATCGCTGTTGTGGAGATGCCGCCAGGCCCGCCGGTACTGCAGTCGGTCGTGGCCGAGGTACATGGCCCGACACCGGAGATCAGGCGCCAGGTGGCCAGAGATCTGACCGGAATCTTTGCGCGTGCCGAGAGTCTGCGTGATGTGGACAACTATCTGCGTGAGCCGTATGAGTACTGGCGCTTCAATGTGGATACCGAGAAGGCCGTTCGGCGCGGTATCTCCGTCGATGCTGTCAACCGCAATCTATCCATGGCGCTCGGTGGCATGGTGCTCGGCGATGTCAAGCAACGCGCCGGACATGAGCCTATCAATATTATCATCCAGGTGCCCCTGGCAGAACGATCTCAGGTGTCGCGCCTGGGGGATCTGCCGATTATGTCGCAGTCCGGGGTGACACTGCCCCTGCGAGAATTGGGAATCTTTGAGCAGGTCGCCGAAGAAAATATCATCTACCACAAGGATCTTAGGGGTGTTGAGTACGTGGTGGCCGATGTCGGCGGTAAACTGGCCGCGCCGGTTTACGGCATGTTCCAGGTCCAGGATATTCTGAATGAGGAGTATACGGCGCCTGACGGTGTAAGCCTGGATGCGTACTGGTTCAAACCGCCGCCGGATGACACCATATCCAGTATCGAATGGACTGGCGAATGGACGGTTACTTTCGAGACCTTCCGTGATATGGGCGCCGCCTTCATGATCGCCCTTGTGCTGATCTATATCCTGGTGGTCTGGGAGTTTGGCAACTTCCGAATACCTGCATTGATCATGGCGCCGATTCCTCTGACGCTGCTGGGTATCATCCCGATGCACGCCATCATGGGGGCTGAATTCACCGCTACCTCGATGATCGGCTGGATAGCCCTGGCCGGTATCATCGTGCGCAACTCAATTCTGCTTGTGGATTTTGCCATCCATGAGATACAGCGGGGCATTCCGGTTGCCGAAGCGGTTATACGCTCCTGTAAAACGCGTACCCGCCCCATCATGATCACTGCGCTGGCTCTGGTTTGTGGTTCCAGTGTGATTTTCACCGACCCGATCTTTCAGGGCATGGCGATTTCGCTGGCATCCGGGGTTATGGTATCCACGATTTTAACCCTGATCGTGATTCCGCTGGGTTGTATTAAAGCAAGTCGTTCGCTGTGTGAAGTTGCAGCCGCAGGCTCTGACCTTGATCCCGTGGTTCTGATGCAATCGAATCCCGAGCCGATGGCCAAGCAACCGTCTGAGTCAAAGGGATCGTTGCTGATCTCCATTTGGGGGAAGGTGGCGGGTGCTATCCTGATGCTGTTCTATGCAGTGCGTGGCATAGCGTTACTCGTTGGTCAGATGTTCAAGAATAAGCCCAAACCGGCAGCGAATCCTGTTACCCCGGCACCGGTAACACCACCACCGACTGCAGCCGCACAACCGGTATCCAATTCAGCACCACAACCCCAGCCTGATGTGGATGCGGTTGACTCGAAGGTTGATGCTGTTGCAGATCAGGCAGTGCCATCCGTGGATGCGGCAGAAGTCAAAACGGAGCAAAGCACCGAGAGCGCCAGCACCGAAGGTCCGCCGGCAGAGTTGGAGAAGAGGCCTGTAACTGCAAGCAAACCTGCTGCCCGAAGAGCATCTGCAAAACCGACGACGGTAAAGAAAGCGCCGATCAAAAAGGTGGTGAAAAAGAAACCGGTCATTAAAAAAGCGGCTGCCAAGAAAAAACCTGTGGCCACCAGTAATGCATCCGCCCCGGAAAAAGAGATAAGCCGCGAGAGTGAAACACAGCAAAAAGCATCGACGCCTCAGGGTAATGCCAAAAAAGGTGGTCGCAGAGGCATACGCCTGAAGCTCGATAATACCGATGGCATAGATCACGAATAGTCGTATGGTTTGAAACTGGACTTATAGCTGTAGATTATCGCAGGGCGAGGTGAGATGAAGCGAAAAACCAATACGATGTTACAGGCAACCGTTTTGCTGCTCGCCCTCTTAGCTGTGTTATCTGAAGTTTACGGTGCCGATTTTTCATCCGGATATAACCGATTCCGGCCTCTGGATCAGTCTGAGGGGGATTACCGCCAACGCCAGTCAGAAGCTCCAGCGTTCGGACATGACAGTCGAAGGCTGAATACGCCATCCGGTAGTTATTCGGGCTATCAACCCCACGTATCCCCTTCATTGCAAATGCAACCCCGGTATAAATTCAGGGAGTTGAAGGAACAGACTGGCAGAACAGCGCGGCAGCCAAGCTTTCGTCCTGATGCACGGCTGGATCCGAAAGAGGCGGGCAACACCCGGAACAGACCCAAACGCTGGACGGGTAATGATGTATACGCGCCTGCCTCCCCCAGTTATACACAGCCGCCTCAGACCGATATGGGTCATTGGCAACAAACCCCAGGTTATCCCTATTCACCAATGACTGCCCCGCCGGTTCCACAATACTATGCCCCTGAAAATCGCTCAGGCTTTCCGTGGCCCGGGGGGTTTATGCCCTCATTTTCCTGGTGATACAGACCCTGATATGGCTAACACCGATAAGGTAGACAGTTTAATTTACCAGGGCGGGCTAATGGGTCGAATCAGGCGTTATCGGATATTTTTGTTGTGCAGTCTCTGCGTGTTGTTGGTACTGCCGGTGTGTGCTCTCCATGCGGCCAAACCCTCTGCGGTTGCTTTTTCCGCCGCAACCTATCAGAAAGGCCCCCAGGGAACTGAAAAACTGGGAAAAATTTTTGTCCAGGGGAGTTTTGTACGAACCGAGATCAATGCTGCTGACCGGGACGTTAAAATATTTGATACCGACAAGGGGATGAGCTATCAGCTTTATCCTGATCGAAGGCAATACCTGGAAATGCCTTATGTATCAACGTTGTTCCAAAAAAATCCCGCTGATGGTGAGATAAATCCCTGTGCAGGGATGAGTGGCGCCCAGTGTGAGCGGCTTGGGGTAACCACTATTTCAGGTAGAGATGCTGTAGAATGGAACATCACGGTTACCCAGGACAAAAAGACAATTCTAATCAGGCAGTGGATCGATTCACAGCGCGGGTTCGTTCTGCGGCATGTCACGGATCAGGGCGAATACAGCGAGTTGCAGTTATTGGGCAGGGTTAAGCTGGGAAATCGTGATGTTGAAAAATGGGAAATGTCCGTCTCGGATGGAGAGCAGCCTCCCCAGCACACGCTGAGTTGGTTTGATCCGGAATTGAATCTCGCGATCAAAGAGGAGTTTCCCGGGGGCTACGTTCGCGAGTTGCGTAATGTACGCATAGAATCACAAGACCCCCGTTTGTTTGTTATTCCAGGGGATTATCAGAAAATCAGCGTCAGGCAGGCGCCTGCGGGCGAATGAGTTTGGTCTTAAACCAGGTCGGTCAATCCGGGCAGTAACTAGCGGAATATTATGATGTTAAATAAATTTGTACGAAGCTTCTCTTTGGTTTTGGGATTTGCAGTTTGCGCTGGAGTAACCGCTTCGCCGGGTCGCTTGCCGCATAGCATGATACCGACCTTCTATCCTGCGCAGCAGATCCAGGCTTATCCCGGGTATCAGCCTCAATACCGCTACAGGCCGATCAACAGACGGGTGGTTACAGCGCCTCAATACCGGCCACAACCTGTGCCCTACAATTATTATAATCAGCGAGCTTACTACCAGCCCGCTGTGCAGCCACCCAACCCCTATGCCTACTATCAACCCTATCCGATGGGTGCATATCCACAGCAATACTATTCGCAGACTGCAGGGGTCTATCCAGTGCCGGGTTATATGGGAAGGTACCAGTACCCCAACAGAACATATAATTGGCGCCCCCCGATTACTACATACAACCGGTATCCAATGACTGCGGGTATTCCTGTTCAGCGGCCATACGGCGGAATACCGGGATACGGTTTTCGCCCGAATATGCCGGTCAATCCTTGGGTTGCACAGGGCTATACGCCACCGATGCCCTATCAGTCGATGCCGGTTTATTATGGGCAAAATAGAGGTTTGGCCTATCAATTTCAGCCTATACCCAATGTCTCTCCCTATGCTATGGCCGGTCATCCGGTCAATTACCGGTTACCTGGCGCTATAGCGCCCAGATACAACCCTTATCAGTATGCACCCGGTCAGCGTCTGTTGGCCCACTCTGGTCTGCCGGCACCGCAGATGAGCGCACCCCAGGGCCGCTACCTGCCTCGTTATGGCGTGTCGAACCAGTACATGGCGGGAAGTCCGAGTTCGGTCTACCGCTTCAGACCTGACCCGAAATTCACTCAGCCGGTGGCGCATACCCAGCAAAACCGTTATTTTCCAGATCAGCCGGTCAGTTCGTCGCTGAATCAACCGCAGTATCACCCTAACAATCAGGGCGGGGAAAAATTTGTCTGGCGCCCCATGGATGCCATTGCAGGAAATGACCCATATTGAGATCGATCACTAAAATTCTCTGATAAAGGATGACCTTATGATAACGGTGGTAGGTAGTATGAAAGGTGGCTCAGGTAAAAGTACGGTAACTTTTAATCTGGCAGTCTGGCTGGCTATGGCAGAGATGGATGTACTCGCTATCGACCTGGATCCACAGGCCACCCTGCGTGATGTTGCCGAGGTCAGAGAGGAAGAGGGTTATAAGCCAAAAATCAAGGTCTTTGGCAAGAAGGCTTTGGAAAGTGACAAGCTGAAGACAGCTGCCGAAGTGCTCATCGATGTGGGTACGGCCGATCTGTCAACAATGAAAAAGGCCATAGCTGTCGCTGATCGAGTGGTCGTTCCTGTCCCCCCCTCACAGGCGGATATCTGGTCGACCCAGCGTTTTATTCAGTTCGTGCAAAACCTCAAGCCCGAGAGCACACCGGAGATCCTCGGGTTTATCAATCGGGGCGATACCCATCATGCGGTGCGTGAAACCGATGAGGCCGCTGCCGCGCTTGTCTCTTTGCCAGGGATAAAGTTTATTAAACCGAGACTTTCCCAGCGAACCATTTTCAGACGCTCGTTTAGCGAAGGTATGGCGGTATTCGAACTGAACTCCAAAGGCAAAGGGTCGCAGGAGTTTACGGCGCTGTGTGCGGCGCTCTATCCGCAATTACTGGGCAATAACCTGAAATAAGATCCGGGTCATATGAAAAACGTATTCGGTTGGGCATCGCAACATATCATCCTGCTGATATTGATGGTGTTTATTGCTGTCGGTTTACTGTTTAGGCAAGAGATTATTGGCACGGATCCAGTGCCTATGACTGTCGCCGATCAGGGAGTTAGCGAGCCATCTCAGACTGAAGTGACAGAAGATGAAGCCAATCAAACAGGTACAACTGCGGATGATATGAAACCGGACATGATGCCAAGCACAACGGTTACAGCGGAATCAGTTGTTGAGGAAACACCTCAGACAGTGGTTTCCACAGATCCGGCTGTCGAGACGATACAGCAAGTCGATGCGCTTCCAGAGAACGGCCAGGAGCCTCAAAGCGGCGAGCAGTCTGAACAAATAAAGAATGACAGTGAGCAGGCGTTGGTGGAAGGGCAAGCACAACCGCTAACCAATCTCGAGCAATCTTCGGATCAGCAGACTGCGCAAGAAAGCAGCGATGCGATGATCAAAGATCAGGGTTTGGGTTCTCCGCTTACGGCAGCTCCGGCAAACCCATCTATCCCGTCTATTGCCGATCAACCATCTGCGATTCCCGCGCCAAACGAATCTGTTGGGGAATATCCTCCCGTTCCAGCGGGTGAAATACAGCCGCTGACACCCCTTGAAGAACAGGCCCTTACTCTGAAATATCGTCCTGCAGAGGAAGATGATGAGGAGCCATCTGTTCCTGAAGTGTTGGCCACTCGCGACACCTATTTTGATGATGCAAGGCAGGCTTACTGGAATGGGGAGGAGGACAAGGCGATAGGGATATACCAGGCCTTGATTGATTACTATCCTGAAGACACAGATGCCTATGGCGAATTAGGGAATATATTTCTCAAACGAGGGGATACCCAGACGGCATTTGATTATTATGTGCAAGTTGTTCTATTGTTGGAACAAACGGGCAAAAAGATTCAGGCCGAGGCATTCGTCAAAAGCGTCAGCCGATTCGACAGTCAATTGGCTGAACGTTTAAAACGGCAATCCGATGTGCAGGATCGCTAGAACTTACGTTTTCGAATTCATATTCAAGAAGAACAAATAAAACCGGGGGGGTGCAATGGGGCTGATCAGAAATTTATTAGCATTAATCGGGCTGGTTGTGGTGCTTGGAGCGGGTACTGCCTGGTTCAAAGCCAAGGAAAACATGGTTGGATTTGATCCAAATGCCTTCAATGTTTACAAGGAACTGGCTGAAAATATTATCGCCACCAAAAATGCTGCAGAAGCGACTGTCTGGAAATTTCCTGTGAAAGAGGGGCTGACAGCCGAAGAGGTGGAAGAGACGATGAAGTTCGTGGCTAACGAACATAACATGTCGGCAGTAGGCGAATTGCCACTTTACAAGGATGTCGAGGCAAAGAGTGGTAAGCCCTACCGATTTGTAAAGATCTATATGTTCTGCAATTCACTCACAGCTGCAAGGATGCTGGACTACAGCGATGCATTCTCTGCCTACCTGCCATGTCGTGTCACACTGCTCGAAGATCCTCAGGGAAAACTCTGGCTTTATACCCTTAATATGGACCTGATGATCCACGGTGGTGCCTCTCTCCCTACCGAGCTTAAGGAAGAGTCTGTTTCTGTTAAAGAGAAGATTCTGGACATCATGAAGCGGGGTGCTTCGGGCGAATTCTGATCCCCTGAACTGGCCGTTTTGCCCGGTCGCAGGTTGCCAATCCAGCGATCGGGCTTCATGATTATTCCACTGAAAAACAAAAATACTATAAATATCAATAAGTAATAAAATCAAGCTGGACTTTATCTACTGTTGTTAGTGTGTGTATTTATGGTATTCTTGAATGGATTTAGTGTACAACTACGTATGAATTTTTTAGTGGAGGTGGGGCATGGCCCAGAAAAGTACTGCGGTTGAGCAGGAAGTGCAGCCAAACCTATCCCGTACAGATTACTCAATGGATAGGCTGTCAGAGGCATTTGAAACCAGCGCCCGCAGATGGGAGTTGATTGTCTATCCCTCTTTGTTTGCCTTCATCATCCTCGCCGCATATGGCTTCTATCTGGTTTTTAGTCTGGCCAGGGACGTTCATTATCTGGCCATCAGCGTCGATTCCAATATGACTGTTCTCGCCAGTAATATGCAGGCGGTTTCAGAAAACATGACACAGTTGACCGGTAATATCAGGACAATGACGACCTCTCTGAACAGTATCGACCTGAAGGTTGCTACTCTGGAGCCGATGTTGACCAACATGGACTCCATGGACCGGTCAATGCAATCAATGACGCTGGCTACACACCGTATGCGTGACGACATGTCTTTGATGAATCACAGCATTTCCAGGCCGATGTCGTTTATGAATTCTTTCATGCCCTGGTAATAACTTAGGGTGTATATAGCCGATCAGCCTGTCGCGTTGAAGTCGTAAGTGATACTTTCTGACGGCTCCTGTAAAAAATATCCCTGGATATAATTCACCCCTACCGTCCAAAGGATGGCCAGACTGTTGGCATCCTCCACGCCCATGGCGATGGTTTTTGCACCATGCGAGATGGCGATTTTATTGAGTGAGTTCAGCTCGTCCTGTTTGTGTTGATTGGTTGCCAGATCAACCATGAAGTCGTTATCCAGCTTCACATAATCAACGGCCAGGTGTTTAAGCAGGTTTTCAGAGTTCTGGTTGGATCCAAACTGATCCACGGCAAACTGGCATTTGATTTTTTTCAGGCCATCTATGAGTTTTTTGGCTGCCTGCGTGTGAGTGCGCAAGTCGCTGTCCTTGATCTGAAAGGTCAGCCAAGGCCCTTTGGCTTGATGTTCCCTGAGACAGTCACAAATCCAGATCAGCAGTGAGTCATCTTCCAGTGCAGTGCTGGAAATGTTGACGAAGAAATTGATTTTTCTGCCCTTATGGCGCTGGATGGACAGCTCTTCGATAGCCTTTTTGATGATCCAGCGGTCAATGGCTGCCATCTGTCCCGACTGTTCTGCTGCTTTCATAAAATAGTTGGGTAGAATCTCTTCATTATTCTGATCGATCAGACGTGTGAGTACCGCATAATTTTCACGGCTGTCCCCCTGCAGACTGACAATGGGTTGGTAAACCAGTCTAAACTTGTCGTTTGCAAGCGCATGGCTGATCAAATCATTGATTTTACTTTCATTGCCCTGATCTTTATCGCCATACGAGGGTGACATCTCTTCGGGGTCGTAGATCGAAAAACGATTGCCACCTTCCTGCTTGGCAACCTCAAAGGCCTGGTAGGACTGATTAATGAACTCCTGGCTGCTCTTGGTCTCGGCTGACTGCAGGCTTATACCGATACTGCAACTGGGATGCTGAGACGCTGCGCCATCCTGGTAGCCAATAGCCTGTATCGCACTGCGCAGGTGCTCAGCCAGTGGTTCGCTATCCAGGGTGTTGGATTTTTTACTGAGTATGGTAAAGGTGTGATCTCCGAATCTGGCCAGCAGGTCATCCTCGGCGACAATCTCCTTGAGCGCCTCGGCAATCTGTTTCAACAGGGTGTCGCTGCTGGCGATACCAATCCCCGACCGGATATCCTGAAATCCGTCGATTACCAGATAGAACAGGGCATAAGCGGGATTGTCGGTTGTCGATTCCAGGGCACGGTCGACGTTTTCCATAAAATACTGGCGATTGATCAGGCCGGTTTGAATGTCCTGGCTGGAGATCAGGCGTATCTTCTCTTCCAGTTCCTGGCTTTTGGACTTGTCCCGAATGATAATCTGTGTGCAGGGCTCCTGATCGATAGTCGCCGGCGCAAACTCCAGCGTTGCGTTGAACACCCCGTTGTTGGTGCTCCGGCAGCTGATTGCGATATCCGTTTTATTGTGCTCGATGTCCTTTAAAAATGCCTTGAACCGCTTCTGTTCTGGTGGCGCGATCAAATCCAGAATCGGCAGTCCCTCAATCTCATCGATATCAACGAAACCAAACATTTCCAGATAGGTCGGGTTTGCGTGGACGTGCATGCCCTCGTGTATGTAGGCGATTGCATCGCGCGAGTGTTCGATCAGTGAAGTGCATCGGTCTTCCGCCTCGTTTAGTCTCTCGCGCAATGTATCCAACAGCCGTCTGTTGATCACATCGCCGAACTCACGCTTGATGACCAATTGCAGGTGCAGAGGGTCTTCAGTTGAAACCACATCCCTGGCGCCATCTTGCATGGCCTGCAGGAGTTTGTCTGAATCCTGATCCTGATAGAGAATGATGAGAGGCGTTTGCGGTTGCAGTTTTCTGCAAAGTTGAATCGCTTTTTCAAAGGATGGGACGGCGTTTTCAGCCGTGCACAGGATAATGTCGTGTTTTCCGTTGCTCAGTGCTTCAAGCAACTCAGCCTCTTCGACGATGCAGGTGGGGTGTATTGTCAATCCCGCATTGCGCAAGGTATTGGCATTAATTTCTGCATTATTAGGAGACTGATCGATAATCAGCAGGTCAATCGCGTTGTCACTATTCTGTTTATTATTCATCGCAACAAAATTCTAAACTCATCTAATGATATTTTGCACGAAACTGTCGATTCAGGCAGTTGGCTGAGCAGGCTGTGGTAGTGCCGTTGTTTCATTCAGGCGCAAAAATTCTTCATAACATAGACCAGATATTGTCGAAGTCTTCATCTGTCTTTTCATCAGAAGTGCCGGACAGACTGTTTTTAGTGCTCTGGTGAATGAACTGGAACTGGGTGAATGCACCGGTCGACTCCAACATTCGGGTCAGCCGGATATGACTATGGCCATTTTCTGTTTCCAGAACCAGTTTGTCGCCGGTTTTAAACAGCATTGTCGCGACCACGAGACTGGCCGCCTTGCCGGACGATTTTAATTCAGGCAGTAGCAGCCCTTTATGCACCGAATCCGGAGCATCTGCGTGTTCGGTGCTTTTTATGCTGACCGGGATTGATCCGGGTGAAATCATCTCCATTCCGATCTGCAGGCCAAAGCCGGGAGTGTTTTTCATCCAGCGGCTGATGCCTATACCAAATTGGTTTGAGTTGGTTGCGGACTGAATGCCAATGATTTCCCCAACCCGGATACGGGGCGTATTGACGCCATGCCAGTGGATGCAGTATCCCCCGGCGCTTTCATTGACTGTTTTACAGACGAAGGTTTCTATTGCGGCCTCGTCGGCAGGATTGGTCCATGCGGCCGCTTGGGTATATTTATAACTACCGGGTTGGTGATAACCCGAGAGTATGGTCTCTTCATGGGCCGGAGTGTTCGGCGAAATCGACAGTCGTCGTTGCTGTTCGCTGGTATACAGGGACTGGCCTGACTGATGCTGATCATACCAATCCATTTCCTCATCCTGGTCCTCATCAGCGGGCTGGGTAGCCTTCGGCTTAAGGGACAGCAAGGCATGGATTGCGCTCAGGCCAACCGCCGTTTTCAATTCAAAGTTCAGCTTTGTTCTGACAAACTCTCTTTTCGGCGCACTGCTCAGAATCTGAATCAGTTGTCGGAGCAGATGTTTGGATGTCCGGTTACGCGAAGAATAGGACTCCAATCCCGGTTGTTCCGTTGGCAGTGCATCAAACTCGGATCTGAGAAAGGTCACAAGTTCATGGGTCGTGATGATGCGATCCTGATCGCTCAGTTTTTCATCCAGCAGTTCAAGATGCAGGGGCGGGTTGTCCTCTGAGATTTTAATGACAAACTCTGAGCTTGCGTGGGTTCCCGAGGACCTTTTTTCCAGGCTGATTTTTTTTGCCCAACTCGGCAGCATCTGATGGATGTGCAGGATTTCTCTCTGCCGCTGACGGTAGGGCGAGGTAATCGAGAACAGCAGGATTTGTTTATAGACATCGCTGATGGTGCTGGTCTGGGACTTGTCCTTTCCCTCGGTGACCGGGATATGATCAATCTTGTTCTGCTCGGCGAAGGCGTACAGCCGGTTAACCTCTTTCCAGATGTTGGCAGGGTTGGGGTCATAGACGATCGCTGACTGGTAATGCACCAGGCCGAGGTAACGGAGTGTCCGGTGAATGGCGATGACCAGCAGTTTCTTGTCGAACTTGCCGCCCTTGCCGCTGACCATCATCTCGATGAATATCTTGTAGGCGATCGCCAGTTCCGCATAGAGCTCCCGGTTCAGGACCGCTATTTTTCTATTTTTGGCCGACAACGGAAAAGAGACGTCGTAATAGTATTTGCGTAAATTCGACGCGATGTAGTCTATGGGTTGTCGGAAAATCTCGGCATTTTTGATCCGTGCGATATTGGGAATATCAACACGGTTGAACTCAACCAACGTTTTGAAGACCTGGCGGGATGTCTCACCGACATTCGCAGTCGGTAAGGATTTGATCCAGGACTCGACGTCCTTCGGACTGGCCAAAAAAGAGGTCGAAGACGATGAGGTCCTCTCGGGTGTTTTAAGCCCAAGTGTCTTCTGTGTTTCCATGGATATTTATTCCTGCACCTAAAATTTAGCTTTAGAATTAATAGGTTATACCACTATCGCCCAGCGCGGATGAGTCAATGGTCAGAATCTTAAGTAATAGTTCATACTACTACAGTATGTTTTTGATTATAACTGTAATTGGATAGTTTTTCCGGGTTAACAATCGTCACCGAATTACCGCCAGCTTGGATGCGGCGCCCTTTTGTTCCATCACCAGTCGAGGAACAAGGAAACCTGGCAGGTTGGCCAGAACTTGTGTGTGCAGGTCCAGGGCTCGCGCCCGGCTGACGTCAAAGTGGGCTGCGCCCTGTACGCGGTCGAGCAGATGCAGGTAGTAGGGCAGCACATCGGACTGGAACAGGGCTTCGCTGAGCTCGACCAGGGTATCGGAGCGGTCATTGACCCCTCTGAGCAGGACCGACTGGTTGAGCAGGAGTGTGCCGGTTTGCTTGATGGCCTTGAGAGCCTGTCGGGCAGACTCGGATAACTCCCGCGGATGGTTGATATGGACCACCATCACCGGGCTTAACCGGCTACCGGTCAGTAGCGCGAGAAACTCGGGAGTAATGCGTTCAGGCAATACGCTCGGCATGCGTGTATGGATACGTAGCCGCTTTAAATGGCCGATTTCAGCGAGATCACTCAGTAGTTTCTGAAGTGCCTGATCGCTGAGAGAGAGTGGATCTCCGCCGCTCAGGATAACCTCATTGACCTCCTGGTGACCTTGCAGATAGGTCAGCGATTCCAGCCACTGCTGGCGTTTGGCCACCGATTCTGCGTAGGGGAAATGTCTCCTGAAACAGTAGCGGCAGTGGATTGCGCATGCGCCGGTGGTGATGATCAGCGCTCGTCCGTTGTACTTATGTATGACTCCCGGAACGGGGTGGTGCGAAAGGTCCCCCACGGGGTCGATCTGAAATGCGGGGTCATGGTTAAGCTCTTGAAAAGAAGGTAGAATCTGCAGCAGCAACGGGTCACTTGGATTGTTCTTCTCAATCAGATCAGCATAATTGACGGGAACGCGCATCGGGAACTGTTGACCTGCTTCCCAGGAAAAAGGCAGCTCGGAGGGTGCAATCTGCAGATGTTGGCAGAGCCCCTCCAGGCTTGTGATGGCTTTCGCCAGGGACTGTTGCCATTGCGGAGTCTGACATACAGGCTCAGTTCGATGTATCATTCGCGTTTCCAGTCTGTTGTAACATGAGGAAGACATGGCCAGTTACAGTACCAACGAGTTCAAGGGCGGCCTCAAGATCATGCTTGATGGCGATCCTTGTTCCATAATTGAAAACGAATTTGTCAAACCTGGTAAAGGTCAGGCATTCAATCGCGTCAAAATACGAAATCTCAAGACCGGGCGCGTGATCGAACGCACCTTCAAGTCAGGGGACTCTTTAGAAGCTGCCGATGTTATCGAAATCGATCTGCAGTATCTATACAACGATGGCGAGTTTTGGCATTTCATGCACCCGGATACCTTCGAACAGTACCAGGCGGATGAAAAAGCCCTGGGTGACAGTGTCAAGTGGTTGAAAGATCAGGATTTTTGCACGGTTACCCTGTGGAACGGCTCACCGATCAGCATCACACCGCCCAATTTTGTCATCCTCACGATTACCGAAACAGACCCCGGCCTGAAAGGTGACACTTCAGGCGGTGGCGGCAAGCCGGCGACCCTGGAGACCGGCGCCGTGGTCAGGGTGCCGCTGTTTGTCCAGACCGGCGATGTCATCAAGGTAGATACGCGCTCCGGCGAGTATGTCTCCCGGGCAAAAGAAGAGTAGTGCTGTTACGGCGATGACAGCTTCCTGGCAACCCTCGGCGTCCGCCCGGATGCTGAGGGCAAGAGCAAAACTGCTGGCAGGAATCAGGGACTATTTTGCACAGACCGGTGTGCTCGAGGTCGAGACGCCGGTCTGTTCATTTTTTGGGACGACAGATCCTGCAATAGCAAGTCTTTCCACCCCCTATCAAGATCGTTCGCAACCAACTGGGGAGAGGCTGTATCTGCATACCTCTCCGGAATTCGCCATGAAAAGGCTCCTGGCGAGCGGTTTGGGTTCGATCTATCAGATCTGCAAGGTGTTTCGGGATAATGAATCGGGACGTCTGCACAATCCGGAATTCTCTCTCTTGGAGTGGTACCGCGTTGGCTACGACCACCATCAGTTGATGTCTGATGTCGCAGCCCTGGTCCTCTCCTTGCTGGATCAATCCCGTGAAGTCGAAAAGTTGAGTTACGCCGAGGTGTTTGGGCGTTATCTCTCTCTTGACCCCCATAGCGCGACGCCCGGACAACTCAGGGAGTGTGCGCTGGATCATCAATTGCCGATTACCGCCGATTTTCAGCTGCCGGACAGGGACGCCTGGCTGGATCTGCTGATGAGCCACAGTATCGAACCCGAGCTGGGCAAAGATGGACTCTGCTTTATTTACGACTATCCTGCATCACAGTCTTCACTGGCGCAGATACGGGCCGGAGATCCGCCAATCGCTGAGCGTTTCGAGCTGTATATGGACGGTATTGAGCTGGCGAATGGCTTTCATGAACTAACCGATGCCGCTGAGCAGGAGCAGCGTTTCCACAAGGATCTGGAAAAACGCCGGGAAAACGGGTTGCCCGCGATACCGATGGATTATAATCTGATCGCCGCTCTCCGGCAGGGCATGCCCGCCTGTGCCGGGGTTGCCCTTGGTATTGATCGCCTATTGATGAGGCTGACAGGTGCTCGTCATATCAACGAGGTGTTGGCCTTTCCTATTGATCGGGCTTGAAACTATGCTGGTTATTCACTCTCGGTGGTAGTGTTGATCACCTGCTGTTCTGCAGCTGTGTTGGCGATGATTTGCCCCATCTCCACTTTTGCTTCCGGTTGCAGACTTTCTGCCCATGCAACCGCTTGTTTGCCAAATAGCAGGATCACGGTAGAGCCCATGTTGAAACGTCCCATTTCTTCGCCTTTGGCGAGTCGAATCGGTGATTTCGGCAGTTCCTTGTAATCCCACTGATTGATGCGTTGGGATATCGGGGCAACTGTGCCCGCCCAGACGGTATCCATGCTGGCGACAAAAATCGCGCCGACCATGATCACCGCCATTGGTCCCACATCGGTTTCGAACAGATTGACCACCCGTTCATTGCGGCTGAACAGACGCGGTACAGCGCGGGTGGTGGATGGGCTGACGCTGAACAGGCGTCCTGGAATGTGCAGCATCCTTTTCAATTCGCCGGCACAGGGCATGTGAATCCGGTGATAATCGCGGGGTGATAGGTAGATGGTGGCAAATTTTCCATCGCTAAACCGTGCTGTCCAATCGCTGTCACTACCCAGCAGTTCGGCAAGAGTGTAACTCTGCCCCTTCGCCTGGAAGATTCTGCCATCGACAATGTCACCCGTCTGGCTGACGGCACCATCCACGGGTGAGACTATATCGGCTGCATCCCCGCTGATCGGGCGAACCTCTGGTTTCAGCGAACGGGTGAAAAAGGCATTGAAGGTTGGGTAACTCTCCGGGTCTGCTTGTTCAGCCAGGCTCATATCCACCTTATACAGCTTGATCACGGCGCGGATCAGGCCGTTTTTCAACGGCCGCCATTCACAGCGGGTCAGCCAGTGCATTATTTGCGAGAGCAGGTGATGGGGCAGCAGATGCAAAAGCAGTGCGAACAGGCGGTCCAACAGGCTGATATCGGTTTGTGTCTGGGGGGTATTTTGTGAGCTCATGGTGTCTTGTACTTCTCTGCCAGTGTCTTCAGGTCGGTGGAGATACTAACTGCATCCACCCTTCCGGTAAACAATCCAATCAGTCTGCCATCTGGCGCAATCAGTGCGATACTGGTGCTGTGAACAATACGCTGATCCGCGCCGGTTCCGGTTATTTTAAAGGTTGCGCCAATCTCCCTGGTGAATATCTCCAGGTTTTCGGTATCGCCGTCAAGCGCCAGGAAGTCCGGATTGAAGTGGGTGAGGAATTTCTCTACCTCTGTTCGATTGGTATTTTCTGAATCGAGATTAAGGAACAGGGTTTGTAGCTGTTTTTGCAGATCCGGCGCATCAGCGAGGCGGTTGTATATCTGAACAGCAAGGGTCAGTTGATCCGTTGACGATTCAGAATGGGGATGCCCCACAATGACCAGGTTCCAGTGATCGTCAAAGTCAGCGTTGCTGAAAGGTTCACCGTTCTGCCCCAGGAGTTGAAATGAACCGAGCGCTTTTGGTTCAGCCAGGGCGTGCAGATTCAGGTATCCGCGTGTCTCTATGTTGTGTTTGCTGCCCCAGAAGTAGCCACCATAGAGCGCGCCCATGGCAATGATGAACAAGAGGATCTTCTGGTAGGGACTGGAGTGTTTCCGTCTCATTGGATGGTCTGATTATTCAATAGGGGTGTCGTTGCGGTTCCCCCAGTCAGACCAGGAGCCCGGATAGCCTTTGATCTGCTCAAATCCGAGAATTTTCAGCATGATGTAACTGTAGGAGGATCGATGGTGGGTCTGGCAGTAGCTGATTATCTCTTTCTCTGGGGTGATACCGAGTCCAGCAAGCAGGGGCAGGAGCTCGTCTGCGCCGCGCATTCTGAGGTTGCGGGTTTGATCCATGCCCACCGTCCAGTCGACGTTCACTGCCCCGGGGATATGCCCACCCCGTTGGGCGAAGCGTCTTGCCCCTGTGTACTCATCGGCCGAGCGTGCATCGAGCATTACGGTGCCACTATCCCCAAGTCTTTGCAGGATGTATTCCGCCTCAGCAATGGGGCGGTTGTCTGGTGTTGCAGTAAAGTGGGCTTCTTGCCTTGGGGTGCGGGTATCGGAGCGGGGATACTGCTCATTAACCCAGGCGTGCAGGCCACCATTGAGCAGTGAAAAGCGCGAGTGTCCCATACACTCCAGAGTCCATAGAAGCCGGGCGGCCTTGCCGCCTCCTTCGTCATCGTAGGCGATGATATGCTGATCGTTGTCGATGCCCGTGGCTGCAAAGACCCTTTCCAGGGTTGCGCTGTCAGGTAGCAGCCCCATGACTGGTTTTTTTGCCGCGACGATATTGGCATAGTCTAGAAACACCGCACCGGGGATGTGAACCTGATCGTGCACACTGGCCTTGGACAGATCAACCACCAGTATCTCCTGACTGCCGAGCAGGGGTTGCAATTGCCGGGGTTCGAGCAGCAGGGGTAGATGTGTGTCCGTCATTATCCGGTTTGTTATCCCAGCAAGTAAATTCGGTTGTGTCGTATTCAGTCAATAATACACTCAAGTAATGGTGATTATGCCGGTCTTTTTCAAGAGCTTGGTGCCCCTTGAAATTTATTGACCGATTCCCCATTTCAGCAGCAAGCGTAACAACAATATTTTTTTACTGGAGATTGATATGGCGCATTTAGCAACTAATCACTGGTCAATGTTGGATGATATGGATCGCGAGATCCGCCGTTTTCTGGGCAGTGCCAAGGTCAATGGTTCAAATGGTAATGCCTGGATGCCTGCTGTGGATATCCTTGAGGAAGATGACAAGTATGTTCTGGTAACCGATATTCCCGGTGTGGATCCGGACACCATTGAGGTATCCATGGAAGACAACGTGTTAACCGTCAGTGGCAAGCGTGACACGACTGCTGTGCAGGAGAAGATTGGATATCATCGTCGTGAACGCCTGTCAGGGGAGTTCAAGCGCAGTTTCCGTCTGCCTGAAACTGTACTTGCCGAGGCGATCACTGCAACAGGTAAGTTTGGCGTACTGGAGATCGTTATACCGAAAAAACCGGTTGAACAGCCACGCCGTATTCCTGTGACCCATTGACCGGACACGCCCTGAGCTGAGCATAGGCCCAGGGCGTTTCATGTTAGCCCTTGATCACCATCACTGAACATCTCGCATGCTCGACCACCTTGGCGGCGCATGATCCGAGGAACACCTGGCCAAGACTCTGCGCATGAGAAGGAATGATGATCAGGTCGGATTTCAGCTTTTCCGCCAGATTCAGAATTCTCTCGGCAGGGCTGCCTTCAGCGATATGCGGATGCGTGGTGATGTCGTTGGGAATATTCGAGGCGATATATTTTTTCAGCTCTTTGGCCACGGTCTTCATCGCGTCTTTGATTGTATTATCCGGGAAGAAGGTTGAAACCAGTGGCATGCCGAATCCGGGGATGACCGTGAGTACATGGATCTCGGCGCTGTGCTTGCGTGCTTCATCAATGGCGATTTTTACTGCCTTGACTGCCAGGTGAGTCTCCTGCAGATCAATAGGCATCAATATTGTTTTGAACATAACCGGATCCTTGCTCTAGGTTCACTGCAAAATAACCACCAGGTGGTTTATACGGTATCGGTTTGAAATTCAGGCGAATGAGTTCTGCGCCGTTTCTGAATCAGGCCCACAAATACCAGTAAGATAATAGCCGGTATAAACATGATCTGCTTCGGTGGTCGGTCAGACTCGGCGTGGATTTCGACTATTTCCCAGTCAAAATCGATACCGGCATTTTGCGCCGGGCTGGAGAACGTTACGTTGTCCACCAGCACCTTTCCTTCATCGATTCGAGTCTCCAGGCCGGCCTCCAGCAGGCGCTGATTGCCAGGGCCTTTTGCGCCCATGGGTAGCAGAAGTGTCTTGCGAACAAAGTTGCCATCGAGTGTTTCACCCTGTGCAATGAATCGCAGATTTCCGTTGTTGCGGGTCTTTTCAGCCATGGCTTCGAGCTCTGTCGGTGCAATGCGCTCGATCGGGGAGTAGATCTCATCCCACCAAAATCCTGGCCGGAAAAGTGTAAAGGCGATCAGAAGAAGGGCGAGAGATTCCCAGAGCTTGTTTCTGGTCAGCCAGTAGCCCTGAGTCGCCGCGGCAAACAACAGCATGGCGATAACGGCACTGGCAATCACCAGCAACAGTTCAAGCCAGCCATCGATACCAATCAGTAATAGTTGGGTGTTGAATATAAACAGGAAGGGCAGGATGGCCGTCCGTATGTCATACATGAAACCCTGGATGCCCGTTTTAATCGGGTCACTTTTGGCAATTGCGGCCGCTGCAAACGCGGCCAGTCCCACCGGCGGCGTATCGTCTGCGAGAATGCCAAAATAGAAGACGAACATATGCACCGCAACCAATGGAACAATCATGCCGTTGGAGGAGGCAAGTGCGACAACGACCGGCGCCATCAGACTGGATACGACAATGTAGTTTGCCGTGGTGGGTAGTCCCATGCCCAGGATGATGCATATTATGGCGGTGAATATCAGCGCCAGCAGAAGGTTTCCTCCGGAGATGAATTCGACGAATTCAATCATCACCTGCCCTATGCCGGTCAGGGTGATGGTGCCGACCACAATACCTGCGGCTGCTGTTGCAACGCCTATGCCGATCATGTTTCGGGCACCGTGAACCAGTCCATCAATACAGTCGTTGATACCCTGCATCCAGGTGCCACTATGGGAGTTTCCGCGAAACATGGCCAGCAATGGGCGTTGTGTAAGCACGATGAATATCATAAACATGGTTGCCCAGAAGGCAGACAGTCCGGGTGAGAATCGCTCCACGATCAGGCACCACATGAGCACCACAATCGGCAGTAGAAAATAGAGGCCGACCTTTACCGTGGGGCCGGTCTCGGGTAGTTCCAGCACCTCGTCGTTGGGGTCATCCATCTCCAGGGCAGGATAACGGGTGGCGAATTTCAGCAGTGCGAGATAAACCGCAAAAACACCTGCGCTTACAATGTAAATCGCTGAATCGCCTGCAATGGTTTTCACCCAGCCGATGCCGTAGTAGACGGCAAGCCCAATAACACAAATGCCAGTGACAACTGCGGCCATTGTCATCAATTTCTGCGCGATGGTGGTGTTGTGTCTTCGAGGCAGGCCCTGCATATTGGCCTTGAGCGCCTCAAGATGAACAATATAGAACAGCGCCATGTAGGAGATCAGGGCGGGCAGTATGGCGTGCTTGATCACCTCCAGATAGGATATCCCGACATACTCAATCATCAGGAAGGCTGCAGCCCCCATGACCGGAGGTGTTAGCTGTCCATTGGTTGAGGCTGCCACTTCTACTGCACCCGCCTTGGTGCCGGGAAAGCCAACGCGTTTCATCAGCGGGATGGTGAAGGTTCCGGTCGTGGCCACATTGGCGATGGAAGAACCTGATATCAGCCCTGTTGTTGCAGATGCGACCACGGCGGCCTTTGCCGGTCCACCCTTCATGTGTCCGAGCAGGGCAAAGGCCATCTTGATAAAATAGTTGCCTGCGCCCGCCTTCTCCAGCATGGCGCCAAACAGAACAAACAGAAATACGAAACTGGTGGAGACGCCTAGTGCGACGCCGAATACCCCCTCCGTGGTCAGCCACTGATGCGACATCACTTTCGACAGACTTTGACCTTTGTGTGCAATCACCTCAGGCATGTACGGTCCACCGAAGGTGTAGATGAGGAACACGATGGCGACAACCATCAGGGGTGGACCAAGGGCGCGGCGAGTTGCCTCAAGCAAGAGCAACATGCCGCATACACCGATCATGAGATCGGCCGTTATCGGTGCGCCCGATCGACCTGACAACTCCTCGTAGAACAGATAGATATAGGCTGCGCTGAAGGCGCCTAACAATGCGAATATCCAATCCTGGATGGGGATATAGTCGCGGGGTGATGTTTTCAGTGCCGGGTATGCTGTGAATGCCAGAAACAGGGCAAAGGCGAGATGGAATGCCCGCGCCTCGGTATCATTGAAAACCCCAAAACCAAAGGCGAACGGAAGGGGTGAGGCGTACCAGAGTTGGAACAGGGACCAGGCCAGGGGAACCGCAAACAGCATCTTGCCGGGAATACCCCGGGGATGTCTGGCGCCGGTGTCGGTCTGTGCCACCATTTCCGCCAGTTCCTGATCACTTACATTGTCGTCTTTCCTGGTATCGGTGTTCATCGCTCAACCCCTATACTGGATTTGCTGATGTCATTCTTTGAGTTATCTCCCCAGGCTGGAAATGGCAGGGGATTTTTTGCACCCGTAAAACAAGAAGGGGCGGTTGTCAGGCCGCCCCTCTTGCTGATTTACTTACATCAGGCCAGCTTCTTTATAGTAACGTGCTGCGCCATCATGAATCGGTGCGGACAGACCGTCTTTCACCATCTCCTCTTTCTTGAGATTGGCAAAGGCAGGATGCAGTTTGCTGAAGTCATCAAAGTTTTCAAATACCGCTTTGACTACCTGATAGACCGTATCGGCCGGTGTTTTGCTGGATGAAACGAAGGTTGCGCCCACACCGAAAGTCAGGGTGTCGTTGTCATTGCCTCGGTACATGCCACCCGGGATGACAGCCTTCCGGTAATATTTATTCTCTGCAATCAGCTTGTCGATCACAGGGCCGGTCACCGTAACCAGAACTGTGTCGCAAGTGGTGGTTGCCTCTTTGATTGATCCGGAAGGATGACCAACGGTGTAAACCATGGCATCGATTTTGTTGTCGCAAACCGCCTTGGATTGCTCTGCGGCTTTCAACTCCGAAGCGAGAGTGAAATCGTCTTTTGTCCACCCCATGGCATCCATAACCACCTCCATGGTGCCGCGTTGCCCTGAGCCTGGGTTGCCGATGTTGACGCGTTTGCCTTTCAGGTCATCGAAAGTTTTGATACCGGAATCCGCTCTGGCCACGACAGTGAAAGGTTCCGGGTGCACGGAGAAGACGGCGCGCAGATCCTTATCGGCGCCCTGGTCGGCAAATTTGCTGGTGCCGTTATAGGCGTGAGACTGCCAGTCAGACTGGGCAACGCCCATGTCCAGTTCACCGGCGCGTATGGTGTTGAGGTTGTACACCGAACCGCCAGTGGATTCCACAGAACAGCGGATGCCGTGCTCTTTGCGCCCTTTGTTGACCAGACGGCAGATAGCGCCGCCAGTCGGGTAGTAAACTCCTGTAACACCACCGGTACCGATGGTGATAAAGGAATCAGCTCCGGCAGTTGTTGCGCCAAGGCCAAGACCGAAAGCCATTAAGGCCGATGCAATTGTACGTTTAATCAACATAGTTATTATCCTCCGACTATTTGTATAGTGACTACAGGCCGTTTTGGCCTGAATTCAAACGGACTGATGTTACTGGAATGCAGAACATTCAGTCTTTTGACAGTCGTTTCCATTTCTCAGGAAACGCTAGCTCTAATAAGGCGTCCAATGCCTGTTTATTTTGTGTATCTGGTCTATCTACGGGTTATTAATTCAGTGCGAAATTGTTTTGGTTCTGCAGGGCAAGGATGTGCAGTCATCCATCGGTGCCTATCCCCGCTCTACAGATATCCCTGGGATTTGATGTGGAAAGCATATAACAATTCATATCTCCCTATAGACTAACGTTTTCGGGGAAAGTTACAAGTTTTTGGCCTATTTCGTGCTATTGACAACCCAGTCACATACCAGATCAATTGCGGTAATCACACGGTTGCAATGCTGCTCAAGGAAGTCCTCTGGCAGGGGTTGTTCCAGCGGGTGTGTCTCTGCGCTGACGAGTGCACGCGCGCCATCGAAATCGACGAAAGCCAGTCTGCAGGTCAGCTCGTTATCGGGTCTGCCAAACTCCACGCCGGGTAACATGGCAACACCGGTTTCCTGCAGCAGACGTTCGCAAAACTCGTGACTGCTTTCAATACCGCGCTGTTGCAGGTTGTCCCGGAAGGGTTCAAAGGATGGGAACAGATAGAACCCTCCCTCGGGCATGGGGACCTCGGCACCAATTCGTTGCAGTCTGGATGCAAGTTCTGTGCCCAGCCGCTTCAGGATCCTCCTGCTGTTCCATAGATAGCGCTCAATCTCAATGCCGCCTTGGTAAGCGCGAACCGCCGCATGTTGTATCGGTGCACTGGTGGCGGTGTAGGTTTCACTGGCGACAATGGCAACGGCATCAAGTAGCCAGCGCAGGCTTCTGGGAAAGGTGAAGGTTCCCAATCGCCACCCTCCTGCACCGCACCATTTGCTCAGCCCGGAGCTGATGATAGTCCCCTCCGGGTAGTAACGGGCAATCGATTCGTGCTGTCCCTCAAAGTGCACTTCTCCATAGATCTCGTCTGAGAGGATGATCAGCTTGTAACGGCGCGCTACCTCTGCCAGCTGTTTTAGCTCGTCTCTGGGGTAGGTGGTGCCGCTGGGGTTGTTCGGGTAATTGAGAATAACCAGTCTTGGCCTTGATGGGTCTTTGCTGCAGATTCGCTCGAGTTCTTCGGGTGAAATGCGCCAACCCTGCGCGAGTTTCGTTGGTACCCAGCGGATGTGTCTGCCGATAATCGTCGCCTGAGGGGCGTAGGAGACCCAGCTGGGAGTGGGTATTACCAGATCGCCGTAATAGACCAGTTGCACAAGAAACATCAGCTCCTTTGAGCCAGGGCCTATCAGCACGTCGTCTCTGGAATATTCGATACCCTCCTGACGGCGATGATAATCAGCCACTGCTTCGCGTAGTTGCGGCAGGCCCTTCACTGGCAGGTAATCCTTTTGATGGGCGTTCGCTTTGAGCTCTTCGACAACAGGCGCCGCAACAGGGAAAGGTGATTGGCCCAATCCCAGGCGATACACATCCTTCCCCTCTTGATGCAGTTGAGCACTGCGTTCATTGATGGCCAACGTGGCAGACTGTGACAGCCCGCGAACATTCAGGTTGAGATGGATGCTATGAAAGCTGGAACTGTCATCAGACATTTCAAATTCCCCTGTGAGCCGGATGCGATACGTGCAGCCTCATGTGAAGCAACGCGCTCATTCAAGCATAGACAATGAAGGGGATGAAAAACAGATCGCTGGAAGAGTGGTACGGGAGACGGACTCGAACATCATAATTAACTCATTGATAACATGCATTATTGGTGTAAGTTGTGTTGAGGGATACCCCCGAAAATACCCCAAATCTAATTGCTACCCCCTTTAAATACTTGCATAACAACAAACCCGCCGGGTTGAGCCGGGCGGGTTTCTGGTTATGCAGGAGCGGGGTTAAAGTTTATTGATTTCAGCCAGTGAAGTTATATCTCCGGCACCGATTATGAGGTGATCCAGTAGACGCAGATCAATAAGTGATAGTGCCTCTTTCAGAGTTTTAGTAATGGCTATATCTGCTTTTGATGGTGTTGGATCACCGGTTCCAGTTAGTTTCTGAGGTCGGGCACGAGGCGTTTCGGCAATGGCACGACACGCTCTTTGCCGCCTTTCCCGGATCGAATCGTGATTTGCTGATAATCGAAATCAATATCTTTAACCCGCAGCCCGACACATTCCATAACACGCATGCCGGTACCGTACATCAGGGAAGCCATCAGCTTTGAACGGCCATTCATCGAATCGAGCAGAGACTTGACCTCACTCCGGGATAAAACCGTAGGCAGCCGCCGTTTGGCATTGGCCCTGGTGTGCGTGAACACCAGGGCCAATGCCCCTACCCAGTGCTCGTAGGTTTTCTCAGTTCGGGCTGCCATTCTACGGACACGGATCGTTTTAACAAAATCCAGGTGTAAAGCAGCGTATTCCTCGCGGAAAAGCTTTACCAAAGGTTTGTTGTTGGGCGCCACCAGCACATTGGGATTGGCATCTCTCAACAGCGTTGGATGGTCGGACTCGAGCTCCTTGGCGTAGGCACGCCAGCGGTACCAGTCATACTGGTCGGCCCATTCAAGTTGAATCAGCTCGCAAAACAACAAGCGCAGTGCATCAGCGATCTGGCGAAACTGCCATTCCCGTATCTGAGGAAGTCTGCCTTTTACAGTTAGATATTTATCTACATGCTGCGGTTGATGGTGCAGAAGTTTGACCTCAGAATGAGCTCTAATGTATTCTTCTACGTGTTTGCGATACCATCGCCTGGCAGACACAGGGATACAACTTTTTTAAGGATAGACAGATAGTTATGCCAAAATCGCTCAACCGCACGCTCATGTTCACCAGTACCCTTCCCAGACATGATCAGCCCTCCATGGCTAGTCTTATGATGCGTAGAAGGGTATCAAAGTCAGCAGAAATATCTACCGAAATAGACAGACTCTTCCTATCTCGGTTAACACGGTGTCTGTCTATTTAACTGTTGAACTAAACCGCTTCGCGGTATCTTCCATCCTACAACTTCATTCATTCGTATCATTGTCCATGCTTCCTATAGACCACCGTCGGTCTATTACACAGGAGCAAGACAATGACTCCACTGCGA
>PKUO01000077.1 GCA_002869585.1 Sedimenticola sp.
CTGTCACCGAGCTTTTTTCGCAGCATGTGAAAAAACATCAGTGTCTTGCTGTAACCCACGGCCTGGCTGACATCACCATGATGCGAACGGAATTCGGTCAGGGGAAAATCCTCTGACTCGGCCACATAATCGGCATATTTCTGCAGGCTGTTACGGCGGTAATCCTCGCCTGAACCCTGTTGTTCCTTGAGCAGGTGATCGGCCAGATAAGAGGTGAGGCCCTCGGCCCAGTTGCCGCTTGAGTAATCGATAAACACGCTGTTGCCCCACCAGTTGTGCAGTATCTCGTGAGGATAGGAGGTGTGAATGATGAAGGGCAGGCGTATCACCTGGGGGCCGAGCAGGGTGAAGGAGGGCATGCCGTAGCCGCTCTCCCAGAAGTTTTCCACCAGTGCGAACTTGGCATAGGGGTAGCTGCCCAGGAGTTTTTCATAGAGTTGGAGATAATCAGCCGTGGCGTTCAGGTAGCGATCTGCCAGGGCATCGTCCTTCTCCCGGAGAAAGACCTGGGCTTTTGCCACCGGGGTCTCCCGGTTGTAGACCCGGAAGGGCGCGGCGATCAGGTAGATGTCATCCTGTGGCAGTGTTTCCTGCCAGCGGTTAGTTGCTGTTTCGTTTCCCTGACTGACCGAACTCCAGCCATTGGGTAGTGAAACATCCAGCGTAAAGCTGAGTAGATGATCTTCGATCTGGGGATACCAGAAGCTTCCGGCGCTGAGAAAGACCCCCTGTGAGGAGATCAGGCCGGGCGTGGTGTCGCGACCACCGGCGTAGTCTTTGCTTAAGCGGCTGAGATCATGGGAAATCCTGCCCTGGTATTCCAGCGTGAAGGTTTGGGTTGGTTGGCTGAAACGTATGCTGTACTGTTTCAAGGGGACCCAGGAGCGAACCGATTTGCTGGAAATCTTCGCGCCAGGTTCGCTGATTTCAGCCTTCAGGTCGCCATGCAGCAGCAGCGTCAATTGATCGACCGGCTCGGTGAGCGTCAGTCGGTCCTGAACCTTGAGATGACCCTGATCAGGGCTCAATTGAACCTTGAGCTGATGATGTAGGGTGGGGGGTGTTTCCGCAGCCGATGCAATCCAGACCGGCAGCAGACAGAGCAGGCAAAATATTTGGCGAATCATGGCATCCAACTCAATGTGCCGGGGCCTTTCGATGTCATCGGGTCCGGCTAAAAACGATTTGATCTTTGGGAATCAAAACGATCTACTGGTGTCACAACAAGGACAGTATTCATGATGAGTGGTTCAATGACAACAAAACGCTATGCCCTTTCCGCCCTGACCGCTGCCGCGCTATTGCTGTTATGGGGATGCAACGCGGTATCTCACAAAGCCAATCAAAGCCCTTCGGCGATGCATGGGCATGCCAACGGAGCATCTGAAGCCTCACCGGCAGGTGAACAGACAATGGCGGTTGATTTACGCAATGCCTACGGCCTGGATACGATCATTCCAGCACTCAGCGAAGCCCGCGTGGTATTCGTTGGCGAGCAACACGACAACTACGGACATCATCTGGCACAGTTGGAGATTATCCAGCGCCTGCATCAGATCGATCCCAGCATCGCCATCGGCATGGAGATGTTCCAGAAGCCCTTTCAGGTGCACCTGGACGACTTTCTGGCTGGCGTTATCACCGAGGAGGAGATGCTGAGACGGACCGAGTGGTATGACCGCTGGCGTTTCGATTACCGTCTGTATCAGCCGATACTCAGTTTTGCAAAACAGAACGGCATACCCGTTATTGCCCTCAATATGCAGCGGGAGATCACCGAAAAAGTCTCGCGATTGGGTATAGATGGTCTCAGCGATGAGGATAAGGCGTTAATTCCTGCGCAAATAGACAAAAGCGACAAAGCCTATGAAGGCCGCCTTGATGAGATCTTCAAGCTCCATCCCAATGTCGAGAAGAAGAGTTTCAGCCACTTTATCGATTCCCAGCTGATCTGGGATGAGACCATGGCCGAGAGAGCGGCAGACTATCTGCAAGCCAATCCGAAACACCGTTTGGTGGTACTGGCCGGGAGTGGTCATCTGATGTTCGGTTCGGGTATTCCCAACCGGGTTGTACGGCGGGTGCCTGTCAACCGGGCGATAGTCCTGCCGGGAGATGCCCAGCAGGTAAAGCCGGATGTTGCCGACTTTCTGATCTACCCGCCAGGTGCCGAGCTGCCCAAAGCCGGTCTGATGGGCTTGATGATGGACCCCACCGACGAAGGGGTGAAAGTCGCGGAGGTCCTGGCGGGAAAAGGTGCGGCGGATGCCGGGCTGGAGAAGGGCGACCTGATCAAAGCAATCGATCAGCAGGCGATCAAGACCGCCACCGACGTGCGCATCCATATGCAGAACAAGAAACCTGGCGACAAGGTGAAGGTTTCGGTACTCCGGAAAAAGTTGCTGTTTGCTGAAAAACAGCTCGATTTCGAGATCCAGTTGAGCGACTGATCAAACCCACTGAGGCATCAGGACTGCGTGGCCTCCAGCGCCACCGGCTCCTGGTGTTCCATCGCACCTTCGTAGTACTCCTCCATGGTATCGATAAAGCGTTTCGACTGGGGTGACAGGTATTTCCCGCGCCTCAGCACAACGCCATAGCTGCGGTGTGGGAAGTACTCGTCCAGGGGAAACTTGACCAGCTTCTCTTCACCGGTCAGGCAGACTTCGGTAACGATGGAGATGCCCATGCCAAGCTCGACATATTTCTTGATCACCTCCCAGCCACCTGCCTCCAGGGCCATTTTGAATTTCAGCATGTGCTGACGAAATACCAGGTCGACCATGCGCCAGGTGGTCAGGCTGGGTGGCGGCAGTATCAGGCCATAGGGGCTGATATCGTCCAGCTTTACAGACTTTTTACTGGCGAGGGGATGACCCAGGGGGACAATCAGGGCCGGTTTGTAGCTGACCACCGGCTTGTAGATGATGTCATCCGGGATATCCAGCATAGAGCCCACTGCGAAATCCGCCTCATCGGCGCGCAGCCTTGAGAGGCCATCGCGTCCACCGGTGACGTTGTGCAGCTTGACGCGAATCTTTGGGTAGCGCTCCATGAAGCGTTTCAGCGGCCCCGGCAGGATATAGAGGATGGTTGATTCACCCGCCGCAATATTCAGCTCGCCCGACTCCAGCTGGCCCTGCTGGGCCGAGAAGGTCTCGTGTAGCTTGTCCATGCCTTCAACCAGGGGTTGCGACAGCTTGAAGAGGATCTCCCCCTCCGGGGTCAGGCGGATCTTCGGTCCGCGCCGCTCGAACAGGTTGGTTTCCAGTTCACGTTCCAGCGCCTGTATCTGTAGTGAAACCGTCGGCTGACTGAGGAAGACCTTCTCCGCCGCCTCACTGATACTGCCGGTTTGCGCCGCATGGCAGAAGGCGCGCAACTGCTTGAGCCGGTTCTGTTTGTAATAGACGGGAGTGGGCGAAGCCATGAAATTCCTCGGTTATTTTAATATTGTTTCAATTAATAGTAAGCATTGAAATAATTGCCGTGTCAAATAACCCCATTTTATCTAAACTTTGCTGCAACTGCGAAATGAGGTTTGTCTCAATTCCGGAATTATATTCCAACTAGCTGTATTTGAAAGAGAAAATAATTCTGAAATTCCTGTCTGGCAGGCATTACTTCGCAAACAGGTTACCGTCGACTGAGTTTGATCGATGCATGTATATCGAGATGTGTCAGTCGTCATCTGATCATAAATGCGTACAGACATCGGAGCCCGGTATATGACGGAAGTGACCAGCATTGCCATTTCAGTCGGTTTCATGGCCGTGCTGGGACTGCTGCTTGCCACCATCCTGGTTATCGCCAATAAGCGCCTGTTTGTCTATGAAGATCCTCGCATCGATGAAGTCGAAGAGATGCTCCCCAGCGCCAATTGCGGCGCCTGCGGCTCACCGGGCTGCAGACCCTTTGCCGAAGGGCTGATCAACGGCAGCTACCAGCCCGCCCAATGCACCGTCAATACCAAGGAGATTAACAAGTTCATAGCCGATTACCTGGGTGTCGATCTCGGTAATCAGGTGCGGCGCGTGGCCCGGCTGGCCTGTGCCGGTGGCAGTCATGTCGCCTACATTCGCGCCAGCTATGACGGACTCAGCAGTTGCCGTGCCGCGGCACTGGTCTCCGGCGGCGGCAAAGGCTGTGCCTGGGGGTGTCTTGGCATGGGTGATTGCGCTGAGGCCTGTGATTTCGACGTCATCACCATGAACAAGCACGGGCTGCCTGTGGTGGCAGAGGCCGACTGCACCGCCTGTGGCGACTGTGTCGATATTTGTCCGAAAGATCTGTTTTCGATCTATCCGGTCGATCAGCAATTGTTCGTCGCCTGCAAAAACCTGGAGAAGGGCGACGAGGCGGAGGCGCAGTGCGATGTGATCTGCACCGCCTGCGAACGCTGTGTGGTCGACTCGCCGGAGGGACTGATCGAGATCCGGGACAACCTGGCAGTCATCGACTACAGCAAGAATTCACTGGCCTCCAAGATAGCGATTGAGCGCTGCCCGACCGGCGCCATTATCTGGTTTGACCAGAAGGGTGGTGGCTATCATGTCGGTAAGGATGCCAGGAAGATCATCAGAAAAGAGGCGCTGCCGGTTGGCTGAATGGCAGATACCGAATGGCAGGGGATGAAGCATAAGTTCGTCCCCTTATAGAATCAGAAAGCATTAAGCGAAGAGGACCTTTTCCATGTTCGGAAAGAAAGAGCAGAAGCAGTTCAAGTACCCCGGTATCCGCATGGCGATGGATGGCAACACGGCCGTCATTATGTGCGAACGCGAGGCATCTGATGCTGCCGGCGCCTATCCCATCACGCCATCCACGCAGATGGGTGAATACTGGGCGGAAGAGGTCGCCAAGGGGCATATCAACATCTCTGGTAAACCCCTGGTGTTTGTTGAGCCGGAATCCGAACATGCGGCTGCGGCGGTGACTGCCGGTATGGCCATGACCGGTCTGCGCGCCACTAACTTCTCCTCCGCGCAGGGTGTGGCATTCATGCATGAATCGCTCTACGCCGCGGTGGGCAAGCGTCTGCCTTATCTGTTGAATATCGGCACCCGCGCCATCACCAAGGCCTCTTTGAATGTGCACTGCGGCCACGATGACTACCACTGTATCGACGATACTGGCTTCTTTCAGGTGTTCGGGAACGATGCCCAGGAAGCGGCGGACCTGAACCTGATCGCCCGCAAGGTGGCCGAGCTGAGCCTGACTCCCGCAGCGGTAGGGCAGGACGGCTTCCTGACCACCCATCTGATCGAGCCGTTGATGGTGCCGGAACGCGAGCTGATAGAAGAGTTCTGCGGACGCCCGGATGACATTATTGAATGCCCCACGCCCGCCCAGAAGATGATCTATGGCGAAAAGCGCCGCCGGGTGCCCGAGGTATGGGATGTGGATAACCCCATGCTATCCGGATCGGTGCAGAACCAGGACGCCTATATGCAGGCGGTTGCCGGACAGCGTCCCTACTTCTTTGAGCACATCTCCGGCATTACCGATCAGGTGATGGATGAATACTACGAGCTGACCGGACGGCGTTATCACCGGGTCGGACAGTACAAGATGGACGATGCCGAATATGTGATCGCCGGTCAGGGTTCAATGATCATCCAGGCCCATGCCGTGGCCGACTATCTGCGTGAAACCCGCAAGCTCAAGGTCGGTGTGGTGAATCTCACCATGTACCGGCCATTTCCGGGCGACCTGATCGGCAAGGTGCTGAAGGGCCGCAAGGGCGTGGTGGTGCTGGAGCGCACCGATCAGCCGCTGGCCGAGGATCTGCCGCTGATCCGTGAAATCCGCGCGGCGATCACGAAATGCATAGAAAACGGCAACAGCGGCGAAAAGCCCTATGGCCGATACGAAAGCTACAAGGAGAGTGAGGCCCCCGTGCTCTACTCAGGTTGTTACGGCCTGGGTTCACGCGATCTGCAACCCGAAGGCCTGGTCGGTGCTATCGAGAATATGCTGCCGGATGGCAAGAAGAAGAAATTCTTCTACCTGGGCGTGGATTTTGTACGCGAGGCGAGCGATCCCAAATCAGAGATCCGCCAGCAGGAACTTCTGGATGCCTATCCCCATATCGCAGACCTTGCCATTCGCGGCAGCGAAACTCCGGATCTGCTGCCAAAAGGCGCCATCACCGTGCGTATGCACTCGGTGGGTGGCTGGGGTGCGATTACCACCGGCAAGAATCTGGCGATGACCCTGTATGAACTGCTCGGTTTTGATATCCGCGCCAATCCCAAGTACGGTTCGGAGAAGAAGGGTCAACCGACCACCTATTATCTCTCCGCGGCCCCAGAGCCGATCCGTCTGAACTGTGAATACCACTACGTGGACGTGGTTCTGTCGCCGGACCCCAATGTGTTTGGTCACTCCAATCCCGTTTATGGTCTGAAGAAGAACGGCACCTTCATTATCCAGAGTAGCCTCGAATCGGCAGAGGCTGTCTGGGCCCAGATTCCGATCCAGGGTCAGCGGTTTATTGTGGAAAACGAGATTCGTGTTTTCTACGTGGACGGTTTCAAGATCGCCAGGGAAGAGGCCTCGGATGCGGAACTGCAGTTCCGTATGCAGGGTAACGCCTTCCAGGGTGCATTCTTCGCTGCATCGCCATTGATGGAGCGGGCCAATCTGACCGAGGAGGGACTGTTCGAGGCGATCGAGACTCAGTTGCGCGACAAGTTCGGTGGCAAGGGTGAGCGCGTTGTAGAGGATAACCTGCGAGTTGTGCGTCGTGGCTTTGATGAATGTACCGAGATTCTGGATAAGAAAGTAGGTGTAACTAGCTTAGATATAAAGAAAAAAGCATCAATACCGGTTATGCTCCAGAAGCTTCCTGAAGGTGACGGCCAGGTATCTGACGTTCATCGTTTCTGGGAGCAGACTGGTTCTTTCTATATCAGTGGTCAGGGTTCAGAGAATCTGGTGGACCCCTACATGGCCACCAGTCTCATACCAGCGGCTACCGGTATTTTCCGCGATATGACCCAGATCCGTTTCGAATACCCGAAATTCGTTACAGAAAACTGCACGGCCTGTGGTGACTGCTATACCACCTGTCCCGACAGCGCCATTCCCGGCCTGGTCAGCAGTATCTCCGAGGTGTTCAACACCGCCATCGAACGAATTGAGATCCGTGGCACGCCCACCATGTACCTGCGCCGCGAGTCACGCAACGTGGAGAAGAAGCTGCGTGAACTGATCGAAGCGGCCGGTGAGGCAGCCGTCATATCCACCCTGATGGATCAGGCGGTGCTTGAAGTGCTGGCCGACTCAGAACTGGAAGGCGATGCCAAGGCCAATCTGGAGCGGGAGTTTGGCCTGTTCATGGAGACCATTGGTGGATTTGAATTCTCCATCACCAAACCCTACTGGTCAAACCGCGAGAAGAAGAACAAGAACTCCGGCGGACTCTTCTCCATCACCATCAACCCCTACACCTGTAAAGGCTGCATGGAGTGCGTGGACGTCTGTAGTGACGGTGCGCTGGTGGCGGAACCCCAGACTCAGGATGCAATCGACAAGATGCGCAAGGACTGGGCCTTCTGGTTGGATCTGCCCACCACTGATGCAGACTACATCCGTATCGATGACCTGGATGAGAAGATAGGCGCGCTGGAGACCCTGCTGCTGGATAAGTCTAATTACCAGTCACTGCTCTCAGGGGATGGAGCCTGCCTTGGTTGTGGCGAGAAGACCGCGATCCATCTGTTCACAGGAACCGTTACTGCGCTGATGCAGCCGCGGGTGAAAAAACATCTGGCCGAGATCGATGATCTGATCAACCGTCTGGAGACCCACATCCGCCTGAAGCTGGCAGAAAGCATGGATCTCTCCAATGTCGGCGCAGTCAATGAGGCGGTGGATTCTCATCAGGATACCGACCTGACGTTGACCGATCTGTCCAGAACCCTGGCGGATGGCAAGGAGCCGGTCGATCCCAAGTGGCTGAAGCGTGTGACCCAACTGCTGGAGAAACTGCGTCACCTGAAATGGCTCTATACCGATGGCAAGACCCACCAGGGACGCGCCACTATGGGCATCATCAATGCCACCGGCTGTACCTCGGTGTGGGGTTCGACCTTCCCGTACAACCCGTATCCCTTCCCCTGGACCAGCCACCTGTTTCAGGACAGCCCCTCGGTGGCGATGGGCATATTCGAAGGCCACATGGCGAAAATGACGCAGGGCTTCAAGGCCATCCGTCAGGCCAAGCTGGAAATCGAGGGCAAGTACCGTGACACAGAGGAAGCCAGTCAGCTCAGCTATTTTGGCTGGAAGGATTTCAGCGAGGAAGAGTGGCTGCTCTGTCCGCCGGTAGTCTCCATCGGTGGTGACGGCGCGATGTATGACATCGGTTTCCAGAACCTCTCCCGTGCGCTGGCATCCGGTATGCCGATCAAGGTGCTGGTACTCGATACCCAGGTCTACTCCAACACCGGCGGCCAGGCCTGTACCTCCGGCTTCGTGGGGCAGGTGGCCGACATGAGCCCCTATGGCAAGGCGTGGAAGGGCAAGACCGAGATCCGCAAGGAGATGAGCATCATCGGCATGTCTCACCGCACCAGCTATGTGCTGCAGAGCTCCCAGGCCAACGTGACGCATATGATCGAAGGGTTTATCGATGGATTGAACACCCGCCGTCCGGCGCTGTTCAACCTCTATACAACCTGCCAGCCTGAACACGGCGTGGGTGATGATGCCTCTGACCGGCAGGCCAAACTGGCGCTGGAGTCCCGTGCCTATCCGCTGATGAAGTACAACCCGGATCTCGGCACCACGTTCATGGAGTGCATGGATCTAGAAGGCAATCCCTCCATGGAGGATGATTGGCCCATGTACACCATCGATTATATGGATGAGAAGGGCAAGCAGGCCAAGCTGGAAACCCCGATGACCTTTGCTGACTTCGCCCTGACCGAGGGCCGCTTCCGGAAACACTTCCGCAAGGCGCCGCCGGAGACCTGGAACGATGACATGATTCCGCTGCACGAGTTCCTGGACATCGATGAAGAGGACCGCGACGGTCAATACCCCTACATCTGGGGCGTTGATAAGAAGGACCGGCTGATGCGCGTTCTGGTGTCCCAGGAGATCGTCAAGTCCTGCGAGGATCGCCGTAATTTCTGGCGTCAGCTCAAGTCACTGGCCGGGGTGGATCAACTGGTCGATGTAGACGCCATTGCCAACCAGGCGAAGGCAGAGATGGCCCAGAAGCTCACCAGCAGTCTGCTGGCGCTGGCCAACGGCGGGGATATTTCCGGATTGGCCGGACTTGCCACGGGCAGTGGTGGGAATGGCGCGGGCGCGGCCCAGGGTGGCAATGGTGCGGCAACCGATTGGGAGCCGGTCTGGATCGAAACGCCGGAGTGTACCGCCTGTGACGAATGTACCGAGATCGCCCCGAAGATGTTCGAGTACAACGATCAGAAGCTGGCGGTGGTTGTCGATCCCAAGGGTGCGCCTTTCAAGGATATCGTCAAGGCGGCGGAGAAGTGCACAGCCGGCTGTCTGCACCCGGGAACGCCGTGGAATCCGAACGAGAAGGATCTGGACAAGCTTGTGAAGCGTGCGGCCAAGTACCAATAGCCCATGCCGGGCGGGGCAGGTGCCAATAATGGTCCTGCCCGCGCCACACCCGGTTCGGTTTAGCGCCGTCCCTGACACTGGCTCAGCAATATGAAGCGTTTACAGATGGGTTTTCTCAACTTTTTAACCAAACGCAAGACATTCCCCCACGGGATACACCCGTTGGAGCATAAGGAGCTGACGGCTCAACTGAAAATCCGTCGCCTACCGTTTGCCCACCGGATGATCATCCCGCTCTCCCAGCATCGGGGCGCGCCCTCCCTGCCGATCGTCAAGGTGGGCCAGGAGGTGGTGCGTGGCGAGCCGATAGCCGAGGCGGGCGGTTTTGTCTCGGTGCCTATGCATTCGCCGGTGACCGGTGTGGTCAGGGCGGTCAATGAACTGGTCGCCACGCCCGAAGGCCCCAAGGCCAGGGCCATTATTATCGAAACCTACGCCGGCTCGCGTCAGGAGGTGCTGTTCGAGGGTTATCGCGATATCGATACGATGAGCCCGCAGGAGTTGGTGCAGGCGGTGCAGGACGCCGGCATGGTGGGGCTCGGAGGCGCGGCCTTTCCTAGTCATGTGAAACTGCTGCCACCCGAAGGCAAGAAGATCGATACGCTGGTGGTCAACGGCTGCGAGTGTGAGCCCTATCTGACCTGTGATCACCGCATCATGCTGGAGCAGACGGAAAAGCTGATTCGCGGTATCCGCATGGTGATGAAGGCGACCGGCGCGCAGCGTGCGATCATCGGTGTCGAGGACAACAAGCTCGATGCCGTTACCCAGATTCGCGAGAAGCTGCCTGCTGACAGCGGCATCAGCTGCGAAGCGGTGGAGACCAAGTATCCTCAGGGTGCCGAGAAGATGCTGATTACCAGCCTGCTCGGCAAAGAGGTGCCCTCCGGCGGGATTCCGGCCGATATCGGGGTTGCGGTCTACAATGTCGGGACTCTGGCGCAGCTCGGCGAGCTGATTCCCAAGGGTCGGGGTTTGATCGAGCGCGTGGTGACCCTGTCAGGGCCGGGTGTGGAAAAACCGGGCAACTACCTGGTCCCGATCGGCACGCCTTTGCGCTTCCTGCTTGAACAGGTGGGTGCGAAGTGCGATGCGGGCGAGGTGATCCTGGGCGGGCCGATGATGGGCATGGCGGTGGCATCGCTGGATGTGGCGATTACCAAGGGTGTCTCCGGGGTGGTGGTCTACAAGCCCCAGGAAGAGGACTTGAAGCCACGCACCGTGTTCCCCTGCATCAAGTGTGGCGAGTGTCTCAGCGCCTGTCCAGTCAGGCTTAATCCGGCCATGCTCGGACAGCTGGCCGGGGTGCGGGAGTATGAACTGATGGAGACCGATTACCATCTGAATGACTGCTTTGAGTGTGGCTGCTGCAGCTATGTCTGTCCCTCGAACATTCCCTTGACCCAGTATTTCCGGATCGCCAAGGCGATCAACAGAGAGGCGAAGATTATTGGCTGATTCAGCCCGCGGCATGCGCTCTTCGCCAATGATTAATGCACTATGAAAACTAACTATGCTTAAACGGTCACCTGTAGAAATCCGCACCTCACCGCACATGAAGCGGGCGGTCTCGGTGGAGCAGATCATGCGCAACGTGGTCTACGCGCTGCTGCCGATCTGTGGCTGGTCTATCTACCAGTTTGGCATCAGCGCCCTGGCGTTGATCCTGGTCACCACGCTCAGTTGTATCCTCACGGAGGCCTTTTTCAACTGGATGTCGGACCGGCCCAACTCCCTGGGTGACTACAGTGTCGCCATCACCGGTCTGTTGCTGGCGCTGACCCTGCCGCCGGGATTCCCGCTGTGGATGGCGGCTGTTGCCGGTTTTATCGGGGTAGGGCTGGGCAAATCGCTGTTCGGCGGGCTGGGATACAATGTGATGAACCCGGCACTGATCGGGCGAGCCTTCGTGCAGGCGGCCTTTCCCGTGGCGATTACCACCTGTACCCCGTCTTTTGCACCTGGGCGTTTTCTCGAATTTATCCCCTCCAGCCTGGCGCTGCCCTTCATGTCACCGGTGGATACCAGCGACTGGGTGCGCGAGCATACTATCGACAGCTTCAGCGGTGCCACGCCTTTGGCCCTGCAGAAGTTCGAGCATATAACCGTCGATACCATGGATCTGCTCACCGGCAGCGTGGCCGGTTCGGTTGGCGAGACCTCGGCGCTGCTGATCTTTGTCTGCGGCCTCTATCTGGCGGCCCGCAAGATGATGAACTTGCGCATCCCCGCGGGTATCTTTACCACCACCATTGTACTCACCTTGCCGCTCTATCTGATGAATCCGGAGGTCTATCCGTCGCCGCAGTTCATGCTCTTTTCCGGGGGGCTGATGCTTGGCGCCATGTTCATGGCGACCGATATGGTGGCCTCGCCGCTGACCCCGCGCGGTCTCTGGCTGTATGGCGCGGTAATCGGATTTCTGACAGTCATCATCCGTCTGTACGGTGGACTTACCGAGGGGGTGATGTACGCGATTCTGGTGGCCAATGCCCTGTCGCCGCTGATCGGTTCAATCACTCAGCCACGGGTCTATGGTGAAACCAGGGACGGACGCGGCAAGGGGGCTGAATCATGAGCAGTACCGATCAGGCCCAGTTACAGAATCCGCTGCAGCCGCAAACCCCCAGCTTCGCCATGCTGCGTACCCTGGGGGGTATCGCCATGCTCGCCGGTTTTCTGGTGGTGATGGTCTTCCAGTGGACCAAACCGATCATCGAAGAGAACAAGCGTATCGCCATCGAGAAGGCGATTTTCAAGGTGGTGCCGGGGGCCGCTTCGCGCAAGAATTTTGTGCTCAGCGCCGCGGGTCTTTTTCCCGCCGAGACCCCAGATGCTCAGGGCGAGACTATATACGCCGCCTATGACGCCAACGGCGAATTGCAGGGAGTCGCCCTGGAGGCCGCGGCCACCGGCTATCAGGACGTGATCCGCATCCTCTACGGCTACAGCCCGGCATGCCAGTGTGTTACCGGCATCAAGGTGCTGAAAATGGCGGAAACCCCGGGTCTGGGCTACAAGATCGCCTTTGATCCAGCCTTTCTGGAGAACTTCGTCGCACTGGACGGGAAACTGAACAACGATAAGAGCGGGCTGGAAAACAATATTGTCGCGGTCAAGCACGGCAACAAGAGCCAGCCCTGGCAGGTGGACTCGATCTCCGGTGCGACCATTTCATCCAAGGCGATTGCCCGCATGATCAATGACAGCGGCCAACGGATGTTTCCACTGATCGCCAAGCATCTGAGTGAAATGCAGGGTGGTCGCGAATAGATGCCGATGAACGCGAATACTGTTAAGGCTTTTAGAGCCGCATCATCTCAACGCTTAACCGCGTTGATCGACGGCTGATTAGAAAAGGCACTGATATGTCTGTACTACCGAATCAACAGGAACAGATCACCGCGGACACCTTCCTGCGCGGCTTGTGGCAGGAGAATCCGGTATTTGTGATGCTGCTTGGACTCTGCCCGGTGCTGGCCGTGACCAACTCCACCATGAACGCCATCGCCATGGGATTGGCGACCACTTTTGTCCTGGTGGCCTCCAGCACCCTGGTCTCCCTGCTGCGCAAGGCGATTCCCAAGCAGGTGCGGATCGCCACCTATATCATCATCATCGCCACCTTTGTCACCATGGTGGACTATCTCATCCAGGCGATCAGTCTCGATCTGTATAACGCCCTGGGTGCGTTTATCCAGCTGATCGTGGCCAATTGTGTGATTCTGGGCCGCGCCGAGGCCTATGCCTCGAAGCAGAAGGTGGGGGCAGCGGTGGTCAACGCCTTCGGCATGGGTGCAGGTTTCACCATCGCCTTGCTCTGCCTGGGCACCGTGCGTGAACTGCTGGGCGCCGGCACTATCTTGGGCTTCCAGATCTTCAGCGCCAATTTCGAGCCCTGGGTGGTGATGATACTGCCGCCGGGCGGTTTCTTTGTGCTTGGTGCCTGGCTGCTGTTGTTCGAGTACCTGAAACAGCGCAAAGAGCGCAAACTGCCTAACGCTGAGGGGGCGACCAGCTGATGGATCCCAATAGCCTGATTTTCATCTTTCTTAACGCGGCGCTGATCAACAACTTCGTGCTGGCGCTGTTTCTTGGGCTCTGCCCGTTTCTCGGTGTCTCCGCCAAGCGCGAGACGGCCTGGAACATGGGTCTGGCGACCATGTTCGTCATGCTGGTCAGTTCGGTCTCCGCTTACGGCATCAACTGGTTGTTGAAGGAGCTGGATATCGAGTTTCTGCGCCTGATCTGCTATATCGCCGTGATCGCCTCGGCGGTTCAGCTGGTAGAGATGACGGTGAAGAAATTCAGTCCCTCGCTGTTTCGCGCACAGGGTATCTTCCTGCCTTTGATTACCACCAACTGTGCGATCCTGGGCCTGGCGCTGTTCCAGACCTTCCGGGAGTATAATTTTCTGCAGAGCCTGGCGTTCAGCATCGGTGCCGGCGTTGGTTTTACCATTGCCCTGATGCTGATGGCCGGATTGCGCGAGAAACTGGAGCTGGCCAAGGTGCCGAGTGTCAGTCAGGGAGCGGCCATGAGCCTGATGCTAGCCGGTCTGCTCTCCCTGGCGTTTATGCGTTTTGCCGGACTGGGAGGTTCTCATGCTTAAAGTCCTGTTGGCCAGCAGCGTGATACTGGTTGTCTTGCTGGGCTGGATCATTGTCCAGCAGGTGGGGCGCGAATTTGCCCGCCGCCATCCTGAATGGGGCCCCTACCGGGAAAAGGTGGGGTGCGGCGGAAACTGTTCCTGTGCCCGTGGTGGCAGTTGTAAGACACGATAATTTTCAAGTAATCCAATCCTTTCGGATTGAAAAAGGATTAGAGGCATTCAGATGAGCGAAAATGATGTTGAATTGGGCGCTGCCTGTGAGGCGGTGGTAAAAGAGTCCACCCGTATAACCCCGAGTCAGGGCGACGAGGTGCGTCAAATTGTGCTGCGTGTGAATGAGCCGTCATTCCGCTTTGTCGAGGGTCAGACTATCGGGGTGGTTGTGCCCGGACCCCATGAATTTGGCAATAAGTACCACATGCGCCGTTACTCGATCGCCAATGCCAATATTGGTGGCAGGGGGGAGGCGGTGGATGTCTCGCTGCTGGTGCGCCGCTGTTTCTATGTCGATGAAGTCAATGGTGAGCGCTATCCTGGCGTGGCGTCCAATTTCCTGTGTAATGCCGCACCCGGCGACAAGATCACCATCACCGGACCCTATCGCAGTCCGTTCCAGATGCCGGTGGATAGCAGCGCAAACCTGGTGATGATCGGCACGGGCACTGGTATCGCACCCTTCCGCGCATTTATACAGCGCATCTATGAACAAAAGGGCGGCTGGCAAGGTCAGGTCAGGCTCTTCTATGGCGCCAAGAGCGGTATGGATCTGCTCTACATGAACGATCAGAACGAGGACATTGCCAACTACTACGATGAGGCGACCTTCAAGGCGTTCAACGGACTGGCCGGTAAACCGCTGATGGGTGAAGACAAGGCGCTCGAACGCAGCCTCACGGACAATGCCAGCGAGGCATGGGGCTTGATCCAGCAACCCAACACCTACCTTTTTCTGGCCGGACTCAAGAAGACAGAAAGCGCGCTGGACAAGGTCATGGCCACAGCCGCCGGATCGGCGGAGGCCTGGAAGGCACTGAAAGCGAAGATGATTGCCGAGGAGCGCTGGTCAGAGTTGCTCTACAGCTAGAGTGAGCCAGTAGCAAGTCTTGCTGGGTCAGACTCCCCACAGGAGTCTGACCCAGTCTGCTTAGAATCTGGCCGGCATCACGGCTTTGACAGACGTTTCAGAAACACCTTCATCTCCTTCGCGGCCTGAACATCACCGCGCGCTTCCGCGACCTCGATGCCCTTGCTGAAGGCGGAGATGGCCTCCCGGTTTTTCTCCAGTTCCGCCAGGGCGCGCCCGTAGAACTTCCAACTGGCGGAGTGGTTCGGGTCATGCGCCACTGCCGCGGCGAGATGCTCAGCCGCCTGCTCGAAACTTTTTTCCTTGAAACAGAGTGTTCCCAGGGTATAGCGCAACATCAGGTTGTCCTGACCTTGGGCAAGCATCTGTTCCAGGGCGTTGCGATCCATAACCGTCTCCTGCTGAGTGTATCCTGCAGATATGAAGACGATAGCGCGGAAATCAAGCCGCGCTGCTGTTAACGTCTTTTATAGGGATGCTTTTTCAGCAGTCCTCTGGGTACACGCTGGGGAACGGTTCTCTCCCACGGGCCGTCATAGCGGAAGGAGAAGAGCCAGCCGCCATCATAATAGCGGTAATAATGATCGCTGTAGTAGTAGATGCCGGGATGACCGATAACAAAATAGACCCCCAGACCGCTGTCATATTCTAAATCCACGCCATGGTAATGCCTGTGCCGGAAACGATGTGCTGGGGCATGGGGCGGAGGCGCCGGGCGATGATATCTGGGTATGGGCTGAACGTCTCTGTGAACGATCACTTCGCCATACCTGGGGCCGCAACCGCTGGTCGTCAGAAGGAAGGCGGAGGCGAAAAGACCGATCAATATATATCTGAGTTTCTTAATCAGTTCCTCAAACGTCCCTGGAATAAGCATAGCATTCGCTAAAAGGAGATCCCTCAGTCCATTTCGTCAATTCAGTTTTACAATTTGCTGAGCTTCGGGAATCATGCTTTTCGCCCCGAGTTGGTCTATCAGCAAATGGTTGAATGCGAGCTTGGATTCATCCTCGCCATGCACCACGAAAAACTGTGGTCGAGGCTTGAAGCCTCCAGCCCAGCGCAGCAGGTCCTTCTGATCGGCATGAGCCGAGAGTCCGCCAACGGTATGAATCTGGGCGCGCACAAAGTATTCGTCACCGTGAATACGGATGGTCTCTTCGCCATTGACCAGACGCCTTCCCAGGGTGCCGTAGGCCTGATAGCCGACGATGATGACATGGCATTCACGCCGGCTAACGTTGTATTTCAGGTGATGGACGATGCGTCCCCCGTTACACATGCCGCTGCCGGCAATGATGATCGCGCCACTCTTCAGGCGATTGATCGCCTGGGAGTCTTCAACGCTCTGCGAGAGATGCAGATTCTGCAACTTCGGCATCTCATGGATCTGGCGTCTCAGCCGGGTTGCCTCTTCGTCATAGAGATGCGGATAATCCCAGTAAACCTTGCTGGCCTCGATGGCCATCGGACTGTCGAGAAAGACCTCCCAGCGGTCCAGTTCCCATTCATTGTAATGGGTGCCCAGCATATACAGCACTTCCTGAGTACGACCGATGGAAAAGGCCGGAATCAGGATGTTGCCTTTGTCGTGCCGTGCGCTGGAGATGATTTCGCCAATCTCCTGGGCGGTCAGATCGCGATCACGATGCAGGCGGTTGCCGTAGGTGCTCTCCATGATGACGTAGTCTGCCTCGTGTATCTCAGTCGGGTCATTGAGGATCGGGGTGTCGTACTGACCGATGTCACCGCTGAACACCAGCTTTTTGGTGATGCCGTCCTCCGTCAACCAGAGCTCGACCATAGCTGAGCCGAGGATGTGGCCGGCGTCCTGAAAACAGACACTGATACCTGGGAGAATCTCGTGCTTCTGCCGATAACGGAAACCCTGCATCCGTTCAAAGGCGATTTTGGCATCACGTTTGTCATACAGCGGTTCGATGGTCTCTTTTTTGCCCCGCTTGCGCAGTTTCTTGTTCTGATACTCGGCATCACGTTGCGCCAGTCCAGCGGCATCCTGGAACAAGATATCGCACAGATCCTTGGTCGCGTTCTGGGTATAAATGGGGCCTTTGTAGCCGAGTTTTACCATCAGCGGCAGGCGGCCCGAGTGATCGATATGGGCATGACTGAGGACTACCGCATCGATCTCTTTGGTTTTGAAGGGGAAGGGGCTTTTATTGTAGGCCTCGGCCTGCTTGGTCCCCTGGATCATTCCACAGTCGAGCAGAATGGTATGGCCGTTGGCTCTGAGGATGTGGCATGAACCGGTCACGCCCTGAGTTGCGCCGTAGAATTCCAGTTCCATTTTTGTCTCCTGTTTTTTGTTATCTGGACAGGAAAGTCGCCTCTATCTCTTTTTATTCTCGCACAATTTTCAACGGTCATTGCGCCGAATTATCAATAAAAACAGTTATTTTTGACCATAAACAATAATTATTTGATTAGGGTATCAAAAATTCCTTGCTAAATATTAATAACTGAGTAAAATTGTCAACTATAGCCATAGTTATGGTTTTTATGACCGATTTTGGAGGTGCAGTATGAGTGGTCTGATTGCAAATTTTCCCTATAACGGGGTTGTGACTGTAAACCGGGTTATTTTGAAGCCAGAATACAGTGTTGATGATCTGCAAGAGCGCGTGGCCGTGCTCTGCGAAAATGTCAAAACCTACCATTCCGACTCCGGCTTCGTTGGTGGGTTTGTCGCCCTGAACAGCGGCCAGATCTCCAATGAGGGGAGTACGGTCGGGCAGGCTGTCGAGAGTGATATGAAGGGCAAGGAGGCGCTCATCGTGACCTTCTGGAATACCTTCGAAGATCACGAAAAATCCCATAAGAGCGATACCTTTCAGCCGCTGTTCAAACAGGTGCTTGAGCTTTGTGAGAACGGTAATGAAGAGATCGCCTACGACATGCTCTGGTCAGGCAAGGCCTATGACCCCGAACAGGCGAAAGCCGCTCAGGAAGCCAAGGAGCAGTACGCCGCCTGATAATCTGGACGTTTAATCAACATGGACCGGAGTCGCAGGGAATGTAACTTCAGTCCATTCGCCCCACGAAAGCCGCCCTCAAAAGGCGGCTTTCGTTTGTGATGCTTTTGTGATCTTCTCGTGAACAGACCGGGATTTCCCTGAGTTTTAATATCTACGCAACACTTTGGTGAGCTGTAAAAAGGCTAGACACCGGGGTGTCGGGCGCTAAGATGAGGCGAAAGCTACCAGGTTCGGAGGTTGAATGCGACGTAAGGTCCTGATTGTTGAAGATGAACCGGATATAGCCCGGTTGGTGAAAAACCATCTCTCAGATATCAATTGCGATGCCGATATCGCGCCCAATGGGGCCGATGCCCGCGCATTTTTTGACAACAGTGAGTATCAGTTGATTGTGCTTGATCTGATGTTGCCAGACACCGACGGTCTGACCCTCTGCCGCCATTTTCGCGCCGCTGAAGGTTATGTGCCCATTCTCATGCTGACTGCCAAGTCCTCAGAACTGGACCGGGTGTTGGGGCTGGAGATGGGGGCCGACGATTATCTCACCAAACCTTTCAGCATTCCCGAGTTGATCGCCCGCATAAAGGCGTTGTTCCGGCGTGTTGAGGCGTTTCACAAACAGCCTGAACCAAGCAAGGCCGGCGAAGTCCTGCAGTTCAACGAGATGCTCATCGATGTCGACAAACGGCAGATCAGGGTAAAGGACAAGGCGATCGATCTGACTGCACGTGAATTCGAACTGCTGCTGTTCTTCGCCCGACACCCGGGCAGGGTGTTCAACCGCGTGCAACTCCTGGATCAGGTCTGGGGATACAACCACGACGGCTACGAGCACACCGTCAACTCCCATATCAACCGTTTGCGGGCCAAGATTGAAGATGACCCGTCCAGCCCCACCTATGTCCACACCGTCTGGGGCGTCGGCTACAAATTTGCAGACAGCACAGGGGGATGATGATGTTCAGAACCCTCTATGCGCGGCTGGCGGCGGTCTTGGTGGCACTGTTTGTGGCTATTGGGGTGATTCATGTAGTGATCAGCGGTTCGGTGATCGAACGCTATCTGCAGGAGCTCAACCAGCACTTCAATCGTGATCTGGCCAAGCGCCTGTTGATGGATGGCCGGTTGGTGGTGAATGGGCAACTGGATCAGCAGGTGTTGAAGTCCACGTTTGATGCCTATATGGAGATCAATCCCAGCATCGAGATCTATCTGTTGGATATCCAGGGCAAGATCCTCTCCTATTCGGCTGAGCCGGGCAAAGTGATCCAGGATAGCGTCGATGTCGAGCCGATCCATGCCTTCCTTGGTGGGGCCAGCCTGCCGGTGCTTGGCGATGATCCCTGTTCTGGTGATCGCCGCAAGACCTTTTCAGCCGCCAAGGTCTACTCCGGGGGCAGGGAAGAGGGCTATCTCTATGTGGTGTTGAGAGGAAAGGATTTCGATACCGCCGAGCAGACGCTCAAGGATAGCTACGTCTGGCGCCTCAGCGCCTGGGCGGTGGCAGGCAGCCTGGGATTTGGGCTGCTGGCCGGTCTGCTGTTGTTTCACCTGCTGACCCGGCGTCTACAGCATCTGTGTCAGGCGATGGGGCAGTTCGCCGAGAGCGACTTCTCCAGATATCAGCCATACCAGCCAGGGCAGGGTAAGGTTCAGGACGAGATCGCCCAGCTCGGCCAAATGTATGACGACATGGCGGCCAGAATCGTATCCCAGCTGGATCAGCTTAAATCCCAGGATCGCCTCAGGCGTGAACTGGTGGCGCAGATATCCCATGACCTGAGAACGCCTCTGGCTGCCGTACACGGTTATCTGGAAACCCTGCAGATGAAGGGTGGGGATCTGGATCCGGCCAATCGCAAGGATTATCTCGATTCCGCACTGCGCCAGAGCGGCCGCCTGAAACAGATGGTGGAGGACCGGTTTGAACTGGCCCATCTCCAGGCCAGAGACACGCGGGTGCAGTGCGAACCCTTCGCCCTGCCGGAGCTGTTGCAGGATGTGCTGCAGAAATTTCAGATCGAGGCTGACCGGCGCGGCATCTCGTTGCAGATGCAGCCGCCATCTCCGGTGCCCTTTGTCCTGGCCGATATTGCCCTTACAGAACGGGTGCTGGATAACCTGATCGGCAATGCCCTGGACCACACACCGCAAGGGGGGCAGATCCAGCTTGCGCTGAACAGCGTTGGGGACAGGCTTGAAGTGAGCATCGCCGACAGCGGTGAGGGGATTCCTCAGGATGAGCTGGGACGGATATTTGAACCTTTTTATCGCAGCGATACCAAAAAAGATAAGCATAAAGGTCACGCTGGTCTCGGGCTGGCGATTGCGAAAAAGATCATTGAACTGCAGGATGGCGAGCTCAGCGTTGCAAATCGTGAAGAGGGCGGCGCGGTGTTCCGTTTCAGGCTGCCCATTGCATGAAGCTTATCCCTGAATGTGATCCAGTTGTGATACTTCCGTGATGCCTTGCGCCTGCCGATCACCTAAGCTGGGTTTATCGATAATTGAGTGGGAGCGCATACCGTGCTGATAAAGAAACCAGATGAGATCAAGTCCTCGGAACTGACGGATGAATCGGTCTACAAATCCCGCCGGCGCTTTCTCTCGGCAATAGCAGCCGCCACCGGTTTGTCAATCGGCGGGGGCTATCTGTTATCCGGGAATGCCGTGGGTAAGCCGGAATCCAATGCAAAGTCAGATGATGCAAGGTTTGCCGATCTTCCTGACGGGCCTTACAGCACCGATGAGGAGGTATCGGAATACTCGGACGTCACCACCTACAACAATTTCTACGAACTGGGCACCAGTAAGGAAGCCCCGGCGAGGAATGCCCATCAGCTGATTACCCAGCCCTGGTCGGTGACTGTTTCCGGCGAGTGTGATAAACCGGGGGTCTACAACCTGGAGGATATCCTTGACAAGCAGCCGCTGGAAGACCGTATCTATCGGTTGCGCTGCGTGGAAACCTGGTCGGCCGTCATCCCCTGGGTCGGCTTTTCCCTGGCGGATACCCTCAAGCGTTTTCAGCCGAACTCGAAGGCCAAGTATGTTCAGTTCGTCACCATCCATGACCCGGAAAATCTCAAGACTCAGAATACCCGTGTGCTCGACTGGCCCTACCGGGAAGGATTGCGGATCGATGAGGCGATGCACCCCCTGGCGACCCTGGCGGTGGGTATGTATGGCCGGATTCTTCCCAACCAGAACGGAGCGCCACTGCGTCTGGTTGTGCCCTGGAAGTATGGATTCAAGAGTATCAAATCGATTGTCGCCATACATTTCACCAACGAGGAACCGGAAGCTACCTGGAATATGCTGCAACCGAGTGAATACGGCTTCTACGCCAACGTCAATCCTGCAGTGAGTCATCCGCGCTGGAGTCAGAGCAAGGAGCGGCGCCTGGGTGAGTGGTTGAAGCGCGAAACCCTGCCGTTCAACGGCTATGCAGAGCAGGTTGCCGGTCTCTACAGCGGGATGGACCTGAAAAAGTTCTTCTGATTGGCCGGTGCTATGACACGCAGCAAGCTGATTTCCCATGTCGTCAAACCTCTGCTGTTTGCGGTTTGCCTGATCCCGTTGCTGCTCCTGGGGATTATCGATCTGGGGGCCAACCCGATCGAGACCCTGACCCATCACACCGGTGACTGGGCACTGCGCTTTTTGCTGATCACCCTGGCAGTGACGCCACTGCAGAAATTGACGGGGATAGGTGAAATTGTTCGGGTTCGCCGGATGCTCGGGCTCTACGCCTTTTTCTATGCGGTACTGCACGCCGGCATCTACTTTGTGCTCGACCAGGGGCTGGATTTTAGGGCGGTCGTCGCCGATGTGATTGAGCGTCCCTATATCACTATCGGTTTTGCAGTGTTCCTCTCGCTGATACCGCTGGCGGCCACCTCAACCAATGCCATGATGCGGCGTCTCGGGGGCAGACGCTGGAAACGCCTGCATCGCATTGTCTATCTCAGCGCCCTGGGCGCTGTGGTGCATTTTCTCTGGCTGGTAAAAGCGGATCTGCGTGAGCCGTTGATCTATCTGGCCATCCTGCTGCTTCTGCTCGCTTTTCGAACTGCACCACTGCTCACACGGTTCAGGTCTGCGGTCTTTAGCCCAGATCATTAATCTGCGGAATAACCCGGAATATCGGCTCCCGGAATCGCCGTGATCGCTTTCTGCTGGGCCTGAAAGGCCGAATATGAGACGCTGAATGGACTGTTCTCCCATTTTATCGACTAATATGTAAATATTTACTGGCCAAACAGTGGGTTGTCTTTTCCAGGTGAAGTCCATTCGAGAATGAACAGGCTGTGAAGATAGATAGCTACAAGGTGCTCAAGCGACTCAGACGAAATCTGTTGCTGCCCTATGTCCTGTTGGTGATGGTTACCATCGCCATGGACGGCGTGCTCTATTTCTCCGCGGATCGGCTGAATAATTTCTCAAAAGAATCCTCCACCTACCTGTTTAACCGCGTTGCGAATATTGAATTGCAGAGCCTCAGCAGGCTCAACCGGGAATACAGCTTTTGGTACGAAACCATTGACAAGCTGGCGGTCAATTTCGATCCCGTGTGGGTAGTCTCCAATCTGCAGGTCTACCTACGGGATAAGTTCAATATTTCGCGAGTGTTTGTGGTCAAGCCGGATCTGTCCGTGCTCTTGTCAATCGATGGCGATCAGCTTGAGCAGGAGCTTGCCGACTATAAGTTCAGTCCGGGCATGCAGTCTCTTTTTGGCAAGGCGATTCAAGCCGATGCGAATAATCCCCAGCCGGCTACGGGTATGGTGCTGATTGATGGCCAACCCTATCTTGCCGCGGTGAGTACCCTGATTCCAGATGTCGTGGTCAAAGGATTGGATGCAAATAAATCCTACGGAATCCTGGTGTTCGCCAAATCCCTGGCCTCGCTGCTGCCGGGCTGGAGCGAAGACTTTCAGTTTGGGAGTATGAGCCTGCTTTCAGACTGGTCGGAGCCTCCCAAAGGCTATGCCCACATCGAGATCAAGTCGCCCATTGACCAGATTATCGGGATTATCAGTCTGCGGCCCGAACTGCCGGGCGATGAGTTCATTTCCGATGCCATTCCCTGGGTCAGCCTGTTCGCCTTGCTGGCGCTGGCGCTCAGCCTCTATTTCGTGATTCGGGTCAATCTCTACAGTCGTGCGGCAAAGCAGACAATCACGGATCTGCACAAAAGTGAAAATGAATTCAGGCTTTCTCAACAGAAACTGCAAAATGTGATAGATGGCGCGCATCTGGGTTACTGGGATTGGGATTATCTGACCGGTGAACACCAGGTGAACGACCGCTGGCTGGAAATCATCGGTCTGGAAAGGTCGGAGATCCACAACCACATCAGTGACTGGATAGATCGTATTCACCCTGAAGACAGCGAGCACCTGATGAACACCATCGAGCTCAATGTCATGCTTGAGAGCAATTACAGCTGCGACTTCAGAATAAAACACAAGGACGGGCACTGGGTGTGGGTCGAGTCATCGGGCTCAGTTGTTGAGTTTGAGGAGGGTAAACCGCGACGGCTGAGCGGGACCTACCAGGATATCAGCGAACGGAAGGAATTCGAGGCCTGGCTGGAAGAGCAGGCGGCCCATGACCATCTGACCGGACTCTACAACCGGGCGGAGATGGATCGGCATTTTCGCAAGGAACTGGATCGCTCCTCACGCTACCAGCATGGACTCTCCATCTTCATGATCGACATCGATCACTTCAAGAAAGTGAACGACGACTATGGCCATCAAATGGGCGATACCGTGCTCAAGGCCATCGCTGGTGTACTGACCTCGGAAGTGCGGCAAATTGACACGGTCGCGCGCTTCGGCGGCGAGGAGTTTGTCCTGATACTGCCGGAGACCCCGGAGCAGAAAGCCCGGGACATGGCTGAACGCCTGCGCGCTGAAGTCGCCGCTACCATAATCTCCGATGGCGTTGCGGAGATCAGCGTGACCGTGAGTATCGGTATTGCGACCTTTCCAGATGATGGCACTGACCCTGAAACCCTGCTGAGCCGCGCGGATGCCGCACTGTACGAAGCAAAACACCAGGGACGAAACCGCGTCCAGCATGCCAGGGATATGGCGGCAGGGACATCAGAACCGGCCAGTGATTCGGAAACGGCATGACCTAAGATGACTGGCCGGGATAGTCCCCATCAACTGGTTTTGTCAGGCATAGCGCCTGCTGAGAAGGAAGAAACGCAGATTCAGCAGAAGGGCTGCAATAGTGAGGCCCACCAGCAACCCGCCCCATAATCCCTGGGGGCCCAGGCCGAGTTCCATACCCAGATATCTGGCGGCGGGAAAACCGATCAGCCAGTAGGAGATGATAGTAATGATCATCGGCAGGGTGGTGTCCTTGAGACCGCGCAAGGCACCGGATGCCGAGACCTGAAGCCCGTCCGAGAACTGAAACAGGGCCGCCGCGAACAGCAGCGTCATGGCCATTGTCGCGACATCCGGATCACTGGTATAGAGCGAGACAACTCTCTCCGGAAACAGCAGCAGAAAGGTCGCTGAGCAGAGCATGATCATGCCAGCCATGCTGATGCCGACCCAGCCGCGTGTTCTGGCCAACGCATAGTTTCCGGCCCCTGCCGCATGACCCACTCGAATGGTAATCGCCTGGGCAATTCCGAGGGGCATCATGAACATCAGCGAGGCGTAGTTCAGGGCAATCTGATGGGCCGCCATTTCAACCTTTCCCAGTGATCCCATAAGCAGTGCAATGGCGGTGAACATACCCACCTCCATGACGATGGCGACCGCTATCGGCAGGCCGAGCTTGAGGATCTTGGCCATTTCGCTCAGGGAAGGGGGTTGTGGGCTGTGAAACAGGTTGAGAGTACGAAAACGCGAGAATACCGCCGCAAAGATGAACATCATCAATGCGCCGGACCAGAGCCCGATGGCCGTGGAGAGCGCGGCACCCTGGGCACCCAGGGCTGGCATGCCGAAGTTGCCGTACATGAAGATATAGTTGCCGAGTATGTTCAAGGGCAGCAGTACAAACTGCACCAGCATTACCGGCTTGGTGTTGCCCAGACCCTCAAACAGGTAACGAGGCGCAAGATAGAGACAGAGACCCGGCATCCCCCAGGCAATGGTGTGCAGATAGTCAGTGGCCAGTTCCGCGACATCAGCCGCGACGTTCATCCAGGGAATCAGCAGGGCGATATACCAGGTGGCGGGTACCGCGAGTATGCCAACCAGCAGGGCCACCCATAATCCCTGCTGAAACTCCCCGGCAACCTCCTGGTCCCTGCCGCCGCCGTGCAGGTGGGCCACCAGTGGCGAGATGGCCATGGTCGCGCCGACGCAGGCAAGCAGCACCAGGCCCCAAAGCGCCGCACCAAGACCCACTGCCGCCAGATCTCTGGCACCGAGCTGCCCCGCCATCACGGTATCGATGAACCCCATACCCGCCTGCAGGAGCTGGGCAACAATCAGCGGTGCGGCAAGAGTGATGGTCTCGCCGGCCTCTTTGCGCCAGATTTTGAAAGAGAGTGACATTGGGCTGGGACGGGTTCGTTGGCGCTAAATATGGATTATTCGGTCAAAGCGGCTTTATACCAGAAAGGCGTTTTTTTCGCCCGGCCATTTGCGTGTGGGAGCGCCTTCAGGCGCGAACGGGTCGAAGCTGAAGCATCTCCTACAAGGCGCCACCAAATTGTAGGAGCGCCTTCAGGCGCGAACAGGTCGAAGCTGAAGCCTCTCCTACAGTGGTGCGAGACCTGAACCTAAGGCTGACGACGGGGCATCAGCACTGTGTAGTCGAGATCAAGCACGACCTGATCGTGATAACGCTGTTTGCCCTCGACTTCTACTTTAGGTGTGGTGATCTGCTCGCTCTCCATGTTGCGGATACCGAGGGTGCGAACCCGCAAGGCGCCGATATCGGAACGTCCTGGAAGTTCCCAGCTCTCCAGAATATCGCTATAGGCGTAGAAGGTGTCGCCGGCAAACGAGGGATTGCTGTGAGTGCCGCTATTGATGGCGGCAATACCAATGGCATTTGCCAGGCCGTTGAAGGAGAGGGCGCGGCACAGGGAGATGATATGCCCGCCGTACATCAGGCGTTGTCAGAATCGGGAGGGTTTCATCATGTGCTCTTCAAAGTGCAGGCGGGCATTGTTCTGATAGAGCTTGGTCGCCAGGGTATGATCTGATTCATCCACGGTCATGCCATTCAGGTGGTCAATCCGCTCTCCCGGCTGATAGTCGTCCCAGAGATAGGGCGAGCCGGTGATGGCGGTTTCGTAGCGGCTGGCATCCAGCTGATCGGGCAGGGGCAGATCAGCCACGGCCACATGTTTGGGCAGTTCAGGGATGACCGCTTCCGGTGCCGGGGCATCCAGGTTCCGCTTGTGTACCATCACCCAGCGCGCCCAGGTCAGCACCGGATCACCGCTCTGGTTATAGGTGGTGGAGCGTACATAGACATTGCCGTTTTTGCCGTTGGAGTTCTCTTTCAGACCGATCACCCGGCTTTCCGAACGGAGCGTATCACCCGGATAGATGGGTTTGAGAAAACGCACATCGGCATAGCCCAGGTTGGCAACCGCGTTAAATGAGACATCCGCCACCGTCTTGCCGAAGGCGATATGAAAGGCCAGCAGGTCATCCACGGTTTCCCGGTCGAAGCCCAGGCTCTGGGCGAAGGGGCGGGCGCAGTGCAACGGATAGCGGCTTCCGGTGAGGGCGATGTAGAGTGACATATCGCCTTCACTGATGGTGCGCGGGGTGCCGTGCACCAGCACCTGGTCGAGTCGAAAATCTTCAAAAAAGTTACCGGGATACTGCTTCGACATAGGTGTCGTTCTCCTTATCAAAGGCCTTGTTGCGTTGTTGTATCGCCTCATGCATGGCGATGCAACGCCGGGCGGCGTCCAGTTCCGAGGGTTGCAGTAGGCGGCTGTCGAGCATGGCATAGGATCGCCCGTCTGCTATAGCATCTTCCATCAGTTTGATAATCTGCAGCTTTTTCTCCACATCTTTCGGTTTCGGCGTGAAGGCGTCGTTGGTGTAGGCGAGCTGGATCGGGTGGATCACCGCCTTGCCATCGAAACCGAAGTCGCGGCTTTGGCGGCAGGCATATTCGCAGGTATGCGGATCGGTGATGTCCAGGTGGGCGCCATCCACCACACTCAGTCCATGGGCGCGGGCGGCCAGCACCACGATCGACAAGCTGGTGAACAGGCCGGTGCGGTCGGGGCTGGGTGGCAGGCGCATGCTGGTCATCAGATTGGCGTTACTCACTGCCAGGCAGACCAGGCGATCACTGGCGCCGGCGATATCCAGGGCGTTCAATACGGCCATAGGGGTTTCGATCATGGACATGATCGGCAGATGCGCGCCGCCGGCCAACTCCAGGTTATAGGCCGCTTCGCGTATATCCTCGCCGGTTTTCACGCCGCTGAGTAATACCGCGTCGATGGGCAGTTGGGCGGCCAGGCGCAGATCATCCTCAAGCCACTCGGTGCCAATCTGGTTGACCCGCAGGATAACCTCCTGACCACGAAATCGTGTCTCTTTCAGAAAGCGAGCGAGCTTGTCTCTGCCGCGTTGTTTAAATTCGGCCGAGATCGACTCGTAGAGATCGAAGATAACCGCGTCGGTGGGCAGTTCTGCGGACTTGGCCATATGTTTTTCTATGTCAGCCGAGACATAGAGCATGGTGCGTCGCGGGCGCCTTTTCGATTGTTCAATTGTGTCGTTCATTACTACCTCTATGCCACGGCTTCGATTTGCTGCTTGAGTGTTCCACGGATCACCTTGCCGTTTTTCGTGCGCGGATAATCCTGCATGATGTGGATCACTTTCGGGCGCTTGTAGCCAGCCAGGTGTTGCTCGCCGAATGCCAGCAGCTCTTGTTCGGTGACGCTGGTGCCGGGGTGAAGCACCACGCAGGCGGCAACCAGTGTCTTGTCCTTGCCTACCTCCTGGCCGATGGCCACGCAGTCGGCTATCGCCGGATGGGTCTTGAGCACGCGTTCCACCTCGTGGGGCGATACGCGGTAGCCGAAGGTGTTGATAATGTCATCGCGCCGTCCCAGGAACCAGATATAACCGTCCTGATCCTTGCGCGCGTAGTCGCCGGTATGGAACCAACCGCCGTGTCTCACCTTCGCGGTCTCCTCGGGGAGGTTCCAGTATTTGAGGAACAGACCGGGGTCGCTGTCAGGGATGCAGATCATGCCTTCATCGCCTTGGGCGACCTCCTTGTTCTCACCGTCCAGCAACCGGACATCGTGCCCCGGTTGTGGAAAGCCCGCTGAACCCGGACGAATCGGGTGATAGATATTCTGGGAGATGTAGTAGGAGAGTTCCGACATGCCGATGGCTTCATACACATCCATGCCGAAACGCTCGCGCCAGGCGCTCAGCATCTCGTCGGAGAGATGTTCGCCGGCGCTCATGCAGTGGCGCAGGCTGGGGACATCCTTGGCGGAGAATTCGGTCTTCTGGATGATCTGACGATAGATGGTGGGCACGCCGACGAAGATTGTGCACTGGTGCTTGGCAATCAGTTTTGGCCAGAGTGATGCGTCATTCGGCCCTTCATGCACGATGACGGTTTTGCCGTTGTAGAGCGGGTCCATCAGCCCTGAGCCGAGAACATAGGTCCAGTTGAACTTGCCAGAGTGCATGATGCGGTCGCCCTCCTTGAAGTCGAACCAGTGGGTTCGGGCCGGGGTTCTGCCGATCATCGCGCGGTGGGCGTGGAGCACGCCTTTCGGGTGTCCAGTGGTGCCCGAGGTGTAGACCAGGTAGGCAGGATCATCCGCCTTGGTCGGGTGGGCCTGACCCCAGCTGTTGATCGACTCCAGTTCGGCGTCCAGATCATGCAGAATCAGGTGGCCGCCGTCGTTGTCTATCGCGCCTTCGCCCGAGAGGATGACATGTTTCAGGGTGCCGACCTTATCCAGTTCACGGCGTAGATCCGGCCACATCTGTTTGTGAGTGACCAGTACACTGGCGCCTGAATCCTCTGCCAGGTAACGGACCTCTTCGGCCACCAGCAGGGTGGACGTGGGAACGGAAATGGCGCCGGCCTTCATGGCGCCAAGAAATGCCGTCGGGTAGTCCAGCGAATTGGGCAGGCGAATGATGACGCGCTCTTCCAGTTCAAGATCCAGCTTGCGCAGCAGTTCGGCGAATTTACTGGTGCGCACCGCAAGCTGTTTAAAGGTGAGGGTGCTGGTGCCGGTATCGTGATCCTCGACGATCATGGCAACCCGGTCGGCGACCGGGGTGTTCAGGTGGGCATCGGTACAGGCCACGCCAATATTGAAGTTCTCGGGAACTTCCCAATGCCAGTTCTTTTGTGTGATGGTTTTATTTGTCATTTACAGCACCGTTCCGTAAGGCCAGTTTTCGCGAATTACCCGGATGGGCAGCTTTTTCAGGATTTCGAGGGCAAACAGGGTGTCTTTCGGCTCCAATGCGCGTAGCGCCCTGGCCCGCAGCAGGGCCTGCAGGGCCTTGCCGAACATCGGTGGGTCGAGCATCTCGCCCTCGAATTTTATCGCTCCGCCCATCAACGCGTCGGCTTCAACCGCCGCCTCGAGAATGGCTATATTGCGGCGGATAGCCGAAGGGGAGGGGGTAAAGGCCACCTTGCTCAGGTGAATGTGGTTGGGATGGATCACCTGCTTTCCGGTCAATCCAAAAGCGGCCTCCTGACAGGCGTGCCTGTGCACCACATGGGATTCCTCGTCGCCATGTAGATCGAGCCAGCGGCGTACATCGTCGTTTTCCACGAAATCCTCCGGCATCGGCTGCTCGTTGATCAGCACCTCGACGCCCCCAATCACCCCCTTGCCGTGGATGCGCGCCTCGAACAGCAGCATCATCAGGTAGGTCTTCAGCTCATCGATCCAACCCTGGGGGGTGATATGGATGGCCATCGCCTTGGAGAAGTCATGGATGCCGAACACCACATGCTTGACGGTGCTGAACCCCATTAGATCCGGGGCAAGCTTCAACGCCTTTGGGTGTTCGATGATCGGCTGGATGGTGATCTTGTCATTGACCCCGGCCAGCCAGGAGGAGAGGTCGCGGATCTCCGCCGCGCCATAGGATTCTCCGGCCTTGGCCAGGCAGATCACGTCGATGTGGTCCGCCATATCACGCACCATGGCAAGATCCTTCTCGTACTCAGTGGTGCGGAACGGGTTGATGCGCAGGGCGATCTGCACGTCGTCCCTGGGGAAATCCGGCAGCTCCTTGCGCAGCAGTTCACGGCTCAGCTCCTTCTGTCGGCAGCCATCCTCAAGATCGAACAGCAGGGTGTGGGCATTGGTCTGGTGCGCATGTTTCTTCATCCGCTCGGAGGCGGCATCCAGATCCTCGTAGATACCCTGAGCAGGTGAATATTTGACTGGCGGGTAATAAAGCTGAATTCCGGGCCAGTAATCACCCAGTACCGCTTCATCCTTCACGTTGGTCAAATAGGCCGTTTGATACATCCACTACCCCCTTTGCAGTTTGCTGGCATCAGCCATGGGGCCGGTTCAAGCCCTTATGTCTATCGATTATTTTTAAATGAGACTTACTTGCAATTAGTTGATTTGTTGACAATACTAGACAACCAAATATTGCGCTGCAACATTTATTTGAAAGGCAGAATTTAAAGAGTCGATAAAAATTCAGTCGGGTACGAACTAAACAAATGCAATAAAAACAGTAAGTAATGAGAATATTGATAATGTAAACCAATTACTATCGAGAAAAACAATGATTAAGATTTAAATATTTCATAATGAATATTGATGCAAGCAGTAGAGAATTTAATCATTGATGTGTGTTTTTTATTCAACAAAGCGGGTCAGTTTTTGCTGATTCATAGACGTAAACAGGAGAGATAGCGAATGACTCAAGCCGTTCATCCCAAAGATGCGCTCTTTAGCGGTGAGAAACCTTTTCCCATTATTCCGACTTGTGAGCACTTTGCCGGCAGCGAAAAACTGATCACCAAAGCGCTGGAGTTACAGGACAGGATCGGGGCGATTTTCGATATCACCTGCGATTGTGAAGATGGCGCGCCTGCGGGCAAGGAGAAAGAGCATGCCGAGATGATCGTGCACGTGCTCAGCAGCGATGCCAACAAACACAAGATGGCCGGCGTTCGCATCCATGATTACAGTCACGCCCACTGGAAGGACGACGTGGATATCCTGGTGAAGGGTATTGGCGAGGTGACCGCCTATATTACTATCCCGAAAACGACCGATGCCGAGCATCTCCGCGAGATGATCGACTATATCCAGAAGGTGGCCCGGGACAACAATATTCAGCGGGAGATTCCGCTGCATATTCTGGTTGAAACCCACGGTGCGTTGCGCGATATCTGGAAGATTGCCGAACTGCCCTGGATTCAGGTGTTTGATTTTGGCCTGATGGATTTTGTCAGCGGACACCATGGCGCGATACCGGCCTCGGCGATGCGCAGTCCAGGTCAGTTCGAACACAGACTGTTGGCGCGGGCAAAATCCGAGGTGGTCGCGGCTGCCCTGGCGAACGGCATAGTGCCGGCGCACAATGTCAGCCTGGACCTGAAAAACACCTACTCAACCTATTCCGATGCCTATCGCGCACGCAACGAGTTTGGTTTCCTGCGCATGTGGAGCATCTATCCGGCTCAGATCACACCAATCGTCGATGCCATGAAACCGGAATATTCGGAGGTGCAGGACGCTGCCAATATTCTTCTGGCGGCACAACAGGCGGACTGGGGCCCGATTCAATATGCCGGCGAGTTGCACGATCGCGCCACCTACCGCTATTTCTGGGAACTGTTGCAGAAGGCGCATGTAACAGGCGTGGGTGTTCCGGCAGAGGCGGAGCAGGCCTTTTTCAGCTGATAACAGAGCGACAAAAGCCTGTTGGCAATGAATCAGCCGGCGCCAGTCAAGGTGCCGGCTTTTTTAATTGTGCGGAACTCGTGGGCACATTATTCTCTACATTCACCAAGGTTTTGGATACAATCTCCTGCTGCGATGCAACAAGCTGCAAATCTGATATTTTTCACGCTATCTGATAGTCCCCGGCATACCGGGAGAGCGCGTGACCCCGAGCTTTCGGCCGGCCCTGGATAGTGGAGATCAACATGTTGAAAAGAACTGTCTTCTTCGTCTCTGAGAGCACAGGTATTACCGCGGAAACACTGGGGCACAGCCTGATTTCCCAGTTTGAAAAGACCGTGGAGTTCACCACTATCTACAAGCCCTATATCAATACGGCGGAAAAGGCGCAGGAGCTGGTTGATCGGTTTAATCGGTTATACCAAGAACAGGGTTACGCCCCGATCGTCTTCGCCACCATGGCGGAGCCCGAAATCCGGGTGATGCTGAAACGCTCCAGTTGCCTTTATATCGAGCTGTTTGACACCTTCATAGGGCCGTTGAGCAAGGAACTCGGGGTCAATCCCTCCGGCGAGAGGGGGCGATCGCATGGCATCACCAATGGTGATCGTTACGAAAACCGCATGAGTATCATCAACTTCGCCATGACCAACGATGATGGCGCCCGGTTGGATAAATACGACCAGGCGGATGTGATTCTGGTCGGTGTCTCGCGCTCCGGGAAGACACCCACCTGTCTCTATCTAGCCATGCACTTTGGCCTGCGTGCCGCCAACTATCCGCTCACTGAGGAGGATTTCGAGCAGAACAAGCTGCCGGATGTGCTGCTCAAGCACCGGCAGAAATTGATTGCCCTGACTATCGACCCGATGCGCCTCAGCCGCATTCGCGAGGAGCGCCGCCCCGGCAGCCGCTACGCCTCTCTGCACCGTTGTCAGTCAGAGGTGCGCCAGGCACTGCAGTATTTCACCAGGCACCAGTTGACCGTCATCGATACCACCAGCTACTCGATTGAAGAGATCTCCTCCCGTATCATGAATACGATCAGAACCGCCTGATCGATTTGTGACCCTCATCTCGGTATCCGGGATTCGGATAACGATTAATCAATCGTTAATGCAGACTGTTTATTGTTGTTTTTTCAGACTATTCTGATTGAACAGTAACAGGTAATAAATAAATCTTAGGGAAACCATAAGAATACCCGCTTGAGAGACGACGGCAAAGTCAACATAATCCTGTGATTTTACTGATAAATTTCCCGTAAATGGGCCTGACAAGAAACGATAAAATGAAAATAGGCGTTCTGAAGGAAACCGTACCGGGTGAGTGCCGGGTCGCATCAACCCCTGACATTGTAAAAAAATTAACAGCCCAGGGCTTCGAGGTTCTGATCGAATCTTCGGCTGGCAGTGCCGCTCACTTTACCGATGAGGAGTATCAATCGGTCGGCGCCCAGATCGTCGATGCCCAGACTGTTCTGGCGGCAGACATCGTGCTCAAGGTGAGGAAACCCTCTCAGGAACAGATTGCGCAGATGAGAGACGGCGCGGTGCTGATCTGTTTCATCGAAATCTGCGAGGATGATGGAACCCTCAAGGCGCTGTTGGCCAAAAACATCAAGGCTATCGCCCTGGAGCGCATACCCCGTATCTCCCGCGCCCAGTCGATGGATGCGCTCTCATCCCAGAGCAACATCGCCGGCTACCGGGCAGTGATCGAGGCGGCCGCGCATTATGGCCGTTTCCTGCCCCTGATGATGACCTCGGCGGGTTCTGCAAAGCCATCCCGGGTGATCATTCTCGGTGTGGGTGTGGCCGGACTGCAGGCGATTGCCACCGCCCGGCGTCTGGGTGCGGATGTCTATGCCTATGATATACGCCCGGAAACCCAGGAGCAGATCCAGTCGCTCGGCGCCAAGCCAATCGTGCTGGATATCGGCGAGAGCGGAAGCGGCGAGGGGGGTTACGCCAAAGAGCTGTCTGAAGAGGCCAAGGCCAAGCAGCAGGCTCTACTTGCCGATGAGCTCTCCAAGGCCCATGTCATTATCACGACTGCGCTGATACCCTGCCGTCCCGCGCCGACGCTGATCACCGAGGATGTGGTGAAGCGGATGCGTGAAGGTTCGGTGATTGTCGATCTGGCTGCAGCCAATGGCGGTAACTGTCCCCTGACCGAGGCTGACCAGGTGGTTAACCGGCATGGCGTGATTCTGGTTGGCCATACCAACTACCCCGCGATGATGCCATCCGATGCCAGCGCATTTTTCGCCAAAAATATCGCCAACCTGATCGACATCATGGTGGATAAAACCGAAGACGGTCTGGTTCTGAAAGATCTGGCTGAAGATGAGATTACAGCAGCTGCGGTGATCAAGCCTTAGTTGAAATGAAAATAATATCGACGGGAGAGAAAATCTTCTGTCAAAAATACAAGGAATAATTCAATGCCTGATACATTGGTTGCACTCTACGTATTCGTGCTCTCCTGTTTCATCGGCTACTGGGTGATTTGGGGTGTTACTCCGTCGCTGCATACGCCGCTGGTCGCTCTGACCAACGCCATTTCCGGGATCATTATCGTTGGTGCCCTGCTGGTCACCGGGTATCAGGAGGCTGGAACTGCCGCTGAGATTTTCGGCTTTTTTGCCGTACTGCTTGCATCGATCAATGTGTTTGGTGGTTTTCTGGTCACCAATCGCATGCTCGCCATGTTCAAGAAGAAGCAGAAATAGTCGGGAGTCCAGTGACAATGCAAATATCAGCAAATATTCAGGCCATTGCCTATCTGGCTTCCGCCATCTTTTTCATCTTTGCTCTCAAGGGATTGACCCATCCCACCTCGGCCAGACGGGGTAACTACTACGGCATGGCCGGCATGGTGGTTGCCGTGGTGGCCACGCTTCTGGGTGGCGAGGTTCAGTCCTACGGTTTTATCATTGCCGGTGTGGCCGCGGGTGCGGTGATCGGTGCTGTTCTGGCGGCAAAAATTCAGATGACGGCGATGCCGCAACTGGTAGCGGCGCTGCACAGCTTTGTCGGTATGGCGGCGGTGCTGGTGGCGATTGGCACCTACCTGAACCGGGAGGCGGCAGGCACCTTGAATTCGGTGCTGATGGCCGAGCTGTCGGTCGGCATCATCATCGGTGCGATCACCTTTAGTGGCTCTGTAATCGCATTTGGCAAGCTGCAGGGGCTGATCAGTGGTAAACCCTTGCAGTTCAAGGGTCAGCACATGCTGAATGCACTGCTGGCTGTGGTCATCACCGCCTTTGCCTTTCATTTCGGTATGACCGGTAGCGTGGTGTCACTGACACTCATGACCCTGCTCGCCTTCGTGCTGGGCGTGCTGCTGATCATCCCGATCGGTGGCGCGGATATGCCGGTCATCATCTCCATGCTCAACAGCTATTCCGGCTGGGCGGCGGCGGCAACCGGTTTTACCTTGCAGAATAACCTGTTGATTATCGTCGGGGCGCTGGTGGGCTTCTCCGGAGCAATTCTCTCCTACATCATGTGCCGGGCGATGAACCGTTCGATCATCAATGTGGTGTTCGGCGGCTTCGGCAGCGAGGGTGGCGGAGGCGAATCCAGCGCCGCAGCCCAGGCGATGGAGAAGGGTGTCCGCTCTGCATCGGTCGAGGATGCCATCTACTGGATGGAGGACGCCAACCGGGTGATTATCGTGCCCGGTTACGGCATGGCGGTGGCCCAGGCCCAACATGCCATCAAGGAGCTGATGGAACTGCTCGAACAACGCGGGGTGGAGGTCAAATTCGCCATTCACCCGGTCGCCGGACGCATGCCAGGGCATATGAACGTGCTGCTGGCGGAGGCCGACATACCCTATGATCATGTGCTGGAGATGGATGAGATCAATCCCGATTTCCCGTCCACCGATGTGACTTTGGTGGTTGGTGCCAATGACGTCACCAATCCCGCCGCCAAGACCGATCCATCCAGCCCGATCTATGGCATGCCGATTCTAGAGGTCTCCAAGTCCAAGCAGGTCTATGTGATCAAGCGCTCAATGAGACCGGGCTACGCGGGTGTGGAGAATCTGCTCTATTTTCAGGACAACTGTTCGCTGATCTTTGGTGATGCGAAGGATGTCTGCGAGGGTCTGGCTACGGTGCTAAAGGGGGGCGGGCACTAATCGGCAACCTCGAAGGCATAAAAAANAGGCCGCACCGGTAACGGTAGCGGCCTTTTTCACCAAATTGTCTGTAATTTAGTATCTGGGCTGGCGCGGGCCGTTGTCCTTGCGGGGACGGGCTTCATTCACACGCAGATTTCTCCCGCTAATGTCTTTGTCGTTAAGTGCGTCGATCGCTTCCTGGGCCTGCTTGTTATCCGGCATTTCAACGAAGCCGAAACCTTTCGACCGGCCGGTTTCTCTATCCATGATAATCTTTGCGCTGCTCACTTCGCCATGCTCTGCAAAGATATCCCTCAACTCATCGTCTGTCATGCGGTAGGACAGGTTTCCAACATAGATATTCATCAATCAAATTCTCACAAAGTCTGTGTACTGTAGAAAATACCATGGTTCAACCAGACACACATTGAACGATAGTCAATTAGCCATAAAGGCCAGATTTACATCCAGGAAATTATTCCTTGACAGACCAAGGATAGCAGTCGAGAAATGCGAAACGAAGTTAAATTTTCATGAAAATCGGAAAAAACGGACAATTTTTTGTGCCCGCTGTCCGGTTTTTACCCGATTTATGGCTGTTCGTGATCTATTTTTAAAAATCAGCAAAATCAAAGAGATATTGCAATGTAATTGTTGCGTTGCAATATTATGGGTGGTGCAGGGCTGATAACCGGACCACTGTTTTCATCAATCTGTCCAGTTTCAGGCGTAGTCGACGGGCAGGGCGGTTGTGTACTTTATCCGCTCCATCGCAAAGCTCGAACTTACATCCTGAATGTCGATTTTTTCGATCAGTCGTTTATAGAAATGATCATAGGCGGCAATATCCGGAACAACCACCCGCATCAGATAATCGATATCGCCACTCATGCGGTAAAATTCGACGATCTCGGGAAAACTGTCTGCCACCTTGGCGAATTCGGAAAACCATTCGGCGTTGTGCTTGTTGGTTTTTATCGAGACAAAGACATCCACGCCGAGATTCAGGGCATCCCTGTCCAGTAACGCAACGCGCTTTCTGATGACGCCGTTTTTTTCCAGATTCTGAATTCTCCGCCAACAGGGCGTGGTGCTCAGTCCCACCTGCTCGGCGATTTGCGCCGTTGACAGGTCTGCATCTTCCTGGATGAGTTGGAGAATTGTTTTATCGGTCTTGTTCATGGAGTAAAAATACTTTAATGGCAATAAAATATAGAAAATATTACTAATAATAGATAAACGTAGGTCAAAATTAACAATTAATTTGCCTGAATTACAGTATATATTTTTATCTAATCAAATCATTGGCGCCCTCCACTATGAAACAGCTCGACCTGAAATACCTGCGTAGCCAGATTGTCGGCATCAATCGCTGCATAGAGACCCCTTTCGGGCAGCGTTTGATGACCTACGCCGATTACACCGCATCCGGGCGTTGCCTGCATTTTGTCGAGGACTATCTGGCCAGCCTGGAGGAGATGTATGCCAACAGCCACACGGAAGATGATACGAGTGGCCGGGTAACCACTCAGTTGCTGCACCAGGCGGAAGCGAGGATCAAGCAGTCGGTGAATGCCGGTGAGACGGGCAGGATCATTGCCTGCGGGACCGGTGCAACCGCCGCGATTGACCGTATGCAACAGATCGTCGGGGTGAAACTGTCCTCTGCCTCACGCCTGAATCTGGACGGCCTTCTTGAGGGTTTTCTGGGTGCAGAGCGTATGCAGGCGTTCGGTAGCTACAGATCCAGTCACCAGCCGGTGGTGTTTGTCGGTCCCTATGAGCACCACTCGAATGAAATTTCCTGGCGTGAGGGTATGGCGACTGTGGTGGAGGTGCGTCTGACCGATCAGGGGGAGATCGACCTTGCCGATCTCGAAACCTTGTTGCAGCTGCCCGAGTACCGGAACCGGTTGCGTATTGGCTCCTTTTCTGCGGCCTCCAACGTAACCGGCATGCGTAGCCCGGTGTCAGAGATCGCTCGCCTGCTGCATCGCTATGATGCCCTGGCTTTTTTTGATTATGCCGCTTGTGCGCCCTATGTCGATATCGATATGAATCCCGGGTCTGATCCAGAGGCTTCCCTGGATGCGATTTTTATCTCACCCCACAAGTTTCTCGGCGGTCCAGGTTCGAGCGGTATCCTGGTGTTCAACGCGCGCTGCTATCAGGATCAGATAGCCCCGAGTATTGCAGGCGGGGGTACGGTCGATTATGTAGGTCCGGATGATCACGATTTCATCGCTGACATCGAAATCAGGGAGAGTGCCGGCACGCCCGGCATTCTGCAGACACTCAAGGCGGCGCTGGCATTCGAGATCAAATCAGCGGTTGGCGTGGAGACAATCGGGCGGCGCGAACACGAGATGACTGCTCTGGCGTTCCAACGCTGGAGTCAACACCCGCACATCGAGATTCTGGGCAATCAGGATCCGGAAAAACGCATCAGTATCATCTCCTTCAATATCCGTGGCGAAAAGGGGCAATACCTCCACCCGCGCTTCATTACCAGGCTGCTTGACGATCTGTTTGGCATTCAGACACGGGCTGGCTGTTCATGTGCGGGGCCATACGGTCATCGCCTGCTGGGGATCGGTGTCAAACGCGCCGATGAGTATCGGCACTGGATCAACAAGGGATTCAACGGTATCAAACCGGGATGGTGCCGACTAGGTTTTCACTATGCTTTTGATCAGGCGGAGGTCGAATTTATCATCGAGGCGATCGAGTTTGTCGCCACCTATGGCCACAGGTTGTCTGATCTCTACCGGTTCGATCCCCATACAGGCCTGTGGCGACATGCCCAGGCCATCGATCCGGACGTCAGGTTTTCCCTGGATGAGGCGGTCACGCCGGTTAAAGCAACTGCTAATACGTTGGGCGATACCGAGCGGCAAGGGTTGTACCGTGAATATATGGCGTATGCCCGGCAACTGGTCGGAAGCCTCGCGGTTGATACGGATGAGGGGCAGCTGATGATGGATCAGGAGCTGGGTGATTTGCAGTTTTTTGAGCTGCGGGAGAAGAATCTGTCGTAGAAAAGGCAGGGGCCGCGGGTATAGCGTGCGGCCCCTGTCAGTTTTATTTGAATTGCTTGACCAGGTTCTGCAGGTTATCGGCCAGATTCGACAGGGTCTGGCTGGAATTGGCGATCAGCTCGGCGTGTTCCACGGATTGTTCAGACACCTCGTTGATCACCACGATATTACGCGTCATCTCGGCGGCCACGGCGCTCTGTTCCTTGACGGCATGGGCGATCTGTTGATTCATTTGCGTCATTGATCCCACCGCCTGGGTAATCTGGCTGAGCATATCATCGGCCTGCACAGCTTCATCCACAGTTGCCGTGGCCCGTTGCTGGCTGGTGTTCATGACGCTGGCGGCATCCCGCGCCTGCACCTGCAGGCCCTCGATCATGCTCTGGATCTCCTGGGTCGACTCGTGGGTCCGGGTGGCCAGTGTCCTGACCTCATCAGCCACCACGGCAAAACCACGGCCCTGCTCCCCGGCGCGCGCCGCCTCAATCGCGGCATTCAGCGCGAGCAGGTTGGTCTGTTCGGCGATGTTTCTGATCACCTCGATCACCTTGCCGATGCCATCACTGTCCATCTCGAGTTGATGCACCACCTCGGAAGCCTTATTGATATCGGAGGAGAGGGCGTTAATGCTGTCCCGCACCGACTGTACAACCTGTCTGCCCTGTTTGGCCTGAATATCGGCCTCTTCGGTTGAATGCACGCCATTGGATGCATTGACCGCCACCTCGCTGGAGGTCTGTTCCATCTCCGTCATGGCGGTGGCAACCTGGTCAGTTTCCAGCTGCTGTCGCCGGGTACCCTCGATGCTTTTCATGGTGATATTGGCGAGATCCTGGGATTCAGAAACCAGCTGATTGGTGGAGCCGAGGACTTGCTTGATGATGTGATCGAACTTTTCCATCATGGAGTCGATGGCATGGCCCAGCTGACCCAGCTCATCATCGGTATGAATCTTCACCCGGTGGCTCAGATTGGACTCATCCTCTATGGTGCGAACGGTATGGGTGATGCACTTGATCGGTTTGACCACCAGGCGTTTCAGAATCAGGCTGATGGCGATAAGTCCCAGGAGAAACAGACAGGTGTTCAGTGCGATATTGATTCCCAGGTCCTTGATGACGCGGGTATCAAACTTCTCCAGTGAGTAGTCGATGCGCACCGCGCCCAGGGTTTCGCCTTCCGGGACGACATGACACATCAGACAGTTGGTGCCCCGGTAATCCTTGACCGCCTTCATCGGGATAACCACGGTGAGCACCCGGCCGTTTTCCGTGTCGTAGATGTTCTTGATTGTTTCGCCAGCGAGGCCCCGGGTATCGAATTCATCCTTCGCCTTTTAATATTCGAGACCTGGCCCGAAGGTTTTGTTGATCCCTTCGCCACGGATGATGCGCGCATCCAGAACCGATTCTTCTGACATCACCTTGGTGCGCGGAATTTCCCGGTTGGCTATGCCGCCGGTGAGCATCAGCGTGTTGATGTTGTCAAAGTAGGAGTCGGCGAGGATCACCGCCTGGTTTTCAACCATGTGATCCACCATCTCTCTCTGGGTATTGAACAGGTAGAGCGCGGAGACAATCAGCATCATGGAAAACAGAAGCACCAAGGCCAAATCAATCTTGGTGCTGATCGATATGGACTTTTTCAGGTTTGTGCTGCCCTTCATTAGAATAACCCCCTCAGGTTATAGATGCTCTCTCCGTCTGGAGCAGGTGGCGGAGTAAAAATAGATGGATCAACTCCTGTTTCGGCAAATGCGAAACTTTCTTTAGTCATTATTTACTGAAAACAGCCATAAAAATAATCAAGAAATCGAGATAAATTAATGGGTTGGAAAATAATGCGTTCAGCCATCCCGTTATTTCTGACAAATGTCATTTAAAAGTCACATTGCGTCTTTTTCAGGCGGTAACAGGTAGAATAGGGTGCAGATAAAAAACCCGGATCGTATTTGTGTCCCATCCAGTTCTTCCCAGCTTTTCTGAAATTGATGCCTGCCTGCTGGTCGATCAGTCGAGCCTGAAAAATCGCCTGAAAGGGCTGCAGCGCAGAAAGAAAGAGGGCAAGCCCTACGATCTCGGTCTCGCCTCCCTGAAACAACAGATGGAGCGCTCGCGACAGATCGTCGAACAGCGGCAGCAGACCCTGCCCGAGGTCAGCTTTCCGGCGGAGTTGCCGGTCTCGGAGAGGGCGGAAGATATTGCCGGGCTGATCCGTGACCACCAGGTGATTGTGCTTTGCGGCGAAACAGGCTCGGGTAAATCGACCCAGTTGCCAAAGATCTGTCTGATGGCGGGACGCGGGCTATTTGGCAGGATCGGACACACTCAGCCGCGCAGAATTGCAGCCAGAAGCCTGGCATCGCGTATTTCCGATGAATTGGGCCGTGAATTGGGCGCGAGTGTTGGCTACAAGGTGCGTTTTCATGACCGTGTCAGCCCCCAGAGCCACATCAAGCTGATGACCGACGGCATTCTCCTGGCCGAGATTCAACACGACAGGGATCTGCTTGAGTACGACACCCTGATCATCGATGAGGCCCACGAGCGCAGTCTGAATATCGACTTTCTCCTGGGGTACCTGAAAAAGCTGTTGCCCAGACGCCCGGATCTCAAGGTGATAATCACCTCGGCGACCATCGATCCGGAAAAATTCTCCAGGCACTTCAGCGATGCGCCGATCATCAATGTCTCGGGCAGAACCTATCCGGTGGAGGTGCGCTATCGCCCCGCGCCGGATGAGGCGCAGGGTGAGCGTGACGATCTGCTCCAGCAGGCCATCGTGGATGCGGTGGATGAGCTGTCACGTATCGATCGCGGCGATATTCTGATCTTTCTCAGCGGTGAGCGGGAAATTCGTGAAACTGCGGAGACCCTGCGCAAGCATAAATTACAGCTCACCGAGCTCTACCCGTTGTTCGCCCGGTTGGGGCCGGCTGACCAGGCGAAGATCTTCCAGTCGACCGGCAAGCGCCATATCGTTCTGTCCACCAACGTGGCGGAGACCTCACTGACCGTGCCGGGCATCCGCTATGTGATCGACAGCGGCTATGCGCGTATCAGCCGCTACAGCCATCGCAGCAAGGTGCAGCGTCTGCCGGTCGAGCGTATCAGCCAGGCCAGCGCCAATCAGCGCAAGGGACGCTGCGGACGGGTTGCCGAAGGGGTCTGCATCCGGCTTTACACCGAAGAGGATTTCGACAGCCGCGCCGAGTTCACCGAACCGGAGATTCTGCGCACCAACCTGGCTTCGGTGATCCTGCAGATGAAGATTCTCGGTTTTGGCGAGATCGAGAAATTCCCGTTTGTCGAAATGCCCGACAAACGCCTGATCAAGGATGGCTACCGCATCCTGGAAGAGATAGGTGCAGTCAGTGCAGACCAGAAGGTCACCCGGATTGGCCAGCAGCTGGCGCGGCTTGCCGTCGATCCCCGGATCGGGCGAATGCTGCTCACCGCGGCCCACACTCACTGCCTCAATGAACTGCTTGTCATTGCCGCTGCGCTCGCCGTGCAAGACCCCCGTGACCGTCCCCTGGAGAAGCAGCAGCAGGCCGATGAGTCACATCACGAGTTTCGCCACGAGGAGTCGGATTTTCTCAGCTACCTGAATCTCTGGCGGCATCTGGCGGAGCAGCGCCGCCACCTGAGCAAGCGCAAGTTCATCAACTACTGTCGCAGTCGGTTTCTCTCCTGGACCCGGGTGCAGGAGTGGTATGACATCCATCACCAGTTGCGCGGGCAACTGCACGAGATGGGTTACAAGGAGAATCAGGCCGAGGCGGGTTACGAAGAGATCCACAAGGCAATCCTGACCGGTCTGCTGAGTCATGTCGGCTGCAAGGCCGGTGGCAAGGAGCACGACTATCTCGGCTCCAGAAACAGCCGTTTCATGATTTTCCCCGGTTCCGGGCTGTTCAAGAAATCGCCGAAATGGGTAATGGCTGCAGAGCTGGTGGAGACGACCCGGCTCTATGCCAGAACGGTGGCCCTGGTTAAACCGGAATGGATTGAATCGGTCGCCGGCCATCTGCTCAAGCGCAGCTATTCAGAACCCCATTGGGAAAAGAACCGCGGGCAGGTTGCCGCCTATGAAAAGGTCACCCTGTTCGGACTGACCATCATTCCCAGGCGCAAGGTCAATTACGGGCCGATCAACCCTGTCGAAGCCAGAGAGATCTTCATCCGGTTTGCCCTGGTGGAAGGGGATTTTTCCACCCGCGCACCTTTCTGGCGGCACAACCGCGAACTGCGTGACCATGTTGAACATCTCGAGCAGAAGGCGCGTCGTGGTGATCTGCTGGTCGATGAGGAGCTGATCTACGAGTATTACGACAAACGTATCGAGGAGGGCATCTACAGCACCCCGCAGTTTGACAAGTGGCTGCGCCGCATCACCCGTGAGCAGCCGAAAATCCTGCATATGCAGCTCGATGATCTGCTGCGCAGGGAAGAGGGCGTGATCTCGCCGGAGCAGTATCCCGACAGCCTGGACATCAACGGTATGGAGTTGCCCCTGGATTACCGTTTTGATCCCGGTGATGCGCATGACGGGGTCACCCTCAGGGTGCCCCGTACGATCATCAACCAGATACCGGAAGCCCGTTGCGAGTGGCTGGTCCCCGGACTGCTGCGTGAGCGCGTCATCGCCCTGATCCGTAGCCTGCCGAAGAGCCTGCGCCGCTCGTTCGTGCCTGTCCCGGAATATGCCGATGCCTGCATCAAGGCGATGGTGCCGGGAGACAAACCCTTGATCCGTGCACTCTCTGAGCAACTCAAACAGATGACCGGTACCTACATCCCGGAGGATGCCTGGCAGGAGGAGGCGATGCCTGAGTACCTGCGCATGGGGTTTGATGTGGTGGATGACAAGGGGCGGGTTATAGAGCAGGGAAAGGATCTGGCGATGCTCAAGCAGCGGCATGGCGGTCAGGCCAGTGGCGCCAGCTATCACAGTCTCTCGGATACCGGAATCGAGAGGTCGGGCGTGAAGGAGTGGGATTTCACCGATCTCCCGGAATCGGTGGAGATCAAGCGCGGTGGTATTCTGCTGAAAGGCTTCCCAGCGCTGGTCGATGATGGCGACAGCGTCTCGATACAGGTACTTGATTCTCGGGAGAATGCCCGGAGGGAGTCCCATGAGGGCGTCCGCCGATTGATTCTGTTGAAACTGGCCAAGGATGTGCGCTATCTGCGCCGCAATCTGGCTAATATCGAAAAACTGCGATTACAGTACGCCAAGGCCCCCACAGCGGCCAAGGGTATTCAGCTCAAGGGCAAACTGGATATCGAATGGGAGCTGGTCACCCTGATCGTCGACCTGACCTTTATCCTGGGTATGCCGGAGATCACAACAGGGACACAGTTCGAGGAGCGCATCACCCAGCGCAAGGGGCAACTGATGAGCTTTGCCGGTGAGGCGTCAACGTTGGTCGCCGAGATCCTGGATATCTATCAGTCTGTGAGAAAACGGCTGACCAAGGCCAACCGTATCAACTGGATGCATTCGATCGCCGATATCAATAGCCAGTTGGATCGCCTGGTCTACAAAGGGTTTCTGCAGCACACCCCCTATGAGCAGTTGATGCACTTTCCCCGCTATCTCCAGGCCATTGAGAAACGTCTGGAGAAGATCGAACACGCCTTTCCCCGCGATCAGCAGCGTCTCAACGAACTGTCGCCCCTCTACCGGAAGTGGGCGGAGCGTGAGGAGAGTGTCCGCTCAGCCGGCAAATATGACAGCCGGATTGAACAGCTGCGCTGGGCCTTGGAAGAGCTGCGTGTGTCACTGTTCGCCCAGGAGTTGGGCACTGCGTATCCGGTATCCCTGAAACGCCTGGAAAAGCAGTGGATCGAGCTGGGTCTGTGAACGCACGCCACCCCTCTCTTTTCTATATAAACCCGTTGATTCTAAAAAAGATTATGGAAATGGTGCTAACCTTATTTATAGCCAAGAAATGACGGACATGGTAAGGTTTGCGGCGTTTAGAGAGAGGGAGGCGTATCTCATGCCAGTTTGTCCTTGTGGCTCCGGAAATGATTATCAGGCCTGTTGTGGCCCCATACTGTCGGGCGCCGTTGCGGCCGCTTCCGCCGAGCAGTTGATGCGCGCGCGTTACAGCGCCTTTGTAAACCATGAGATCGATTTCCTGACGGCGAGCCTGCATCCGGATCATCGGCACGATCACGATGCTGCCGCGACCCGCCGCTGGGCGGAGAAATCCGAGTGGCTGGGATTGCAAATCGTTGATCTAGAAGCTGGCGGACCTGGAGATGAGGCGGGGGTGGTTGAGTTCATCGCAACCTTCAAGGACAAGGACTTGGTGCGCCGCCATCACGAAAGAAGCGAATTCAAAAAACAGGACGGCAGCTGGTTTTTTGTCGATGGCAAGGTGGTGCCGCCCAAAACCCAGGTGAAGCAGACCCCAAAGGTTGGCCGCAACGATCCCTGTCCCTGCGGTAGTGGAAAAAAATATAAAAAATGCTGTGGTAGCTAGGCCTCACAATCGGGCCCAGTTCACACATTTTGTTCAAGTTTGACTGCTGATTTGTCGATAGCCTGATTTATAGACTAGAAAAACGGCGGGAATGGAAGGTGTTCCGGATCAATCAGATCACTATAAAAAGCGTATTTCTTCTGGCGGCGCTGATCGGCAGCCAGAACCTGTACGCTGAGATCTTCAAATACGAGGATTCCAGGGGCAATCTCTATTTCACCGACCGGCCGATGAAAGGCAAGGCCTACCGCCTGCTATGGCGCTCGGGCCCGGATCGTTCTTCAGGCCGATCGCGGATAAACACCTCAGCTACCGATAAGAATCGCAAACTCTATTCATCCTTGATCGATGAGGTGGCGCGCCAGGCCAATCTCCGGCCCGCGCTGCTGCATGCAGTGGTTCGTGCCGAGTCCTCCTATGATCCCAAGGCATTGTCGCGCAAGGGTGCGATGGGCCTTATGCAGTTGATGCCGGATACCGCAAAACGCTTCGGTGTCAGTGACAGCTGGGATCCGGAGCAGAATCTCAGAGCGGGTGCGCGTTATCTGAGCGAACTGCTGGATATGTTCGGGAATGATCTGCAACTGGCCCTGGCCGCCTATAACGCCGGGGAGAATGCCGTTATCAAGTACGGTAATCAGATACCGCCTTATCCTGAAACCCAGCAGTATGTCACGAAAGTGCAGGATTTCTTTCAGGAGCACAGCCAGTCCGGCAGCTGAGCCGGAACCGGCCTTAAATCAAGTGGTCCTGGTCGCTCAGGATTCCCACATCTCGGTCAGTTCCTGAATACGCTGAATGGTCTCGTCGGAAATATCGATGATCTGGAAGCCATACCAGAAGAGACCTGAGTCGGCCATTTCCTGGCCCCAGAGCGACTCTGCGCCGAACTCCATCTTGATGATCCGGTTCTCGGCATCGGCATAGGCCATTTTCAGCTGGTATAGCCGGTTGACCGGGAGTTCAATATGGGCTCTCAGCATGAAGCCGCCCTCGGATATATTCACCAGTTGACCAATAACCGAATCGGTTGCCAGATCCATGATATCGATAACGGTATGGACGGTTGATCGGGCGGATTGTCGTTTGTCTGCGGTCATTGGGTGGCCTTTACCTATGTGCTTGGCTGTTGTACGCCAAAAGTCTTGCTCAGCATGGATCTGATCGTATTCAAGGCGCTGTCGACAAAAGGCGTGCGCGTATCATCAATCACTTTTGCCGTCCGGTTGCTGATCTGTCGCGCCAGTTCATTGGCTGAAATGACCACAGCCTGCACCCCGGAGCGGTCCACAAACATGTATTTTTTGGTTACCGGGCTGAACCAGGAGAGTTTCAACTGGCGGGAATTCTGCTCCTTGTCGAGCAGTTGAAACCAGGTGCCGAATTCGATGCTCTTCAGGCGCTCGGCTATTTTCTGTTCCTTGCTGTTCAACTGGGTCGTGTCCTCCACCGGTTTGACCGTGCCGAAGCGTGACTTGACCATATCTTCCTGATTGACCTCCACGGCCTCGGGCGGCAGTCCCTTCTCAAAGGAATCCAGCAGCTTGAACAGGGCCAGACTGTCCGGCTGGTGGTAGTCGCCCAGGGAGGAGAGACCGGTTTCAATCGCAGTCTTCAGCTGAGGGAGTTTCTGTTTGAATTCCGCCTGTTGATCCTGGCGGTCTTTCGAATCGCAGACCCAGATAATGGTGTCGACCACACCGAGGACCTCTTCCCACTCCTCGGTCTGTTCGATGTCTGGATTGCGCAACATCATCAGGATCATCTTGTCCAGCCAGGCCGAGTTGAGGAAGCGCTTTACAATCGGGTGAATCTCCCGGTCGCTGATCTTGCTGTTGACGATCTTATGCGCCCGTGAGCGCGCGCTTTCCAGGCGTTCGCGTCCCTTGGCGGCTTCTTTGGTTCGCTCCTCTACGATCTTCGCCTTTTGGTTGAGATCATCGATCTGCTGTGCCAGGCGGGTGCGCAGACCGTCGATGATGCTCAGGTCATCAACAAAATCGCTGAGTATCTCGTTGACGATCTCCTTCATCGGGTAGTAGAGCCCGAGGCGCAGGTTGTCTTCGTCAACCCATTGCTTGCCAGCCGCCACCATCTGGTTGAGCAGCTTGCGCGCAGTGTGTTCGCCATCGACCAGAAAGGTCTGGTCAATAATGGCGATCTTGAGGAACGGGGTGTGCAGATGGCTGACCAGGGCCTTGACGATGTTGGGGATATCCTCGTCATTCAGAACATGCTCGAACAACATACCCACCAGTTCGATGGTATCGAGATCCGCTGTAGGGATGGTGTTCTTGTCGATGTCGGTATAGAGCTTGTCGCGTTCGGTTACCAGGGTATTACGGATGTTCTCCAGCAGGGCGTGATCGATCTCGATGTTGTCCGGCTCAACCTCACTGTCTTCAAAACCCGGTATGTAGGCACTGCCACTGACCGGTTGGATATCGTTGATGGCGGCGACGATTTGTGGTTTTTCCGTCATCACCACACCGGTGACCGAGGGATTGATCTCAGGGTGGTTGCGGAATGAGGGGTCATGGAGCCGTCTTTCCGCCATGATCGAGCGAATCGATTGAAAAATCTCTTCACCGATAGCGATTGATCCTGCTCTCTCGGCGCTCATGGTCCCCGGCGGTTTCCCAGACAGGTCATAACTGCCCGAATAAGGGTTGAAGGCCGCGCCGCTCCTGTTTCCGAGCGCCTTGGGGTCGGTCGGAATAGGGTGGGTCATCGGATCGAACTCCTGATCGTTTCCGGTGTTCGGGTCGATGGCCGAGCCGTGCAGTGTGTTCGGTTTTTTCGCGATGTTCAGTTTCAGATTCGGGAAAATGCCGGCATCGATCAGTTTCGCGTTGTAGCTCTCGTAAAGGGTGCCCGACTCGCGCATCACAAATTTGTCGAACAGGGCGTAGATGATCAACAGCAGGGTCATGTCAAAGCCCAATTCCTTGACGGCCATCTGAAAGGCGTACATAACATGCGCAGGACCACCGGGAATATCGTCAACCGACAGTTCCAGGCCACCGCGAACCAGTCCCATGCGCTTGCCGAGGGCGTAGAGCTCCTGGTACCACTGGTTCTGTGCCTTGGAAATGATCCTTTCCGAGGCGAGGTGCTCTTCCAGATCCTGATTGTTGATGATCGACAATTCGCCGATGGAATCGAGATTCACCGATTTTTCCGGATAGGTGATGGTGTGACCTTGGGTAAAATCCCTGAATCCGTTAGTGATCTCTTCTCTGAACCGGTACTCGACAGAATCGCGCAGCTGCTTGACTACCGGGATGGCATCGTAAAACAGGCGCTGTTTGTCGTTAGTCTCTGCCTTGTCGGAAAAGTCGAGCAAGGTCGGGATCATCTGTTCGAACATCTCGCCGAGTTGGGTGGTCAACAGGACAACAACGAGGTCTTCGCATTCTTTTATTAGCGGTTTGTATTTGGACAGGTTATGCCGGGTGTCCCTTGTAGACCTCTGTTTATCCATTAGGCAGATCCTTCACATTCCCTCAGACTTAATTGTTATATCGGTTGCCGTGGTGAATTATTTAACTCCATTTTTTCCTGTAGGGCGCTCATGCCGCCCTAGATTTCCCTATTTGCCTGCACACCAGACAGTGCTCCAGATGCAATGGTATGATTTTACTGATAATAATATAGAGTGCTGAGTCGAACTTCAGTAAAAATATGTGAAGCATAGCCCCAAATCCACAAGAATAGTTAAATTCCTGCCTGATATTTTGCAGAGAACCGCTTTGAATCATGCCTGCGGGTCAGTCTCGCAGACGATACTCATTCAGTCGTCACCGATCACAGGCGCCTCGCGGGTGGCCTGTAACAGACGCTCGGCCTCATTCTGATTCTGTGCAAATACGATCTTGATGGTCCCTTTGTCATCTTCGGCCTGTGCGGCCCGCAGGCCCCGTGCCTGTTCCCGTGCCTCGCGGTAATTCGGATTGTTGTCGAGATAGGTCAATTGCTTTTTCGGATCGATATTGTAGATGAAATAGGGCATGGGGTACTCCAAACAACACTAAAAGATGATATGAACTCTCTAAATTGGGGCTTCGGGTGATTAATCAACCCGGTCTGCGCCGGCAAAATTCCCCGCGCTTTTTGGGGACTCAAAACGGATCAGGAAGGCCAGCAGCGCCGGAATCACAAACAGTGTCAGCAGTGTGGACAGGGCCAGTCCACCGAGGATGACACTGCCCAGGCCACGATACAGCTCGGTTCCTGAACCCTGCGCCAGCACCAGCGGGAGCAGTCCAAACAGGCTGGTGGTGGTGCTCATGAAAATGGGGCGGATACGGGTGCGTACCGAGTGCTGAACGGCATCCAGCCCCTGCATACCGGCGAAACGCACGTTATTCAGGGATTGATGGACGATCAGAATGGCGTTATTCACCACGGTTCCCACCAGGATGATAAAGCCCAGCATGACCAGAATATCGAACGGCTGTGGGGCAATCAGCAGATTGACCAGCGCCAGCCCGATGAATCCCCCGGCAGCAGCCAGGGGCACCGAGAACATGATCAGAAACGGGTAGATGTAGTTGCCGAACAGGGCGGACATGAGCAGGTAGGTGATGACAATCGCCAGCACGAAATTCCACTTCAGGGCATCGCGGGTGATGCTCAGCTTATCGGCATTGCCGCCGATGCTGACCTGGGAACCGTCCAGCTTTCCCGCCTGCTCCAGGTTCGGCACCAGTTCGTTGGCGATCAGTTCCATGGCCGACTCCAGGGGCAGATCATCCGGCGGAGTCACCTCCAGGCGGATGTTGCGTTTTCGCTCCAAGTGATCAATCTGGGTCATTCCCTGGCTGTAATCCAGGCTGACCAGATCGCCTATCAGCACCAGTGAACCGTAGGGATTGGAGATGACGTTGCTGAGAATGTCCTCCGGGCTCTCCACCGACTGGCCGGCGCTCTTTATCACCAGGTCCATCACCTTGGTGCCGTCCGGCTTGTATTCACCGATCTTGCGGCCATCCATCAGGATATCGATATAGACCCCGATCTCCTGTTCGGAGAGTCCGTTGGCCACGACCTGGGAACGGTTGGGTTGCAGGTTCGCCTCCGGGTAGGTGATCTCCAGGGAGGGGGTGGGACGGATCTGGGCATTGGGAATGGCCTGCTTCAGCGCGCCAAAAAGGGTGCGGGCCGCACTGACTATCCCGCCGATATCGTTGCCTGAGACATTAACATCCACGGTCCGGCCCTGTCCGATGCCGGATTCAAAGATGCCGCGCTGGATACTCACGCCGAACATGCCTGGAATGCTGTTCATGATGTTGGTGAACAGCGGCATCATTTTCCTCGCTTCGGTGTCATGCACACTGGTGCCGCCGAACAGGGTGATCGAATCCGATGCCACGTAGAAGAGGTTCTTTACCTGGGGCACGCCATCCAGCCCGTCCTGCTCAATATGCGGCCGGGTGCGTTGGTAGACATACTCGCCGATCTCCTGGCGTTTCTGATTCGAGTAGCCGGGGGGCGGTACCAGAATATTCAGGATCAGGTTTCTGTTGCCCTGGGGCAGGTATTCGGCCTTGGGTATCAGCGACAGGGCAATGGCCAGGGACGCCAGGGTAAACACGGTGATGGTGAGGATGCGGGTAAAGCTGTTTTTCAGGGTGATGCCGGAAAACCACATCACCATGCGCACAAAGATATTTCCCCGTGCGTTTTCATCGCCACCCGGGTCCATCTGCCTTTTCGAGAGGCCATAAAATTTGTTGGTGACCGCGGGAATCACCGAGATGGAGGCAAACAGGCTAATAATGATCGAGGCGGTGATAGCGATGGCAATATCCCTGAACAGCTGTCCGGCCTCTTCCTCGATGAAGATCACCGGCAGGAACACCGCGACTGTGGTGGCGGTTGAGGCCAGCACCGCGCCCCATACCTCTTTCGTCCCCTGGTAGGAGGCGTCGAAGGCGCTTTTCCCCATGCGCCGGTGGCGATCGATGTTTTCCAGCACCACGATCGAGTTGTCCACCAGCATGCCCACGGCAAAGGTGATGCCCGCCAGGCTGATGACATTGATGTTGCGATCGAACAGGTACATGAAAAAGAAGGTGGCCATCACCGAAATCGGAATAGCGATAGCGACCGTCAGGGTGGAGCTGACCGAACGCAGAAACAGCAGCAGTACGGTGATGGCCAGCAGGCCACCGATCATCAGGTTATTCTTGACGGTACTGATGGCGGTATTGATATAGGGCGTCTGGTCATAGACCCAGTCGTAATAGAGTCCTTGCTGTTTCAGAATCCCCTCATTCAGCTCATCGACCACCTCGCGCATCTGCGCGGTCAATGCCAGGACATTGGCCCCGGCCTCCTTGCGAATGCCGGTTACAATCATCGCCTGGCCGTTATGCAGCACCGCCGGCGGGTCTGAGGTGTAACCGAATTCGGTGCTGGCGATATCGCTCAGATAGATGCGGCGTAGGCCATCGTCCGTGATCAGCACCTCGCTCACCTCATCCGGCGACTGGAACTGGCTGGTGGTCCTGACTCGGTAGTTCCGCTTCGACAGCGGCAGCACCCCGGCGGAGATATTGCTGTTGGCGCTGTTGATGCGCTCGATCACCCGTCCCAGGGTGACCCCATGGCTGGCCAGTTTCTCCGGGGAGACGGTCACTTCCAGGCGTTTTTCGCTGCCGCCAAAGACAAACAGCGAACCGACACCGGGTACGCGCTCCAGGGTGTGCCGCACCTCGTTCTCGAAGAAGGTACGGTAATTCTTGACCCGTCCGGGATCACCTTCCCGGGATTTCAACATCAGCCAGATGACCGGGGAGTTTTGCGCGCTCGAGGTGCTGACGACGGGCTTGTCGGCGTTTTCCGGGTAGTTTTTCACCTCGTTGAGCTTGTTGGTGACCCGCACCATCGCCTGGTCCAGATCGGTGCCGACCTTGAAGGTCATATCGATGGTGCCGTAGTTGTTGAAACTGGAGCTCTCCATCAGGGTGAGTCCGGTGACACTCTTCAGCACATCCTCCTGATCCTCGATGATCTCCTTCTCGATTTCATAGGGGCTGGCGCCTGCCCAGTTGGTATTGATGCTGATCTTCGGCGCTTCCACATCCGGCGTCAGCTGAACCGGGAGACGGCTGAGACCGATGAAACCGAACAGCAGCATCAGAATGACCGCCGAGAAGGTCGAGACCGGCTGTCTGATCGAGAGTTTGACGAGATCCATATCCGTGGCCCTTGATTATTGAATGATGTCGACCGCTTGACCCGGCCGCAGCCGGTCATTGCCATCGATGACCACGCTCATCCCGTTGGTGATATTCTCCTGGTCAACGCCAACGGCCTCACGATTTCTGCTGATGATGGTAATAGGCAGCATCTCAGCCTTACCCTCTTGCACGCTATAGATGAACGACTGGCCGTTGGTCTGGACAACCGCATCCCTGGGAATCATGCGCAGCAAACGGTGTTTGCCGGCCGCGATCTCTGCGCTGGCAGTCATGTTCTGGATGACGCCGGGTTGATAGGGGATAGCGATTTTCAACAGGGCGCTCTTGCTGCGCAGATCGGCGACAGGCACAAAGCCGCTGATGGTGCCGTTCAGCTTCAGGCCGAGGGCGTTGATGCTGATGGGTATCTCCGCGCCGGGCTTCTGAAACATCGCCAGATTCTCGGAAACGGCGATCTTGACCACCAGATCTTCGGTAGAGGCGAGCCGGCAGACCGGTGTTCCAGGAACCAGCCACTCGCCCTGTTCCTTGATCTTTTCCAGCACGATGCCATTGAACGGCGCGCGCACGACACTTTTCTGCAGCTGCAGCTTCAATCGCTCCAGCTCTTCGTCCAGGGTTTCCCTTTTTTTCTGCAGTGAACGGTAATCGAAGCGGGCGTCGTCATAGGCCTGCCGGCTGGCAGAGTTTGTCTGCAACAGGCTTTCCAGTCGCTTCAGGGTGCCACCGACCTTCTCCAGGTCCGCGCTGATCTGGGCCTGTTCGTTCTTCTTGATATCGATATCCTTGTTGATCAGATCGGTGTTCAGTTCGAGCAGCACCTCGCCGGCCTTGAACAACCTTCCTTCGGCGATATTCAGCTTGGTTATCAGCCCGGCTACCTCGCCGGATACCTCGGAGATGCGGTCGAAATCGACTATCCCGGAGAGCTGCTGGCTCTCGGTCATCTGTTGCTCGCTGACCTGGGCTACCTTCACCCGCGCCGGTGGTGGTTCGGCGCTGTTGCCCGTCAGCGGTGTGAGCAGCATCAGCAGCAGAATGAGCAGGTCGTTTTTTTTCATATGAGCGGTCTCACCAGTCGGCCAGGTTGCTGCAGGTATGCCCCCGTAAACAACCAAAAACTAAAGCAATATCTTCCACTGAATATGATGCTGCAGTCCGTTCAGGCAGTGTTCAGGGTAGGGCGCATATCTTAACACCTAGAAAACGTTGTTAGCAGGAATCTTGAATAGTCTCGAACAGGAGAAAAACCATGAAAAAGACACTTTTGGCGGTTACTCTGGGTATGTTGGTGGTTTCGGGTAGCGCTCTGGCGGATCGTCCGTTTAAAGACCGGGCCAAGGTGCTGAGTGCAGAGCCGATCTATGAGCTGGTGCGGGTGAATTACCCCGAACAGCGCTGTTGGACCGAAGAGGTCTATCATCCGGGCAGGGGTTATCGGAACTCAGCCACTCCAACCCTTACCGGTGCGATACTCGGCGGTGTGGTCGGTAACCAGTTTGGTCGCGGCAACGGCAATAAGGCGATGACCATCGCCGGTGCGCTGTTGGGCGCCTCTGTGGGCAATGACATGGGCAGGCAATCACGCAGGGGCTATGTTTCCGAGGAGCAGTACTGTGAAACGGTCGATCGTTACGAGGAACGCGAGGAGTTGGCCGGCTATCGTGTAAAATACCGTTACAAGGGCCAGATTTTCTGGACAACCACTGATGAGCATCCCGGTAAATTCATACCTGTTCGGGTAAGGATTGAGCCTGATCACCGTTACCGCTAAGCGATGGATGGGATGCTGGTCGTTGTCGATAACCCGCTGCGCAAGGAGTTGATGTGAACCGCAAATTTTATCTAGCGCTGATTCTAGGACTGTGCGCCCTGCTCGGTAGCGCGCAGCTATCGGCCAGACAGCCATACAGCGAGCGGCAGGGCCGCTCCAACGGACAGGCCGAAAATGGTCTGACGCTGGACGGGGCGGTGTCGCGCATCCGGGAAAGGGAAGGCGGGCGTGTGTTGTCGGCCGATACAGAACAGGATAACGGCGATAAGGTCTACCGCATTCGTGTTCTGACTAAAGAGGGCAAGGTGAAAAGACTGCGTATCGATGCCAGGTCAGGGCGCACGCTGCCCTCATCTCGCTAAGCGGAAGGAATACCCATGCGACTGCTGATTGTCGAGGATGAACGGGCGTTAAGGGAGCTGCTGAGCCAACAGTTGAAGGCGAAGGGCTACAGCGTGGATGCGGCCGCTGATGGCGAGGAGGGGCTTTTCCAGGGACGGGAGTATGACTATGACCTTGCGGTGATCGATATCGGTCTGCCCAAGCTCTCGGGGATCGAGCTGATCAAGCAACTGCGGGCTGAAGGGCTTGCTTACCCGATCCTGATTCTCACTGCGCGGGGCAACTGGCAGGACAAGGTGGAGGGTCTTGAGGCCGGGGCCGATGATTATCTGGTCAAACCCTTCCATATCGAAGAGCTCCTGGCGCGGTTGAATGCGTTGCTCAGGCGCTCGGCCGGTTTTGCCTCTTCGCGTATCGAGGCCGGTCCGCTGGTGTTGGATACCACCACGCAATCGGTGTATGTGAGCCAGGTGGAGGTTGATCTGACCGCCTACGAGTACAAGGTGCTCGAATACCTGATGCTGCACCAGAATAAAGTCATCTCGAAAACCGAGCTGACGGAACACCTTTATGATCAGGACTTTGATCGGGATAGCAATGTGCTCGAGGTGTTTGTCCGTCGATTGCGTAAAAAACTGGATCCTGACAGCCTGTTGCAACCCATTGAGACACTGCGTGGTCGGGGTTATCGGTTTAGCCTGGGGCAGGACCGGGGTTGATCAGATCCATACATGCACGGGTCCAGCTGGCGGCGACGCTGGTGCTGGCGGCATTTCTCGGACTTGGGGCCATAGCGCTCGATCGAGCCTTCCGCAGCAGCCTGGAGGAGGCCACCCAGGAGCGTCTGATGGGGCAGGTCTATGCACTGCTCTCCGCGGCCAAAGATGACGAGCTGGGGCGGATCACACTACCAGAGATTCTACCTGACCCACGTCTCGGCAGGCCCGATTCCGGCCTCTACGCCCAGGTGCAAAGCCCTGATTTGGGATATGCCTGGGGCTCGGCCTCGCTGCTGGGTCGGGAGATCAGTTTCCCCGGCGTTGCTGCTACCGGGGTACCGGTGTTTCAGCGGGCCAGCCAGCCATCGGGAGATTACTACACCCTCAGTTACCAGATCCTCTGGGCGGATAACAGTGGTGCTGAACTGACCTACCTGTTTTCGGTGGCAGAGGATACCCGTGCCCTGGGCATACAGATTGCCGCCTTCCGCCGCACGCTGTTCCTGTGGTTGGGCGGCGTTTCGCTGTTTCTGTTGATCGCCCAGGGACTGGTGTTGCGCTGGGGTTTGCGGCCACTCCGGGAGGTAGCTGAAGATCTGGAGCAGATAGAGCTTGGCAAGTCGCAGGGCCTCAGCGGCGACTATCCAAAAGAGCTGACCGGACTGGCGCATCGCATCAACTCGTTGATAGAGAGCGGCAGGGCCAGTCAGGCGCGTTATCGCAACAGCCTGGGCGATCTTGCGCATAGCCTCAAGACCCCCTTGGCGGTGCTTCAGGGGGCTGCCGAACAGCCCGATGGCGAGAAACTGAAGGCGGCAATCGGGGAACAGGTGCCGCGCATGAATGAGATTGTGAAGTATCAGCTGAAACGAGCGGCGGCATCCGGTTTTACCGGCATTCAACAAGGCATTCGTGTATTACCAGTTGCCCGGCGGTTGCTGGCGACCCTCGATAAGGTTTATCGGGAGAAGCCTGTCTCGGCCGAGGTGGAAGGCCCGGACTCTGCTGAGTTCCGCGGCGATGAAAACGATCTGATGGAGATGCTCGGCAATTTGCTGGAGAACGCCTACAAGTACGGTCGTGCGAAGGTGCGGGTCAGGGTTGTTGTCGACCCGGCAGGGAAAGCCCTGGAAATTACCATTGAAGACGATGGCGAAGGTATTCCCGTTAGTCTGCGGGAGACGGTACTGCGCCGGGGGCAACGTGCAGACCAGCGTCAGGCCGGTCAGGGGATTGGGCTGAGCGTGGCCGATGAGATTGTGCGTCTGTATCAGGGGCAGCTGACAATCGGCGACAGCCAGATGGGTGGCGCTTTACTCAAACTAACCATTCCAACTCATTGAATATAATAAAATAATACAGAGTAGTTTCAGAGAAACATTTTCCTAAAGTAATTTGCTTCCCGGCCGTTAACCCGGTAAATGAAGTGCGATCTTGAGCAACAGGGTTGCCGTTATAAGCCGGAGACAGCGAAACAGATGAGTTGGTTTAGGCCAAAATCCGCCAAAGGCCGTCGCTTGGGCATAGGCTTCCAGTCCAAAGGGATCTCTTTGGTGGATGTCGATGACTCGCGTGGGGAAAGGGCTATCCGGCATTGCGGGTTTTATCCGGCCGAGGGTTTCCAGGCCCAGGGCGAGGAGCTGACCAAACTGGTCAGGGAGCTGAAGCTCAAGGACAGCGCGGTCAATGTCGTGCTCGATCCAGGAATGTACAGCCTGTTGCAGGTGGAAGCCCCCGAGGTGGAACCCGAGGAGTTGCGTAGCGCACTGCGCTGGCGGATCAAGGATCTGATCGATTTTCATATCGATGACGCGGTACTGGATGTGTTCGACCTGCCGGAATCAAAACGTCAGGGCGTGCCGAGATTGATGTATGTGGTCGCGACCCGGGCGAACCTGATCCAGCAGGTCGTGGATCAGACCGAGCGGGCAGGGCTGCGGATCAATTCGATCGACATCAACGAGCTGTCAATCCGCAACCTGATCGCTGGCCTGTTCGGTCCGGAAAGCGTACAGGCGCTGCTCTATCTCGGCGCTACCCAGGGCTCCATCGAAATCAGCAAAGGCGACATTCTCTACCTGACCCGGCGTCTGGCAGTCACTGCCGGGGATCTTCAGGGGCAGGGCGAATTTGCCCAGGATGAACTGCTGGATAACCTGGTACTTGAACTGCAACGCTCCCTCGACTATTACGAGAGTCAGTTCGGCCAGGGTCCCGCCAGTAGCGTCGTGGTCCTGACACCAGAAGGACAGCTTGACCGACTGGTTGACTATGCCGATGCCAACCTGCTGATCTCCGCGAAATCTCTTTCACTCTCCGATTATTTTACTGGCCTTGAACAGGTTGCAGATGCTGATCTGATCATGAGCATTACGGTGATCGGCGCGGCACTGCGGAGCGACTGATGGCCAGGCTGATTCAACAGATCAATCTCTACCAGCCGCGCTTTCGCCGTGAGGCCAAGGCGTTCTCGCTGAACACCCTGCTGCTGATACTGGGACTTGCGGTGCTGGTGATGGCGGGAATCTATGGCTTCGGTCAATGGCAACTGAGTGAACTGCAGAGGCAGATGGCGGCTTTGAATGGGCAGCACGTCGAGTTGCAGAAACGCGTTGCGCAGATGCGGCAACTGTTGCCTGAACCCAGCGTCAATCAGGAGTTTGAGCAGGAGCTGGCGAGACTGCAGATCGAACGCAGTAGCGGCTATGCCCTGCTGAATATGCTGGAGGGGCGGATGACCGGAAATGGTCAGGGATTTTCCGGCTATTTCGTCGGGCTGGCCAGGCAGAGTGAACCGGGTATCTGGCTGGAGGCGGTGGATCTGAATGCGGCAGGTAACTATTTCGCCCTCAAGGGAAAGGTGATCAACCCCGAACTGCTGCCCCAGTTTCTACAGAAATTGGAGCAGGAACCGGCCTTTGAAAACAAGGCATTCAGAGTGGTCAGGATGTTGAGGGAAGATCCGGCTGTCGACCAGGTCAGTTTTGATTTGAAAACCGAAACCGTCAAACAAGAGTAGCCATGTTGAACCAGTCCATTAAACAGTACGCTGAAAAATTCGATGCACTCAATCTGCGTGAACGGGTGTTGGTGTTGATCGCGTTGCTGGTTGTGGTGCACCTGGCCTGGAATCAGTGGTTCTGGGACCCGCTCAATCGCCAGGAGAAAAATCTCAAGAGCCAGAACGCCGAAGTTCGCAACAGTATCTCGATACTCGAAATGGAACTGAAAGGACTGGTGCAGCGCTCTGAAAACGACCCCAATGAGACAATCAGCCAGGATATTTCACAGCTCAAGCGGCAACTGTCACAGCTGCAACAGCGTATCGAAAAGGCCGCCAGTTCACTGATCTCACCGGCGCAGATGGCACGGCTTCTGGAAGAACTGCTGGTTCGAAACGAATCCTTGCGGCTGGTCAATCTGGAGACCCTGAAAAGCGAGGCGGTATTTTCACAGGAGAATGGCCCGGAGAATGCCGAGGCTACCCAGGCCGCACAGCCGTCATCCGCCGCCAATATCTATCGACACGGTTTTGCTATCGAATTCGAGGGAGACTATCTCTCGACCCTGAGTTACCTGCAGGCGCTGGAAGATCTGCCCTGGGAATTTTTCTGGGATGGTGTTTCGTTTCAGGTGGAGTCTTATCCGAAGGCGCGGGTAAGGCTGTTGCTGCATACCTTGAGTCTGTCAGAGGGGTGGATCGGTGTTTAAGCTCGCTAATATAGGCTCAAAATGTGTTTTCGCTGTGCTGCTGTTTCTGGTGGTACAGATCAATGTTCAAGCGCAATTGCGTGACCCCACCATGCCTTATGGCTACAGCCCAACAGCCGTGGAGAATCTTGATACCGGGCAACCGGAGATCACCCTGGCGGGGATCATCAGCGGGCCGCATGGGATGAGCGCGGTGATTAACGGGAAACGCGTCAGAAAGGGTGACATTATCCACGGCCGGAAGGTAATCGCGGTGAAGACGGATCATGTTGTGCTGGGCATGGGCGCTCAGCAGGAGCGTATATTTCTGCGCGCCATGAAGTTCAAAAAGACCTCTCCGAAACAGAGCGGAGGAGATAATGAATAACAATAGAACACGACGATACCCTATCGCCACACTGGCCCTGGCGGCAGTACTGACGGCCTGTCAGAGCACGGCGCCACGCGATGGCGGTCCGATCGGCATTGTCCAGCAGGACCTTCAGGTGGTGGAGGCGGCTGTCGAGACCAGCAACATTCCGCCGGCGAATGTGAGCGCCGCCCTCATTCCTCCGGTGAATCTGGGACAGGTGGAGATCGCGGAAAAGGCCAGGGAGGAGCGTTTCGATATCAATGTCAGCAATGTCGCCGCACAGGATTTTCTCATGGGGATTGTCGATGGCACGCCCTATAACATGGTAGTGCATCCGGAGGTGGCCGGGAATATATCTCTCAGCCTGAAAGGGGTCACCATTCCCGAGGTGCTGGAGGTGCTGCGTGATGTCTACGGTTATGAATTCCAGCGTTCCCGCAGTGGTTTCAGTGCACTGCCGGTGCGTCTGCAGTCACGTATCTTCCAGGTCAATTATCTGAACATGCGCCGCGATGGCAGCTCTCAGACCAAGGTCAGCTCGGGTCAGGTCACGGACTCTGACAGCGAAGATGGTGATAACGGCAGCAAGGACAAAAAATCAACCTCGGGTACCGAGATCAATACCGCAACCTCCTCTGATTTCTGGTCTGAACTGACCGCGGCACTCACCGCTATCGTCGGCAATGCCAATGGCCATTCGGTGGTGGTAACGCCGCAGACAGGTATTGTGATGGTGCGCGCCATGCCGGCGGAACTGCGCGAGGTCGAGCGCTATCTGGAGACCACGGATGACGCCATTCATCGCCAGGTGATTCTGGAAGCGAAGATCCTGGAAGTGGAACTGAATGATGGCTATCAGGCCGGAATCAACTGGACCAAGCTGTTTACTCCTGGCAGCAACTCCCTGGCCCTGGGTCAATCCGGCGACGCGAATATGTTTGCCAATCCGGGTCGAGAGGGCGTGACCCTGCCGAAGGGTGGTATTGAGTTCACCGATTTTCAGGGATTTGGCGGTTTCTTCGGAGCAACCCTGAGTACTGGCAGCTTCCTGGCATTGATCGAACTGCTGGAGTCCCAGGGTAACGTGCAGGTGCTCTCCAGCCCGCGTATCTCAACACTGAATAACCAAAAAGCGGTGATCAAGGTGGGCACCGACGAGTTCTTCGTAACCGATGTCTCCAGCACGACCACCACCGGGACCGCGACCACCACCACGCCAGATATCACCTTGACGCCATTCTTCTCGGGGATTGCCCTGGATGTGACGCCACAGATCGATGGGCGCGGCCGGGTCACCCTGCATATTCACCCCTCGGTCAGCAGTGTCAACGATCAGCAGAAGGTGATCGAAGTAGGCAACGAAACCCAGAATATCCCCCTGGCACGCAGTACCGTAAGAGAGTCTGAGAGCATTGTCTATGCCGGCAGCGGCCAGCTGATCGTGATCGGCGGGCTGATGCAGGACACCATGGGCGAAGAGGTGGCCTCGACGCCGGTACTCGGTGATCTGCCCCTGCTCGGTCAGCTGTTCCGGCATACCCGCCAGGGCGCGAAAAAGAGCGAGCTGATTATCGTCATGCGCCCCACCGTGGTGGATACGCCGTCGGTCTGGGGCGCCAATCTCAACGGCGCCTCACAGCGCTTCGACAAGTTGAACCGTGGATTTCACTACGGTGGCCATTCCGACGTGTTCGGCAATCTGGCGGAATGAGAACGCGGGGGTAAGCAATGTACGAACGGTTTTACGGAATAAAGGAAGCCCCGTTCGGCCTGACACCCAACACCGGCTACTACTTCGCCTATCCGGATCACCAGGAGGCGCTGAATGTACTGCTGGTGGCCCTGCGCATGGGCGAGGGGTTTATCAAGATTACCGGCGAGGTGGGCACCGGCAAAACCCTGGTGTGTCGCAGGCTGCTCAACAGCCTGGCCCGAAACAATATCGTAACCGCCTATGTGCCGAATCCGGCGCTGGCCCCGCTCGAACTGCAACATGCGATTGCCGACGAACTCTGCATCCACCCCTCTCCCAAGCACGGCTACCAGTCCATTCAGCGATTGATCAGTGAACGGCTGATCAAGTACAAGGCGCAGGGTAAGCGTGTGGTATTGCTGGTCGACGAGGCCCAGACCATTCCTCTGGAAAGTCTGGAAGCGTTGCGCCTGCTCACCAACCTGGAGACCGAGAAGAGCAAGCTGTTGCAGGTGGTTCTGTTCGGCCAGCCCGAGCTGAACCGGCATCTCGATCAGAGGTCCGTACGTCAGATCAAGCAGCGCATCACCTTCTCCCATCATATTCATCCGATGACCCGCGAAGGCGCAGGTGCCTATCTGCATCACCGTCTCGCCGTCGCCGGTTATCGCGGCGATCCCCTGTTTAGCGACCGGGTGATTGCAAAGCTCTATCGCGCCTCGCGGGGAATCCCGCGACTGATCAACATCCTTGCCCACAAGGCACTGCTGGCCGCATACGGTCAGGGGAGTGAAAGGGTCACCGCAAAGCACATGCTCAGCGCCATTGGCGATACCGAGGACGTCACGCAACCTTTTGATTGGCGCAAATGGTTCTGGTTTGGTTGTGCGGGCCTGGGACTGTCAACCGCTGCCGGCGCCAGCGCCTACCTGTTTCTGGGAGGTGGTCTGTGAGCCTGATTAACCAGATGCTGAAGGACCTGGATCAGCGCCAGGCGGAGTTGGCCTCGGCCGAGGTGATCGAGATCTTCCCGAGTCAGCCGCTTCCCAAGAAAAGCCGTTATCACATGGGGTTGGTTCTTGCGCCGCTGTTTCTGCTGCTGATCGTGTCTGCAGGCGTCTATTACGGATTATCGCTTGACTGGACCTGGCCGAGGGAGGCCAGTGCCGAGTTGGATCAGCCACAAGAAAACCTGGTTGCTCAGCAGAGGGTAGAAGAGCCGGCTACGTCAATTGTTCCGGTCAGCGTCGAAGCGAGTCCCACTGTCGGGGGCGTCAGTGTACCGGAGGCGGTGCAAATTGAACCCGTATCCAACAGCGATCCCGAACCCATCCTGAAAGCAGACGAGCTGGCGCTCTTCTCCCTGACCTGGCGCGAGCGAACTCCGGGGCGTTTGGATAAACCGGCTGGATTACCCACGCCACGACCTCGCCCGGAACCTGTTGTGGCAGCTCCTGTCAGATCAAAACCCAAAGCAGTCAAAGCGGCTTCCCCTGCGCAGCAGTCAATATCCGCGCAGGTGGAGAGCACCCCGACACAGAACATCCAAGTCAATCCTCTGTCCACGCTGGAACAGGCCAGACGCTATCTGAAGCAGGGACATGTGAGCGAGGCCGAGGGGTTGTTGCAGCGTACCCTCAGGGCTAATACAGGTCAGAACCAGGTGCGTGAACTGCTGATTACGATCCTGCAAAGAGGCAACCGGACAAGAGAGCTTGAGCAGTTACTGGGCGAGGGATTGAAACACTCACCAGACTATCTGCCGTTTATCCTGGTGCAGTCGCGTCTCTGGTTGGAACAGGGCGAGAGCGCACGGGCCGAACAGCTACTTGGCAAGGCGCAGAAACAATACGGGACTGACGAAACCCTGTTGTCTCTGCTCAGCGCCGCTTATCAGCAACAGCAGCGTTATCCAGAGGCACTGGAAATCTATCAACGGCTGATTCAGTTGAATCCTGAATCGGCCCGCGCCTGGGTCGGCGCCGCTATTGCCATGGATGCCACAGGGGACAGCAACGGCGCCCAGCAGAGCTACAGGAAGGCGCTCGATCTGCAATCCTTGCCCCAGCCGCTGGCTATCTATGCACAGCAACGCCTGAACACTTTGGACCCTAAGCTATGAGCGAATCACAACTCAGTACGGACCCGGGAGCCGGGCGCAGAAAACAGAAGATCAGGCTCGGTGACCTGATGGTCCAGAACCGTGTGATCTCGGAAAACCAGCTGATGGCCGCCCTTGCGGAACAGAAGAAGACCGGCCACAAGCTTGGCCACACCCTGATTGAACTGGGTTTCGTTGACGAACAGCGCCTGCTGGACTTCCTCTCACAACAGTTGCAGATACCCCTGATCGATCTGCGTTCCTACCGTCTCAACCCGGAAGCAGTGAAAAGCCTGCCGGAAACCCTGGCGCGGCGCTATCGTGTGATCGTCATCGAGTTGCGAGATCAGGATGCCCTGGTGGGCATGGCCGATCCAACCGATCTGTTTGCCTTTGATGAACTGGCGCGCAAGCTGCAAAAACGCATTCGTCAGGCAGTGGTGCGCGAGAGCGATCTGCTGGATGCGCTGGATCGCATGTATCGTAAATCCCATGAGCTGGACACCCTAGCGGGTGAACTGGATGATGACCTGGGACAGGCCGGCGATCTCGATCTGAATATTTTGATGCGCACGGCCGAAGCCGGGGATGCCCCGGTTATCCGGTTGTTGCAGACCCTGTTCGAAGATGCCCTGATGGTCAAGGCATCGGATATTCACATCGAACCGGATGAGCATGTATTGCGCGTACGCCAGCGTATCGATGGCGTTTTGCAGGAGCATATCGTCAATGAACGGCGTATTGCCCCGGCGCTGGTGCAGCGCTTGAAACTCCTCTCCAATCTGGATATCTCGGAAAAGCGCCTGCCCCAGGATGGCCGTTTCCAGATCAAGGTAAAGAATCACAGCATCGATGTGCGACTCTCTACCATGCCGGTTCAGCACGGTGAAGCAGTGGTAATGCGTCTGCTGGATCAGAGCTCAGGCATACTGAGCCTGGAAGAGCTGGGTTTAGAGGCGCCGCTCCTTAGCCGCTTGCGCGCCCTGATTCAGCGACCGCATGGCATGGTGCTGGTCACAGGTCCGACCGGCAGCGGTAAGACCACCACGCTCTATGCCGCGTTGAATGAACTGAATACCGCCGAGAAGAAAATCATCACCGTGGAAGATCCGGTGGAGTATTCGCTGCCGCGAATCAACCAGGTGCAGGTCCATGAACAGATTGGTCTGACCTTCGCGCGGGTCCTACGCACCGCATTGCGCCAGGACCCGGATATCCTGCTGGTGGGTGAGATGCGTGATCTGGAGACGGCGCAGATCGGTCTGCGTGCCGCGATTACCGGTCACTTCGTGCTCTCTACCGTGCATACCAACAGCGCGATCGGTACGGTCAGTCGTCTGCTGGATATGGGCACGCCAGGTTATCTGATGGCCAGTTCACTGGTTGCCATTGTTGCGCAACGCCTGGTGCGCCGTGTCTGCAGGCACTGTGCAGAACCGGTTATGCCAGATGAGCAGCAGCGTGTCTGGTTGCAGATGATGGGCGTCAGGGAAGAACAGATGAGCGGATTTACCCGGGGACGTGGCTGTAATCAGTGTAATCACACCGGTTATCGGGGACGCATTGGTGTCTATGAGCTACTCGAACTGAATGGACAGATGGCCTCTGCGCTGCGCTCACAGGATATCGACCGCTTTACCCAGGCGGCCTACTCGAGCAGGAATTTTGAGACCCTCTCCCAGGCGGCATTGCGCTACGCCAAGGCGGGGGGCACATCCCTGGATGAGGCGATCCGGGTCTCCGGCGATTCAGAACAACAGTTCAACAGCGAGCCCGGCAGGTAAGGCTGAACTATGCCCCAGTTTCAGTACACAGCCAGAAACCGACGCGGCGAACCGATGGATGGCCTGATGGAGGCCGATTCTCCCGAGGCGGTTGCGGAACAACTGTTCAACACCAATCTGACGCCGATCGATATTCGCGAGTCGGCCGGACGCGTTGAGGTCAAGGCGAAGGGTGGGCTGATCAGTCAATGGCTGCGTCCCCGGGTAAAACTGGATGAGCTGATCATGCTCTGTCGCCAGTTCTACACCCTGCAGAAATCCGGTGTGCCTATCCTGCGCGGTCTGACCAGCCTGTCACAGACTACCAATAATGCAACGCTCTCCACGACCCTGCAGTCGATCTCCGACGATATTCAGTCAGGACGGGAGTTTCACGTAGCCCTGGCCAAGTTCCCCCACATCTTCTCCCAGCTTTTTGTCAGCCTGATCCGGGTCGGCCAAAGTACCGGTAAGCTGGACGAGGCCTTTATGCAACTGGCCGGTTATCTGGAGCTGGAAAAGCTGACCCGGGACCGCATCAAGTCCGCCACCCGCTACCCGACCATCGTGCTCATCGCCATCGTGATGGCGCTGGCGATTATCAATATCTGGGTGATTCCTGCTTTTGCAGACGCCTTCGCCCGATTCGATGCGGAGCTACCCTGGGCCACCCAGGTGCTGATTGCCACCTCGGATTTCACCGTCAAATGGTGGCGGGAGATGTTGATCACAGGCATAGCCGCCTTGTTTGCCATCCGCTTCTGGATGCGCACCGACAAGGGCGAATATTTCGTCTCGCGTTATTTGCTGAAGATACCCCTGGTGGGTAATATTCTGCTGAAGGCGACCCTGGGACGTTTCGCCCGTTCCCTGGCGATTGCCCTCGAGTCAGGTGTGCCGATGGTGCATGCGCTCACCGTGATTGCCGGAGTGGTGAATAACGCCTATGTCAGCGAGCGCATTCTGAGCATGCGCGACGGTATCGAAAGTGGCGATTCAATTGCCCGTACCGCGGCCGCCACCGGACTGTTTACCCCGTTGGTGCTGCAGATGATCGCCATCGGTGAAGAGACCGGTGCGGTGGATTCGCTGCTGCGCGAAACCGCCGAACATTATGAGCGGGAGGTGGAATACGAACTGAAGCGCCTCGCCGATGCCATTGAACCGATCATCATCGTCATCATCGGTATCATGGTCCTGATCCTCGCCCTGGGTGTTTTTCTGCCGATGTGGGATCTCTCTACCGCGGTTCGGGGTAACTGATCCTTTCCTGATATCCCTCAATCTACAAACCGGCAAAATAGTGCTCCATCCGTTTGCGCATCTCTGCATCGGGGAGCCTGCCTGTACCGGCTCCCATATTGTCGATCATGTGATGCACCTTTGACGTTGCAGGGATTGCACAGGTGACGGCCGGATGGGATACAGCATATTTGAGGAAGAACTGTCCCCAGCTGTTGCAATCGATCTCAGCGGTCCAGTCGGGCAGCGGTCTGCCTTTGGTCTTTCTGAACAGGCTCCCACGGGCAAAGGGGCGGTTGATGATAACCGACGTACCGCGTTCCATGGCCAGAGGTAACAGCCGGTTTTCCGTCTCCCGCTCAGTGATGTTGTATGTAAATTGCACAAAATCGAAGGGGTATTTTTCGAGGATTGACTGCAACTGATCATGGTAGCGTCCGTGCGAGGTGGTGATGCCAATATGGCGCAACTCTCCTTCCGCCTTCATGGCCTGCAGGGTTTCCAGATGGGTCTGCCAGTCTCTCAGGTTATGTATCTGCATCAGGTCGAACTGTTTCACACCCCACAGTTTTCGTGATCTTTCCATCTGCTCGATTCCGTTTTGTTTGCCATCGGTCCAGACCTTGGTGGCGGCGAACAGGTCTGAAGGGGGCGTGATGGTTTTCAGCAGGGTACCAATCACCTGTTCGGCTGAACCGTACATCGGTGACGAATCGATTAGCGTTCCGCCATGCTCGAAAAAGGCCTGCAATACCTCAGCCAGTGCGGTCATGGCTGATTCATCACCGATGCTCTCAAAGGTGCGGGAACTGCCCATGCCAATGACCGGGATCTGCTCACCAGTGGACGCTATGCTCTTTTTGATGAGCGCATGGTTTTCTCCAAACACAGAAGCTGGCGTGAGCCAGCAACTCCCTACCAGTCCGGTGATCATTTTCATGAACTTTCGACGACCCATCTGACTGTTTGATCTATTCATATCATTCACCTTCTGTTTGTACCTTGTCCTGCATGGCGATTACCGCCTGCTTGCGACCGAGCTGAAAGGCGATCCACGCCCAGAGCAGCGAGAGGGGCAGGGCCACCCAGGCGATGGCAGACAGGCTCAGGCCCAGACTGCGCATACCGGCATATAGCCAGGAACTGAGCGCATCGCCACCGCGATAGACCACGGTATCGATGAAATTCTTCGCCTTGTATTTCTCCTCGCGGCTGACGACCACATAGAGCATCTCCCGTGAGGGACGCATGATGGCGTAGTTGCCGGCGCGACGAATCACCTGGACCGTAATCAGCACCGAGAGAACGGGCAGAAACGCCAGGGCCAGAAATCCGAGGCTGAGCAACAGGGGTATCAGGGCGAGTGTCAGGCTGAGGCCCAGCCACTTCACCAGACGCGCGGTGAAGAAGGTCTGGATCAACAGGGTCAGCGTATTGACCGCAAAATCGATGCTCGCGAAAACCGCGGTGCGGGTTCCGGAATCGGCAAATGCCGCTTTGACGATCTGCGCCTGCTGAAAATAGAGAAAGGTGGAGAGGGTGGTGTAGAGCAGAATAAGCACGCAGATTCCCAGCAGATAGGGCGAGCGCAGCACCAGCAGAATACCATCCAGGACGCCGCCTGCCAGAGGTTTATCCTGCTGGTTTTCACTGTCGGGATCACTGTTGTCTGTAGCGCGATGGGTTGTTTGCCAGGTAATCAGACGCCGGATGCATAGCACGGAGAGACTGAGCAGAGCTGCTGAAATCAATAGCATATGGCCGGTGCCGATGTGTTGCACCAGCAAGGCGGTCATCGCAGGGCCGGCGATGGCCCCGATGGTTCCGCCTGCCGAGATGAAACCGAACAGACGCTTGGCCTGTTCGTTACGAAACAGGTCAGTCATGAAACTCCAGAAAACAGAGACCACAAACAGGTTGAATACACTGAGCCAGATGAAAAAGGCGCGGGCAACATGGGTCAATGAGCTGTCGGATTCAAACAGGAGATAAAACAGCAGGATATTACTGATGAAGAAATAGTAGATTATGGGAAGAAACTGTTTGCGCTGGTAGCGGGTGGTCACCCAACCGAAAGCCGGAACCACGAGGAGCATGGCGACAAAGGTGCCGGTAAACAGCCAGTGCATCTGCTCGATTCCCGCCGTAACGCCCATTTCGTCACGGATCGGTCTGAGGATGTAGTAACTGCTGAGCAGTGAGAAAAAGTAGCAGAACGACCAGAAGATTGCGCGGCCTTCACCCTGTCGCATGTTGACCATGCCCTGCAGGCGCTCAGCTAGCCTGGATTTCGTCAGTTCGCTGCTTTCGGGCATAAGCGTCTATGAACTCTGCCGGACAATTTATACAAGGGTAAGATTCTGCCAAATCTCACAGCAGATCCTGATTTCTCAGTATAGGTGGTGACTGGAAAAGATCCACGATTGAGGCTCGCGGGATGAACAGTACGGCTGGCGCCTGCCTGATTCCAGGCAGAGATGCAGGCTGTTCACAGATCAACGGAATAAAAGGGGGCCTCATCCGGTGGGCCTGATGAGAACAGCCAGATTGGCTTTGCACCGGTGTGTTTTTCTGAGGGCAGTGCGATCAGTGAACTCGACAGGGTGCTGAACTTGTCGTTCCTGACATTGATGGCGCTGGTTGGTCCGAATTTCGGATCAACAGTACGGTCAGCCAGAAGCTCTGCCCAGCGGCGCCATCCGTTTTCAGCATCAGGGTCGGGTACTTCAGTTGACCTGAATTTCGGCAGGTAGGTGTTGATTCTTGGTGATCGGGGATCATTCAAATCCATGCTGGTAAGCATGGAAACTCCTTCCGGCAGATTTTCGCAGGTTATCGATTGTGAGGTTTCTGTTCCCTGATGGGAGATCCAGAAGGCATCGTGGCTATCAGCTACCACCAGATTGAATGCCTGGTACTTTTCCGCCAGGGTATCAGCGAGAGAGTCGATGGCGTCTGCTGCTGTCAGGAAGTCCAGCGCTTGAAGTATCAACTCGCCACGACTGCGTTTGCCCGGTTTGGACCCCAGGGTTCCTGAGCGGTTCATGACGCCGGCCAGTACCCCATGGTCATTCATGCCGAGCCAGCTGCCGCCAGCGATCTGGTCCTTGCCTGCGACCACCTGCGGTCGGTCTGGCCAGTGACGTTCAGGCGCCAGCCAGGGGCGGTCGATCATCTCGTCCCGGTTTGCTCCCAGTAGCAGGGGCCATTTGTGGTTGGGACGACGCAGTAGTACAAGAGTGCACATGGCGGTGGCTAACCCTGGCTCAGCAGGTTCCTCATATCAATCACCGCCGCGTTGGCCCGGGAGATATAGGAGGCCATCACCAGCGAGTAGTTGGCGAAAATGCCAAATCCCCCCCCATTGAGCACCACCGGGCTGATGATTGAATCCTGTGTGGCTTCCAGTTCCCGGATGATCTGGCGCAGGCTGACCAGGGCGTTTTTCTTTTTCAGGATATCCTGAAAATCGATTTCCACGGCGTAGAGAAACTGGATCAATGCCCAGGTGGAACCGCGCGCTTCGTAAAACACATCATCGATCTAAAGCCAGGGTGTCTGCACTGCTACATGGTCTGGGCTGGTGGTGGATTGCGCCGCCTCGGGATCGCCTGCCAGATCGGTATTCACCCGTTCCTGCCCGACGCTTGCGCTCAACCGTTGCGACAGGCTGCCGAGTCGCTTCTCGATAATCGCCAGCCAGTCGCGCAGATTATCCGCACGGGCAAAGAACTGGGTGTTCTCCTTGCCCCGCTGGGTCAAATCCGTCAAGTAGCGTTGTAACGCCTCTATTCCCTGGCGGTATTCGCCCTCGGTGGAGGGGAATATCCAGGAGTCGTTACTGTAGTTGAACTGGGGTTCGGTGATCGCCAGGTCTTTGTTCTCTAAAGATTGTGATTGTGAACGGCTCATATCGTTACGTAATGAACGGGCCAGATCGCGGGACTGGGTGAGCACGCCAAACTCCCAGTTGGGAATGTTATCGAGAAAGATGCTCGGCGGCATCACATCGTTACTCAGGTAACCACCGGGTTTGTCCAGCAGGGTCTCCATGACGCTGAGCAGTGTGGCTGTGGTATAGGAGCCGGTTACCGGTTCCAAGTTCAGTTCTGCCAGCCTGTTGCGGGTATTGTCGCGGACATTGAAGGGATCGGGTTCGATACTCCAGTAGGTGCCGACCAGAAAGAGAATGACTACCAGAGTGACTATCCCCAGTCCGCTGGCCCAGATCCACCCTTTTTCGCGCAGGGTTTGCGGATGATAGAGCCTAATCAGGCGATTGATAAGCGCGGTGGTGTTGCGAACGAGGTTGCTGAAAAAATCTTTCACGTGATGCTATCCCGGTATTTTCTGGGGCGATTGTGCCTATCCCCTGTGCCATAATTACAGCAGAAACCATATTAACTGAGACTCCAGTTTTGAGCGGTGTCGCAAACAAACGACGACATTGGTCAATTCCTGGTTTCTCAGCATAACAATAATCACATTGGGGCTATTCGGCGAATCGCAAGAGTACCCCGGCGGTCTACAGGAGACTTCAATGTCGCAACATTATGACTTGATTGCCATTGGTGGCGGTAGTGGGGGCCTCTCCGCTGCGGAGCGTGCAGCAAAATATGGCGCCAAAACCGCGGTGATCGAGGCTGGCAAGCTAGGGGGGACCTGCGTCAACCTGGGGTGTGTGCCGAAAAAGGTGATGTGGTACGGTGCCAATATCGCACACATGCTGCACGATGCCCAGGACTATGGTTTCGAAGTGAGCGCCTATGATTTCAGGTGGCAGGAGTTGAAACACCACCGCGACCAGTACGTGGGTAATATCAACAGCTGGTATCACACCTATCTGACCGACTCCAATATTGATGAAATACAGGGCTATGCACGGTTTGTCGATGCCCACACCCTGGATGTCGGGGGGCGGCATTACAGCGCCGACCATATTGTCATCGCGCCGGGCTCCTATCCGATTGTGCCTCCGATAGAGGGGGCGGATCTGGGTATCACCTCGGACGGTTTTTTCGACCTGGAAGATCGTCCCAGGCGTGTCGCCGTGGTCGGCAGCGGCTATATCGCGGTGGAGATCGCCGGGGTACTGAATGCGCTGGGCAGTGATGTCACCATGTTTCTTCGCAAGGAGCACCTGCTGCGGAAATTCGATGCGATGTTGCGTGAATCGCTGATGGAGGAGATGCTCAATCATGGCCTCAGCATCATCTCCTCGTCGCAGATCGAGAAGGTCGAACGGCTGATGGACGGAACGCTGAATCTGCACTGCTCCAAGGGTCAGCTCTACAGTGGCTTTGATCAGCTGATCTGGGCTGTGGGCCGTGCGCCATCCTCTGCGGGCCTGCAACTGGACAGGGCGGGTGTGGCCACCGACAGCGATGGCTATATCCTGGTGGATGAGTTTCAGAACAGTAACGTGCCTGGCGTCTATGCGCTGGGTGATATCACCCCGGCACCGCAGTTGACGCCTGTGGCGATAGCCGCGGCTAGGCGCTTGGCGGATCGGCTATTTGGCGGTATGAAAGATCGCAAGCTCGATTACAGTCTGATTCCCAGCGTGGTTTTTAGCCATCCGCCGATTGCAACCGTAGGGTTGACCGAGACCGAGGCGCGCGCCGGCCACGGCGAGGCGGTCAAGGTTTACCAGACGCGCTTCACGCCGATGTACCACGCCTTTACTGACAATCAGAGCCACGTGGCGATGAAACTGGTGTGCGTCGGCGCCCAGGAGCGGGTTGTCGGCTGTCATATCATCGGCATGGGTGCTGACGAGATGCTGCAGGGCTTTGCCGTGGCGATGCGCATGGGAGCAACCAAGAAGGACTTTGATGACACCATCGCTATCCATCCCACAGCGGCGGAAGAACTGGTAACCATGCGCTGATGTTTGTCAGGCAGATAGCGGGGTCGACTCGGCGCGACCCCGTTATCTGTCTTTGAACAGAAGTATTATTCCAGGGAAAGAATGAAATCCCATTGCGCTTGGGTCACCGGCATGATCGATAGCCGGTTGCCGCGCCTGACCAGAGGGAAGTCGGCCAGTTCAGTCTCGGCAAGTGCTTTCAGCTCTTTCAGCGTGATATTTCTCTTCATGTGGCGTTTGTATTTCACATCCACCATGTACCAGCGTGGGTTGTCGGGATCACTTTTCGGGTCGTAATATTTACATTCCGGATCATTGGCGGTGTGATCGGGATAGCCCTCCTTGACGATTTCAGCGATACCAACGATACCCGGCTCACCACAATTTGAGTGGTAGAAGAAGGCGAGGTCGCCCTTTTTCATCTGGTCGCGCATCATGTTGCGGGCATGGTAGTTTCTGACGCCATCCCAGGGCTCGGTCTTTTTCGGACGGGACTTCAGATGGTCGATGCCGAATACATCAGGTTCGGATTTCATCAGCCAGTAGTTCATTGCTCTGTTTCCTCTTGTTGCATTTTATTCCA
>PKUO01000010.1 GCA_002869585.1 Sedimenticola sp.
TCGATATCCACGCCACTCAACTGACCGGCGGTGTAACCGTTCTGGGTCAGATCGTTGACGGCGAAAGTGGTGCCGTACTGGCTGGTGGTTGAAAAATCAAGTATCAGAGAGTCGTCATAGGTCCCGGCGATAGCGTCATACACACCGAACTCACCGCCACTGGATGCCGCTCCACCGCCAAATGCCGTGGTGAAGCCGGTCAGGGTTATGTTTCCACCCACAGGCGCCGACAGACCACCAGAGCTGTCGAAGGTCAGGGTATCCGCATTGAGAAATTGAGCGGAGACACCTGTCGCAGGATCGGTCACATAGGCATGCACGTCCCATGATCCGACGTTGTTGGCATCCTTAACAAAATACATGGTGCTGGTGTAAGGGGTACCCAGGGAATCGTAGATAGTGGTCGCGGTACTGTTTGTGAAGGTGGTTGGATCCGTCCGGTCGAAGAGGTAACCGGCGGCAGTTGTATCGATCCCGGCAATACCGGAATCCAGGTTCAGACCAACATCAACGTTGGTCGTGGCAAAGGGTTCGCCCGAGGTCGCCGGAATCTGCAGATTGGTCAGGGAGCCGGTGTTGAACGACAACACGCCGCCCGCCTCGACTGCCGGAAAACCCTGCAGATACTTGCCATCGGCATTCACCACGTAGCCTTCACGATCCAAGGTGTAGGCGCCTGCGCGGGTATAGGTCAATGAACCCGAGCCATCCTTCAGGGCAAACAGCCCCTCACCATTGACCGCCAGATCAAAGGCGTTGGAGGTGAATTCCACGGTACCCTGGCTGAACTGCTGGGCAATGCGCGCCACTTTCACGCCACGGCCCGCGGCCGTTGCGCTGGTATCCTGCACGGATGAGGCGTAGATATCGGAAAACTCCGAACGCGACAGCTTGAAGCCGTTGGTCGCCGCATTGGCGATGTTGTGGCCGGTGACCTCAAGGTCGGTCGATGCGGCATCAAGTCCGCTCAGTGCGATTTGAAAAGGCATTATTGCTCTCCTCTGCGAATACGATAATCAGCGGATTTCCGCCACATCATTAAAAGAAACATGCCCTAAACCTTCCAGGTTCAGGGTCAATCCATCGGTGCCCAGGCTGACACTGTTGACAGCGGCTTCAACCAGCACATAGGGCGAAAGCACCTCGCCGTCGATCTCCGCCTGAGCAGAAATCTGATACTCACCGGCAGGCATGGGCTCACCCAGATCATTCAGTCCATCCCAGGTAAAATTCACTTCACCAGCCGGCTTGTTACCCATGCTGATCTCGCGCACCAGTGATCCGGCCGCGTTGGAAATCCGCACGGTGACGTTCGATGCCTGGGAACTGAGACCCAGCACACCCTTGACCGAACCACCCTCGCCCAGGTAACCGTTATAGGTCGGCACCAGCACACTGCGTCCCACCAGACCGCTCGCCTGGAGCGCCTGATTGGAGACCAGCGAGCCGCTGAGATCGTTGAAAGAACCATTCAGCTGTTCGATACCGGAGACGGCGGCAAACTGGGAAATCTGGGTTGCCAGCTCGGCGTTGTCCATCGGCTTGAAAGGGTCCTGGTGGGTCATCTCGGTGACCATCAGGTTGAGGAAATCCTCCATCTGAAGCTCACTCTGGCTCTTACCCTGCCCCTTATCGACCGGCTGATTGGTCAGACCGAGGCTCTGGTAGAGGTCGTAGTCGGCGTTGACTAGGCTCATCGATTAACTCCTTTACTAGCCAAGGCGAAGGGTGGCTGACATCAGCTTCTTCGCGGTGGTTACCACTTCCACATTGCTCTGGTAGGAGCGGGAGGCGGATATCATGTTGGCCATCTCTTCGGCGACATTGACGTTGGGTCGGAAGATATAACCCTCCTCGTTCGCCATCGGGTGATTCGGGGCAAACTCCATATTCAGAGGCGCATCGCTCTCGACCACGCCCTTAACCTGGACCCCGGTTGCCGGATCATCAGGGTTGACCTGATTGAGGATCGCGCCGAATACCGCCTGACGGGCCTTGTAGGTTTCATCGATGCTGCTGCTGACGTTATCGACGTTGGCCAGATTGCTGGCCACCAGGTTCAGACGCAGGGACTGCGCGCTCATGCCGGTTGCGGCGGTATCAAAGATCTTGAACATTGACATGGTTATTGCCCCTTGATGGCTGTCAGCAGGCTCTGGATCTTGCCACTGAGAAAGTTCAGGCTGGCGGTATACTCCATGGCGTTGGAGGCAAACGCGGCATGCTCGATCTGGGTATCCACGGTATTGCCGTCCAGGCTCGGTTGCGACGGCACCCGATAGGACATGCTGCTCGGCGGCACCACGCCAGATTCTGTCTGCATATGGCCACTTTGGGTGGCGTGCATACGCACCGGCTGGCTGATTTCACTGCTCAACATGCTCTTGAAATCAAAATCCTGCGCCTTGTAGCCGGGGGTATCCGCATTGGCGATATTGCTCGCCAATACCTCTGCCCGGCGTGCCCGCAACTGCAGGGCCTGCTGGTGGATGCCAAACGCGTCATCTAATTTCATCGTCTCTACTCCAGAGATATTTTCTCAACAGCAGATAAGCACAGGCCGTGCCATTGTTTATTTTTTTATATAAATCAAATGGATATAAAATTATAAATGGAGGTCGTCAAAAACATGACGACAGAAAAAACGACGTCAGCAGTGAAAATCATCTGAAAGCGGCAAAATCATGCCGCCACAAATGATCCACGCGGGAGGCTATTTCAGACGGTAGGCAATGCCACCCAGGGCACTGACCATTTCATACTGATCGCTGTGCGAGGAGAGGGATTCGGTGGAGCCGAGGAACAGATAAGCACCAGGATTGAGCACCCGGGCCATACGGCGCAGGATGTCCTGCTTCTGCTGGCTGGAGAAGTAGATCAGCACATTGCGGCAGAAGATTACATCGAACTTGCCCAGGAGTTCGTAGCCCTTGGTCAGATTCAGTTCGCGGAAGGTGACGCGGTTTTTGATGTCGGGACGCACCGTCAGGCAGTCGTCCTTAGCGATGAAGTAACGGCTGCGTTGTTCCGCCGTCAGACCGCGCGAGGCGGCAATACCGCAGTAATGACCCTTTCTGGCATCCTGGAGAATGCTGGTGGAGATATCCGTCGCCACCACTTCCACGCCCATCAGCTTGCCGGGATTGCGCATCTGATAATCGTAACTGATCATGCTCAGGTTGTAGGGTTCCTGACCGGACGAGCAGGCCGCTGACCAGATACGCAGCGGGCGACCATTGCGCAACGCCAGAATCTCCCCGAACACACGGTCGGTGAGCATGCGAAAATGGGCCATATCCCGAAACCAGAAGGTCTCGTTGGTGGTCATGGCATCGATGATGGATGTTCTCAGTTTTGGGCTTCTGCCCATCTTCAACTGTTTGAGCAGATCGCCCAGGGTGTCGATCGAGTGTTCGCGCATCAGGCTATTGAGGCGGCTCGAGACGAGATACTCCTTGCCAGCGCCCAGCACGATGCCGCAGGCCTCCTCCAGAAACCCCTGGAAGGCCGTATAGTCCTCATGAGTGAGTGTTAATCGGGTAGACACTGGACCTTCCAATAGTTGCCGGATACCAAGGCTTGCCAACGGGCCCTGGGCTACTGCACCAACGCAGCCGCTTCCTTTTCCTTTTTATGCTCTTTCAGCCGGTCCTGTACAATTTTCGCCAGTTCATCCGGTTCGTATTTTGCCAGAAAGCTGTTTGCGCCGACCTTCTGCACCATCGCCTGGTTGAACACACCGCTCAACGAGGTGTGCAGTATCACATGCAGGCGGGACAGTTCAGGGTCCTTGCGGATCTCTGTGGTCAGGGTATAGCCGTCCATCACCGGCATTTCCACATCGGAAATGACCAGCGCCAGAAAATCATCCAGATCCACCCCCTCATCCACCCACTTTCTCAGCTGTTGCTGGGCGTGCATGCCATCATTACACAGGGTGGTCTCCACTCCCAGCTGATCAAGCACCCGTTTCACCTGGTTGCGTGCCACTGATGAATCGTCCACCACCAGTACATGCTGTGTTTCGTTACGGATATCCTCGTCGATGATGCCCTCTGAGACGGTTTCAGAACCACCCATAATCTCCTTCATCACCTTCTCGACGTCGATGATCTCCACCAGTTCGTTGTCCACCTGGGTAACGGCAGTCATGTAACTCCCCCCTGCAGCACCTTTGGGAGGCGGCATGATTTCACCCCAGTTCATATTCACAATCCGGTCGACCGCGCCGACCATGAAACCCTGAATCTTGCGGTTGTATTCGGTGATAATCACGAACCGGCCGCTGGTATCACCGAGTGATGCGCCACCGATGGCCATGCTCAGGTCCATCACCGTGATGGTTTTGCCGCGCATATTGGCAATACCCTTTACCACCGGATGCGATCCGGGCAGCTGGGTCAGCTTGGGACACTGGATCACTTCCTGAACCTTGAACACGTTGATGCCGAAACGCTGCTTGCCCGCCAGCTTGAACAGCAGCAACTCCAGGCGGTTATGCCCAGCCAGTTTGGTTCGTTGGTCAACGCCATCAAGAATACTTGCCATGGTTGTTCTCCGTCATTTAATTCTCCCTGAAACTAGCGGCTAACATGCCGATAGCTTTAGCCGATTTTCAAACAAACTCTCTGCCAGCAGAAAATAAATTCCGATTTTCATGAGCCGACGAAACCCTTTGTCGGCATGCGCCTTGCATTGTTCTACCGGTAAGACCCTATCGCCATAAAAATGACGCGTTATGAAAAGTTACATTGGAAAGCCTCGAAAACAGTCCCTCAGCCTGGCCTTCAGGTTTGCTGCCTGGATTGCCTTATGGCTGACACATGCTGTTTTCACAGTATCGGCAGCTGAATTCCAGAGCCTGGAGAGTATCCGCTCTGCAGCAGAGCAGCATGTCCTTGAACTACTGGATAATCCCGGAAATGAGATGAGTGCCTCTGCCGGTAGCCTGGACCAACGCCTGCGCCTGTCAGATTGCACGCAACCCCTGGAGACATTCTCACCCCCCGGGCGCAGCAGCGGCGCACGCCGAACCGTAGGTGTGCGCTGCACGGATGAGAGTCACTGGAGCCTGTATGTGCCGGTCACGCTCTCTATCGACAAACCGGTGGCGGTGGCCAGCGGTGTATTGCCCAGGGGCCATATACTGACGAAGGACGATGTCCTGTTTGACCAGCGTGATGTCGCCGGACTGCACCACAACTATTTCACCGAGACCGATCAGATCATTGGCCAAAAGCTGAAACGCACGATCAAGAGCGGCGACATACTCAGCGCCAGACAACTCGTCGCCCCGCAAGCGGTGAAGCGTGGAGAAACGGTGGTCATAGTAGCAAAATCAGATACTATTCAAATACATATGTCAGGCAAGGCCAAAGAAAACGGGGCTGTGGGCGAGCGCATCACAGTCACCAACAGCAGCTCCGGAAAGGAAGTCGAGGCGACCGTGATCGAACCGGGAATTGTCACCGTGGCCTTCTAGAACCTCGCCTGATGCACAAACCGCGAAATATTGCTAAAGTCTGTTCAGCGATTGCCGCTAACGCTAACAGGACTTTACATATATAGGTGTGATATGAGCGTTGAAATCAGCGGTGTAACTGGACGGGCAGCACAGAGTACCGGCGACAGCGGCCAAGCGGCTTCGGTTGAGAACAAGGTTGCAAATTCTCAGACACAGCCGACCAACTCCCCGAATGTCGGTGGCGATAGCGTCAAATTGACCGATACCGCCACTAAACTGCAGCAGCTGACCGCGACCGTTGCGGCCATGCCGGTCGTCGATGTACAGCGGGTGTCCGATGTACAACGCGCAGTAGGCACCGGCAGCTTCCAGTTTGAACCGGCAACAGCCGCAGACAACCTGGTGACTCAGGAAAGGGAGTTGGCCCTTCTTGATATATCCAAATAAGGGACAATATGCACGTCGATCCAGATCAGCTTAATCAGTTCACCTCGATATTGACCGTTGAACTTGAGTCGGCGCAAAAACTCGACAAGATTCTGGATAAAGAGCACAGAGCCCTCACCAGCGGCGACCCGGAGCAGATTCTGGCCGCCGCTGATGACAAGCAGCGCCAGATGCAGGAAACCCTGAAGTTCCTGACCGAACGCAACCGCTTTCTCCAGTCACTGCAGCTGTCACCCGGCAAGACTGGCAGTGAACAGTTTCTCGACCGTCTGCCGGCGGATGTCCCAGCCAGAGCCCTATGGCAGGAGATCGAAGCCCTTGCCCATGTCCTGAGGGATAAAAATGAGATCAATGGCGGTATCGTCTCACTGGCGCAGCGCCACACCCGTCAGGCCCTGGATATACTCAGCGGCAAGATGTACTCCAGCGACACCTACGGCAAGGGCGGAGAACGCCAGTCCGGTCCCTCTTCACCACCTATTGCCAAGGCCTGATTGCCGGATGTTCTGAACACCTCCGGCCATCCGCGATAGTCAACCATGCTGAAGGCAATCAAAAACGCTATCTGGGGCCGTCATGATGACGAACCTCAGGTCGTTTCAACACACCATATCACCGACAAGCCGCAGATCACTGCACTGCTCGTCCAGGCCTTCAAGGCCCACACCCTGTTCAATGCCAGTTTTACCGATGAAACCAATCTGTTCAACACCGCACTGCTCGGCATCTATGATGAGTACGGGTTTATCGTACTCGACGAGATCAATCCCAACCGTGGTCATGAACTGTTACTGGAGACCCGCGAAGCGATTCTGACAGGGCGTGTCGATGGGGTGGAGATGCGTTTTCGCAGCAAGCTGATCGAAGCGCGTGAGAAAAACGGCGTCTCCTATTACAAGATGGAGATTCCGGCACAGGTCTATTTCCTGCAACGGCGCAAGGACTACCGCGTACCCACCCGTGGTACCCAGATACCCTTCAGGGCCCAAGGTGGCTACCAGAGCGGCCAGTTTATAAACGGTTATCTGAATGACATCTCCCGCAGCGGCATAGGTATCACCCTCAATGAGCTGGTCAACCTGAGCAAAGGCGAGGTGCTGTCAACCTGCAAGGTAAGCATGCCCGGCGGTTCCGAGATCATTTTCTCCATGGAGATCTGCTTTTGCTGGCGAGACACCTCACGCGGTATCACGCGGCTTGGCGGGCGTTTTCAGAATCTCGACCGCAGCAGCCTGCAGAAGATCCGTAAAACCATCAATCAGATGGAACGCGCCATGGCCAAACGCCTACACGGCGGTTAACGCGCGATAACGGACAAGATCCTCAGGTCTGTCCAGATCCCAGAGCGGCTCCAACTCCTCCCAGCGCCACCCCAGCCGCTCCATGCGCACCCTGGTCTGCACCAGCACCTGATCCTCGCCCCACGGCATATCACTGAATAGTGAGGGATGGTAGCAATTGAGCCCGAGCAGCACATAGCCACCGTCCTCCGCTGGCCCCAAAACCGCATCGCACCCCTGCTGCAGCCTGCCCAGCACACGCAACAGATGACCTGTCGCCAGCACCGGACAATCCGCGCCAATCAGCACCACCGACTCAGCGGTATGCAACGCCTGCTGTGCCGCAAAACCCATGCGTTCCCCCAGATCCAGGCCTTGTTGGACCTGCAACTCCAGATCATGCGCCTCTGCGAGCTGCTGGAACAGCGGGTGCTGGGCATCCGGCGCGCACCAGCATTCGACTTCACATAATCCGGTCCGGGAAAAAAGCTCGACAGTGCGGATCAGCAATTGCTGATAGAGCTGCGCCGCGGCTTCAAACCCCAGTGCCGGCGCCAGACGGGTTTTGACCCTGCCCGGTTCGGGTGCCTTGGCAAAAATCAGGAGTTTGGCGCGGGGGAACTGCACTCGCGGTACCTTGTTGCCAGGGTTTGCGGGTCGGCGCCGAGGGCATAGGCCAGTCTCAAACGCCACATGAGAAGAATTGTCCGGATAATCCCCCGCTGTTCCCAGCGGCGACTGGAGGTGAGCAGGCGAGCATGGAGAGAAACCGGCCGGGAGACGGCCTTGAGCCGCTTACTCAGCGCCACATCCTCCATCAGCGCAATCTCGGGAAAACCACCCACCTGCCTGAACAGCGTCGTATAGAGGAAAATACCCTGATCACCGGTGGCAATGCCGGTCAAACGGGATCGCCAGTTGATCATGAATGCAACGACTTTCAGTAGAACAGGGTTGCCGGAGAGGCTGACATCAAACCGGCCCCAGCCTCTGCCGCTTTTCGTCAGGCCCGTGACAATCGACTCATCCGAGCCAGACGGCAACTGGGTGTCGGCATGCACAAACCAGAGGATCTCGCCTGTCGCGCCGGCGGCTCCGGCGTTCATCTGTCGGGCTCGACCCTTTTCCGATTCAATCAGCTGGTCAACCCAGGGTTTCGCCCTGGCAAGCGTATCATCCTGACTACCACCATCGACCAGAATCAATTCGTGCCCCCTGCTGCGAAACGTCTGCAGATTCTCGAGCAGAGGCCCAATAACCGCCCCCTCATTCAGACAGGGAATAATGATCGAAATCAGCTGACTCACCCGGATTACTCGGACAATGCCCCGCCACAACTACTACCCTGCCCGGCGGTGCAGCCATAGCAGTGTTCGCCGATCCGGATCGGCCAGTCCTGCACATCGGCCTCGATCAGATCGTTGATGTGTACCGGCCCACGATCGTTGTGGGAAACCGGCATTTTCAACATCTGGTTAAAGTCGCAATCATAGACATAGCCCTGCCAGTCGATACTCAACAGGGTGCGGCACATTACCGTGGCCAGGTTTTCCTCGCTGAAAGAAGACTTCAACAGCGCCATGTAGTCATGAAATTGCCCCTTGGAGAGCAACATGCTGCCAAAGCGGCTGATAGGCATATTGGTAATGGTATAGAGCTGGTTGAAGTTGATGCCGTAGCCCTGTTTCAGTTTCTGTTTGTAATCATCCTCCAGCGTTTCCTGGGGCGGAGGAAGGTTGGGTCCCTGGGGGTTGTAGACCAGATTCAGTACCAGACCGCTGTCCGGCTCACCGTAACCGAGCGCGTTCAGACGTTTGAGCCCTTTGATACTGGCATCGAACACGCCTTTTCCCCGCTGGCTGTTGACGTTCTCCTCGAGATAACAGGGCATGGAGGCAATGACCTCGACTCCCTGCTCTGCGAGAAAGTCAGCAAGCCCTTCATAACCCGGCTCTTCGAGAATGGTCAAGTTGCAACGATCGAGAACTTTAACGCCCAGTTCCGTGGCTTTAGCCACAAGATACTCGAATTCCGGGTTCATTTCCGGCGCGCCGCCGGTCAGATCCAGGGTGCTGATCTGTTGCCGCCGCAAAAACTGGAGCACCTGGTCAACCGTGTGCCGATCCATCAGTTCCGTACGCTTTGGACCGGCATTCACATGACAATGATTGCAGCTTTGATTACACAGATAGCCCAGATTGACCTGCAGACTGTCCATCTTTCCCCGTGAAAGTGGGGGAAAGGTTGTTGGGAATAGGAGATTTGCCGTTTCTAACATTATTGCAACCCATCTGAATTACTTGACTTGACGCTTTACTGCATAGTGAGGGAGTGAGAGATGGCAGCATCCACCTACAAAATGCTAATATGCCCCGCAGGATCATATTCCTCGTTACTGGCACCTGTAGACCCAAAGTCCACTACGCCGGAAACACTGCAAAATCATCAAGATTTGCCCCTGTAGCTCAGCAGGATAGAGCATCCGCCTCCTAAGCGGAAGGTCGTGCGTTCGAATCGCGCCAGGGGCGCCATTTTTCATTCCTTTCAACCTATTGACCCGCAACAAACGCATTTTGCTCACCTGATTTGCCAAATATTCATCAAGTTCCACGCAAAACAACCGCTAAGAACTATGTGAGGCTGTAAAAAGGCGGCTTGGCACAACCAGCGGGTTATCAAAGGATTACCGAATTCAACCATTGATGACTGTTAAGCGTTACTATTGAATTTCGCCTGCTCAATCGTTCACGGGACGAGGCATGGACGATACGCAACTGCCCAATAATGAGTGACACCATAAACCAACAAATCGACCGGGAACTGCTTCTTCATTATCTGAAAAACAGTTTACCCACCCAACTGGCGGCCTCCATTGTTGCCATATTTACCTTTGTTGCGCTGTATGGCCAGGTCGATACCGGGCATCTGGTCACTTGGATAAGTCTCTTTTCCCTGGTCACAGCCATGCGTGTCTGGGTATCAATAATCGGCAAGCAACGGGACATCAAGCGCTCATCTATCTCCGCCAAGTTGCTGTATATCTATGGTCCCCTTTTTTCGGGACTGGGCTGGGCAAGTCTGTTCATCTTTTACGACGTACAGCAGCCACAAACCATACAACTGTTCATCCTGGTAATTCTGGTTGGCATGCCAATCGCATCGCTACCCTCAACGGCAGTGAATATGCATTCCTATTATCTGTTCAACACGCCGATATTTGCTGCCGATCTAATTTGGGCTCTCACCCTGGGAGGCTCGATGTGGCTCTATTTCGTGGTCGTTGCAATAATTTACCTGCTGCTGATCATTTCAACCGCGATCAACTACCACCAGAATCTGCTTCTCAGCATCACCCGCACGATTGAAAACAAAAATCTCATGGATGAATTGCAGGAGACCAATACAAAGCTCGAAGGTCTTGCCTATATCGATCCGCTGACCGAACTGGCCAATCGCAGACAATTCAGTCTTCAGGCGGAACAGGCCCTTAATACGAGCCGGGAACAGCAATCCACCCTGGCTGTAATCCTGATTGATATCGACAAGTTCAAATTCGTCAATGACAGCTATGGACACAAGGCGGGGGATGACCTGTTGGTTGCCATCTCCAGCCGCATCAAGTCATCGCTGAGATCATCTGACCCGGTTGCCCGAGGTTCCGGAGCGGCACGCATAGGCGGCGATGAGTTCATTGTCCTGCTGGAGCATGCCCAGGCGGAATCCAACATCCTGGATATTGTCGAACGCCTGATCTCGAACCTCTGCGCGCCCCTGTCTTTTGGGGATATCCAATACAGCCCGAGTATCAGTATCGGCGTGGCCATTTCCCCTGACCACTCATCGGATATCGATGAACTACTGCACTTCGCAGACACGGCAATGTACAAGGCGAAAGGTGATCCCGACATCCGCTACAGCATCTTCAGCCCTGCCACGAACAGTGAGCCGATACAAGCAGAACCAGTCGCCTGAGATCACCAGCGACCCGGTTGTTTTTTTCAGCAGCGATATCGATGTTTGTTGCAGTAGATCATGCATGCCCGGACCATTCCAGTACTATACTTTCTGATAGGGAGGTAAAGCGTATGCGAATGGATAGCTATGCAGTATGGCTGCTTGTTTCGGCGATTTTTCTGGGTGGGCTCAGCGCCTGCTCCACCACGCAGATCTATTCAAACACCCAGCACCAGAAACTCGACCTGGACAATGGCCTGCTGACCAGTCAGGGCATTGCCTTTCTGACCCCATCGACCATTACCGGCCAGGAAGAGGACAAGCAGATTATCGCCTTCGTGTTCACCGAAACCCTGGCGGAACAGCGCCCGGACATCCCATATCTGTCCCTACCTCAGACGCTGAGCGCCATCAACGACGCAGGTCTGGCGGATGAATACAGGAATATCCTGCTCGATTACCGTGCAACCGGGATATTCGACAAGAAGACCCTGGCGAAAATCCGCGAGGCCACCGGAAAGCGTTTCATCGCTCAGCTGAAACTCTCCGATTTTGAGCAGGGATCACGTGGTCGTTTCGGCGCCTTCGGCCTGCGTATCATGGACACCAAACAGGCCCATGTGCGGATATTCCTGCAAATCTGGGATGGAGATAAGGGGGCGATCGTCTGGGAAGCCACGGAGGAACTCAGTTATTCCCATGACACCACATCCGAAAAACCGGTTACTTTCGACAAGATCGTCAGCGAGGCGGCGAAAAACCTGATCAAGGATCTGCCCTGAGATGGCGGCTGGCTATTTTCTCACGGCCAGGAGTAATGCAGTGCCGCCGGCGAGGATTACGATCAGCATCACGATCGCGCCCCAGATGGTAAGACCCTGATTGACCAGGGCGGAGAGCGCGGCATAGAGAAAGATCAAAATGCCGACAACCGCCCCGGCAAAGAGTGCAATTTTGTTCATCGTTACTGAACCCCCTCAACTACGGGTTACAAGTTAGACGGTAAAGTTGGCGGAATCACCATTCGCAGACAGGCTGGTGCCTTGCTCAGATTGTCAGGATTTGGCCTTCTTCCAGGTCATTCCCCGGGCGTGACGCAGGCGCCGTAGATGCTCACCCAATACATTCTCCAGCTCCTTGTAGGCCCTGATTTGCGCCTCCTGATAATAGGAAGAAGGGGTCTCTCTCAAGAGCGCCAGACGCGCATCAAAATAGGCAATATCCGCCTCTAACGAGGAGATACTCAGATCCGACCAGGGGATGCTTTGGTTTGGCGAATTATCCTGCCCCATGACAAACAAACAGTGTCCCGTATGAATTTACTCTCACCAGATTGACTTTCCAGTATACACCGCAATGCGCCCTATTTTTTAAGTGATTGAAATAATTTTGAATTTAGTAAATATCTAATAAACCTCCTGGTTTTTTATGCAAAAAACAAGAGAAATAATAAGACAATCGTACTAATTGATAATAAATCGCTTTAAAATTGGTTTGACTGTGCTAACATCGATTTAAATGCCTTTCCCAGCCATAAAATAGGTTAATCATCCAAAAATGAGCGCCTTACTCGATCTGCTAAGAAAAACATCCGCTCTCTCCGGTGGTAATGCCGCATTCATTGAAGACCTTTACGAACGCTATCTGCAGGATCCAAGCAGCGTGGACGAGCAGTGGAGAAACCGATTCGACAGCCTCATCAAGGAATCTGCCAACGAACAACCTGACATTGCCCATGGACCAGTAAGATCGAATTTTGCCCGTCTGGCGCGGGAAAAACGTCCCAGCACGCGATTTGGCGCGGACCGCATGTCGCCTGGCGCTGCCGAGAAACAGGCCGCTGTGTTACGTCTTATCAATGCCTGGCGCGTGCGCGGTCATCAATACGCAACTCTGGACCCCCTCAATCTGCGCGAACAGGAGCAGGTGCCTGACCTTGAGCCCTCTTTCCATAGATTGAGCGATACCGACATGGATACGGTTTTCAACACCGGCTCCCTGTTCGCCCCCGATCGCATGCCGTTGAGAGAGATCATCAAGCTGATCAAAGAGGTCTATGGCGGCAATGTCGGCTCGGAATACATGCACATCACCGACACCCGCCAGAAACGCTGGATTCAGAAACGGGTGGAGGGCTATAAGGCCAGGCCTGAAGTCAACGAGGATGACAAACGCTGGCTGCTGACCCTGCTCACTGCCGCCGAGGGGCTGGAGAAATACCTCCACACCCGGTACGTCGGGCAAAAACGTTTCTCCCTGGAAGGCGGCGAGTCACTGATCCCCCTGCTGGACGAACTGATTCAACGCGCCGGCGCCAGCAGTGTCAAAGAGGTCGTCATCGGCATGGCCCACCGGGGCAGATTGAATGTACTGACCAACATCCTTGGCAAGCCACCGGCAGACCTGTTCGAGGAGTTCGAGGGCAAGAAGAGCCCCGATGCCCTGCGCAGCATGGGTGATGTGAAGTACCACATGGGATTCTCCACCGATGTCGAAACACCGGGCGGTTTCACCCACGTGGTTCTCGGCTTCAACCCCTCGCATCTGGAAATCATCAATCCGGTAATCGAAGGCTCGGTAAGGGCCCGTCAGCAGCGCCGCAAGGACCGTTCGGGCGATCATGTGCTACCCGTGCTGATCCACGGCGATTCGGCGTTCGCCGGACAGGGCGTGGTGATGGAGACACTGCAAATGTCCCAGGCGCGCGGCTATAGCACCGGCGGCTCTATTCATGTAGTGATCAACAACCAGATCGGCTTCACCACCTCGAACCCCCTGGACACCCGCTCAACCCTATACTGTACCGATGTGGGAAAAATGGTTCAGGCACCGATTTTTCATGTCAATGGCGACGATCCCGAGGCGGTGATATTCGTCACCCGCCTGGCCTACGATTTCCGCAAGCATTTCCACAAAGACGTGATTATCGACCTGGTCTGCTATCGCCGCCACGGCCATAACGAGGCCGATGAACCGGCGGTCACCCAACCCCAGATGTACCAGAAAATCAGGCGCCTGCCGACCACCCGCACCAACTATTCCGACCAGTTGATCTCTGAAGGGGTGATCACCCCGGAACAGAGCCGGGAGACTGTGGAAGACTATCGTCTCTCGTTGGAACAGAACTCGGTGGTGGCCCGGCCGACATTGAACGACCTCGCCTACCCCTACCACATCAACTGGGCGCCGTTTAACAACGTCAACTGGGAGCAGCCGGCCGAGACCGCGATATCCCTGGAACAGCTGGAAAAACTGGCCAAGCCGCTGGTGGAGATCCCGGACGGCATCGAACTCCACCCACGAATCGCCAAGATCATGCAGGAGCGCCACAAGATGGCCCTGGGTGATCAACTGGTTGACTGGGGCTTTGGTGAAACCCTGGCCTACGCCAGCCTGCTTGATAACGGCTACCCCGTGCGACTGTCGGGGCAGGACTGTGGCCGCGGCACCTTCTTCCACCGTCATGCGGTACTGCACAACCAACTCAACGGTGAAACCTATATTCCCCTCCAGCAACTGGGGCCCGATCAAGCGAATTTCGTAGTGATCGATTCACTCCTGTCCGAGGAGGCGGTGCTCGGTTTTGAGTATGGTTTCGCCACTGCCGACCCCAGCTCCCTGACCATTTGGGAGGCCCAATTCGGCGATTTCGCCAACGGCGCCCAGGTGGTGATCGACCAGTTCATCACCTCTGGCGGAGCCAAATGGGGGCTGCACTGCGGCCTGGTATTGTTTCTCCCGCACGGCTATGAGGGTCAAGGCGCAGAGCACTCCTCGGCGCGGCTGGAACGCTATCTGCAACTGTGCGCAGAGCACAATATCCAGGTCTGCATACCGACCACACCGGCCCAGGTTTTCCACATGCTGCGCCGGCAGATGGTACGCCCACTGCGCAAACCGCTGGTGGTCATGACACCCAAGAGCCTGCTGCGCCACCGCCTCGCCACATCCTCACTGGAAGACTTCACCAACGGTACATTCCAGAACGTGATCGGCGAGGTGGATGACCTGAATACCGATGAGGTTGAACGTATCGTGGTCTGCTCCGGCAAGGTCTATTACGAACTGCTGGAGGCCCGGCGCGCCCGCGGTGTCCGGAATGTCGCAATCATCCGGCTGGAACAGCTGTACCCCTTTCCACGCGGTGAGTTTGATCAGGTCATCGATCAATACAGCAACGTAAAAACCCTGATCTGGTGTCAGGAAGAACCCCAGAACCAAGGCGCATGGGATCAGATCAAACATCGATTCCATACCCAGTTGGATAAAGGCAAGCGGCTCTTCTATGTAGGAAGGCCGGCATCTGCCGCCTCCGCGGTCGGATTCTATCCGATACACGTCCAACAGCAGGAAACACTGATCGATGAAGCCCTCACCGGGCGAATCAACCCAGCCATGAACCGAAGGATCCCAGACTGATGAGCACAAATGTTAACGTCCCAGCCCTACCGGAATCCGTTGCCGACGCGACCATACTGGCCTGGCACAAAAAGCCCGGTGACACGGTAAAGCGTGATGAAAATCTGGTTGACCTGGAAACCGACAAGGTTGTCCTGGAAGTGCCATCGCCGATCGATGGAGTGCTCGCCCAGGCAGCAGTGGATGTCGGCGATACAGTACAGGCCGGCGATCTGATCGCTGTCATCGAAGCAACCGCCGCCGGCGCCGCAAAAGCGGAGGAGAAACCCTCCGCTGGCAAGAGCCCGGCTGCCCCGGCAGCTACAGCCAGCGACGAAGAGCCGATACTGACCCCTGCCGTACGGCGGCTGGTCAAACAGATGAATGTCGATCCCAACGCCATTCAGGGCACGGGCAAGGATGGACGCATCCTCAAGTCCGATGTCATGGCCTACCTGGATGCACGCGAGGCAGAGATTGCCGCCAGCGGGAAAGATGCCGAAGTGCACCCAACTGCCATTGGCCCGCAGATAGGCATAGAAGGTGACCGCCCAGAGCAGCGCGTACCGATGACCCGCCTGCGTGCGCGTATCGCCGAGAGATTGCTGGAGGCGCAACAGAACGCAGCCATCCTGACCACTTTCAACGAAGTCAATCTCAGGGCCATCAACGATCTTCGCAGCCGCTACAAGGAAAAATTCGAGAAAGAACATGAAGTACGTCTCGGCTTCATGTCCTTCTTCGTCAAGGCCGCCGTTGAGGCGCTGAAGCAGTTTCCCGCGGTGAATGCATCGGTCGATGGTCAGGATATCGTCTATCACGGCTTTTATGACATCGGCATTGCCGTAGGCGGCGCCAGGGGACTGGTGGTTCCGATTCTGCGCGACGCAGACCAGCTTGGATTTGCCGAGGTGGAAAAAGCGGTGCGTGAATTCGGCAAAAAGGCCCAGGACGGCTCGCTCTCCTATGAAGAACTCACCGGCGGCACCTTCACCATCTCCAACGGAGGCGTCTATGGGTCGATGCTCTCAACCCCGATCCTCAACCCGCCCCAGAGCGCCATTCTCGGCATGCACAGCATACAGCAGCGCCCCGTGGTTGAAGATGGCGAGATTGTGATACGGCCCATGATGTACCTGGCGCTCTCCTACGATCACCGCATCATCGACGGTAAAGAGGCGGTCCAGTTCCTGGTTGCGATCAAGAACGCCCTGGAAGACCCAACGAGACTGCTTCTACAAGTGTAACCCCCAAAGGCAGGGAGAGCCTTTTCCCGCGGACATCTTGTCAAGGTGTTCGCGTTTTTTATTAGGTCTGGACCTGTGGCGATACGCACCGGACAACGACCGGAACGACCCGGGGCCTGTTAACACTGCGCGCACAGTGTTAACAGGCCCTGAAACGAGCGGCTATAATCCATGAATGAGCAAACGGTCGTCAAAACACAGCAAAATAAACCGCCGCTACCAGGGGCAAGCGTGAAAAAATGCTGAAAAAAGTAGTCCTCCCTGCGATTTTTTTAATCCTGGCCTATGGTTTCTGGATCAGTCCCGACTTCAAGGCAATCTCCGCAGGGGTCGCAATCTTTCTGTTCGGCATGTTCTCCCTGGAGCAGGGGTTTCGCTCTTTTACCGGGGGCATCCTCGAAAAAATCCTGCGGGTGTCCACCTCCCGGCTGTGGAACAGCCTCTCATTCGGGATCCTTAGCACCACCATCATGCAGTCCAGTTCGCTGGTTTCGGTGATCACCATCTCATTCCTCAGTGCGGGGCTGATCACCCTCACCGCCGGCATCGGTATCATCTTCGGTGCAAACCTCGGAACCACGACAGGCGCATGGCTGGTTGCCGGATTCGGCCTCAAGGTCAATATCTCCGCCTACGCCATGCCGATGCTGGTGTTTGGCGTGATCCTGATGTTCCAGGAATCAAAAGCACACAAAGGCATTGGCTATATTCTTTCCGGACTGGGCTTTCTCTTTCTCGGCATTCACTTTATGAAAGAGGGCTTTGAGGCGTTCAAATCGACCATCGATCTGGCCAAATTCGCCATCGCGGGATATCCGGGCCTGTTCATGTTTACCGGCATCGGCATCTTCGCCACGGTGGTGATGCAGTCCAGCCATGCCACCCTGGTGCTGATCATCACCGCACTGGCGGCCAACCAGATCACCTATGAAAACGCCTTGGCGCTGGCGATTGGCGCGAACATCGGCACCACCATTACCGCGATCATCGGGGCGATGAGCGCCAATGAGCAGGGTAAACGTCTGGCCGGGGCGCACCTGATCTTCAACACAGTGACCGGCCTGATTGCCATCATCTTCATCTACCAACTGGTGAATGCGGTTGACCGGGTCAGTGATTTTGTCGGGATACGCGCGGATGACTTCACCCTGAAACTGGCCGTCTTTCACACCATTTTCAATCTGATTGGGGTGATCGTGATGCTGCCGCTGATCAGGCCGCTGGTGACCTTTCTGCAGCGTCTGTTCAAGGAGAAAAAGCCGGAGATCGATCAACCCAAGTATCTGACCAATTCCGCACTGGATTTCCCCGACACCACGGTCAAGGTAGCACTGCAGGAGACAGAGCACATCTACGACAATGCGCTGAACATCATCATCCATGGTCTGGGGTTTCTCAAGGAGCAGGTCTTTGCAGAGGTTTCGCTCGAGGATATCGCCAGCCATCAGGGCAAAGTCACCAAGCTGGATATTGACTCAGCCTACAACCGCGGCGTCAAGGGTGTCTACAGTGCGATCATCGAGTTTATCAGCAAGGCCGACTTCTCATGGAAAGAGGAGCAGTCCGGTGAACTGCACCATCTGCGCGAAGCCAATCAATACATAGTCGAGGCGATTAAAGACGTCAAACATCTGCAAAAAAACCTGCTGTTTTATGTCAATGGCGAGATCGAGGCGATGCGCAACGCCTATAACCAACTGCGTGTTGAGATCCTTACCGTAGTGCGCGACCTGAATGAGATTCGCACCACAGACAACAATGATACCGATATCCTTTCACTGGATGCCCTGAAGATCATGGTGAAGGAATCACAGCAGGAACTGACTTCCAATGTCAGCACGCTAATCCGTTCAGGAAAAATCAGCCCGAACATGGGTACTTCTCTGATGAATGACAGCAACTATGTGTATGACACCTCCATGAACCTGATTCGTGCCGCCGAAACACTCTTTGTCGGCTCCGAACGTGCTATAACCCAGGCAGCAAGATCCGTCAGCCTGGATGAGCAGGAACTGCAGACTGTCGCAACCCAGACCCAATCCGACAAAACATCGCCCGAGGCAAGCCAATGAAACGGAAAAAACTGCTGAAAAAACTGTCGGATTATTTCGACATGGATGCCCGCAAACTCTGTCAGAAGCGGAACAAAATGAAGGAACTATTGCGTCAGTTGCGCAAAAAAGAGAAACAACTGCAGATCAAACACGATACCGAAGAGGATGAGCAGAAGAAAAAACGCCTGCAGAAGCATCTGGCCATCGTGCATGCCCAGCGCGTAAAGGGCATCAGCGCACTGAAAGAGATGGGATGCGACGGCTCCTAATCACCTGCGTCAGTCGTTGATTCCGGCAATGCCGTACTGAGGGATAAGTGTCCTATTCACTGCAACCCCAGTCCATAAACTGTCTGAATGCGGCTATAATATCCAGCCTGTAATCACCAATTTCCCAGTATTTCAATCGGAAACGAAAATCATGGCCATTATCAAGCAAGACGATCTGATCCAGAGCATTGCGGATGGACTGCAGTACATCTCCTACTACCACCCCGCCGACTACATCAGTGCATTGACAGAGGCCTGGCAGAGAGAGGAATCACCCGCAGCCAAGGACGCCGTGGCGCAGATCCTGATCAACTCCCGGATGTGCGCCGAGGGCCATCGTCCGATCTGCCAGGATACCGGTATGGTGGTGGTCTTTCTGGATGTCGGCATGGATATTCAGTGGGACGCCAGGCTGAGTCTCGAGGAGATGGTCAATGAAGGGGTGCGCCGCGCCTACAATCACCCGGACAATGTGCTGCGCGCCTCAATGGTGGCCGATCCCGCCGGTGCGCGCACCAACACCAAAGACAACACCCCGGCGGTGATCCACACCCGCATCGTGCCGGGGGATAGAGTCGAAATCAAACTGGCTGCCAAGGGTGGCGGTTCGGAGAATAAGGCCAAGTTCACGGTGCTCAACCCCTCGGCCAGCCTGGTTGACTGGGTGTTGGATACCCTACCCACCATGGGCGCTGGCTGGTGCCCGCCCGGCATGCTGGGCATCGGCATTGGCGGATCTGCAGAAAAGGCCATGCTCCTCGCCAAAGAGTCGCTGATGGAGCATATCGACATTCATAAACTGAAGGAACGGGGTCCGGGTAATCGCGTTGAGGAACTGCGCCTGGAGCTTTTCGAAAAGGTCAATGCCCTGGGAATCGGGGCTCAGGGGTTGGGCGGCCTTACCACGGTTCTCGATGTAAAGATCCGCGATTATCCTACCCACGCCGCCTCGCTGCCGGTTGCGTTGATCCCCAACTGCGCGGCTACACGCCACATTGAATTCAGTCTCGACGGGACTGGCCCGGTAGAACTCACACCACCCAGGCTGGACGAGTGGCCGGCGATCACCTGGGACGCCGCCAGCGGATCGCGTCGCGTCAATCTCGACACCCTGACCCGCGCGGAGATTGCCGCTTGGCAACCGGGGGAACGTCTGCTGCTGTCCGGCAAACTGCTGACCGGCAGGGATGCCGCGCATAAACGCATTCAGGATCTCTTGAACAAGGGTGAACCACTGCCTGATGGGGTGGATTTCAGCAACCGCTTTATCTATTACGTCGGACCGGTTGATCCGGTAAGGGACGAAGTGGTCGGACCCGCCGGTCCCACGACCTCGACCCGGATGGACAAGTTCACCGAGATGATGCTGGACAAAACCGGGCTGATCGGCATGGTCGGCAAGGCGGAACGCGGACCGCTGGCGATAGAGTCGATCAGGAAGCACGGCGCCGTCTACCTGATGGCGGTCGGTGGCGCAGCCTATCTGGTCTCCAAGGCGATCAAGGGCTCACGCATGATAGCCTTCGAAGACCTGGGGATGGAGGCGATACGCGAGTTCGATGTGGAAGATATGCCGGTCACCGTCGCGGTCGACAGCCAGGGCACCTCAGTACACAAAACCGGCCCCGCCGAGTGGAAAATAAAGATTGAAGAGATCACGAGGATGAAGTCATGAGTGCATTAGCAGCAGACACCCGTTTTGCAGCCTTTCGGATTCACAACGAAGAAGGCAAACACCGGGCAGGCATCGAACAGATTGGTTTGGATGACCTGGGCGAAGGAGAGGTGCTGATTCAGACACGCTTCTCCAGCGTAAACTACAAAGACGCCCTCGCCGGCACCGGCAAAGGGAAAATTCTGCGCAGCTTTCCCCTGATCGGTGGTATCGACAGCTGTGGCGATGTGGTGGAATCCTCCGATCCACGCTTTTCCGCCGGGGACCAGGTGATTGTCACCAGTTACGGTTTAAGTGTCTATCATAACGGCGGCTATTCAGAATACCTGCGTGTCCCGGCCGACTGGGTAGTGAAGATGCCGGAGGGCATGGGGCCATTCGACGCAATGGTGCTGGGCACGGCTGGATTGACTGCCGGCATGGCCTGCTATCGCATGGAACAGAACGGCCAGCGACCGGAACAGGGGCCTGTGGTGGTCACCGGCGCTACCGGTGGTGTTGGCAGCCTGGCGATCGATATCTTCGCCAGCCGCGGTTATGAGGTGGTGGCGGTCTCCGGCAAACCGGAAATGAAGGATTACCTGGAATCCCTGGGCGCTGCCCGCGTAATCGGCCGGGATGAGATCTCACCCGGAAGCCGCCCCCTGGAAAAGGCTGCCTGGGCAGGCGCCGTTGATAATGTCGGCGGCGAGATGCTGGCCAACCTCACCCGCACCACCAAACCCTGGGGCAACATCGCCAGCATCGGCCTAGCAGGTGGCTTTGAACTCAACACCACAGTCATGCCCTTCATCATCCGCGGGGTCAGCCTGCTCGGCATAGACTCCCAGGAATGTCCGGCGGACATTCGGGCATCGGTCTGGAACAGGCTGGCATCCGAATACAAACCCCGTCATCTGGAGGCGATTGTCGATAAAGTGGTAAATATGAGCGAGCTTCCGGGGGTATTTGATCAGATGCTCGCGGGCAAGACCAAGGGGCGCATTGTGGTTAATACGCGGGACTGACCCTGTTCGTCTGTATGGAATACATTCCACAGATGTCAACGCCCCTTGCCTGAATCAGAGTCAGGCAAGGGGGACGTTGATCGGCCTTACAGCCAATAGCTAGCGCTTAACCTCGTCATCCCGGTAATGCACATCAACCCAGCATTGCGGGAGGGGTTCTCCTGAGAGGAAGATCAGCTCTTTTTTGATGAACTTCTCCGGGTCCTGGAGCTCTTCACCAACATTATAGCGACCCACCAGTTCGGCGTGATTGGGATTAAATAGATCCGTGAGGCTCAAAACCTCGACCAGTTTTCCATTTTTGGCATGTTTTACAAACACAACACCCTCCTTCCGCATCCCGGCCAAAACCTGCTTTCAGCCGATATTCGAAAAAGCCACTTCTATTAGTAAGTATGGAAACCGGAGGGGTGCTTTTCAAGGCAATAACATGGAATGAAGGTAAATATTATCCGGCCCTTGCCGCCCATTTTTCCGGGGTAAAGGTCTTGATCGAGAGGGCGTGTAACTCGTCGCTCTCAATCTGTGACTTGACTGTCTCTTTGACCATGCGGTGTTGCTGAATCAAAGACTTTCCCTCGAACTCGGCACTGATTACCTGCACCTCGAAATGCCGTCCATCACCGGTCACATGGGCCTCACAACCTGGCAGGCCCGCCTCGATCAACTGTTTAACTGTATCATTTTCCATCGGTTTCTCGCTTTTTTGTCGACCAACAGGCCATTGCCACTATAGTTCGCGCGTCGCCATGAATTGTATATCCGGCCAGCGTTCCTCTGTCAGACTCAGATTGACCCGGGTCGGGGCCAGATAGACCAGTTCACCATCGCCATCCTCGGCCAGATTTTCATAGGCCTTTACGCGGAAATTGGCCAACATCTTCTCATCGTTACACTTCACCCAGCGTGCGGTATGAACGCCCACCGGTTCGACCACGGCCTCCACGCTGTACTCGTCTTTCAGGCGATGGGCCGCGACATCAAACTGTAGCACACCCACAGCGCCGAGGATGAAATCATTGTTTTTAAGTGGCCGGAAGACCTGGGTGGCGCCCTCTTCGCAGAGTTGCAACACCCCTTTCTGCAGGGCCTTCATGCGCAGCGGGTCGCGCAAAACCACGCGTCGGAAGAGTTCCGGCGCAAAATAGGGAATACCTTCATACTTCAGATCCTCGCCCTCGGTGAAGGTATCGCCGATCTGAATGGTGCCATGGTTGTGCAGCCCGATAATATCGCCCGGCCAGGCCTCCTCGACATGGCGGCGCTCATCCGCCTGGAAGGTGATCGCATTGCTCACCTGCACTGTCTTGCCGATGCGCACATGGCGCATCTTCATGCCCTTCTTGTAGGATCCGGAACAGACCCGAAGAAAGGCGATGCGGTCACGATGGGCAGGGTCCATGTTCGCCTGAATCTTGAAGATGAAGCCGGTGAACTTCTCCTCGCCGGGATCAACCGTGCGCTGTCTGGTCACGCGGGGACGCGGTGGCGGTGCATACTTGACGAAGGCATCCAGCAGTTCCTTGACGCCGAAATTATTGATCGCGGAACCGAAGAACACCGGGGTCAGTTCACCCCGACCATAGGCATCGAGATCGAGGTCATGGCTGGCGCCCTTCACCAGTTCGATCTCATCACGCAACTCCTGGGCCTGATCGCCGATCACCTCGTCCAGTCGCGGGTTGTCCAGCCCCTTGATCAACTCACCCTCTTTGATCTTGCCGCCATGGGTAGCCGAGTAAAGATAGGTGGTTTCGTTGCGCAGATCGAACACCCCTTTCAAGCGCTTGCCCATGCCGATTGGCCAGGTCACCGGCGAGCATTTGATCTGCAGCACATCCTCGATCTCATCAAGGATCTCCAGCGCATCGCGGCCTTCCCGGTCCAGTTTGTTGACGAAGGTGAGGATCGGCGTATCGCGCAGCCGACAAACCTCCATCAGCTTGATGGTGCGCTCCTCGACACCCTTGGCGACGTCGATCACCATCAGCGCCGAATCCACCGCAGTCAGGGTGCGGTAGGTATCCTCAGAGAAGTCTTCATGGCCCGGGGTGTCAAGCAGATTGACGATCGAGTCGTGATAGGGAAACTGCATCACCGAGGAGGTGACCGAGATACCCCGCTCCTTCTCCAGTTCCATCCAGTCAGAGGTGGCGTGGCGCGCGGCCTTGCGGCCCTTCACGGTACCGGCCATCTGGATGGCGCCGCCGTACAGCAGCAGCTTCTCCGTCAGCGTGGTCTTACCCGCATCGGGGTGCGAGATAATGGCAAAGGTGCGCCGGCGTTTCAGTTGCTCAAGCAGTTCAGACATCTGGGGATCGACTAATGGGAAAAGAGCGGGATTATACATTCCGCAGCTTAACTTTTCAGCAAAGACTCAGCGCCAGCAGCACCGCATCTTCGCGCCCCGCTTTCGCCGGGTAGTAGCCGGGTCGCAACCCTATCTCGTTGAAGCCGAGGGTTTCATAGAGCCGGAGCGCGGCACGATTGGAGGCCCGCACCTCGAGAAAGGCAGTGTCGGCCCCCTGTTTTTTCGCCAGTGTCAGGGTGCGTTCCAACAGCCTTCGGCCCAATCCATGCCCCTGATGCTCCGGAGCAATGCAGATATTGAGAATATGCGCCTCACCGACCGCTACCGACATTACGCTGAATCCGATGATCTGCTGATCCAGACTATAGACCCAGCAGTGATAGCCCACCCGCAGGCAGTCACGAAAAATACCCGGCGTCCAGGGAAATTCGTAGGCGCGGCTCTCGACCTGCATCACCGCATCGACATCCGACTCGCTCATCGGTCGTATTTTCAGCAAGGGGTCTTTAATCAACGCGCTCATGGTTTTCCTGATTTCAGGTCAACGGAAACCGTCCGCTTCAAGTTCGAACAACAGAAATCGCAACTCATCCGCAAACAGGTTACAGCCATCCTCGTGGCTCCCCAGCCGCCCGTTCTCCAGACGATACCGCAAGGCCTCGATCAACGTCTCTTCCGGCTCCCACTGCCCCGTCATGCCATCACTAGAATCATGGCTGGCGTTGACCTCATAGAGCCGCCCATCTCTGGAAAACAGCACAAAGGCCTCACCGTAAAAGGCGTCCCGGCAGTAGGAGGCGAGCAGGATTTCGATGCCCTGCAACTCTGCTGCAGGTATCGCAAACTGCTCTATCAGAACCTGGTTGTCCGCGTCCTTCCAGTCATTCAGAAACAGTCCACTTTCATGCATGATCGTCTAGCTTGTTCAGAGATCGAATTCCGCCCACACGGGACAGTGATCCGATGGTTTCTCCATGGCGCGGATATCATAGGCGATACCCGCATCGATGCATTTTGCCGCCAACCGGCTGGTGGCGAGGATCAGGTCAATCCGCAAACCGCGTCTTGGCTCGCGCTCAAATCCCCGGCTGCGGTAGTCAAACCAGCTGTAAAGGCCGTTGGTATCCCCCTGCAGAGATCTGTAGGTATCGATCAGACCCCAGTCGCCCAGGCGTTGCAGCCACTCGCGCTCTTCCGGCAGGAAACTGCACTTGCCGGTGCGTAACCAGCGCCTGGCGTTATCCTCGCCTATACCTATATCCAGATCTTGCGGGGCGATATTCATATCACCAATAACCACAAGGTTATCATCCGGGCTGAAACCCGATTCGAGGTAGCTCATCAAGTCAGCATAAAATTTCTGCTTGGCTGGAAACTTCACCGCATGGTCGCGGCTTTCACCCTGGGGGAAATAACCATTGATCACCACCAGACGCTCGCCGTTGCCGGTCTCGTAGGTGGCGCTGATCAGGCGACGTTGTGCATCCTCTTCATCAGTAGGATAGCCCTTCTGCACGGAAACTGGCTGGTTTTTTGAAAGCAGCGCGACGCCATAGTGGGTCTTCTGGCCAAAGTAGTGGGGCTGATAGCCCAGATCTTCGATCATACCGATAGGGAAATCCTGATCCTGCACCTTGGTTTCCTGAATACCGATAATATCGGGGTCATACTGCGACCTGAGCATCTGCAACTGGTGCGGTCTGGCCCGTATGCCATTGGTATTGAAAGAAACGATTTTGATAGCCACGTCAGTACAACCTTCTGAATCCTGATCCGATATTAAAGCCTATCACGCCGGGCCTGACAAACCGAGAAAACCAGCGCCTGAAAACGCCAATGGGCTATTATTTATTTGATTGTTTCCAGCCTGTAGTAAAATCATGGGCATGCAACTGATAGACACCCACTGCCATTTTGATGATAACTCGTTCGACAGTGATCGAACTCAGGCCCTGGCCCGCGCCCATAGCGCCGGGGTCTGCGCCCAGATCATCCCGGCCATTGCCCGGAGCTGGTGGCCGCGGGTTAAGGCGGTCTGTGACCGCTATCCTGAAATCTACCCCGCCTACGGCCTGCATCCGATGTACCTGTCCGAGCACAAACTGGATGATCTACGGGAGTTGGCCGACTGGATCGAACGGGAAAAGCCCCTGGCAGTGGGTGAGTGCGGACTCGATTTCTACATTGACGATCCGGACAAACAGGCTCAACAGCGGTTTTTCGAGGGACAACTGGAACTGGCACTGCACTATCGTCTGCCGGTGATTATTCACGCCCGCCGTGCCGTTGAAGAGGTGATCAATACCCTGCGCAACTACCCCGGCATTCGCGGTGTACTGCACAGCTATTCCGGCAGCCAGGTGCAGGCCGAGCGCCTGATCGAGATGGGATTCATGATGAGCTTTGGCGGCCCGATCACCTATGCGCGGGCGAATCGTCTGCGGCAACTGGTTGCCGATCTGCCCCTGGACAGTATTCTGCTGGAGACGGACGCCCCGGATCAGCCGGACAGCAGCCATCGCGGGGAGCGCAACGAACCCGCCTATCTGGGCCTGATTCTGAGCACCCTGAGTGAGCTGCGGGGAGAACCGGAAACGCTGATTGCCGAGGCCACCAGCGCCAATGCCCAACGGCTGTTTGGTATCGCTTGCCCCTAGGGCCTGCAGTTACTGCAGGCTGCTCAACTGCTTGATCAGGGTGGTAGTTGCGGTAAAAAAATCCTCGTCGGGGTTCTCCTCACAGATGATCTGAACCCGGCGCATCACCGACTTGACCTCCACCCCCTGCAGCACATCCATGGCGGTTGCCAGGGAAAGCCCCGTAACCAGACCCGACACCCAGTCCTGATAGCGGAGATACTCCAGGATCTCCCTGTCGTCCCCCTTTTCCCAACCGGCGTAAGTCGTCAGGTAGGAAGCGCAGGTTTTCACCCCGTACCCCTGAATCTGCGGTGCGCCCTCCGACAGCGCCATTGCAGGCAGGGTCAGCAGGCACAGAATCACCCAGCGAGTGATTCGCCTACCCGCAAACCAGCGTAGAGAACAGAATACTTCATTATTATTATCTATTGTCTTCATAAAAAAATTTAATTAAACCTTTTGCCTGACAGGTCGTCAAACATATTAGTATATACTTATATATTGGTAGATGTAGAAGGTGATACCATGATTATTGACAACCTGACCCTTATTGCAATCATTGCTGTGACAGCGATATCGGTATTCCTGCTCCTGGACTACAAGCCTGAGCGCATGAAAACTACCCGCCGCTCAGCCGCCTCCCCAGCAAAAGACACCGAAACCCCTCGCTAATTCCCGAGCCCGGCGCTTTTTTGCAGGCTTAAACGGCGCGTCAAAGACCCCTCATCACTACGGACAGATTCATTATCCCATAATGAATCTGTCCGCGGCGGGCTTTTGCTTTTCCCGAACAATGCCCATTCGCCATCGCTTCTGGATTGACAATCTTCAATGACGGTAGTGGGCTATTCCTTACAATCACACTCAGTCTTTTTAGCCCGATACCCGGCTGGTTGGGAACCACATCGGTTTCCAGACCCAGCTTCACAATCCACGGAGACCATCCATGGAAAGAGAATCCTACAAAACAATGGTGGCAGCCCTCAGCGGCCAGATCGAGGAGGTTTTCCCTTGGGATCTTCTGGACGAAATGGACCTCACCGATCCCCCCATGTTGCTGGATATACGCTGCCCCCACGAGTACCAGACCGCGCGCATTCCAGGATCCATCAACGTGCCTCGCGGTATCCTGGAAATGGCCGTGGACTATGGCTATGAAGAGACCGTTGCCGATCTGGTCGCGGCACGGGAGCGAAGAATCATTATCATCTGCCGCTCCGGCAACCGCAGCATCCTCGCCTGCCATACCCTGCAACAGATGGGCTACAGCAACGTGGCATCACTGCGCACCGGGCTGAAGGGCTGGAATGATTATGAACAGCCGCTGATCGATAACCAGGGACAGCCGTTGGATATCGAACTGGTCGATACCTACTTCACGCCAACCCTGCTGCCGGAGCAACTAGGCACCAGCCCTGGTGCAGAGCGGGACAGCCAGTAACGCGGCTTAGGTTAGACCTGGGCCAACGGCCGTGACCGGCCTGCTTCCAATCCATAAATTAAACAGTATCATGGGGATAAGTCTCTTATTCGCAGGTACTAGCCGTGACGCAGACCAACGCCCCATCACCGGGTAAATTCACAACTGACAGGCAGAGCCAGCCCTGGATATTTGCGCTGGTCATAGCGCTGCTTATCCTCCTCACAGAACAGGTGATCGAGCACTTCGCACAACGCAGTATCGTCGAAGAAGAGCAAGCTCATGTCATTGTTCACCTGTCCACAATACGGGCACGACTGGAAGGTGAGGTCAACTCAAACCTGCTATTGGTCCAGGGACTGGCCGCTGTTATCGCAGCCCAGCCCAACATGGACCAGACGGAGTTCGCCCGTATAGCCAAAAATCTGACCAACAAGGGGAATGCCCTGCGTAACATTGTCGGCGCACCGGACATGGTGGCATCACTGCTCTATCCGGTCGCCGGTAACGAAGCCGTACTGGGACTGAATTACCGAACTCACCCGACCCAGAGCGCCGAGGCGATGCGCGCCATGGAACAAGGCAAACCGATAATCGCAGGACCGCTGGAACTAGTGCAGGGCGGCATTGGCATTATTGCCCGAGAACCGGTGTTCATTGTAGAGGATCCAGGAATTCCTCCCCGCCCATGGGGGTTGATATCAGCGGTGCTCGATACAGACGAACTCTATCGAGTGACAGGGTTGGACAAGGTCGACCACGGTCTGCAACTGGCCATTCGCGGCACAGACGGCACCGGGGCCGATGGCCCTGTTTTTTTTGGCGAACCCCAGGTATTCCAGCAAACACCTGTCACTCTCGATGTCAGCCTGCCCAGCGGCTCCTGGCAGTTGGCCGCAATGCCTGCCGCCGGCTGGGGCGAATCTGACAGTACATTGGTCATAGTTCGTATTCTCGGGGTACTTATCGCGCTTGCTGCGGCAGTAGCGGGCTATCTGCTTTCTCAAGGCAATATTCGACTAACCAGAACAGCCGAGCAACTGGGTAACAGCGAGGCACGTCTGCGCACCCTGCTAAACACCATTCCCGACCTGATCTGGATGAAAGACCCGCAGGGTGCTTACCTGTTTTGCAATCCCCGATTCGAGGCGATCTATGGTGCGAAAGAGTCCGAGATCAGGGGTAAATACGACCGTGATTTCATCGACGCCTCTCAGGCTGATGAAATTCAAAAGAGGGATCAAACCGCGATAGCAAGTAGCACTCCTCAGACCTATGAAGAGTGGGTCGTTTTTTCCGATGACGACCACCGTGAACTGCATGAAACGATCAAAACCCCGGTCTACAACAACAACGCAAAACTGATCGGGATAATGGGCATCGGCCGTGATATCACCAAGCGCAAGCAGACAGAAGATGAACTGCGCAAGCAGAAGGCCCTGCTGGATCGCACCAGTCGCCTTGCCAAGGTTGGCGGCTGGCAATTTGATGTCGATACCCTGGAGGGATACTTCACCGAAGAGGCAAGGCGCATTCACGATCTGGAGCCCAACGCCAGTATATCCCTGGAAAAGGGGCTGAGTTTCTATACCGAAGAATCCCGCCCACTGATCGAGCAGGCTGTGAAGAATGCACTGGAACAGGGCACACCCTACGACCTTGAGTTGGAGATGATCACGGCAACTGGTGCCCATAAGTGGATCAGGGCAATGGGTCAACCGATCAAAGAGGGGGGCAAGGTAGTGCGTGTGGAAGGGGCGATCCAGGATATCAGCGATCTGCATGAGGCTGAAGCCATCGCCCGGCAACGGGAGACCGTACTCGACTCGGTATTCCAGTCGATCCCCGATCTGTTCTTTCTCATGGATGCCGACGGGACCATACGAGACTATCGCGCACAGCAAACCGCCAACCTTTATGTGCCACCCGAGGCGTTTCTCGGAAAACGCATGTCCGAGGTGTTGCCACCCGATGTCAGCCAGTTATTTTCGCAAAAACTGCAATTAGCCTTCATGCAGAAAAAACTTATCACCTATGAGTATGATCTAGCAATATCCGGGGAGGTACGCCGGTTTGAGAGCCGACTCAGCAAACTCCCGGACAGCGACCAGTGTATCGCCATCGTGCGCGACATCACAGAGCAACACCACACCCATCAAGCATTAACGCAAAGCGAACAGCGCTATAGAAACCTGCTGGAAAACGCACCCTTTCCAGCCCTGCTCAGCGATGCCGAGAACGGAACACTGCTCTACTGTAATCGTCGAGTCGAGACCCTGTTCGGCCTCAACCACGACCAGGGAATCGGCATGCTGGCGAGTGTTTTCTACCAAAATAGCGCCAATCGTCAAGGCTATATCGACCAACTGAAGGCACAGCAGCACATATATGACCTGGAACTCCCCATGCAGACACTGGATGGCAAGCCTTTCTGGGCGCTGGTGTCAGCATCTCTAATCGACTCCGTGATCTTTACCGCGATCAACGATATCAGCGACCGGAAAAATATGGAGGCGGAAATCACTGCGCTGAACAGCCAACTGGAAAAACGTGTCCTGGAACGCACCCGGGAGCTGGATGCAGCCAACAAAGAGCTGGAGACATTCACCTATTCTGTGTCGCACGATCTCAAAGCCCCGCTGCGTGGAATTGATGGCTACAGTCGTCTATTGCAGGAGCAGTATGACAGCCTGCTCGACGAGGAGGGCCAGTTGTTTCTCGGCAATGTGCGCGAGGGTGTCGAGCAGATGAACAGGCTGATCAACGACCTGCTCGCCTACTCGCGCATGGAACGTCGCAAACTGCAAAACAAGCTGATTGATATTCGGCAGCAGGTGGAAAAGATTCTGGCGGAGAGCCGTGAGCAGATTCAGGCAACCGGTGCTATTATCAGTGTAAATGTGGATGATATTTACGCACGGGCCGACCTGGATGGCTTCGCGATTGTGGTGCGAAACTTGCTGGACAACGCCCTGAAATTCAGCCGCGACAGCCAGCCGCCAACCATACAGATCAGCGCGACGCGGCAGGAAAAATCTATTATTCTTGAGATAAAGGACAACGGCATCGGATTCGATATGCAATTTCATGAAAGGATCTTCGAAATCTTCCAACGTCTGCAGCGCGCCGAGGATTACCCTGGAACCGGGGTCGGCTTGGCGATTGTGGCCAAGGCGATCAAGCGCATGAATGGCCGGGTATGGGCTGAAAGCACCCCTGGAGCTGGCGCAACATTCTTTGTGGAACTCGCGCAATGACCACAACGATCAATCGACCCATTCTACTGATCGAAGATAACCCGGTGGATATCGACCTGACCCTGCGCGCCTTTTCCCGGCGCAATCTGGCCAATCCTATTGAAATCGCCCGGGATGGTGAAGAAGCGGTCGGTTGGATAGCGCGCTGGGAAGCCGGCGCTCCACTGCCGATCGTCATTCTCCTCGACCTGAAACTGCCACGCATCGATGGGCTGGAGGTGCTGAGACGCTTCCGGGATCACGAGATCAGCAAAAACCTGCCGGTCGTGGTGCTGACTTCATCCAGCGAGGACCGCGATATCGAGACCGCCTACAACTACCATGCCAACTCGTATATCGTGAAACCGGTCAATTTTGACAAATTCACCGAGGTTGCAGCACAGATCGAACTGTACTGGTGCCTGCTCAACCAACCCCCAGAGTAACCCCGTGCACGTCTTATACGTCGAAGATAACGCGACAGATGCAGACCTGACCCTGCGCGCCCTAGCTCGCCTGTCGACGGACATCGACATGCATCACGTAACCACCCTCGCCGACGCCCGCCAGGCACTGCAACAACCAACAGGGTATGACCTGGCACTGATCGACCTGCGACTGCCGGATGGCAACGGCATGGAACTCCTATCACAGATCCGGGAACAGCAACTGCCCATTGCTGTGGTCATGTTAACCGGCTCGGGAGATCAGGAGACGGCGATCGCCGCACTCAAGGCTGGCGCAGACGATTACCTGAACAAGCAAAGCGACTACACTCGCCTGCCAGTGACGCTGCAACAAGCGCAGAAACGTTTTCTGGAGACGACAAGTGTTCGCAACCATCGACTGCGGATTCTTTATGTCGAGCATAGCGATGCCGACATCGACCTGACCCGGCGTCACCTGGAAAAATACGCCCCGCATATCCACCTGACCGTGGTCAACAGCGCGGAACAGGCGCTGCAACTGCTGCCATCCAATCAGAATTCGTCATCCAATTATGATGCGGTACTGCTGGACTACCGCTTGCCGGGAATCAATGCCCTGGAAATGGCGAAAATTTTGCGCCTGGATAGAGGTCTCAAACTCCCCATTGTGCTGATCTCGGGCCACGGCAGCGAGACGGTAGCTGTCGAGGCATTGCGCATCGGCATCGATGAGTACCTGACCAAGCATCAGGGCTATCTCTATGAGTTGCCCGCCACCCTGGAAAAGGTACAGCATCGGGCGAAACTGCTGGAGGAACAGGCGAATCTGCGCCAGACATCGGAACGGTTGAATCAGCTGCTTACTGCCAGCCCGGTGGTCCTCTACAGCCTGCGACTTTCCGATGATCAAATAGCCGCCACCTGGGTCAGCGACAACATCACTAAACTACTCGGTTATAGCGTAGAAGAGGCGCTATCACCCGACTGGTGGGTCAGCAATATCCACCCCCTTGACCGGGATTCCACCCTATTGGCTTTCGCATCCTTAGGAGAAATAAAGCACCTGGTTCACGAGTACCGTTTTTTGGACAAGGAAGGCAAGATCCATTGGTTGCATGACGAAATCCAGCTGCGACTCGATGCCGATGGCAAGGCCGTGGAGGCAACAGGTGCCCTGCAGGATATAACCGTTGCCAAACAGGCGGACATCATCCAGCAAGCGCGTCTTTCGGTGTTCGACCAACTGGTGCAGCATGATTCACTGGAACAACTGCTGGGTGACATCGTAGCGCAACTGGAGCATGCCCGCCCGGAAATGCGGGTTTCCATTCTACTCAAGGACATCAAAACAGGGCTTCTATACACAGGTGCGGCGCCCAGCCTGCCGGACTTTTACAACGCCGCTGTTGATGGTCTCGAACCCAAGATAGGTAACGGCTCATGCGGAACCGCCGCCGCCCTGGGTGAGCCGGTATTTGCCGAGGATATACAGACCCATCCCTACTGGCAGAAATACCTGGAGCTCACGCAGCAGGCTGGCGTGGCCGCCTGCTGGTCGATTCCATTCACCAATGAAAACGGTGATGTACTAGGAACCTTTGGCATCTACTATGATCAGCCAAACTCACCCAGCCAGGCAGATCTGCACCTGATCACGGAATTTTCCCGCATCACCGGTCTGGCGGTTGAGCGGTTTCGCGTGGAGACCTGCCTGCGCCAATATGCCCAGGTTTTTGAAAGCACGCGGGAAGGTATTGTCATCACCGACCTGACCCCGAATATCATCAGCGTGAATCGCGCCTATCAGGAGATGACGGGATATACCCAGACCGAAGTGGTAGGGCGCAATCCACGTATACTAAAATCCGGAAGACACGGGGAAGCCTTCTATCAAACCATGTGGGCCAACATCCACACATCCGGTTACTGGCAGGGAGAGATCTGGAACCGGCGTAAAGACGGCGAGATTTATCCGGAGCTACTCACCATAAGCACCGTCAAAGATGATCAGGGCAAGCCCAGCCACTATGTGGGTGTTCTGACCGACATCAGCCAGATCAAGCACACCGAACAGAAACTCGAACATCTGGCACACTACGATCCACTTACCGAACTGCCCAACCGATTGCTGGTGCAGTCCCGCCTCGGCCATGCACTGGAACGCGCGCAGCGCCAGCACCTGGAAGCCGCGGTTCTGTTCATCGACCTGGACAGATTCAAAACCGTGAACGACAGTCTCGGCCACCCAGTGGGGGATGAACTGCTCGAGGCATTTGCCCAGCGCATGCGTGACAGACTCAGAAAGGAAGACACCATGGGCCGTCTTGGGGGAGATGAGTTTCTGGTGGTGCTGGAAGAGCTGCAACACCCGGAAGATGCGGCAGGTGTTGCACAAAGCCTGATCAGCATGTTGGAAAGACCCTTCATATTATCAGGCGGACAAGAGGTCTATGTTGGGGCAAGCATCGGCATCAGTATTTTTCCTGGAGATGGCAAAAACTCCATCGAACTGGTGCAGAACGCCGATACTGCCATGTACCAGGCCAAGGATCAGGGACGCAATACCTATCGGTTTTACACACCGGCACTATCTGAAGCGGTCAATGAAAGACTGGAGATGGAGGCGAAACTGAGACGCGCCTTGGTTAATAAGGAATTTGTTCTTTACTATCAACAGCAAGTTGACATTAGCAGCAGCAAGATCAAGGGGGTCGAGGCACTGGTGAGATGGCAAAGCCCCACTGCCGGTATCATCTCGCCTGCTCGCTTCATACCACTGGCAGAAGAGACCGGACTGATTCTTCCGTTGGGCGAATGGGTATTAAGAACAGCCTGCACCCAGACCAAACAGTGGCTGGATGCAGGACTTCCGGTTGAGGCGGTTGCCATCAACATCTCCAGCAGGCAACTCCAGCAGAAAAACATCGTCGAACTGGTCGCGCAAGTTCTGGCTGAAACCGGCCTTGCCGCCGAGCATCTGAAACTGGAACTGACCGAAAGCGTGATCATGGAACGCGGAGCGCAGGCAGTGAAAATCCTGACTGAACTCAGAGACCTTGGCGTCAGACTCGCGATTGATGATTTCGGCACCGGCTACTCATCTCTGGCCTACCTGAAACGCTTCCCGATTGACGAACTGAAAATCGATCAGAGCTTTGTGCGTGATATCCCCAGTGACAAAAATGACATGGAGATTGCCGCTACCATCATCGCTATGGGACGAAATCTCAACCTGAGCATCGTGGCTGAAGGCGTCGAGACTAAAGAGCAGCTTGAGTTTCTTACCGCACACGAATGCCAGGCATATCAGGGTTATCTTTACAGCCGCCCGATATCTTCGACGGAATTTGAGCTGTTACTGTCTGACTTAACATGAAACGCCTATATCAATAAATCGGCATAATTTACGCTGCATCAATTGACAGTAATGGTAATTTTCTCAGAGATCAGTGGTGGATCCTGGGGTTCATGATCTTCATCACCCAGCAGCAGTTGCAGGGTATGCCTACCAGAAGGCAAATCAAGAACAGCACTGGTCTCACCCTGGTCATAATGGACATGCTGCGTATCACTGGGAATGGGCTCATCCAGATCGGGTAGTTTTTCTAAATCAATAAGAAGATGATGGTGACCGGCCGAATGCCTTTGCTTGCCCTTGGTTCCCGCAGGCGTTATTCCAAATCCTTTGATACCAAATTCAACCTTTACTGGATTCGTTACTACTGCTCCATCCTCCAGATTGACAAAAAACACCTTCGCATGTTCCGGTGGCGTATGTGCCCATGCGAATGAGGCTGCAACTAGAACACCCGCTGCTATGAGTGGCATAACGAGTAAAGTATTTATCTTATTGATCATTGTGTTCTCCTGATAATCATTCGTGTGATAGGTGCTATCCATTCAGGTCAAAACCAGGCGCGGATACCCGCGACTAACTGCACATCACTGACATCTCCACCCTCAGCCCTGGTAAAATCAGCGGTTCGACCAAACTGTTTCTACCAATTCACACCAATGTATGGCGCAAACTCACGGCGTACTTCATAGCGCAAACGCAGCCCAAATCCCATATCGGAGAGACCGGAACCTATGCCTACCGCCTCATCATCCTTGCTGTGAAAATTCATCTCCATCTCAGGTGACAAGATCAGTTTTTGTGTAAACATATACTCGTATTCAACATCCAGCCGGACTCCTAGCTGTCCCGATTCTCCGATAAATAAACTGGTATCGACTTCAAAAAGATACGGTGCTAACCCCTTGAATCCGAGCACCAGAAAATCCCGATACGGTTCCGGCTTGATATCCCGACGCCATCCCAATTGAAAATCCCAGAAAGGCGCAACGGCACGACTGTAAAGAAACTGCAACTCGGCCTCTTCCGCCTTACCATCCACACGCTCTACTTCGGCTTTTAACCAGAACTTGTTAAGGTCTTTTCCAACCCATGCATCTGCATCCAATAGCCAGGGATCGGGACCGTCGGTATTTCTGATCTCCAGCTTGTTTATCATCACCTTGTAGAGCAACGGGTCGTCTGTGCCCATGCCCGCTGCACTGACTCCGCTGGTGAACAACATTGCCATAACCATGTATGGTGTTTTCTTCATTGTTATCCCCTTCTCAACTGACGATGACGGTACGGAACATACCGAGCATGTGATAGAGCAAATGGCAGTGGTAGGCCCAGCCGCCCTCGGCATCCACAGTAACCCGGTAGCTGATCCGCGAGCCTGGCTGAACGATCACAGTATGTTTGCGCGGAAGGTGGTTGTTATCACCCGTCTCCAAGTCACTCCACATTCCGTGCAGATGCATCGGATGATTCATCATGGTGTCATTCACCAGTGTAATGCGCAGTCGCTCTCCCAGTTTCCAGCGAAGAGGCTCTGCATCACTATGCTTGACGCCATCGATCGACCACATATAGCGCCCCATATTACCAGTCAGGTGAAGTTCTATTTCCCGGTCAGGTTCACGATGGTCATGGGTGGTTCGGAGGTTTCGAAGATCTGCATAAGTCAGGACTCGACGTCCGTTATTCCGCAGTCCAACTCCGGGGTCATCGAGTCGGTATTGTGGTGTATCGGCCAACATATCCACATGCGGACCATACTCGGTCGATGCGTGTTTAACAGTAGCACTGCTAAAATCGGATGGGCTGGATTTCATTACCGCTTTATTCATGCCCGTCATAGCACTATGGTCCATGCCTGGCATGTTGTTGTGATCCATGTCCGTCATAGCACTGTGATCCATGCCCGGCATGTTGTTGTGATCCATGTCTGTCATAGCACTGTGATCCATGCCCGGCATGTTGTCATGCTCCATGCCCTTCATAGCACTGTGATCCATACTTGGCATCTCATGGCCAGTATGATCCATCATGTTCATGCCCATATCCCCATGTCCCAGATTCGGTACAGGGTCCAGTTCGGGAACGGGTGCCTGCTGTGATAGGTTGGATGTCAGAGTGCCTCTGGCATACCCACTGCGTGCAATATCCTGTGCGAAGATGGTATAGGCAGTATCATCGCCCGGCTCAACGATCACATCATAGGTCTCGGCGATTCCGATACGGAACTCGTCAACCATCACCGGTTCGACATATTGTCCATCAGCGGCAACCACTGTCATTTTCAGACCGGGAATACGCACATCAAAAAAGGTCATGGCTGAACCATTGATAAAACGCAGGCGTACCTTCTCACCCTTAGTGAACAGACCAGTCCAGCCATCCACAGGAGTCTGGCCATTGGTCAGATAGGTGTAGGTATAACCGGTCACATCAGACAGATCGCGTTGACTCATGCGCATCTGGTTCCACATTCTGCGATCACTCCAGGTAGCGGCAAGACCTTTCGACTTCATATCCGCGACCAAATCAGTGTGGCTGCGCTCATTGAAGTTGTAGTAGTGGCTGAGTTTCTTCAGTTTGGCGTAGACATCGATGGGATCTTCATCGGTCCAATCGGAGAACATCACCACGTAGTCACGATCATAGCTAAACGGCTCAGGCTCCAGAGGATCGATGATTATCGGGCCATAGAGCCCTGTCTGCTCCTGAAACCCGGAGTGACTGTGATACCAGTAGGTACCACTCTGGAGTACAGGAAATTGGTAGGTAAAGCTTTCTCCAGGCTTAATCCCATTGAAACCCGTGGCAATGCCGGGCACACCATCCATCGCGCTTGGAAGGATAATGCCATGCCAGTGAATGGAACTGGTCTCGTGCAATAAATTAGTGACTCGCAGAGTAACGCGATCACCTTCTCGCCAACGGAGAACTGGCGCCGGCAAGGAACCGTTAACGGTGGTGGCAAGACGTGGCGCCCCGGTAAAATTGACGGCCTGCTCACTAAGGATCAATTTAAAATTATTGCCCTGCAGGGTTTCGGGGCCTTGATGCCTGGTGACATCAGCCAGGGTTCTGGGTCCCAACCCAATGCTGGCAAAAGCGCCCCCCATTGCCAGCCCCTGTACAAATCGGCGGCGTGTCAAACAGATTCCATCTTGAGATTGGGAATTATTTTGAGTATCGGAAAATCGGGCACAAGCACTGCCCTTAATCAAGTTATTGATGAGGCTCATAGAGTGATTCTTCCTCTGCAAGTCAGCAGCTTCTGGCCACCAACATAGTGTCAACAGTGTGTTGCCTTTTGATAATCGCTGAACAATCAGCAATCTGCGGAAGAATCAGGCCCTGGGTGGGCGAAAGAGCAAAGAAGAGGTTTGGCTAACGAAACGTTCGTCTGTCAGGTTTGATTTGGGTGCGCTGGAAAATATTGCGGTATATGCGAAAGAGGCAGTCAATCCTAAGGCACAGGAAGCACAATGGCCAGACGAGCAGCTATGCCCGCTGCACCTTTTGTCATCCATGTTCTGAACGCAATCATGAGAAGTCGAATGGTCCATTACCATAGCATCAGCATGGCTATCAGGCATTTGTTGCATACCAACATGCTGATCGGTAGATATGAAAATTCCTGCAAGCGCACCCTGCAACGGGGCTAGTCCCAGCAGTAAAGTGAGCATAATAATCAGCAGTTTTTCAGGAAGTCGATGCATATCATCAGATAATACTGAGATTCATTCTTATTTCAAGTATCTGATTCGGCAGCTTGAAATATAATAAGTTCAACATAATGACTTTTATTATGTCAGCCAGATAGTCCTTTACTCACGCTACCCTGTTTTTTTCAATCACTCCGTTCCGACAATAAAGCCGGCTAAGAATTAATTTTCTGACACAAAGATATAGAAGGTACAAACGAACTAAGGTAACCGATTGATTTTCTTTGGCTATAAAGGAAAATAACAAACTATATAACAGTACGTATACTGATTATTTATACTCGGCGGTTTATTTACGCAAACTGCGCTAAAAAGAAAAAGGCTCACACCGAAAAACGATGTAAGCCTTTGATTTATATGGTGGGCCATGAAGGATTCGAACCTTCGACCAATGGATTAAGAGTCCCAATTCATGGTTTATTGCTACTTAGATATCAAGAGATATAGTTGTATTTATTACATTTAATATCAATAGGTTAATATCTAATCTATTGTGCTCCGTTGGATATTGATAGATCCCCTGATACAATTTCCCTGCTTCCATAGTGCTGCCATGGGGAACGCGGGAGGGGTATATGTCAGAAAAAATCAGACTCACAAAACGACTGGTGGATGCCACCAGGCCGCCGGAGCAAGACGGGGCTTTCATTCAGGTATGGGATACTGAAATCCCTGGGTTCGGCCTCCGGGTAACAGCCTATGGTGTCAAATCCTATATCCTCAACTACCGCATTCACGGTCGCCAGCGAAAATACACCATAGGCCGTCATGGTGATTTCACCGCTGATCAGGCGAGACAGGAAGCGCTGAAATTAAGGGCGCGTATCGCCTCAGGTGATGACCCCCAGGCAGAGAAACACAAAGCGAGCAGTATCCCCCTGCTCTTCCAGTTTGCCGAAGAATATATTTCGCATATCAAAAAAAGTAAAAAGACCTGGAAGAATGACGAGGCCAAACTGAAAACCCGCATTTTGCCAAAATGGGGAAAGCTGCGGCTCGATACCATCACCACCCGCCAGATTGAAACGCTCCATAACAACATCAAAGATGCGCGCACCCCGGCAACCGCCAATCGACATTTAGCCATGCTCAAGCGGATGTTTAATCTGGCGACCCAATGGGGATATCTGGAGATTAACCCTGCACAGCATGTGAAGCTCTTTAAGGAGAATAACGAGCGGACTGCCTGGTTGGATGCCCGACAGATCAAACGACTGCTGACGGCCTGTCAGGCCTATCCAGATCCCTTTATCGGGGCTTTCTATCCGTTTCTACTCTATACCGGCGCAAGGTCTGGTGAGGCACAGAATGCCAAATGGCAGTCGATCGACCTTGAGCGGGGCATGTGGCACATTCCCGAAGCAAAAAGCGGTAAAGGACGTTATGTGCCGTTAGCACCCCCAGCGGTGAGTTTATTGAAGGCCTTGCCGCTGCATGCAGGGAACCCCTATGTCTTTTGCGGTCAGGTTCCGGGGCAAGCGGTCGTTAATGTTGCCAAACCCTGGAAACGTATCCGCATAGAGGCAGATTTGCCCGATGATTTCCGGATTCATGATTTGCGCCATACCTTTGCCTCTTGGGGTGTGTCCAATGGGATTGACCTTTACCACATTCAGGCCTTACTGGGTCACTCCTCCTCGCAAATGACCCAACGCTACTCACATTTAGCTGAAGATGGCATCAAATCCAGTGTTCGCCAGATCAGTGGTTTCATGGAAGAGGCACAAAAGCAGGACTAACGGCAAAGACAATAAATCACGCGTAACCATTCAGATTAGAAAAAAGGGAAAGGTATGCCGCGCAGTACAATATTTGATAATTACTTGCCGTTAACGGGTGAGATCAATACAGAATCACCGTATGCCTTTTATCTGGAATTGATAGTCATGCGCGCAAGGCGAATATTAAAAACGCGCAGCGAGGGGCAGATAACAGACGCTTTAGATGTGCTGTACTGGATGATCCAGGAAGGCGATCACGAGCAGCTGAAAGAAGCCCAATCAAAAGATTTCGATCAGTCTGGATATGTCATGACCGAGGCAAAGGCGCTTCGCCTGTTTATGCCGCTGTTTGATATCAAACAGCAGGAGACGTTTCCGGATGCCAAATGGGAGGAGTATTTTGCCACCCTCGCACTGTCACAAGTAGCACAGATTGTAATCTCGGCCGAACTCTCTACTGCGAATACTGAGTTCCCCGATATTCAGGGCGATTATTCGTCTGGGCAACACAAAAAAAGCGTTCAACTTGACCAATTATTGGAGGCTGCTGAAACGATTAGTGCAGCCGAATTTCTGGCCGAGGGAAAAAACTATATGGCGCGTGCGGGTAGCGCAGGTGGTAAGCGTAGGGTCAAAAAATTCGAGCAATTAAAACAGCACGTTCACAAGGAATGGGAAACCAAACATAAACGCCGCACTAATCGTGATGCGGCAAAACGGATCTGGGAAGAGATGCCAGAAGATTATCAAAAAGTACTCAGCACTGACGAACCACAAAAGCGCCTGGAAATCTGGATCGGAAAATGGAAAAAAGGAATAGCAATCCCTTAAAAGTATATTCGAAGCGCTTCGAATATATTTCCTAGCGCTTCGAGGATTCCTCACGACCCGGCACTCCTATAAAACGTCTTCTGTAAGGAAAAACAACAGGAGACAACAATGTCTGAAAATCGCTCAACTATTTCAAGTGATGTAACGCGGGCCAGATCGAGAAGTCACGCGCTTTCCGGTTTGGATCTACTACTGACCGAAACCGAAGCAGCCGAACTGATCGGCTTTTCCCGCAATACCCTGCGCGCCTGGCGTGTTTCAGGACGCGCAACAGCATTTCCTCCGCCTCCGTTCATTAAGTGTGGCCGATCCGTACGCTATCGCGCCTCAGATTTACAGCAGTGGATGGCTGAGCAGGTGCTTCTTCGCTCCACCAGTGATCAGGAGCAAGCCGCATGAATGTTTCTGACATGCCCCTCATGCCACCTGCGCCCTGGCATGTCACTCCAGGCGAACGGGCGATTTGGGAAACCTCAGATCCCTATGGCTATGACCGTGAGTGGCGACACGAACTGTTTGAAAAACTACCGCTCGGATTTGGTGAAAAACTGGCGGGTCAATACCGAAAGGATTGGCGGGGTGAAGGGAGGAAAAAAGCCAACACCCGTCTGCGTATTACCGCGCGCCCCTTTCTCGAATCTGGTTTGCCACTGCTTGCCGATGAGGACCAGTTAGTGCAACAGGCCAGAATCAAGGCCGATCATTGCCGGAGAATCATGTCCTATCATGCGGATTCACGGAAAGTCTTTGAGGCGCTCTGTGTGTACGCGGTTGAGTCAGGTATTAATCCTATCAAGCTTAGTGCAGCAATCAGCCAGCAAGGGGCCATCAGGCGCTTCTGCTGGGATGACTGGTGGAAACGTCAGCTCAGAAAGGCGCAGGGCATGGCCATTGAAACCGGAGCCATTTATGGGGGCTTGGTTCAAAATCGAAGAAATATCTATGTCAGTGATGAAAACTTGGAGAGACAACGCGAACAAAGCCGCCGCACCCGATCAATACTCGAAAGCCTGGTTGCGGTGAATGAGCTGGATGATTCCTACACTTTGCAGGAGTTAGCCGACTTATCGGTTTCAAACCCGGTGATTCTGCGCAACGAGATGATGACCCGCATAATGGGTACGGAGTTGTTTGCCGATACAGAAGGCTTTCTTGCCTTCTTCCTGACCTTGACCTGTCCATCCAGGTTTCATGCCCGCTACAGCAAGAGTGGCGAAGAAAACCCCAATTATGACGGTAGCACCCCGAAACAGGGTCAGGCCTACCTGAATAAAATTTGGAGCCTGATGCGTTCCCGTTGGAAAGATCACGGCCTGGAGGTTTTTGGGGTCCGGATTGCTGAACCGCATCATGACGGGACACCCCATTGGCACATCCTCATTTTCCTTAAAGAAAAAGATAAAGACCTGTGCCTGGATTTCTTTAAGAAATATGCCTTAAAGGATTCCCCGGATGAGGCTGGAGCCCTTATAAGGCGATTCAAGATCGAGGAGATTGATAAATCGAGAGGGAGCGCCGTGGGTTATGTGGCCAAATATATCTCAAAGAATATTGACGGCTATGGGGTTGAGTATGACGAACTGGGAAATGATGCTGCCTCATCGGCCGAACGTGTGAGGACATGGGCAAAAACCTGGGGGATACGTCAGTTCCAGTTTTTTGGGGTTCCCCCTGTAACCGTTTGGCGGGAACTGCGGCGGATTCATTCTGAGATCAGTGGTTCAGCGCCATTAGAGAGAGCCAGGCAGGCCGCTGATACGGGTAATTGGGCCGAGTATATCTACGCAATGGACGGCGTGTGTATCAGCCGTGACGAGCGGCCTATAGCCCTTATAAAGGTCTGGTCAGACAAGCCCAATAGATATGATGAACCGGTGGGCGAAATAATCGTTGGGGTCACAACCGGTGATATCACCATCCAAACCCGCATCCATGTCTGGACTATAGGCAAAAAGGTCATTGAGGAGGGTGTGCCAAACAGTGATGACCATACCTATAGCACCTGGGATGAATACACTGGCGCAATAACCAGGGAACCTAAAGGGTCGAACGACCCTTTAGGATTAGAAAATAATTTTGGCCAAAGGCCAGTCCTTACTTACTTGGAGTTCTGTCAATAACTGTACGGTAACTTAACCAATTGCAGTATCAATCTGCTGATAAACATTCCGACCTTTATCATCAAGCTCTACGACCATAAGGAATAGGCAGCGACCATCACTCTCCTTTGCCCAACGCAGGCCTACAGCATTCTTCACCTTTGAGTCATCATTGGTCCTATAGACAGCACCCTTGTATTCAATAACAAATAGGCGACCATCTTCCAGTTCAGCAACAAAATCAGGGTAAAACCAAGCATTACCTAAAGGCAATCGGAAAGAAGCTTGATGCCGATCTACAAGGTTTCGCACCCAATATTTTACCTTGCTATTGGCATCAATGGCCTGAGCACATAAAAACTCTTCACCATCCACCTTCAAATCTTCAATAACAGGATAGTAATGTTTGCGGAACTTATAGGCCCCACTATAATACGGACTGCGCGCAGGGTAGAGACCCGGCTTAAACTCAAAGCCATATTCAAAACTGGTTTCCAGTGGTGCATCATCAGCAAAAATCGACTGCTGAAACCCCTGATCAGCCGCCTGGCTTTGCAGCAGCATGAGTCGTTGCCGCAACGCTCTGATCAAAAGAAATTTACTTCTGACAAGTGCCGTCAGCGTGTAACCCTTTTCACCTATCATGTGCGACACCATCTTAACCAAGAACTGATGCATGATGGCCTGATTAAGATGTGGGCTACGTAGCTGCCTATCCAGCCAACGCACCAAGTCATTTTCCGTTACATCCATTTGCACCAAATCAAGGTTATAAACCTCCTTCTCTTCCGCAACCTGATAGCTAACTTTCTTACCTTCTACATCTACTTCAAAGGTGGTGTCACTCTGCTTAATCGAAAAGCCGGGTAATTCAATAGGGAAATCCAGTGGCGACCAATCACCATTCAAGAAAAGAAAGCTCTCTGGCTCTATCAACTCCAACTCACCCTGCTTGGCAAAACAGAGCTGAGGCAAAATGGCAAAAGGGATACCCTTTTCAGACGGAGAGAGGGAAACCTCTACGCGGGCGTTATGTTGCTCTATTTGATCCTGGATCTCTTTCTTTTCCGTGCCCTTGAGTGGTTTGAGGATTTGTTTGTGTAGTGTCTCATCCAGCTTGCCAGATACCTCTATTCGATAACTATCACCAACCTGCAGGACACTGACATTAGCTAACAAGGGTTCATGCTCGGGCTTGAACTCTGGCTTGCCGGGAAGATCAATAACTAGCGGTGGTTCAGGTGTCGGGGTGTAGGTTTCACCAGGGCCGAACATATCATTAGGAGCACCGTGTCGGATATGGGCAGGAACCTCCATGGCCTCAAAGCCCATATTGATCAACTTGTCTGTCAGTGTTTTCGCTACCGCAGAAAAGCTAGGTGATGCCAAATGGGCATAAGCTCGATTCAATGCTTCAATTTTACGCCGAGTTGCATAAGGCATACGCAATACACGGCCAAGCAGTTGTTCCGCATCTTTGCTGGAGCGCACATCACGCACGGAACAGAAGACATAGGCAAAAGAACAGTCCCAGCCCTCTTTCAATGCTTCGACAGTAATGATGTATTCAATCTTGCAATCAGGAGCAAACAGGTTAATACCATCCAGTTCACGCTGTGTTCCCGTTACGACTGCTATCTTTTTCTCTTCAATCTTTAGTTCATCGATTAAATAGGTCTTCAGCTTTTCCCAAGGAACCTCACCGTTTTTCTTATCGGCCTGTAGCAACACTATAGGCCTGATATAGCTCTCTTCTTTTTGTGCCTCAGTCGCCAGCTTATTCCGGGTCAACGAAGCATCTCGAACCGCCGCCTGCCAGTCATTGTGTTCTGTCAGCATGATGGGCAACTTAATCATCTCCTCTGCTTTCAATTCAGAAGCAGAGACGTGATAAAGCACATTTGAGGCCGATGTATTGGATTGATCGGGTGTAGCCGTGAATTCAATCACACAGGCAGGATGTACGCGCTTGAGTGTTTCAAAGGTCAATGGAGTACGGGCATTATGCGCCTCGTCCATAATTACCAGGGGATGCCTCATAGCCAACAGATTGGCAAATGAAAACTTAACCTTACCTAAGTCACCTCTACCCAAACCATTCTCTTTCAAATCCGATTCAGTGACCCGTTCAAAGCGTTCATCATTAGGATCTATTCCAGCAAAATGCGGCTCAAAATCTTCATGGTAAGCGTAGACCTTACGATCACTGGTATCGGAGACACGCAGATTGGCCAAGGTACTGACTACGACGATGGCTTGTGAACCCAGATCTTGCTGGCGAATCTGAGTCACTTCATCGTCTTCCAGTATCCTTACACGTTGATCAAAGGCCCTGTCCAGTTCTGCACGATAGGGATGACCGGGCTGTTTTAGTGCCTCAAGCGTCTGCCTTTGAATGGTGTTGGTCGGTACCAGCCATAAAACGATGGGGTAGTCCTGTTCCAGATAGGCACGGGTTGCCACCTTGATTGCGTGGGATGCTAACACTGTCTTACCGCCACCCGTAGGCAGGCGCAGACAGACATAAGGCACTTGCTCAAAACTGTAATGCCGATAGGGAAACGCGGTTTTACCCTGTTTAACCAGGCTTTGTTCAAACGCCTGCTCTACGGGCATTAGCCGGGCATCGGCCAAAAACCGTTCCAATGCCTCAATGGTCTGTTCCTGG